>NZ_JBVPGU010000003.1:0-297272 GCF_055813795.1 Ignatzschineria sp. PL_is040
CAGCGCCGATGGTAGTGTGGGAGATCCCATGTGAGAGTAGGTCAACCCCAGGGCTTCATTAAGAGCTCCTAGCTAATTAGCTAGGAGCTTTTTCTTTGTCTGGATTTTTTATTCTTAAGAAAGCTCCTGGAGCTGCGGGAGCCAACTACTTCATTCTTTTAACCAATGCATGCCCGCTGGTCGGCAACTTCGATGTCCATTGCCGGCACATAACTTCTGGAAGAACGCGATAGTAAGATCCGGCAATTCATCAGCCCCCTTTTGTGAATAGATTGAAGAAAGGCTTTATAAAGATCAATTGATTGCTTCAATCTCTCCTCTTTGAAGTTGTCGCTCACGAGATCGCATTCGGCTATTTCTGCTTTTTTCTTCTAATTTTTGATTCTGTTCACTTGCTCGAATAGGAGTATGCTTATCATAGGGATAGATAATATTTTGTAAAATAAAGAAGAGCAATAGAGTGGCTAGAATAGCAAGAAGAGGAATGCCATATCGAATGAGTGCTCTTTGATAGCGGAGAATATAGATTAAAAAGAGAATAACAATAAGGGCAACAACAAGTAATATCATGAGATAGGTGTAATTCCTTTGTGATGTTGGATCAATTTATCTGTAGTTATTGATTAGTACTACTAAGTACTAAGATATAAAATTGGGCTGATGGGTCTGCTCTTTTGCAGATACCCGCCAGCCCTTGTTGGTTTTACCATCTATGTAGATCAGATACTATTTGATTACGGTTATTTCACTCTAAAAAGAGGTGAGTTGTATGATGAATTCCGTTTTTAAAGATTATAGTTGATCTGCAAATTTGAGTAAAAGGTCTAAATTTTGTTGCCGGGTCTGCTTGGAGATGATAAACCAATCTATTACCGTCCAAATACCTAAGCCACCAATTGTAATGAGCTTAAGAACTCCTAATAAAATATTACCAATATAGAAGCGATCTACAGCAAAAGAGCCGAAGAAGAAGGAGAGAAGTAATGCTAATGTCGGATCTTTAAGAGGAAGTGCATGGAGTGCCGCTTGTTGACTCTCATTGAGCCTGTGTAAAATAGAGGTCACTGTTGTTAGTGCTTCTTTAGGATATTTATTCGCATTGATAGCAAGATAAGTATTGATAAACTCTTGATTATGACTATTCACTAGAATACTCCTTTCTTCTACGTTGAATTAATCAGATTGATCGATCGCTCTATGGTAGAGGTTTCTAATAGTGCTACATACCTACATCTGCATCGATTATTAATAGGGAATCTCTTCTATTTTATACTAATAATACTAATAGAGGGAAAATAGGGTTCTACTCTAAAATCTATTTTAGAATCGATCAGCATAATGTAGCAGAGTAATGTTATTGAATCATCAGATCTGAAATCTCATCGGCAGCTGTTAATAGTAGCGGAACAACCTCTTTTACAAATTGCTCTCGGTTACTATAGCTTGTTGCCGGACAACTTACAGAGAGTACATATTGAATCTCTTTAGAGATTTTACCGCGAATAGGTGCAGCGCAGGCAATCATATCGGGTTTAAAGTTTTTCCAGCTAATGAGATAGTCGGAGTTTCTTGCTATTTCGATCTTTTCAATCAATTCATTGATATCTTTTGCTGTTGACGCTGAGTATTTTTCCCATTCGGAGACTCCCTCAAAACGAGCCCTTATCTCCTCATTACTCAATGATCCTAATAACATTTGACCAATCACTGTTGCATAAGCAGGCCATCGCGTTCCAACTCGAATATTGGAGGTGAAAGCCCCTAATGCCTGAATATTATTGAGATAGACAATTTCGATATCATCGAGAATAGAAAGATGAACGGCTACTTTTGTTTTATCCCGTAATTGCTGCATAATCGCCGTAACTTGCTGTGGAATATTCATCGATTCAATTGCGGTGTAACCGAGTTGTAGTACTTTCACATTGAGCTTATAACTCTTATGAGGCGTGCGCAAAAGATAACCACAATATTCCAATGTTTGGACTAATCGGAAAGCACTTGATCGATTAATTTCTAAGTTTTTAGCGATCTCGCTTAGAGTCATCTCACTCTTTTCTGCGGTAAAACTTTCTAATATCTTCAATCCTCTAACGAGCCCCGGCACAAGGTATTTTTCTGCATCAATCTCTTCAATCATCGCTAAACTCCTCACTTTTTATTCTTATCTATTATAGGAAAAATTAGCTGTTAAGACTCCTATTTAGAAAATGGGCTTGACAAGCTTCTTTTATTAATCGTATTCTTGCATTATTGTTTTATAAAGTAAATGGTGTTTTATATATAAAACTAAATAATTTAGTAGATTGAGCAAAATAAGCTAGATAAAAGACTAGTCATTATGGGATTACCCTTATAAATTAAATATTTTATTTGAATAACAGACGATTACCATTCACAAGATGTCAAAACAATAATATGAGTGGATCGCTATTTTCTGATTATCCCTGTCAAGCAGGATAGGGGTCTTTGAGGAGGAAGAAGATGAATTGGGTTTCAGTATGCCAAGTGGGTGAAGTGGAAGAGTATATGCCTAAATCGGTTGATATTGGGGATATTAAGATCGGAATCTTTCAGGTGGGAGATCACTATTTCGCCATTGAGAATATCTGCCCCCATGCTTATGCACTCTTAACAGAAGGCTTTGTGGAAGACGGAACAGTTGAATGTCCTCTTCATGAAGCTATTTTTGATATTAAGACGGGGAATTTAGAGAGTGGCCCTGGCTGTCGAAATTTATTGACTTATCCTGTGAAAGTAGAGGCAGGAGAGATCATGATCTCTGTTGAACAGTAACTATTGCTGTTGATACTTTTTGTTATCGAGCGTAGAGAAGAGGGAAGAGCGCAGAGATTAGGATAATAGAGTGATTATTGTTCTATTTAATAACTATTTTTGAAGAGTTAAATCTTAATATCTCCCTATATTCATATTTTCATATCTCCGTATTACCTCCATTTCCCTTTTGTTAAATAGATTCATTGGAATGAGATTATTGAGGGCTATTGCAAAAGGGAGCTTTTTTAAAGTGTACCTGTGGTAGACGTGAGGGAGCGAAAGGAGATCGATTTTTAATCACTGATATCAAATATCTTGTATCAATACTCTGTTGTAGCTTGGTCGATAGGTGAAGTGTAGGCTGATTCAAGATACCAAGAGATACTATAAATTAAGAAATTATTAAGAAATTTTGTATGCAATGACATACAGAAATCAAAGGAGGAAGCAGATGGCAAATTACAATGAAAAGCTTAAAACCTGGCTAGAAAATAGACCTAACCCTGATGCCGGCATCAATAATATTCAGATTCCTGGAGATGTGAAGCATGTGGTTTGGCAAAACCGTGCACATGAACCTTCCGCTTATGAATTGAGTCTTGTGGAGAACCTTATTGCCGCTTTTTCAAAAGGGGCGACAACACTCTCCGAGGTGGTTTCTGCGCTTAATGAACAAGGAATGTTATTAGAGAGTGGTGAGAAATTTACAGAAGAGAGCTTCGAAGCTGAGATGGCTCGTTTAGGTTATTAAGGTTTTAAGAGTGTAGGAGGAGAAGATTATGACATCTAGAAAATTTAAAGACGCACAAGAGTACCTCAACTTTGGTTTACGTAACCTGTGGCATCCAGTATTAGCGAGTTGGGAGGTAGGGACCAGTCCTGTGGGAATTACCCGCTTAGGTGAGAACATTGTTGTTTGGCGTGATGAAGAGGGTAAGGTTCATGCTCTTGAAGATCGCTGCCCCCATCGTGGTGCGAGACTCTCTTTAGGATGGAATTTAGGCAATCGTGTTGCTTGCTGGTATCACGGTGTTGAAGTTCGTTTTGATGGTGTTGTTGAGGATGTTCCTGCTGTTGCAAGTTGTCCGATGACCGGGGCTACTTGTGTGAAATCATACCATGTGAAAGAGGTTCATGGTGCCATTTTCCTCTGGTTTGGTGTTGGTGATGAAGCACCTACAGAACTCACTTTCCCGGAGCAACTCGATAGTGATGAGTGGAGTCATTTCCTCTGTATCGCAGATTGGAAAGTCAATTATCAATATGCAGTTGATAATGTGATGGATCCCATGCATGGAACTTATCTTCACTCCGTTTCTCACTCAATGTCTGAGGGTGATCGCCAAGCGGAGATGAGCCTAAAAATGACGAAAACAGGTTTTATCTTTGAGAAAGATGGGCAATCAGGCGTGAACTTTGACTGGGTGGAGTATGGAGAAACTGGTGGCGCTTGGTTACGACTCTCTATTCCTTATCAATCTAAATTTGGTCCTGGTGGAAGCTTCTGGATTGTTGGTTTTGCGACCCCTATTGATGAAAATAATACGCGCGTATTTTTCTGGCGTTGCCGTAAAGTTTCAGGATGGGAGCGTGATACTTGGCGCTTTATGTATCGCAATCATTTAGAAGGATTGCATTGGGATGTATTAGAGCAAGATCGTATTATTTTAGAGCTATTAGCCCCTAATGCTCGAGAGCATGAGTTCCTTTATCAACATGATGTCGGTATTACACGTCTCCGCCGCACTTTTAAGCGCGCCGCAGAAAAGCAGTTTAAAGAGTATGAGGCATATCAAGCGAGTCAGGCAAATGTAGATGCTGTGGGCGCCACTATTCATCCTGCAGAATAATTGAGGTGATCATGAGAGCACTATTAGAGGGGAAAAAGATCGTCATTACAGGCGCGGCACGCGGGTTAGGGTATGACTTTACTCGCGCGGCTCTAGAGGCTGGTGCTACAGTACTAATGGTCGATATTTTAGAGGATCTCTTAAAAGAGCGAGCAGAATTACTGCAAGCTGAGGGATTGCCGGCATCCTATATTGTGGCAGATTTAAGTTTGCCTGAAGCTATCGATAAGGTTGCTGAGGAAGTTGAGCAAGCGTGGCCCTATGTGGATGGTTTAATTAATTGTGCGGCGCTAGCTACAGGTGTTGGGGGCGTCGATATGATGAATTATGATCCTGATCTATGGGATCGAGTCATGACTATTAATGTGAAAGGAACATGGTTGATGACACAGGCGATGGTTCCTTTTCTTAAGAGATCGGATCAGGGTCGCGTGGTGAATATCGCTTCCGATACGGCCCTTTGGGGGGCCCCTAAATTGATGGCTTATACCGCAAGTAAAGGGGCTATCTTGGCGATGACACGCTCTATGGCCCGTGAATTGGGAGAGTTTAATATTACCGTCAATAGCCTCTCTCCAGGCTTAACATTAGTTGAAGCGACGGCATATGTACCGGCAGAGCGACACTCACTCTATGTTAATGGCCGAGCGATTCAACGGGAACAACTTCCTGAAGATGTCAGTGGCACCGCACTCTATCTTCTCTCTGATCTCGCTGCTTTTGTTACCGGGCAAAATATCCCTGTTAATGGTGGTTTTGTCTTTAATTAAATAAATATGAAACAAACATGACGTACTATTACGCAGAAATTAATAGGGTTCATCAGAGTCAGAAGTTTTAACGAGGAATTTAAGTATGTTAAATGGAATCAAAACATTAAAGTTTGGTGTTGAGGATATTGCAAAGTCGAAACAATATCTTGCAGACTTTGGCCTTAAAGAGGTAGAGAGTGATATTGAGAGGGCAGCGAAATATCAATTAGGCAATGGTAGCTCAATCTATGTTTTTGCTATCGATGATGAGCGCTTACCGCCGGCATTTGAAGCAGGATCCACCTTAAGAGAGGTGACTTGGGCGGTGAATCGTTATCAAGACATTGAGCTTCTAGCAGAGAGACTTCAGTCAGAGCCGGGATATCACTTTGCCGATGGTGTTGTTCAGTGTCAGGACCCCAATGGTATGACGCTCCGTTTTGAGGAGTACATTCTAAAAGCAGATTTAGAGGCGACAAGTCTGCCGATCAATCAGTTTGGCAGAATCAATCGGGTCAATGCGCCTAGTCCTGTTTATGAAAAAGCAGATCCTGTTGCTATTGGGCATGTGGTCTTCTTTACCCCGGATTTAGAAAAGACGCAGAAGTTTTATGAGGAGAAGTTAGGCTTCTATCTTTCAGATGCCTATCGTGGGCGTGGCGCTTTTATGCGTTGTGCTGCAGAAGGTTGGCATCATGATCTCTTCTTATTGAAACTGCCACAACGTGAAACAACGGGGCTCAATCATGTTGCTTTTGTGGTGCGAGATATTCATGAGGTGATTGGTGGGGGGCTCAATATGAATCGACTCAAATGGGATTCCTTTATCGGTCCTGGTCGTCATCCCGTCTCATCAGCTTATTTCTGGTATGTACATTCACCTTTAGGGGGCGCTTTTGAGTATTACACCAATGATGATTATGTGACGCCGGCATGGATACCCCGAGTCTATGATTATGCTCTTGAGCTCTTTACGGAGTGGGCGATTGAGGGTGGCCTGGATCATGAAACACGACGCCAGGTCAAAGGATCTTAAAGCGTCACTATTGTTTCATGTGAAACCTATTATCAAAATAGAAAAAGGAGGGAGTGAAGATGGAGAAAGTGGTTATTATTGGGGGTGGGCAGGCATCTGCTTGGGCTGCTTATACCTTAAGAGAAGAGGGATTTGAAGGAGAGATTGCCGTGATTTCAGATGAATCACAACTCTTTTATGAAAGACCACCATTATCGAAGCAGGTATTGCTTGGAGAGATGGATCATCAAAATCTCCATTTCTTCCCACCAGAGAAGATTGCGGCGCTCAATTTGACGCTCTACGCGCCCCTCTCTGCTACCAAAATCGATCGTGATAAACAGGTAGTGACGCTCTCAGATGGTTCACAGCTTCCTTATGACAAGCTTCTGATTGCGACCGGCAGTCAAGCACGAGTTCCTGTTGATGCCTGGCGATCTCTGCCTAATCTCTTCACACTGCGTACAGTTGAGGATAGTTTAGCATTGCAGCGCGCGCTCCCATCGATTAAGTCACTTGCAATTATTGGTGGTGGTTGGATCGGTTTAGAGATTGCAGCCTCATTACGGCAACAGGGGTGTGTTGTCACACTATTGGAGTTAGGTGAGCGTCTCTGTGCTAGAAGTGTCTCTGTCGAGGTCTCTGATTTTATTGAGTCGCTTCATCAAGAAGAGGGTATTGAGCTCTGTTTTGAGTGTGGAACTCTCGATATTGTGGAAGAGAATGGGGCGTTAACGATTATTCAAAATGGGGAGAAATGGCGCAGCTTTGATGCAGTCGTTGTTGGAGCAGGGGCGCATATCAATAAAGAGCTCGCTGTTGAGGCAGGATTAGATGTGCGTGACGGTATTGTTGTAGATCATTATTGCCAGACATCTGATCCCCATATTTATGCTGCAGGAGATGTCGCTATTCACCCAGATTTAGGGTTCTCTGTTCAATCTTGGGCAAATGCACAGCATCAAGGGGTAATTGCCGCAAAAGCGATGTTAGGGGGCGAGAAGGCGACACCTTACCGTGAAACCCCTTGGCTCTGGTCGGATCAATATGATTGCAATATTCAGATTTTAGGGACGCCGGTCGGACTTGATCGTACTGAGGTAGTGATCCGTGATAGCGCGCCACGTCAAAAGAGCTTCTTCTACCTTACGCCTGAGGGAAAATTGCAATATTTAGTTTCGATTAATGATGCAAGAGTAGTACAGATTGCAAAGCGATGGATCAAGGCTGATAGAACTTTAGAGGCGGTAGAGATTGGCGATCCTGCTTTTAATGTGATGAAGCTCCGTTAATTGATGAGGCTAAATTCGATAGGAGCGATTGATCAGGATGGATTTATCAGAATAAATTGGTAGAAGTTCAAGCATGCCAGCGAGAGGGCTATCGCTCTAAAGTAGGAGCGCAGAGAAACAGGCGAGAAATAGGGGGAGAGGGTCTCTATAAGATAGAAGTCAGTGTCGAAATAGAATAGAAAAAGTAATAGAAAAAGTAATAGAAAAAGCAATAGAGAATCAGAATAAAAATAGCAGAAAAGAGCAACCACCGAAGCGTAATAAGTCGACAGTGCAAAAGATCGACTCTCATCAAGAGTACGCATTGAGATATCTACTAGGAGGAAATTTATGAAAGAAGCGCTAGCTGAAAGGCTACCTTTTGTGCCCAAAAATTTAATAGTGCATTGGACGCCGGCAACAGTCTTAATGATCTGCGTTGTCTTAGCCTTTTTTGACAAGATCAGCATTGCTGTACTCTTTTCTGATCCCGCTTTTCAAGAGACGATGGGTGTTGTTGAAGATAAGAGCAGGCTCGGTTGGTTGATGACAAGTTTCCTTCTCTCTTATGGTTTCTCCTCCGTATTTTTAAGTTTTTTAGGAGATCTATTTAGCCCTAAAAAATTAATTTTCTGGTCTGTTTTGAGCTGGGGTATCTTGATGCTCATTATGGGATTTACAACGACTTATGAAGGGATGCTGATCAATCGGATCTTATTAGGGATTGCAGAAGGACCTCTCTTTGCACTCTGCTATAGCATCGTAAAGCTCTGTTATAGCGATAAAGAGCAGGCGCGTGCCTCCACAATGTTTATTTTAGGTACCCCTATTGGTGCGGCGTTAGGATTTCCGATTACCGCATATGTTTTAGGCAATTACGATTGGCATACCACCTTCTATGTGATGGGCGCATTAACCTTAATTGCAACAATCTTAGTCCATTATGGTTTGCGTAATGTGGAAGTATCGGGACGGAAGCGAGTCGTTAAGAGCTCACATAGTGTTAATCTTAAGCGATTGATGAGTAATGGTCCTTTTTGGTTAGTCTGTTTTTTTAATATCGCTTTGATGACCTATCTCTGGGGACTCAATAGTTGGATTCCTACCTATCTCATGGAAGAGAAAGGATTCAATCTTAAAGAGTTTGGCGCACTATCGATGATCCCTTTTATTGGGATGTTGATTGGAGAGATCGGAGGAGCGCTCTACTCAGATCGTTTTTCGATTCGTCGCGCACCGCAAGTCTTTATAGGGTTATTAGGTGCCGGGATAGCGATGTACCTAATGGTGATCGTTGAGAGCAATATACTCGTGATTACGATGATGACCATCAGCTCTTTAATGTGGGGAGTTTCCGTATCGGCCGTCTTTGCACTTCTCTCAAATGTGAGTGATCGTGATGTGGCGACGACTGCAGGGGGGATTTTTAATGGTCTCGCTAACTTTACAAGCGCTATTGTACCGGTCTTAATCGCATATATCGTTGCCTTTTCTGGCAACTTTAATACCGGAATTATCTTTCTTGCGGGTGTTGCCGTTGCAGGATCGATCATTCTTGTCCCCTTATTGAGACGTTATTAGGGAGATGTTATCAGGGGCACTTTTAGAGCAGTAACTTCCTACCGATCGCAATAGAGCGGAAATATTATTGAAGAAGTAACTGTAACAACAATACTTTATTGAGAACCCAAAGGGGATCTTATCCATAGAGATTTATTCATAAAATTTATTCACAAAGGAGAATAGAGATGTCTAGAGAATTTGAAACTTGGAACCGTCCAGAAGGCAAAAGTTTAGAAGAGTGGATGAATACACGAATCGCACGATTAGAAGATCGTAAGTATGATTTTGATGCACTCAAATTTCAAGCTGATTATGACCCTAAATATCGACGTGCGCAGATGCGTTACATGGGGACAGGCGCAACAGGCGTTGCATCAGATAGTAATACCGTTCCGGCAGAGAACTTTACATTTTCAACGATGGTATTACCGGCACAATGTGAAGGGCCACTCCATCTTCATGATGATGTTGAAGAGGTCTTTTTCCTGCTAAGAGGTTCTATCGAACTCTTTTTAGAAGATAAAGGGGAGAAATATTCAGTCATTCTTAAAGAGCGTGACCTGATCTCTATTCCTCCAGGAATTTATCGTGGACTTTATAACTATACGCAAGAAGATGCCTTAATGTGTGTCATGTTGGGTACTTCAAAACCGCAGATCCCGACCTATCCTGAAGATCATCCGCTCTCTAAAGTTAAGCGTAATTAAGTGTAATTATGTGTAGTTAAGTGTAATCAAGTGTCATTAAACGTGATTAGAGATAGATAGGTTATTCAAGATCATGAGATTTTGTACGTAATATTAATAACAAAAGAGATAAGAAGAAGGGATAACAAGAGGGGCTTAAATCGAATCCTAGAGGGATCGGGTTCTTAATTTGAGATGTATTGAGGATCTGTTAAAGATTTTAGGAGATATCGATTTAAGCCATCTTGACTGATGATTGAGAGGAGAAGAGATTTTATGAATCAGGTTGAGTATCAATTCGCCCCAAAGAGCGGGATCGAGTATTTAGAGAAAAAGGGAGAGGGCACACCTTTTCTGTTACTCCATGGGATTAGCTCTGGCGCATACTCATGGATTAAACAGTTACAGGATCGTGAAATCTCTGCTCATCTTATTGCCTGGAATGCGCCCGGATATGGGAAGAGTGAGAAGTTGATAACAGATACCCCTTTGGCGTTAGATTATTCCGATCGCCTCTTTGCATTGATCAATGAGTTAGGGTTGGAGCGCATCATATTAGTGGGGCACTCTCTTGGGGCGATGATGGCCACTGCTTTTGCTGCAAAATATCCACAATATTTAGAGCGAGTCCAGCTGATTGCACCGGCACAAGGATATGCTAAAGAAGAGGAATCTGTTAAGGCGGAAGTGTATCAGCGTCGGCCAAAATTATTAGCTCGATTAGGGAATTTAGGGATGGCTGAGGAGCGCGGTCTTTATCTGCTTGGAAATCCTTCTACTGAGAATATGGACATTGTTCGTGAAGTTTCTCAACGTTTAACAATGGATGGCTTTACCAATGCATCTCATCTTCTTGCTTATGATTCGATCGATCGTGCATTGTCACAAATTGATCCACAATTGGAGATTGATCTCTATTTTGGCCTGAAAGATGGCATTACGCCACCAGAAGGGATGCATGCTTTAAAAGCACGACATTCAAGGCTCAATTTAGTTGAGGTTGCTGATGCGGGGCATCTTGCTTATATCGATGCGCCACTTTTTTTTAAAGAGAGACTCTTTGGGCCGATTTAAGAGGAAAAAAACGTTTACAGAGTGAGATAGGCGGATCTCCCCCCTCTATTAGAGGAAGAGAGCGTTTGATATTGAGACGAGAATCATAAATAGGAAGGATTAGAAGGAAGATGAGGAGGCAGTCGATGAGTTTTGGTGTGGAGAATCGGGTCGCAATTGTGACCGGTGGATCATCTGGTATTGGTTTAGAAACGGTAAAATTACTTCTAGCAGGCGGTGCTAAAGTTGCTTGGTGTGGACGTAATCAGGCGCGTTTAGATGCCTCTTTAGAAGCGGTGAGGTTAGCATTACCTGAAGTTTCGTCTAGTGACATGTTAACCATTGTCGCAGATGTGCTAGATCGTGATTCTGTGGAAGCAATGATCAACGCTGTAGTTCAACATTTTGGGGGGATCGATTTCTTAATTAATAATGCCGGGCAGGGGAAAGTCGCCTCTTTTGAAGAGACTCAAGATGAGGATTGGCTCGGAGAAGTGACTCTTAAATATTTTGGTGTCTTAAATCCTATTAAGGCGGCATTGCCTTACTTAGAGCAATCAGATATGGCCTCGATTACCAATGTGAACTCGCTATTAGCCCTAAAGCCGGAGCGGCATATGATTGCAACATCGGCAGCAAGAGCGGGCTTACTCAATTTGAGTAAGACATTGTCGCAAGAATTTGCTCAGAAAGGAGTTAATGGGATTCGGGTCAATTCGATCTTAATCGGTATGGTGGAGTCGGGGCAGTGGCGCCGTCGATATGAGGAGCGTTCAGATCGTTCTAAGAGTTGGGATGAGTGGATTGCCGGCATTGCCCAGGAGCGAGGAATCCCCATGGGGCGATTAGGTAAGGCAGAAGAGGCGGCTCGAGCGTTACTCTTTTTAGCATCACCGATGTCTTCCTATACAACGGGGTCAGTTGTTGATGTCTCAGGTGGCTTCAGTCGAGAGATTTGATGAGGTTGCTCCATAAAATAATCAATAAGTGGTATCGGTAGAAGCGTAATAGAGAGCAATTAATATATAGAGAATAAATGGATAGAGAAGCAATAGATAGAGAATAACAGATATAGAGTGAGCAGGAAGAGATAGGGGAGAGAATGAAGAAAATAGTAATGATTGGTTATGGGGCGATGGCACAAGCTGTGATGCCGCTTCTACCCGAAGATGTCAAAGTGGGGTGGTTAGTAGTGATGCCACAAGATGTCGCTAAGACTCAAGCAATTGTGGGCGATGAGATTAAAGTCATTAGTCGCATCTCGGAGATAGATGGTCAGCCAGATTGTGCCGTTGAGATGGCAGGGCAGTTAGGATTGAAAGCACATCTCTTTGATTTGATTAGTGCGGGAATCGATGTTGGGGTGATCTCAGTAGGAACCTTTGCCGATTCACTATTTCAGAAGCAGGTTGAGCAGGCAGCAAAAGAGCATCAGGTGAAGATCTCGATCTTATCGGGAGCGATTGCCGGCATCGATGGTTTAGCCTCGGCTAAATTAGCAGGATTAGATTCCGTTCTCTATCAAGGGAGAAAGAATCCCCGTAGTTGGAAGGGAAGTTATGCAGAAGAGCTTGTCGATCTCGATCAGCTAGAGAATGCGACCACTTTCTTTAAGGGAAGTGCGAGAGAAGCGGCAAAACGTTTTCCTGCTAATGCCAATGTCGCTGCTACTTTAGCGCTTGCCGGAATCGGAATGGATGAGACTGAAGTTGAGTTGATTGCCGATCCAGAGATGGCGCGAAATCAGCATAAAATCATTGCGCAAGGTAAGTTTGGTGCTATGGAGATTGTGATGATGGGGGTTCCTTTAGAGAGTAACCCTAAGACCTCAATGCTCGCTGCATTAAGTGTTGCGCGTTTCTGTCGTCAGCTAGATGATGCGTTGCTCATTTAAGGATATTGACAGAGGATAAGGAGGATATAGTGAAAAAAATATTTTTAGCAGGTGAATGGAGAGTTGGTCGTGGAGAGCCTTCTAAGAGCTTCTTCCCCGCAGATATGAGTCTTAACGCAGAGTTTTCCACAGCTTCATTAGAAGATGTAAAAGAGGCGATTGTTGCAGCAGATAGAGCATGGAGAGAGCCCACCTGGAGAGACCTATTGCCGACAGAGAGAGCGCGCATTCTCTTTAAGTTTGCAGATATTTTAGAGCGGGATCGAGATGAACTCGCTCAGCTTCAAACTCGGGATAATGGTAAACCTCTCTATGAAACACGGGGATTGGTTGCAAGTGCTATTGCCACGACGCGTTATGTCGCCTCTACATTAGAGACGATGGATAACGAATTAACCAATCAGCGTATGCATGATGCTATTACGTTTAGCCTCTATGAGCCATTGGGCGTTATTGCGGCAATAACCCCTTGGAACTCTCCTATTGCCTCTGAAGTGCAGAAGTTGATCCCGGCATTAGCGGGGGGTAATGCGGTCATCTTAAAGCCTGCGGAAGCTACATCGTTAATTGCACTAGAATTAGCTAAACGATTTGAAGAAGCAGGATTGCCCAAGGGAATCTTAAGTGTTCTGCCGGGGCGTGGTTCGGTGGTGGGAAATGCCATTGTGAATCATCCATTAGTGAAGAAGATCTCATTTACCGGAGGCACCAATACTGGAAGAGCGTTAGCTCATGTTGCTGCTGAGCGCCTGATTACCACCTCATTAGAGCTTGGAGGGAAATCACCTACAATCGTCTTAGAGGATGCCAATTTAGAGTTAGCCGTCAATGGTGTTATTTATGGCATCTTTAGTTCAGCCGGACAAGCCTGTATCGCCGGCTCACGCCTCTTTGTGCATCGTTCGCTCTATGAGCCTTTTTTAGCAAAACTCATTGAAAAGAGTGCCGCTCTGCGCGTTGGACACCCAGAAGATCCCACAACACAGGTGGGACCAGTGATTAGCGAGCAACATTTAGAGAGTATCGACCGTTATGTTCAGCAGGCGGTTGCTGAAGGGGGGAAGATCGAGATAGGTGGAAAACGGCTATTAGAAGGGGCGTTAGCAAAGGGCAGTTATTATGCCCCGACGATTATTACCGGCTTAAAAAATAGTGACTCTGTCTGTCAAGAGGAGATCTTTGGCCCTGTATTGGTGGTGCTTCCTTTTGATGATGAAGCAGCACTTATTACCGAAGCTAATGACTCCGTTTATGGGCTATCTGCCGGCATCTGGACAGAAAATTATCGCCGTGCATGGCAATTAGCACGAACTTTAGAAGCGGGAACCATTTGGATCAATATCTATAAGAAATTCTCTATCTCAACACCTTTTGGGGGTTATAAAGAGAGCGGTATCGGGCGAGAGAAGGGGCGTTTAGGGATTCTCTCTTATATGCAACAAAAGAGTATCTTCTTAAGCTTAGATGAGACTCCTAATCCTTGGTGTGAGTCGTAATAAAAGAGAGATAGATAAAGAAAAATAGAGAGCTCGCGCGAGAGGTAGCGAGATATCGAGTGAGATATCTCATGAGAGAAAATGTTATTAGATCGATAGCGTCTCTAAAAATAGAGAATATGGGTAGAGAATAAGATAGACGCAGATTAGAAGGCGTAGGAGAAAAGAATGAAGGTAACAGTTGGAGAAGCGATTGCACGCTTATTAGAGATGCATGGTGTTGAGGATGTGTATGGTGTTATTTCGATCCATAACCTCCCTATTGCAGATGCTATTGGGCGCCGAGAGAAGATCAATTTTGTCTGCTCTAGAGGGGAAGCAGGTTGCTTAACGATGGCAGATGCCCATGCGCGTTTTAAGGGATTAGGTGTTGCAATTACAAGTACCGGTGCTGGCGCCGGAAATGCGGTGGGATCTCTAATTGAGGCCTGTAATGCGGCGAGTCCGGTATTACATATTACCGGTCAGGTTGAACGAGAGTATCTCGATCGAGATGCCTCATTTATTCATGAAGCAAAAGATCAATTAACTTTCTTGAAGGCGGCGAGTAAGGCAGCTTATCGTATTATGAGTCCCGATAATGCCATTGGTATTATGCGTGAGGCCATTCGTGTGGCGCAAACCGTTCCAATGGGGCCGGTGAGTGTTGAGATTCCGATCGATGTACAAGCGGCCGAGATCGAGCTTCCCGAAGAGCTCTATCCTGTGGGAGCTTTACAGATGCCGATGATCGATCGTGCTGCCTTAGACAGAGTGGTAGAGTCTTTAAAAGAGGCAAAACGCCCAATTCTATGGATTGGAGGAGGATGTTTAGAGGCTGAAGATGAGGTTAAAGCATTGGCAGATCTTGGGATTCCTGTTCTCTCATCGACCCATGCAAGAGGAGTATTGCCGGATCACCATCCCCGTAGTTTGGGCGCTTTCCATAACTCTCAAAAGGTCGAAGAGCTCCTAAAGTCAGCTGATATTGCTTTGGTAGTGGGATCTCGTTTGAGAAGTAATGAGACGAAGACTTATAGCGTCCAATTTCCTGAAAAATTGATTCAGATTGATGCCAATCCTGTCGCGCAGCAGAGAAACTACCGTGTCGAGCACTTTATCTGCTCTGAGGCAAAAGCCTCTTTAGCGTATCTTGCAACCGCCTTAGAGCAACACTCTTTTATCGATCCTGACTATGATCGAGAGATTAGAGAAGCGAAAGAAGCGGCGATCAATGCTTTGACAGAGCAGTTAGGTCCTTATGCTGAGATCTGTTTTGCTCTACGAGATGCATTACCGGAGAGTGGTATTTTAGTGCGAGATATTACGATGTCAGGAAGCACTTGGGGAAGTCGACTCTTTCCAGTACAAGCTCCACTTCGTAATATCCACTCGCTTGCAGGTGCTATCGGCTTAGGTTTGGCGCATGGTATTGGATCGGCGATTGCCAATCGTGATAAAAAGATTGTCTCTTTAGTGGGAGATGGCGGTTTAATGCTTGGGATTGGTGAGATTGCAACCATGGTTCAGGAGAATCTGAATATGGTTCTACTTGTGATGAATGATCAAGGTTATGGGGTGATGCGTGGCATTCAGAATAACTACTTTGGTGGTCGCCAATATTATAATGAGCTACATACGCCAAGCTATAAGAAGTTAGGGGAATCGATGGGCTGTGTGAGCTTTTTAGCAAGCTCTGTTGAGGAGTTTCGTCAGGTCATTGCCGATGCGATTGCGATTGAAGGCCCCACCGTTGTTGAAGTAGATATGACTGCGATCGGCCCCCTTAACTTTGCAGGTCCGCCACAGAAAAAGCTCTATTAAGAGTTCTATTATTAAGAGTTCTATCAATATCACCTATCAGTGAGTGATAGATTGAGTTGAAATGTGAGAGAACTATTTGATCAAGCCTCCTCCTTAAAAAGAGGGGGCCTTGCTGCTTATGGCACTCCTCTTTGCGCTTTCTGTGATATCTTGGAAGTAGGGTCCTTTTTTAGATGATTGTTAGATTGAGAGTACTTTTGAGGAGCGTAGAATGAAACGAAAGGAGCGAGAAGCGGTTAGTGAGTTAATGCCGGAACGGGATCATTTGTCGGGAGAATTGCCGGGAAATTTAGCGACTGAAGAATCCTCTTTATTAAAAAATTATGAGCAGGCAGCACGCTATCTTCGAGGAGTAGATCTTGATACAGATACCTCTTTAGCGCAGGACCCTTTGTTACAGAAAGCAAAACTAGCTTTCTCTCGTTGTGAATCGATCCTCAATGAGGCGACCTTTAAAGTTCGCCATATTAAGATTAAGAATCTTCGCCGATTAAATGAGTTAGAGATCACCTTTGATGATCGACTCACTGTTTTGATAGGGGAGAATGCTACTGGAAAAACAACGGTTTGTGAATGTTTAACAAAAGGGCTCTCTTGGGTTCTCAATGCGATCAATCGAGAGGAGCCTGCCGGGCTTGAGATTTCGGAAGAGGAGATTAAAAGTGGAGAGAATAGAGCTGAGATCTCACTTGAAGTCGAGGTTGATGCAGATAATAAGATTCACTTTATGCTTGAGCGGACCTTACAAGAGGGGGCAATCGGGCAACGATCTGATTTTAGTGAGCTCAATGCGTATGCGAAGGTGATTCGTGATTGTATAACCTTTAATGATTGTAATATTACGTTACCCCTCTTTATCTTCTATAGCGTCAACCGCCCCAATTTTGTTCGTGGTGCGCGTAAAATACATCTTCATCGTGCAAGTGCTTACGATTATGCGTTAGATGAGAAAGTTCGCATCTCCGATATGATTGAGTGGTTTGTGATGTTAGAGAATCTTTCGCGGCAAGACTCAGGAACGGAACTTCGCGATCTTCTACAATTTAGAGCGTTATTAGAGCAGACAGCAGAAGAGTTTACCCAAGAGCATCAAAATGCTGATCCCATGAAGCAGGCGCTTGTTGATGATATGCTTTCAGGGTTAAAAGTGAAGATTGCAGAGACAGATGAAAAAATTGCTGCACTGCAGTGTCGCCCGCTCAATACCGCACAGAAGTTAAAAGAGATCGTCAATGAGATTGTCTGTGATCTGATCCCGAATGCCACAGGGATCTTTGTTGATCGTTCCACAGGAAAGGATCGGGTTGTTCTCTCAATCTATGATGAGTTACATGATATCCAACATCTTTCACATGGACAGCGCTCGGTTCTCTTCATGGTTGCTGATCTTATCTCACGGTTAGAGATCTTAAATCCCCATCTAGAAGATCCAAGGGAGAGCCCCGGCGTTGTGATTATCGATGAGATCGAGCTTCATCTCCATCCTACTTGGCAGCAGACCATTATCGATTCGCTTTTGAAGATCTTCCCCAATATGCAATTTATTATCACAACGCATAGTCCGCAGGTGATCTCCACAGTTCATAAAGATCAAATTCGTTTCTTGAAGAATGATTTTGAGACTAATCGCGTGCGCGTACATTCCCCAAGCTTTCAGACTCGTGGACTCTCTTCCGATAATATTCTATTGCGCATTCTCAATATTGCTGATATCCCCGATGTCTATGAGCATCAGCAATATCAGCAGTTAGAGAAGATGATAGAGAATGGTTTAGATGAAACGCCGGAGGGAGAAGCGCTCTATCTAATGTTAGAGAAGCACTTTGGTCGAGAGAGTATCGAGATGGAGAAGCTTCGTCATCAGAAAAAGCTACAGCAACTCAAAGCTCGAATCCGTAATCGACGCTCTGCTCAGGAGTCAAAGGAGTAGGCTATGAGAAAGTTAGTTCGGCCCAAAGAAGTGCCTAAATGTCTTGTGCGAGCGCAGAAGAATGGGGCAAAAAATTGGCAACGACTACGAGGTGGGGATCGGCGAGAGATCTGGTCAAAACTCAATGAGATGCAGCATAGACTCTGTGCTTATTGTGAAACCCCCTTTACTACGGAAGATAGCCATATTGAGCATCTCTATCCCCGCGCTAAATATGAGGCGTTAACTTTTGAGTGGAAAAATCTTTTTGGCTCTTGTAACAATAATAATAGCTGTGGTATCTATAAAGATGGTGCGCATAATCCCCATAAAGTAATTCATGAGTTGTTGATAAAACCGGATCAGGAGGATCCTCACGCCTACTTTCGTTACTATCTTAATGGACGAATTTCGGTAAAGCCGGGATTATCAGATTATGACTATCATCGTGCGAAAGAGACTATCCGAGGATTCAATCTCAATCATAATGCGTTAGCGAGTCTGCGCAGACGACATCTCGAGCCGCTTCAACAGTTAGAAGAGGAGTTTATTCTCTGGTGTGAATTGTGTGAGGGGGATCCGGAGTTACTCGAAGAGTTAGCCGAGGAGATTCATTCACTCTTAGCGGAGCAGAAAAATAGTGCTTATCAATCGATTAAGGAGCACTATATCCATAATCATTTAGATCTTTTAGGCTTAGTTGAAGAGCGGATCGAAGAAGGGGTGGAGAGATGGGAAGAATCATATGAAGGAATCGGAGGGGATAAAAATTAGTAAGAGATATTAACATCGATAGTTAGATCAAGATCAAGATCAAGGTCACAAGGTCACAAGGTCAAGAGCGGCAACAATAACGACAAAGATATCAATGATATTGATTACGATAAGACTTCAAAAGGCAGTCAGTTATGATTGACTTTTCCATTAGCAATTGAATCGCTGGTATTACCGGTAATAAGGAACCATCATGATTACTCGAATTAATAAAGGCCCGCGGATGTCAGATGCGGTGATCTATAACGATACGCTCTACTATACTGCTATTCCTTTAGTGGAAGAGGCAGATATCTATCGACAGATGCAGAGTTTACTTGCCGATATTGATCAGCTTTTAGAGAAAGTCGGAGCTGAAAAATCCCATATTCTAGATGTAACGATCTTTCTTGTAAGTAGCTTAGATATCGAGGGGATGAATCGTGCTTGGGATGAGTGGGTCGATTCTGACAATGCGCCCGTTCGCTGTACTGTGCAGGCGGGATTGATGAATTCTAATTGGAAGGTTGAGGTGAAGATTGTTGTCGCATTACCGTCAAAATAGAGCAAGATAGTACAAAATAGAGAGAGCCGATCTAAGGATAGATCGGCTCTCTTACTCTTAATTTACTTCATTAAATGATGATTAATAGTTAATAGTTAATAGCTAATAGCTAATAGCTAATAGTTAATGAGTTGGATTTATACCCTTTCGATTTACTCCTCCGAGGGTTTCTCCTCATCACTCTCCTTCTCTGTTTCGAGCGACTCTTCTGCTTCAACCGTTAAGTCTACTTCATCGATTTCAACCACTTCAACAACATCGAGCTCGAGATCTTCCTCATCTGTACTCATCTCATCGTCTGCATCATTCTCCTCGATACGAGACATACCGACAAGTGTATCGCCATCATCGAGGCGAATGAGACGAACGCCTTGTGTATTTCGTCCTAAGATTGAGACTTCTGCAACAGAGGTTCTGACTAATACGCCATTACAAGTAATGAGCATCACCTCATCATCCTCTTCCACAATAGATGCGCCCACGATTTGGCCATTTCGCTCTGAAGTTTGGATGCCAATAACCCCTTTACCACCACGATTACGACGCGCAAATTCCTCAATTAAGGTTCGTTTACCATAACCATTCTCTGTAGCGATGAGGACCACACCCTCTTCCACAGCAAGCATCATTGAGATGACATGTTGTCCTTCTACAAGCGTGATACCTTTAACACCGCGTGATCCACGTCCGGTTGGGCGCACATCAGATTCACTAAAGCGATTAACTAAACCTGTATTGGTGAAGAGCATAATATCATTTTCACCATTAGTGATTTCAGTACCAATGAGCTCATCCCCCTCATCAAGGTTGACGGCAATTAAACCGCTTGAACGTTGACTTTGGAAGTTAGAGAGGACGGTCTTCTTCACAACACCATATTTAGTTGCCATAAAGATGTAGCGATCATCGTCATAACTATCGACAGGAAGCATCGATGTAATTCGCTCATCTGCTTCTAATGGGAGCAGATTGATAATAGGTCGACCACTTGCACCACGGCCCGCTTCAGGAAGCTCAAAGACGCGTAACCAGTAGACACGGCCATAAGAGGAGAAGCACATCAATTGTGCATGAGTGCTGACAACCATCAGATGCTCTACATCATCCTCATCGACCACTCGAGCGGCGGACTTACCACGACCACCACGGCGCTGGGCACGATACTCATCCAGTTTTTGATATTTGATATAGCCACGACGCGAGAGAGTTACTACAACATCCTCTTCGGCAATGAGATCCTCTAAGCTGATATCTTCAGCGGCTTCTCTAATCTCCGTGCGACGCTCATCACCAAATTCATCTCTAATCGCAATAAATTCCTCTTCAATAACATCACGAAGACGATCAGGATTGACTAAAATTTCGATCAATTCACGAATAGTATCTAAGAGCGTTTGATACTCTTCTAATATTTTATCTTGCTCTAAACCTGTTAAGCGCTGAAGACGCATATCTAAGATCGCTTGCGCTTGCTCTTCAGAGAGCTGATAGGTGGTGCCAATAAGGCCGACACCTTCTAAACCATCTGGGGTTGTCTTCAATTCCGCTGCGCGCTCTAACATGGCAGAGACTTCACCCGGCGCCCATTGACGCGCTAACATTCGCTCTTTTGCTTCAGCCCCTGTCGCCGATGTTCTGATCAGTTGAATCATCTCATCAATATTGGCAAGCGCTACTGTTAAGCCCTCTAAAAGATGCGCTCTGCTACGTGCGCGTCTTAATTCAAAGATGGTTCGACGGGTGATCACTTCACGACGATGGAGCAGGAATGCTTCTAACACCTGCTTTAGGTTGAGTAATTTAGGTTGTCCACGATCGATTGCTACCATATTGATACCAAAGCTCGATTGTAGCGCGGTATGTTTATAGAGCTGATTGAGAACAACCTCCCCCATCTCGCCACGACGAAGTTCGATCACGATGCGCATCCCATCTTTATCCGATTCATCTCGCAATCCATCAGGGGCGATCCCTTCGATCACTTTTTCACGGTAGAGTTCAACAATACGTTCGATGAGGCGCGCTTTATTCACTTGGTAAGGGATCTCAGTGATGATAATGACATCACGATCACGCTTCTCATCATGTTCAATCTCTGCTCGTGCGCGAATAACAACACGGCCTCGGCCTGTATGATATGCCTCACGAATTCCACGTGTTCCATTAATAATCCCTGCCGTTGGGAAGTCAGGTGCCGGAATATATTCCATCAGCTGATCAATGGTCAGGTCAGGGTCATGTAAGAGCGCTAAAGAGGCATTAATGGTTTCGGTAAGGTTATGGGGGGGGATATTTGTTGCCATCCCTACGGCAATTCCGGCAGAACCATTAACAAGCAGGTTAGGAATACGTGTAGGGAGTACCGATGGCTCAATTTCTGATTCATCGTAGTTTGGAATAAAGTCAACAGTCTCTTTCTCAATATCTTGAAGGAGTGTCTCGGCAATTTTGCTCATCCGAATTTCGGTATAACGCATTGCCGCTGCTGAGTCGCCATCGATTGAACCGAAGTTTCCTTGTCCATCAATCAACATATAGCGGAGAGAGAAATCTTGCGCCATACGGACGACGGAATCATAGATAGCAAAGTCACCATGAGGGTGATATTTACCCATCACATCCCCCACAATACGGGCAGATTTTTTGTAGGCTTTATTCCAGTGATTATTCGTCTGATTCATTGAATGAAGTATGCGTCGATGCACCGGCTTCAATCCATCGCGAACATCGGGAAGAGCACGGCCGACGATAACACTCATGGCATAATCAAGATAGGAGCTTTTCATCTCCTCTTCTAGGCTAATCGGGACAATCTCTTTGGCAAAATCACTCATTGAACCAACCTTTACTGAAAAACGATAGTTAACTTAAAAACAGCATGTAATTGTAACACATTTTGTTGATTAATTCGCCTGTTTCAGATAGAAATTAGCGGATTGAGCGAGAAAGAATAATTCCTGCTATCCCCCTACAGTAGAAAAATAATATTTAAAAATGGGAATATTTAGCGAATAATGCGCTATCTTTAGGAAAGTTGATTCCACTTTATCTTTTCAATCAAATATTTTTTGTTAAGGAAAGATGAAAAGCAGTAGCTCCAAAGTGCTAAGCTGTGTTAATTGTAATAGAATGATTGACCCTGTTAATAGTGTATCTAATCTATCGGCTCTCAGTAGAGAATAGCGGATATATAGCAGGTAAATAGCAGGTGGATAACAGATGAATGACCGATGAATAATGGAGAATAATCTCTAGATCGCTTTACTTCAGAAGGATAGTTGAGTGTTAAAGGTTTATAAAAAGGGAATAGTTCTCCTGTTTGTGATGGGGCTTTTAGCCGGTTGCGGGCAAACAGGTGCGCTCTATATCGCAAAAAGCGAGGCAGAGCATAATGATGGACACTTTATGACAAGTTATAAAAAAGATTATAAAAAAGAGAAAGATGAAAATTGATCAGGTGCGTTTAACAGAGGTGGCGGAGGAGTTTCAGACGCCGGTTTATATCTATTCAGCAGAGAAAATTTTAGCAAACTATGATGCTTATCGCCGTGGATTTGGTGATTATCCCCATCTTATCTGCTACGCCGTAAAAGCGAATAGTAACTTATCGATTTTGAAGTTGTTAGCGGAAGCGGGATCGGGTTTCGATATCGTCTCTCGTGGTGAGTTAAAACGCGTTTTAGCTGCTGGAGGCGATCCCAAAAAAGTGGTCTATTCAGGGGTCGGTAAACGAAATTGTGATTTAGAGTTTGCTCTTAATGCCGGTATTGGCTGCTTTAATGTAGAGTCGGTTGCAGAGGTCTATATGCTCAATACAATTGCCGGCAAATTGGGAGTTAAAGCCCCCGTCTCATTAAGGATTAATCCCAATGTGGATGCTAAGACACATCCTTATATCTCAACAGGCCTTAAAGAGAATAAGTTTGGGATCAGCATGACAGATGCATTACCGATGTATCGTGAGATGGCGCGTATGCCCCATATCGATATTCAGGGAATCGATTTTCATATCGGCTCGCAACTGACAGAGATTGAACCTTATGCTGAAGCGCTCGATATTACGCTTGCCTTGATTGATGAACTCTCTGCATTAGGAATTCATCTAAAGCATCTCGATATGGGGGGCGGATTAGGGATTCGTTATGAAGATGAGACTTTAATCGATCCTGCAGAGTGGATCGATCAAGCGATCGAAAAGATTGGTGATCGCGACCTTAAAATATTGATTGAACCGGGTCGCTCTATAGTAGGGGATGCCGGCATTTTAGTGACGCAGGTAATTCTTACTAAAGAGAATGAGGGGAAAAACTTTGCCGTGGTTGATGCCGCAATGAATGATCTGATTCGTCCGGCGCTCTATAGCTCATGGATGAATATTATTAACCTCGATGAGCGTGATGAAGGTGAGGTTAAAAATTATGATATTGTCGGCCCTATTTGTGAAACAGGTGATTTTTTAGGAAAGGATCGTCAGCTTGCATTAACTTCGGGTGATTATTTGGCCATTACTCATGCTGGCGCTTATGGTTTTACCATGGCCTCTAACTATAATTCTCGTGGTCGAGCCGCAGAGGTATTATTGATGGGGGATGAAGCAAAGCTGATTCGTAAAAGAGAGAGCGAAGAGTCACTTTATGCAGATGAGTTGCAATATCTCTAATGTTAGTAATGATCGTTAAGATCGTTAATTAATTATTGTTAACAAGAGCTATTGATTGAGAGTGGTTAATTAAAAAGAGTCGTGTGATGATAAAAATCCCAATGTCCTCGGTGGACTTTGGGATTTTATCTTTAGCACAATTGGAATTGGCTGTAGAAATATTAGTAAAAAACATCAGTGAAAAATATCAGTGAAAATATAAGTAGGAATAAGAGTTCATGTTGAAATTATCAGATTACGATTATCATCTGCCCGAGGAATTGATTGCCCAATTTCCACCGAAAGTGAGGGGGACTTCTCGGCTATTAGTCCCTTATCAAGGGGAGATTCGAGACCATAGCTTTGATGCTTTGGTTGAATATTTACGCCCCGGGGATCGTATTGTTATCAATAATACCCGTGTTTTGCCAGCTCGACTCTTTGGGCAAAAAGAGACCGGCGGTAAGGTTGAAATTATGGTTGAACGCCTTTTGACAGAGACAGATGTCTTAGCGCAAATTAAAGCGAGCAAGGCGTTAAAAGTGGGGCAAAAAGTTTTGATTGAGGGGGAGCCCCGTCTAGAAATGGTGGCCAGGGATGATCATTTCTTTCAACTACGAACGATCGATGGAAGCGCGATTGCACAACTGCTAGAAACTTATGGGCATCTTCCATTGCCGCCCTATATTACACGTAGTGATGAAGAACTTGATCAGTCCCGCTATCAGACCGTCTTTAATAAAGAGGAGGGAGCGGTTGCAGCACCGACTGCCGGACTTCACTTTACAGAAGAGTTGCTTGATCAACTGCGTCAAAAAGGGGTCGATATTACAGAGATTACGCTGCATGTCGGTGCCGGGACGTTTCAACCGATTCGAAGTGAAAATTTAGATGAGCATCAGATGCATAAAGAGTGGATCTCTGTACCGGAATCGGCAGTAGCAGAGATTAAAGCAACAAAAGCGGCGGGGAAAAGAGTGATTGCGATTGGCACGACAGCCGTGCGAGCATTAGAGAGCGCTGCTCTTTCAGGGGAGTTGCAACCATTTGTTGGGGATACCAATATTTTTATCAAGCCGGGCTTTAAATTTAGAGTGATTGATGGGCTCTTAACCAATTTCCATCTTCCTAAATCGACACTCTTGGTGTTAGTTTCAACATTGATGGGGAAGAAGCGTATTGAAGAGATCTATCAGCATGCCGTTAAAGAGCATTATCGTTTCTTTAGTTATGGGGATAGTATGTTGTTGGTGCCGGAATTAGATCGAGCAAAGGAGTAAGTTATGGCGCAAGGTTTAACACGCGATGAAGTAAAGACTCTCTCGCTCTCCTCTTTAGGTGGGGCGTTGGAGTTTTATGATTTTATAGTTTTTTTAACATTTGCCTCAACCTTAAGAGTGCTCTTTTTCCCGGCAGAGTCAGAGTTAGTCGCTACGGTAATGACCTATCTCACTTATGCAATTGCCTACTTTGTTCGTCCATTAAGTGGCGTTGTACTTGCCCATTTTGGAGATCTGATTGGCCGGAAAAAGGTCTTTATGTTCTCGCTCTTTATGATGGCACTACCGACCTTGGCAATCGGATTATTACCGACTTATGAATCGATCGGTTATTTTGCACCGGCACTTCTTCTTTTGATGCGAATCTTACAAGGTGTCGCATTAGGGGGAGAGGTTCCTAGTGCTCATGTTTTTGTCACAGAGCATGTCTCCCGTGGGCGTTTTGGTATCGCTAATAGCGCTATTGCCGCAGGTCTTACTTTTGGCGTATTGATCGGTCATTTTGTCTCAACGATGATGAATATCTCCTTTACTGCCTCGGAGACTTTAGCATATGCCTGGCGAATTCCCTTTATTTTAGGGGGTGTTTTAGGGTTGTTAGCAGTCTATCTTCGTCGATATCTCAAAGAGACACCGGTTTTCTTAGAGATGCAGAAGAAGAAAGCACTGCATGCCGGAACGCCAATGAAGACGCTTTTAAAAGATTTTCGCCCGCAACTCTTTATTGCGACATTGAGTACTTGGTTATTAATTGCCGGAGTTGTTTTAGTCCTGTTAGCACCTAATTTAATGAAGTCAGAAGTCTTTAATATTGAGGCCGGATTCGTTAATAAAGCAGCATTAGTCGCCACTTTTATGAATATTGTGGGGAGTTTAGCGGCGGGATTCTTGGTTGATCGAATCGGTTTGAGAAGAACCCTTTTCGGGTTTGCGCTACTTCTTGCGATCACAAGCTATATCTTCTTTACCGCATTAGGCAGTAGTGATTTGACGCAGGTAGGAATCCTCTATGCCATCGCCTCTTTCTTCTTAGGGATCGTTGCTTGTGTGCCGATGATTATTATTCGTCTCTTTCCGGCAGATGTGCGTTTAACTGGCATGGGGTTCTCATATAATATCGGTAATGCCGTATTTGCAGGGCTAACAACCTTCTTAGTACCGGTGATTGCAGAGCATTTCCATCCAATGTTTATTGCCTATTACATTCTCTTCTTATGTGCATTAGGAATCTTTTTAAGCCTCTATTTAGGTCGAGAGAGATTCAAGAGTTATCTTTAATAGTTAATAGTTAATGATGCGAGGGATAAAAAACGAAAAGGGAGCCTATTGAAAAATAGGCTCCCTTTCTTCTTTCTATATTAACGATATATAGTTATAGATAGCTGTCTCGATATTTTGGATGGCTATTTGCTTGATTAGCGATTAGAGTAGTGCTTCTGGCGATTCTGGTAGAATCTGACCGCCGTCGATAATGATCGTTTGTCCTGTGATATATTTAGCTTCTTTCGATGCTAGAAAAGCGGCAGCATAGCCGATATCTTTAGGTTCGCCTAATGTATGAGTTGGGATTGTCGCACGCATCTGATTGAGATAAGTCTCCCCTTGTGCTTCGAGTCCCTCTGTTAAGATATTGCCGGGTAGAACTGCATTCACGGTAATGCCAAAGCGAGCATATTCGAGAGCAGCGCTACGCATAAATCCTAATTGAGCTGCCTTAGATGCCCCATAATGGCTCCATCCGGGGAATCCCGTAATATTTCCTGTAATAGATGATGTAATAATCACGCGTCCATAACCTTGTTTTTTCATCACTTTAAGGGCTGCTTGGACAATAAAGAAAGTTCCTTTGACATTGACCTCTTGCATAAAATCCCAATCTTTCTCCGTCATCTCCTCTATGGTTGCCTGTGGAAAGATGCCGGTATTGGAGCAGAGAATATCGAGCCTACCATACTTTTCGATCACCTCTTCGATACGCGTTTGGCAGAGGGCTTGATTCGTAACATCTAATGCGACAAAATCGCAACCTAACTCTTTTGCTGTATTATTGCCGGCAGTGGTATCGATATCCGCAATAATAACGGTTGCTCCAGCTTCAATAAGTGCCTCAACAATGCCGCGCCCGATACCTTTTGCGCCACCTGTCACCATTGCGATCTGTTTATCTAATGAAAACATCGTAACTCCTTTGCTTAAGCAGAGATCTTAAGTAGAAAGATAAGAGTGGGAATCTTGGTAGATAATCTTTACTATCTACAATTTACTTTGATGATGGATTCCCAGTTAGAAAGATGGATCTCAATATTTCATCTCTCAACACTCTTTTCATCACATAACCTCATATATAAACTCATATATAAAATTATCATACAAGAAATAGGGTGGGTTGGGGGTTATTAAAATAATTATTCCAATCGTCATTCAAATTATTATTTTAGTCATTTTATTAAAAGTCTATTGTGCGCCTATTTATCTACGCTATTTATAAAATAGTGATGTGTTCATCTATATCTTTTTAAAAGACCTCCACAAGATCCCCGTAATCTTTTAATCAGTTTTGTATAAATTGACTGATCTGCTTATAAGTTCTTATTATCTTTGATACTCTCTATCTTTTAGATAAGAGATGACTATCACATCTAACAGCCCATTTTAGCGAGGCTTCCTACTTCTATTTTAAATAAGATTTGGCTTTAAAGGCGCCTTGTGGAACAATAGAGTTGATATTTTAATTTTTAGATAAAGGCACAAAATGATAGACAATGATGGCTTTCGGGCAAACGTTGGAATCATATTGTGTAATCAAAATCAGCAGTTGTTCTGGGGTCATCGCATCGGTCAATTAGATGCTTGGCAATTTCCACAAGGGGGAATTGATCCAAATGAGACGCCGGAAGAAGCCATGTATAGAGAGCTTTATGAGGAAGTTGGATTACGCCCTGAACATATTAAAATTTTAGGTAGAACAGATCGGTGGTTACGTTATCGTTTACCCCACAATTTGATTCGCCGAAATCATATGAATGAGAGAACATGTATCGGCCAAAAGCAGGTCTGGTTTATGCTCGAATTTATCGGTGAGGAAGCGGATTTTAATCTGAATGCGGCGGACCATCCCGAGTTTGATCACTATAAGTGGGTTGATTATTGGTTACCATTGCGCGATGTGATTCATTTTAAACGTAAAGTTTATGATAAAGCGCTAACAGAGCTTGCCCCTTTGATTTTTGAAAGAACGGTTCCTAAAAAACCTAAAGATTTACGCTCACGAAGACGTCATTCCCTCTTTAGAATGCACTCTCGCAAGCAGACTTTCAAAGAGCGAAATGGAGAGAAGAGAATCTCTTTTGAAGAGCGACATATAGAGCAACATATTATTATTGAGAAAAGCACGTATTAAACGTGCTTTTTTTATATCACTATTTCCACTATTTATAATGGTCATTTTTCGGGGCTTCTAGAGCTCTTTTATTTGGAATGAATCGAAGCGCATTTATCGATCTTATGATTGATCTTTGCATGCTGATTGTTGACTCAAGCTTCGGCAATTATTAATCAAATTAATAATCATCTATCCACAATATTTTATGGCAGTGGAGCCCTATGCTCTTTTTAATGCTCAATCCAGCCTTCCTTTTGTTCAATTCGGTAGGTGAAATAGATCATAATAATACCTCGTAACAGCATAAAGAGGAGGAATGAGAGCCATAATCCATCATTACCAAAAGGGGTTAGCAGAATACCGATCGGTAAAGCGATTATAAAAGCGCCTATCATTGCATTGCGCATCTCTTTTGCACGCGTTGCGCCGATAAAGAGACCATCTAGAAGATAACTCCAAACACTAATTAAGGGGAGGAGTGTTAGATAAGGAATTAGCGGGTAAGCGCTCTCTCGGACAGCATCGATATTGGATATCAGATTGATAAATTGATCTCCCCATAATAGAAAGAGAAAGAAGAAGAGTAGTGTGATTATTAATGCCCAGCCACCGGCGACGACCATGACAGATCGTAATTGGTCTCGGCTCTTTTCACCAATTGCTCGGCCTGTTAATGCTTCGATAGCATGAGCAAATCCATCTAAGAGATAGGAGAGAATAAAGAGACCATTGAGAATAATCATATTTGCGGCAACAATATCACCGCCAAGCCGGGAGCCTTGTAGCGTTACTAAAAAGAAGGCAAGTTGTAGTGTTAAGCTACGAATAAAGATATCCCGATTAACAAAGATTAGAGGTTGCCAATTTTGCCATTTTTTTAGTGGCGAAAATCTCCAACTACCACGGTTTTTTAGTAATATTTTAGGAAGGATTGCTAAGCCGACAAAAAGGCCAAAATATTCAGAGATAACCGCTGCTTTTGCAACGCCTGTAATACCGAGATTCAGTTTTAAGATAAAGAGCAATGTCAAAAGAATATTGAGGATATTAGTGGCTAATAGCATATAGAAGGGAATGCGTGCATTTTGCATACCTAAAAACCAACCAATGAGTGCAAAGTTGATTAAAGCTGCGGGAGCTCCCATTAATCGCCAAGAAAAAAACTGGGAGGCGCCGTCATAAAGAGCAGGTTCGAGATCGATAATTGAAAAAGCGAGTGTTGTAATCGGGAAGGCTAGAAGTAGTAGGATCAGTGCTAAGAGAAGCGCTAAGAGAATACCTTGAATGAGGATTAGGCGAATCATTCCTCCATTTTTATGGCCATAAGCCTGTGCGGTAAAGCCCGTTGTTCCCATGCGTAGAAAGTTTAAGATAGCGATTAGAAAGAGATAGATACTGCTGCCAATACCGACACTTGCCATCTGATTTGCATCATTCAGATGACCTACAATCATGGTATCAACTGTCCCTACCAGTGGGACAGAGATGTTTGAAAGGATCATCGGGAGCGTTAAAGCCCAGACTCGGCGATGAATGGTAAGGTTATTCCAAGCTAAGAAGAGGTTTTTTCCCATATTTTATCGGCTCTTATAATCGATTTCATTTACTATTGCGATATTTATTGAAATTTATTTTTGAAAAAAATTTGAAAAAGAGATTAAAATTTTTCCAAGATGTGGTGCGCTGGATTGAAAAAGGAATCTTATCAGAGAATCTATTAGGACGCTGAAGCGGGTGTTCTAAAATCGCTTAATTGTTGACTATTTATTATTCAAAATGAAAAAAAAGAGGGGGAAAAGACTTGAAACTCTTTTTATCGACCCCATCAATTAAGACGTAACTCAGGCTGGACCTTATAAATAAGCCTCTGCTAGGGCAAGTTAGATAAGGTTTCTGATAATAACAATTGATAAAACATCATATGGAGCGTTAATTGACTCACTTTTAAGGTAGCAATTAACAATCATTTAATGAATCTTTTAATGAGGAATAGACTATGAAATTACGTCCTTTACATGACAGAGTAATCATCAAACGTGAAGAAGAAGAGCTTAAAACTGCAGGTGGTATCGTTCTTCCAGGAACTGCTACAGAGAAGCCTTCACGCGGTGTCGTTCTTGCTGTAGGTAACGGTAAGGTATTGGCAAGTGGTGAAGTAAAGACTTTAGATGTCAAAGTTGGGGATAAAGTTCTTTTTGGTAAATTCTCAGGTTCTGAAGTAGAGGTAGCAGGCGAAGAGCTACTCGTTATGCGTGAAGATGAGATCATGGCGGTTATCGAGGGTTAATAGCTTATAACGTAGATGAGACTCTATTTACATAGATATAGAGATGATGTTCTTATCACTTATTAGATTAATTCAACCTCTAACTGATCATAGTTAACAGATCAAACTAACAGATCAAAGTTATAGAAGAATTTAAACATAGAAGGAATTAATAGATATGGCTAAAGAAGTACGTTTTGGTGAAGACGCTCGTAAAAAGATGGTTGCAGGTATTAATACCTTAGCAAACGCAGTAAAAGTAACGCTTGGCCCTAAAGGTCGTAACGTTGTTTTAGATAAAAGCTTTGGTGCACCTGTTGTAACAAAAGATGGTGTTTCTGTTGCGCGTGAAATTGAACTTGAAGATAAGTTTGAAAATATGGGCGCACAGATGGTTCGTGAAGTCTCTTCAAGAACTGCAGATACAGCTGGAGATGGTACAACTACAGCAACTGTCTTAGCACAAGCGATTGTTCGTGAAGGTATGAAAGCAGTGGCTGCGGGGATGAATCCGATGGATATCAAACGTGGTATCGATAAAGCGGTAGCAGCGGCAGTTGAAGAGCTTCGTAATATCTCTAAACCATGTGAAGATGATACGTCAATTGCTCAAGTCGGTACGATTTCTGCAAACTCAGATGCGGAAATTGGTGAAATTATCGCAAAAGCAATGCAGAAAGTAGGTAAAGAGGGCGTCATTACTGTTGAAGAGGGTTCAGGTTTAGAAAACTCGCTTGAGACTGTAGAAGGTATGCAGTTTGATCGTGGTTATCTCTCTCCTTACTTCATCAATAATCAAGAATCGATGGCTGCTGAATTAGAAGACCCATTTGTTCTTCTCTGCGATAAGAAGATTGGTAACATCCGTGAGATGATCACTATCTTAGAAGAAGTTGCAAAAGCGGGGCGCCCACTCTTAATTATCGCAGAAGATGTTGAAGGTGAAGCTTTAGCAACACTCGTAATCAACAACATGCGCGGTATTGTGAAGGTTGCCGCTGTTAAAGCTCCAGGATTTGGTGATCGTCGTAAAGCGATGCTTGAAGATATCGCTGTATTAACAGGTGGTACTGTAATCTCTGAAGAGATCGGTATGAGCTTAGAAAAAGCAACAGTAGCTGATCTTGGTATCGCAAAACGTGTTGTAGTTGATAAAGATACGACAACAATTGTTGATGGTAATGGAGATAAGGCTGCGATCGATGCGCGCGTTGCTCAAATTCAGCAACAAATTGTTGAAGCGACATCTGATTATGATAAAGAGAAACTTCAAGAGCGCGTTGCTAAACTTGCAGGCGGTGTTGCCGTTATTCAGGTAGGTGCCGCAACAGAAGTTGAGATGAAAGAGAAGAAAGTGCGTGTAGAAGATGCGCTTCATGCAACTCGCGCCGCTGTTGAAGAGGGTATTGTCCCAGGTGGTGGTGTTGCTCTTGTTCGTGCATTAACGCGTATTGCTGATCTTAAAGGTGATAATGATGAGCAGGATGCAGGTATTCGTGTAGCACTTAGAGCGATGGAAGAACCACTTCGTCAAATCGTTACGAATGCAGGTGAGCCGGCGGATGTTGTTCTTAATGCGGTTAAAGAAGGTAAGACTGATTCCTTCGGTTATAACGCAGCAACAGGTGAATATGGCGACATGGTTGAGATGGGTATTTTAGATCCAACTAAAGTTACTCGTTCAGCAATCCAAAATGCAGCTTCCGTTGCCTCTTTAATCATCACAACAGAGTGTATGATTGCAGACCTACCAAAGAAAGATGGCGGTATGCCTGATATGGGTGGTATGGGCGGCATGGGTGGAATGCCTGGCATGATGTAATATCACTCTAATCCCTTTCTTATTCGGGATAGATTAAAAAATAAAAGTAGCTTAAGAAGAAGGGTCACACGATGTGTGGCCCTTTTTTACTACGACATCATTTTCTTAACATTAGGAAAATCGGTAATGAAGAAACTCGCCCTATTATCTCTCGCACTGTTGATGACGGGCTGTACAGTCGTCAATTTTCAATATACATCAGAGGGTGAGTCGATCGCTGTTACAGAAGCGGAGAGAATCCTAATGCACTTAGGAGATGTCTCTGTCAATATTGCATCAAATGCACCGAGTGATGACTTCTTCTTTAATTTAGAGAATAAAAATCATTTTGAGGCAGAATTTAAATCGACGTTTGCAAAAGCGCTTCAAGAGAGCCTTGATTAATCACAGCTTTTTAATGGTACGAAGCGAGAAGCGAACTTAAAAGCGACGGTGTTAAAATTTAGCCAATTAAGTATTGGATTACATTTCCCAACAATTATGGAAGTCAATTATCAGCTCGTTGATGCGACGACAGGAAGAGTTCTATTTAACCGAGATATTAGAACTGAGGCGGAAGCACCTTTAAAAGTCTCCTATCTTGGAACGGCAAGAGCGATCGATGCTCGTAATTTAACTGCACAGAAAAATATTCGTCAATTGTTAGAAGCTCTCAAAAAAGCAAATATTCGATAGCCAATCATCTAGTAATTAGACCATCTAATTTGTAGAGTAGCCTGATGGCTATTTAAGGGATAGAAAAGAGCTCACTTTAAATTGAAGTGAGCTTTTAGTTTTAATGTTTATTATTAATTCTATTTTCGGATGGTATAGCAAGGTGTATATTCCGACCCTGGGAGTTTCATTCGTTGCTGCAGAACAAACTCTCTTAATAGTTGGTCGATCATCTCCATTAATTCAGGATCTCCCGATAACTCAAAGGGGCCATTTTCCTGAATTGCTCGGATACCAAACTCTTTAACATTTCCTGCAACAAGGCCGGAGAAGGCTTTACGTAGATTAGCGGCTAATTGTGCTTTAGGTTGATCGAGATGAAGATCGAGCTTTGCCATATTTTCATGCGTTGGGATAAAAGGTTGCTGAAAATCTTTAGGAATAGTGAGTAACCAATTAAAGCAGTAGGCATCACCCCGTAATTCTCGGCACTCTTTAACCTGTGGCATGGATCGCTTCATTTTGCGAGCAACTGCAGCGGGGTCATCGATAATTATTTCATATAGTTTTTGTGCCTCTTCTCCTAAAGTTTTACCAATGAAGGCATCTAGCGTTCTAAAGTAGCTTTCACTCTCTTTAGGTCCTGTTAAAACGAGGGGGAGGCAGATATCTCTATTTTTAGGATGAAGTAGTAAACCTAAGATATAGAAGAACTCTTCCGCAGTTCCGACACCACCAGGGGAGATAATAATGCCATGCCCAAGGCGGACAAAGGCTTCAAGGCGCTTCTCAATATCGGACATAACAATCAATTCATTGACGAGAGGATTGGGAGGTTCCGCTGCAATGATAGAGGTTTCAGTAATACCGATAAAACGACTCTCTTTATTCGATTGGCGAGCATGACCCACTGCTGCACCACGCATAGGTGCTTCCATGGCGCCCGGGCCACATCCTGTACAGATATTAAGATGGCGAACTCCCAATTCTTGGCCTACCGCATATCCATATTCATACTCAGTCTCATTAATTGAGTGCCCACCCCAACAGACGATAATATTAGGATCTTGATCTGTGAGTAAAGCATTGGCATTTCGTAAAATCGCAAAGACAAAATCGGTCGTTAAAGAGTTACGTTGATTCTCTGAAACTTTAATGAGTGAACCGGTATCATTTCCATTTTTATATTCATGATAGAGCGATGAGACAGAATCGATAAAGAGGGTATCTCTTAAGACAGAAAAGAGATTGCGTCGAATCACATTGGTTAATTTACCATCTACAAAGACCTCTTGTGGAGGATTGAAGAGGCGTAGCTTAATTCCCCTCTCTGTACGAATTAATTCGATATCATAATCTTTATATTGACTGGCAATGAGCTGAGGATTATCGGTTTTGCTACCAGTATTGAGCACAGCAAGTGTACAGTTTCTAAAGAGAGGGTAGAGCTCCCCTTTTGCTGTCTTTTTTAAGATAGCGCTCTCTGTATGTGAGATCAGATCCATCGATCCTTTTGGGGGATAGATATCGTATCGAATACGGTTTGGCATATATACAAACTCCTTTAGGAATAGGACTCTAATAATTGGTAGATTAAGAGTGAGTACTTTTTTTCGCTATCAACGCTATCGATGTTATCAGCGTGATTAACTCTATTAATGACAAACGCATAATGAGTAATGACTTAAGGATGACATCACAACCAGGTTGAACAAGGTTGAGTTAGATGAGATTGAGCTAGAGGCTAATAAGTTCACTCTTCATTATTCTCATTAAATCATGCTCATTCAATTATTATCACTCACTTTTGATAATTCTTTTAATACCAATTTTGATTAAAGTTTCTAATTAATAACACCTTTTAAATAACACTTTTACTTTTCATTTTATACTTTTAACTATTTTAGTTTAATAGTTCATTGTATCACTAAGTATTGCATCCTTAATCTCTTCTACCGTGATTAAATATTTTAAGCTTTAAAGAGTGCCTTAAGATAGGAGGGGAGTGTTCGAAGTAACAATGTTAGCTGCTGGAGTAGTAGGGCGGAAGCTAAATCACTTCGATTTTGATCCTGCTGTTGAACGATCTCTCTCTTTAATTGGCTATAGGTTGGCTGATCAAATTGTCGTTGTTGTAATGTTTGAATAATAAAGTTGGCAGTTTTATCTAAAAGTTGTAGGACTTGTTGATTCTCAATTGCGGAGCGATGGGCACCAAGAGCGGAGAGGTATCCTAAAAAGGTATTGTTGAGGCAGAGATTGTGAAAGAGCTCTGAGAGTACAGCTTCATCTTTCCCTTTAGTCTCTGATAAGGAAGCAAAGAGTGCGGCTAATTCACTATCAGCCTCATTTGCCCGGGCGCGTGTTGAGAGATAACTTAAGCTATCATGTCGCCCCTGATGATATTGCTCTTGAATCTCCCTTAAGTATTCACTATTTTTTTCGGCGACTTTCTCATAAGCATGTTGAATATTATGATAGCGCCAATCTGGAAGAATGAAGCGTGCAGCAAACCAAGCAATTGCACAGCCAATAATGGTATCAATTAAGCGCTCTGGAGCAATAAATGCATAATCATTGAGGTTAAAACTGATCAAGACCATAATCGTAATCAGGGCTGTTGTAAAAGAGTAGCCTAGAGCACTCAAGCTGAAAAAGAGGGTGCTACTTGCAATGACCACTAGGACCTGCAATGACGTTGAGGGTGAAAATTGAAGAAAGAGCAGTGTAAATAAGACACCAATAAAGGTACCGGAGAGCCGTTTTAAGATACGACTTTTGGTAACAATCACATTAGGCTGGCAGACAAAAATGGCTGTTAAGACAATCCAGTAGATGCGATTGGTGACAGGACCATTCCCGAATAGATGGGTATTAGCGAGATTAATTCCCCAGATTATGAGGTAACCTACTCCCATGACAAAGCCCATTCTGACGGCATGACGAAAAATTTCTGATTCTTTAGTTAAATGGGCATTGATGGTTTGATAGATATTGAGAAGTGAGTCTTTCAGAGACGCTATTTTGCTGCTCTTCTTCGTGGGAAGTAGCGCTTTAATCTCTCTTTGAAAAAGCTCTGAATCTGTTAAACCGCTCTCCATCTTAAGAAGGAGAGTATTGATCTGTTTGAGGTTATGAAGGATATTTTCGATCGAGATAATAATCTCGATTGATGCGGCATGATCTTTTTTGAGTCTTAATGTAGTCTCTTCAAGACGGCTCGTGATGCGCGAGAGATATTGTGGATAGAGATACTCTTTTTTATGAAGTAGAGCTTCGGCCACCTTTTGAGCCGCATTTCCTTGCTGCATCATGACACGCTGATAGCGAAAGAGTAGATCACTATAGAGAAACTCTTTATGCAGGATCTCATATTCTACATGGATAGATGATGCGCGCTCGTAGATCGCTTGTGCTACAAGGTAGTAATTGAGAAGTTCTGAATAGGGCTGATTAGATTGCTCATTCTGTAATCGTCGTATTAAAGCACCCTTAATACTATTGAGGCGCGTTGTTAATGTTTTGCCGGCAATAGAGAGTTTTAATTTCAACTTTTGAATGCTCTCTCCCTCATCAGGGTCGAAGAAACGTGCTTTAAGTTCTAAAAAATGGGCCAGGTCACGATATGCTTCTCCCAATGATTCGGTAATCGGACGGGCAGGCCAGATCAGGTGAAATAGTAGAGAGATCAGATGATACCAGAGTGCGCCAGTTAGCAGTGTTAATGGTTGAATATACCAAGCTCGATCTGGTTCCAGAGTGAGCATGGCATAGACCATTAAGACTAAAGTTCCAAAGGCAGTTGTTGCATAACGCTCTCCTAATGCACCTAACATAATCAAGGCGCTTGTTCCTAAAGTACAGAGGAGGAGAAAGAGTGGTGGGTAGGGAAAGAAGAGCTCGACGGTTGTAGCTACCAGAAAGAAGATGAGCAGAATTAAGCCAATATTTTTAATTCGGCCTTTAATATGGTCATCTAGATCAGAGAGTGCTGCCGCTACAGCGCCTAAGATAGGGGAGAGTTGAAGATCGCCGGTCAGTGCCATAGGGATCAGTACAACGCCCACCATAATGATCAATATCTTGAGACTATAGAGAAGATAATTATTATAAAAAGGAGCCATAATTTTTGTGAGGGCTAACATTCTATTCATCTCATAATCTCCATAGCGAGGGGAAGTGGCTATTTTACCACTCTATTGTCCGGTCGTATCTCTCATCTCTCTTCTTTTAGCCTTTCATTCCTGCTCTTCTATCTTAGAAACGGATCAGCTCTTTGGGGTAGAGATAGTAATCGAGAGGGATATCCCCTGGGTAACTATCCAATATCTTTTCAATAGGTGGGAAGAAGCCGACGCCAATCTTGATAAGATGGGGATAAGTTTTAAAAAATTGATCATAAAAACCGCCCCCATAACCGACGCGATGTCCCTTTATATCACAGGTTAAAAGGGGGGTAATAACTGTTGTAATAGAGTTGATCTCTTCCTCGGTTAAGGGGTTATAATCCTCAGTCGGCTCAGGAATACCCCAACGACTAGTTTTTAATTTGGTTTCTGCTGTTAATGGGATATGTTCAAGCGCCCCTTGCTTGACTCTTGGAACGGCAACTCTGATATCGTATTGCCAAAGGTGTGGGAGTAGAGGACGCAGATCGACCTCTCTTTGAGCTTCTATCGGCAGGAAAAGATGGAGATGTATTGCTGAGGGTTGCTCACTTTTTAGATCGATTAAGTAGCTCAAAAGTTGCCGGCAAATCTCTTGTGAATATTGCCGATATTGATCATCTGAAAGGGCTCTTCTTGCATTGCTGAAATAATCTCTCAGTTCTGCTTTCTCTGCACTGTGGGGAGGATCGATCTTCATGATAGGTTGCTCCTTTTAAGACTTAGGAAGAATCTAGAAAGAATCTGGAAACGGGATGATAAGAGGGGACAATAAAAAGCCTAGCATATAAGGGCTAGGCTGTTTAAAGCTTATTATTGCACTACTTATTCTTAGGTCTCGCCTAGAATGGGATATCGTCATCGAAGTCATCAAAGTCAGCCATTCCACTTTCTTGCTGTTTGGGCTGATTAAATCCTTGACTCTGTCCTTGATTTTGGCTCTGGTTATAGCCTTGGTTTTGTTGTGGGCGAGGTGCTTGTTGTGATCCACCATAAGTGTCTTGTTGCGGTGCTTGATTAAAGTCTTGGTAACCAGAAGATGCGGCAGGACCTCCAAAGTTATTGCCACCGCCACCACCGCCGCCTAACATCTGTAGCTCATTTGCATTGATGTCGGTAGAGTAGCGCTCAATACCATTTTTATCGGTATATTTATTAGTCCGAAGAGAACCCTCTACATAGACTTGGCTTCCTTTTTTAAGATATTGCCCAGCAATTTCTGCTAAGCGACCGAAAAAGACAACGCGGTGCCATTCGGTGCGCTCTTGCTGTTGTCCAGTATTACGATCTTTCCAACTCTCTGATGTTGCAACAGAGATGGTGGTAACAGCGCTACCTGCAGCAGTGTAACGAACATCAGGGTCATTACCGAGACGACCAACAAGAATAACTTTATTAATTCCACGAGACATAGTAAAAACCTTAAATCATGTAATGAGTATAAATAGTATTGTATTGTCACACTATACGCTATTTGTGCGTTATTTTAAATTTATTGGGTGACAATGAATATGATTAGATCATCAACTATTATCAGAGTGTAATTATTCTGATAACAGTTTGATAACAGCTTGATATTTGATAAAAATCCCATCTTATAATCGATATCGTTTGTCAGCGATAAGCGTAGTAGAGAGAAGATTAATTAGGGTCTAACTTCAATAAAGGGGATTCTCTGTTCATCGAGGTTCCGCTTTGTCTGTGCTAAATCTCTCGGACTAAATGGGCCAATTTGAACGCGGTAAACGGTTTTCCCATTAACGGTGATTTTATTGACTGTTGGCGTATACCCCATCGACTCCAACTGTGATTTATGAATATTTGCTTCAAAAGTAGAGGAGAAGCTACCGGTTTGTAGCTTTTTCTGAACACCTTGATCGCGATCTGGCTCAGGAGCAACATATTCGGAGACAGAGAGTAACTCAAGTGCTAACTCATTTTTGATCTCTTTATCCACCGATTCATATCCGGAGGGTTGGCTGATCAATTCAAATTTAAGAGGCTTTTTCTCTTCTTTAGGGATCATCGGTACTTCACTAAGGTTGCGCCCGCCAATAGTCTCTTCTCCTGCCATATGGAAGGAGCGATTAGCGAGTTGCTCATAGAAAGAGAACTCCGATTCTGGAATCTGAATCTCTTCAGGAGAAAAGGGCTTTTGCTTCTCAAGTTCCCGCGCTAATGCTCGCTCTTCTTGTGCGATGCGTCGCGCCTCTTTCTCTGCTGCTTTTTTTTCTGCATGATGGGCAAAAAAGAGGGAGATCGCGATCACTGCAGCAACAATGATCACATAGACAATGAACTCCCCTCGAGTGGGAGTTCTACGGAAGAAGCGGAGAAAAGATTTAACTCTTCTCCATTGTCCTTTTATCTGTACTTGATCTATTTTTGGCATACTTTGCGCATCACTTAGGATTGAAGTTACAACGATGTATTATATCTTTATATTACATCTTTGTTGGTGCCGAGAGGCCTAATAGTGTTAATCCATTTGCAAGAACTTGTTTCGCAGCCATCAAGAGATAGAGCTTAGCATCTTGTAGCCCTTTTTCTGACTCATTATCAGTTAAGATACGAATGGCATTTCCAGATTCATCTTTTGCATTGTAATAGCTATGAACATCTGCTGCGAGCTCTTGGAGATAATTTGCGATCAGATGAGGTGCTCGATTTCTACCGGCAGTTGCAACCATCTCTCCAAAGCTAGAGAGGGTACGCATTAAGCGATATTCAGCGGTAGCTGTTAGTAGAGAGAGATGTTTTGCCGCAAATTCTGCATCAAAATTGTGATCACGCTTCTCTCTTTCTGCCAAGATTGAGCAGATACGAGCATGTGCATATTGAATATAGTAGACCGGATTATCGCTCGATTGAGAGAGCGCAAGATCGATATCAAATTGAAGTTGAGAATCAGGATTACGTGCCGCTAAGAAGTAGCGTGTTGCATCTTTTCCGACCTCATCAATCAGATCACGTAATGTGACGTAAGATCCAGCACGTTTGGAGATTTTTACCTCTTTGCCATCTCTCAATACCATCACCATTTGATGAAGGATATATTCCGGCCATCCTTGAGGAATACCGATATCAAGCGCTTGAAGCCCCGCTCTTACACGGGAGATTGTGCCGTGATGATCTGCACCTTGTTCATTAATGACAAAGCGGAAGCCACGTTCCCATTTTTTCTCATGGTAAGCAACATCTGGGACAAAATAGGTATATCCACCCTCTTTTTTGCGCATAACACGATCTTTATCATCGCCATATTCTGTTGTCTTTAACCAGAGCGCTCCCTCCTCTTCATAGGTGACTCCTTTCTCAATTAATCGTTCAACAACGCGATCAACAGAGCCATCTTTATAGAGAGAGGACTCTAGGTAGTAGACATCGAAATTGATGTCGAACGCTTTAAGGTCTAGATCTTGCTCCCGGCGAAGATAGGCAACGGCAAAGTTACGGATATTCTCTAGATCTTCAGGATCACCCGATGCGGTGATTTCGCGATCATCCGCTGCAACGCTCTCTTTTGCTAGATAGCTCTTTGCGATATCGATAATATATTCCCCGCGATAACCATCTTCAGGCCAGCCCTTATCTTCAGGGGTTTTACCATCAATGCGCGCTTTGACTGAAGCGGCAAGATTATCGATCTGAGCGCCGGCATCGTTGTAGTAAAATTCACGCGTAACATCGAAGCCATTTGCCTCAAGTAAGCGGGCGATAGAGTCGCCTACTGCTGCGCCTCGACCATGGCCGACATGGAGGGGACCTGTGGGATTTGCAGAAACAAATTCAATCTGTACTTTTTCCCGATCGCCACTCTCGTTATGCCCATATTGTGCTCTTTTGGTAAGAACATTTTGTAGCTCGTGATGGTAGACCTCGGGTTTGAAGGTAAAGTTAAGAAAGCCAGGACCTGCGATCTCAATCTTTTCAATTTCAGGCTGCTCTCCGATTGCATCGACAATCTTCTCAGCTAATGCACGAGGATTGCTCTTAAAGGCGCGAGCAGACATCATTGCAATATTACTTGCAAAGTCCCCATGGCTAAGATCGCGAGTTCTCTCAACGCTCTTATCAGCGAGTGCGAGATCGATCTCGACCTGCTCATTTTCTGCAACCTGTTGAAGGGCCTGTTTAATAATACGGATAGGAATCTGTTTCATACGTTATTTTACGTTTACTCTATTAAAATAGACACGGGAGATAGATACGAGAGAAAAAAGAGAGAGTAGTCATTAGTCCTTCGATCTTGAGCACATATCATATTGATAGGATATGTACTCAATAGAATCGTGATGAATCTAATACTACTCTTGAATACTACTCTTGCAATCTTCGTGTTATTGATTGAATTTATTGAGGAGTGATTGCATCTTCTCGTCGAGCGTCTGCTGAGGTGCTTTTTCAGCTGCTCTTTTAGGAGCAGATGCAGATGATTTTGCTGCTTTCGGCTTACGGTTTTTAGGTGCTTTTTGCGCCTGTTTTTCAGCTCGTTTTTTGGCTCTTTCGGGGTTTTTCTTGGCAAGAATCGCTTGAATTTTTTCAACGTTCTCTTTAGCAAGAGCACGATGTTCATCATCAATTGCTTCTGCTTCTGTACCATCAAGATTCGTTCTATGAGGTGCATGGACAACTGCTTGTTGATAACGAAGCTGCTTGGTATACCAAGAGAGAGCAGAGCGAAGGTTAACCGCACTAAAACCCCATTCAGTGACGATCGGAATGAGTTGCTTGTGAATACCGATCGCTAATGCTACAGGACGACCATCCTTGGGCTTAGGAAAGATATTCGGAAACTCTTCTGATAACTTCTGGAGAAGCTGTTGTGAGATTTCGATACGTTTTTGACGAGCTTCTTGCGGCGAGAGGTGAACCTCTTCTTGTGGAGCCGATGCTTCTAGTTGTGTATTATTTTCGTTTGACATTATTTCCAAAACCTAGATCTATAAAATTTTTGCTAAGGCTAATTTTATTATATCTTAGCGATAATTGCATTAAGGTGGTAAAATTCTTCTGTTTACACAAGTGTTGAGATGACTCTTTAGAGAGGCAATAGATCGATATAACTCATTGAATTTTTCAGAAGTGAGCCTTTATGAAACTGCGTATTTTATCTTTGATAGCTTTATTGTTTATATCCCTTCCAAGTGCGATGGCGCGTCTTGGAACCGTTGATGGTATCGCGATAGTGATCAACAATGACATTATCACATTATCTGATTGGCAGCGGGAATTAGATCTTGCAAAGCAAGAGATGGCCTATCTGCCACCGAATCAAAGAATGAGTGGAACAGAGCTCGAAGATCATGTTGCTCGTGTCTTAATTACGAGCAAATTTCAGGATCAATTTGCAAAACAACTCGGACTTTATATTCAAAATAATGAAGTTGATGCCGCAATTATGGATATTGCCGCGCGAAATGGTACAGATGTTGCAACCTTAAAAGAGTATATTGCTTATCAAGGAATGGACTTTAATCAATATCGTGAAAATATTCGTGGGCAGATGTTAGCATCACGTTTACAAAATCAGGTGATCCAAGGGGTCAATATTACAGAAAAAGAGCTCGATCTCTATATGAAGACAGCGGAATTTAAGCGTCTTAAAGAGGAGATGATGCGTGCAGATGTGCCTCAACATAAAGTGAGTCATATTTTAGTTGCTGTGAATAAAGATAAGTCGGAAGAAAAAGCGTTACAGGAAGCGAATCGTCTTAGAGATCGTATTATCTCTGGAGATGGGACATTTGAAGATATCGCTCGTGCAAACTCACAAGATCCCTTCTCTGCGGCGCAAGATGGTGATTTAGGTTGGGTGGGTGTTGGCCAATTAGCACCTACTTTTGAGAAGACAATGATGACGCTTCCGATTGGTGAAATTAGTCAACCTGTAAGAACGCCATATGGCTACCACCTTATTAAGGTAGAAGAGCGTCGTAAAGGTTTCCAAGATGATGAGACCATTCGTAATGTTGCGCGTGAATTCTATTTCCGTAAGAAAGCGGGCGATACTTTTGATGAGTGGCTCAATAGAATGTTGTCGGATGTCCATATTGAGAAGCATGTGGGAACGCCAACAAAGCAGTAGACAAAAATCATAAGAAAGGTCATAAAAAAGATCATAAGAGAGAGCTCCGATAATCCAGAGAAGGGTACCGGAGCTCTTTTTTATAGTCAGAATAGGGATAACCCTTTAAAATAGAGAGAGTAGGATACAATAGAAGAGGTCAGGGGCGAGCAAGGGCGCTATCTGTTTTGTAAAGTCTTCTTTTTTAAATTGTAAGAATCGTAAGCGCTCTCAGCTTTGGTAAGTATTATAAAAGTTAGCATCATGCTCAAGATTGAGATTGATAGTAGAGATAAAATAAAGGTTATAAGAGATGAATAAACCACAACATAAAGCCCGGAAACGATTTGGACAAAACTTTTTGGTAGATGAGAGCATTATCTTTCAAATTGTGGATGCCATTATGCCAGAGCCAGGCGACAGAGTGGTTGAGATAGGGCCTGGTCTTGGTGCGATGACGCGTCCACTTCTTGCCGCCGCAAAAGAGATGACCGTGATTGAGCTAGATCGTGATCTCATCGCTTATCTAGAGTCATTACGAGGTTTGACGGTTATTAACCAAGATGTGTTACAAGTTGATTTAGCTCAGTTGTGTGACGAAGGAAAGAAACTTCGTGTTGTTGGAAATCTTCCCTATAACATCTCAACACCTATTATCTTTCATCTACTTGTCCATGTTGAGTTGATCGAAGATATGCACTTTATGCTTCAAAAAGAGGTGATTGACCGCATGGCGGCGCAGTCAGGAGAATCAGCATTTGGCCGGCTCTCTATTATGGTACAACGCTATTGTGAGGTCGTCCCACTTTTGGAGATCCCACCTCATGCATTTGATCCTGCACCGAAGGTGATGAGTCAATTTGTACGATTGATCCCTTATCAGGGAAATCCTTACGGCATTAAGAGTGATGCGCTCTTTTTTGATGTAGTAAAGGCCGCTTTTGCCATGAAAAGAAAGATGTTACGTAATAACTTAAAAGGATTGATGAGTGAGGCAGAGATTGAAGCACTCGATATTGATCCTAAAATTCGGGCAGAAAATTTAGAGATCGAAGATTTTGTCCGTTTAAGTAACTATTTAGCTGAACGAAGTTAGAGGATAGCGCTCTAAAGTAGATAGCTAATGGATTAATGGAGTAGGCATGAAAGAGAATATCTATGCTGTTATTGATTTAGGCTCGAATAGTTTTCATATGGCAGTAATGCAGGAAGATCATGGCAGAATCATGGTGGTCGATCGCATTAAGGAGATGGTGCAGTTAGGATATGGTCTACTCGATGGTGGCGGGATTGATCCTGTTGTCAGAGAGCGGGCACTTCACTGTCTACGGATGTTTCGAGAGCGTTTAGTCAATATTGCCCCTCAAAATTGCCGGGCTGTGGGGACGTTAACGCTTCGAAAGATGAAAGATCCTCACTTTATTAAAGAGGCGGAAGCGGCTTTAGGTCTACCTATTGATATCATCTCTGGTCGAGAAGAAGCGCGTCTGATCTATCTGGGCGTTTCTCAATATGTGCATGTTGAGAATCAAGATCTTTTTGTGATGGATATTGGTGGGGGAAGTACCGAATTTATCTTAGGTCATCAGAATAGTATTAAATCGGCTTATAGCCGTGATGTGGGCTGTGTCAATATGACTCGCCGTTTCTTTCCTGACAGAGCTTTTACTCAGCAGGGATATGAGCAGGCGCTGATCTATATTGAGTCGGAATTGCAATCGCTCCGTTACCTTATACCGTACAAAGATGCTTATTTTATTGGGACATCTGGCACTATTAAAACAATTGGGACCTTGATCACCTATTTAGGTTTTGAGGATGAGGTGATTACAAGAGAAGCACTTAAAAGGCTTGTGCGTAAGTTTATCGCTTTAGGATCTGTTAAGAAGATTGCTAAATTTTTCGATATTAGTGAATTGCGGGCAGATGTAATTGGTGCCGGTTTAGTGATTTTACAGGCGGCTTTTAAAATTCTTTCGATTAAGCAAATGTCCGTGACAAATGTGGCATTGCGAGAGGGGATTCTTTTTGATCTTTTAGGGCGAGTCCAACAGAAAGATCGCCGAGATGAGACCATCAATAGTCTTATTACTCGACTGGGGGCTGATGAAGGGCAGGCACGCCGGGTTGCTATCAGTAGTCTCAAATTAGCAAAGATGTTGAAGAATCGAGAAGGGGAGAAGATTACCCTCAATGAGGAGGCGCTCCGTTACCTTAAATGGGCCTCTTATCTTCATGAGATCGGTTTGTCGATCTCTCATCATCGTCATTTTCGTCACTCTGCCTATCTTGTTGAGCATGCCGATCTAGATGGTTTTAGTAAGCAAGATCAGCGAATTTTAGCCACTATTATTCGCAATCATCAACGAAAAATAGATCTTGATGATTTTATTGGCCTTCCCGAATATCTGTTGAAGGTGACACTTCTGCTTCGTGTTTCGGTCCTCTTTAACCGCGGTCGTTATTTACAAGAATCACCGGCGGTAGAGATTATTGTGTCAGATAAGGAGATTGAACTCCATTTTGAGGAGAATTGGTTAAAAGAGCATCCTCTCTTTCAAGAAGATCTCTCAAGTGAGCGACGTTTCTTGCGTCAAGCGGGCATTGATCTTACTTGGTAGTGAGCAGACTTTAAAGATGTTAGCGATATTAGTTCTGTTGGAATTTTAAAAAGTTCAAAGACTTTAAAGATTTTAAAGATTTTAAAGATTTTAAAGATTTTAAAGGGCTTCCCGATATTTAAATCGAGAAGCCTTTTTCTTTCGATTATCTATTTTTGATGATGAAATCGGGATAAATTTTGGATGCTTCAATATAGGGTTTTGGATCACGCCCTCGAAGAAAGCCCCAATCTGCTTTGAGCAGGGTTTTACAGCCTGCTTCATTTCCACCTAAGATATCGGTATGGAGTGTATCTCCCACCATTAAGACGCGATTTGGCTCAAACGCTCCAACCACCTCTTCAATTTTATTAAAAGCGGCTCTATAGCTATTCTGGAACGGTTTACCACAATAGGTGATCTCAAGGTCAGGGATCATCTTAAGAAGTTCAATTGCATAATAACCCGGCTCCACTGAAAATGAGGTCTCTAGCGGTGCGCTAATATCAGGGTTTCCAATGATCACTGGACGGCGACGCTTAATGAGAGAGATCGTGAGAAGATCTTGCCATTTTTGATTCCAATAGCTCGTTGCAAGAAAGATAAAGCCATCCACACGATCGATATTCTCTTTTGAGAGAAGTACAGTATTTGCCGGCATTCGCTCAATAAAAGCGCCATCGCCCACAATCACACCCCAAGTGCCACCGGCACGTGTTAATTCAAAGTGGGGAAGTTCAAGCTCTACAGCATCTCGAGAGGAGATAATGTGGGATGCCGGAATATCATATCCTAAAGGGGGATACATTTTAGCTCGCACGTCGGTGGGATAAGATGCACCATTTGTGAGGATAAAAGCCTCTTTTCCTTCACTCTGTAAGGCCTTGATAGTATCGGGCATGTGAGGAACGGCAGTGCCTCCCACGTTGAGTACCCCAAAGCCATCGAGTAACAAGATATCAAACTGCTCCTTGATCGCAAGAAGGGAGTCGATTTGCTCCGCTGCTTTGATGGGAGCATCACTTTCAGGAAAGAGTCGGTCATGATTGTAATGAGTATCATAGAGTGACCAAACTTTATCAAAATCAAGCATTTTACACCTTTATTGCAAGAAGTCGGGTTGTCAAAAAATTAGAGCTCTACCATATCATACCTTTATGGCAATGTTTTAACATGTTACTTAAGGCTGTTGGTAGAGAATTATGAGGGATTATATCGGGTAGAAAAAGTTCTAAAATAATAATTAATCTCTATTTTATCTATATTTTATTTTTCACTATCATTTTTTTCAAAAAGCAGAGTAAACTAGAGCTATTATCAGCTACCTTGAGGTTTTTGTGCGCCGTTATAATCTTCTTGTAATTAAACTTTTTGCAAGTTATGTGATTCCTACTGTGCTTGCGATGTTTATTAGTGGAACTTATCAGATAGTTGATGGTTTCTTTGTAGGACATTTTATCGGTGTTGATGGGTTAGCTGCTGTCAATATTGGTTGGTCGTATATTACTCTCCTCTTGGGGTTTGGTTTTTTAGTTGGGGTCGGGATCGGAAGCCTCTACTCTATTGCCAAGGGGGAAGAGGAGGATCAAAAAGCCCGGAAAATATTGGGGCAGGCTCTCTTTCTACAACTTGTTCCCGGCATCTTAATTGGGGTGACGCTCTATACGCTGGCTCCTTGGCTAGTGAGTGTGTTAGGTGTTTCTGGAGATACGGCAGAGATGTCGATCCTCTTTATTCGTACCTTCTCTTTTGCGGCGCCTTTTGTTATCGGTAGTTTAGCGATGCCCTTTATTGTTCGAAACGTGGGAACTCCTCTACGAGCAACGGGTTATATTGCAGCTGGGGTGGCCGTCAATATTCTTCTCTCTTTTCTTCTTATCTCCTACTTTAAAATCGGCATTGTAGGTGCTGCTTTAGCGAGTATTGGTGGGGAATTAGTGGCGATGACTTTAGGGGGCTACTATATTTTAAAGCAGAGTGAAGAGAGATTATGCCTTTCTGATTTTAAGCCCGATTTTAAATTATTAGGGCGCATCCTTTTAACAGGTAGCTCCGCCTTTTTCACCTTTATCTATATCGGCTTTATTATGACGTTGCACCATAAAGCCTTAGTTCTTTATGGTGGCACTGTGGCTGTTTCTGCCTATACGATTGCTGGCTATCTTTTGACAATCTACTATTTTGCTGTTGAGGGAGTTGCCAATGGAGCCCAACCCTTAATTAGTCGATTTTATGGAGAAGAGCGGGTAATGTCGACCCGCTATGTTACAAGATTAATGATCTATGTGGGTTTAGGTATTGGGATTATTATCACCGCATTTTTGCTTATTTTTCCCCACTTTTTTACAAGCTGGTTTACCGATGACCCACAATTGACAGAGGTGACAGCTTATGCTTTAAGATTGCATCTTGCCGTCCTCTTTTTAGATGGGCTTTTTGTGACAGCAACAATGTTTTTCCAAGCAATTGGTGAAGGGCAGAAGGCGCTAGTTATCTCCATTGGGAACTTGCTACTCCAAGTTCCATTTCTTTATATTCTTCCAAAATATTGGGGATTAGATGGCGTCTGGTTAACGATGCCTATCGCTACAGTCATTTTGGCAATTCCTGTCAGTATTATGTTTTATCGTCGCTATCAACGAATAACGGATGAAGAGTTTGAAGATGAGCTAGGAGGGTAGCGAAAGAGAGCTATTCTCTGTAGGAAGTTTTATTGTTGAATTTAGCGATCAATAGCTATTGATAGCTACCAAAAAGCCAATGTAACGCATCATATCTTACAAATTCTAATTCTATTATGAATTGTATGATGAGTTGTATGATGAATTACATTGGCTTCATTTTGACTGATTTCTTTGATAGATCGTTTTATAGCTCCCTATTTTTAATCTGCAAAGAAGTTATATTCTAGCTGCTTATCAGATCGCCCATGCTCTCGGAAATATTGGAGATCTTCCGGCGTAATATCGAAGCGTTCAATCTCACTTCTAAAGTGGGGGATCGGCCGTTTATAGATAAAGCCGATCTCTTTTCCTTTGCGGTTGAGTAGTGTTGGATACTCTGTAAATTGTTCGATAAAGGCAGGCTGATATCCCATAAAATCCATCACCATCGGTGCAATAATCATCTGATTGGTAATACCGGGGTTCTCCTTAAATTGCTCAATAAAAGGGCTCTCTATGACAGATTGATCAGCAAAGAGGAGTAGTGGAACGATTCCTTCCTCCATTGAGGTTGTTTTTGCATCGCAATGGGTCTTCTTATTTTTAGGGTCGGAGAGATCTTGTCCATGATCAGAAGTGTAGATCACAATGGTATCGGGGTATGTTTCGAGCAGTGCTTTTAGCTTTACAAAAAACTGATTTGTATTTGCCAAAATAAGATTTTTGTAAGAGTTGAGAGCTTCCTCGGAGGTAGCATCGGCAAGCACAGTATTCTTCATTGCCGGCTCAAAGGGTGTTGGAAAACCAGTGTTTTGAAAAGGAAAGTGTGAGCCTTTAAGTCCGGCATAAATAAAGGTCGGTGTTTCGCTCTCTGCAAAGATATCAGCAATGATATCGATCACTTCCCCATCGTTTTTCAATTGAGATGCAGGAATATTAACGACATTCTCTAGCTCTTTATCGGTATAAAAGTTATGTCCAGAGGCATTATGTTGTGCATCGATAACATAAGGCTTAAAGCCGGCAATTTCAGCAAGATCCCAAATGGTCGTATTATCTAAAAAGAGATCACTCGGCTCTTTATTGAGACGGGGAAGTTTTCGGGCGGCAAGATTGGAGGTATCGCTACAGTTTGAAAAGGAAGCGATTAGACCAAAGTCATAAACAGTGTCTGGCGCAAATGTGGTCAGCGCGGGTGTTGTGCCGGAGTGATTCTCAAGAGAGACCATATCACCACGGATCGACTCATCCATCACGACAATAATGTTGCGTGCTTTAGGGTGTGTAAGATCAGCTGTTGTAGGTGCTTCTCGGGGATAGAAATCGAAACTGGCACCATCTGCACGCAGATAGTTAAGGTAGGTGAAAGTTACTACTTGGGCTACAGGTGTAATATAGGAAGCGCGTCCATTGGTTCCTTTCCCACTTTTGTTGTAGATGATCATTAACATGCCGGCAAGCGCGATAAGATAGAGTGCGATGGCGGTTGTTGTTCCCTTCCAACCCATATAGAGCTTCGGAAAGAGAAAGATGCCGATCGTGATAGGGAGATGGTAGAGAATCGCCATAAATATGGCATCTTGATAGCCTAAAGCAGCATCTTTAATCATGACGCGAGCATCCATCAAAGTACGAAAATCTTCATAATCTGGTTCACTTCCTGCTGAAAAATAGTAGATCAGATAGGTCATAGAGCCAAAGAGAAAGAGGAGATAGAGCGGGATGCGATAGCGCATTTTCGTAAAAGCAAAGAGCTCAATGATTGTCAGCGCAAAGAGGGCCGTTAAGAGATGGCGAATGAGCCGATCGGGGCGTTCAATTGAGATATAGTAGTAGGCTTTTCCTTCGATAAAAGGGTAGTTAATCAAAATAAAGCCGAGGGCAATTAAGATAATTTTACTCAGAAGGCGCATAGAGGCTCTTGCTCCTGTTTCAGGGATGGATGGAAAGTTTGCATTATACCGATCATTTTCCAAGATGAATAATGAGAAGATCGATTTTAACGGTTTTTTGTGGATCTTTATAAAGAGCCCTATAAAGATCCATTGAAAGATCACAAAGATCATTTGAAATAGGGATATAATGCAAAGATAGGTATAGAGTAAGGGCGTTGCAGTAGAGACCCCCTTATTAGAGATGCATTAAGAGGATTGTGGCGAGAGATAATCGCCTTCTATGTTAAAATGAAACCTCTATCGATAACTTAAGAATAGGAATAGTGCATGCAATTTCAGGATCTGCGGGAATTTATTGCTTTTTTAGAAGCGCGTGGTGAGCTTAAGCGAATTACAGAAGAGATCGATCCCTACTTAGAGATGACCGAAATCAGTGATCGGACCTTAAGAAGAGAGGGGCCGGCGCTTCTGTTTGAAAATCCTAAGGGTTTTGATATGCCTGTCTTAACCAACCTTTTTGGAACGCCGGAGCGTGTTGCTTTTGGTATGGGGCAAGAATCGGTAGAGAAGTTGCGGGAGGTTGGAGAGTTTTTGGCTTTTCTTAAAGAGCCAGAAGCGCCGGAAAATCTCAAAGATGTTTGGCAGAAACTACCACAATTTAAACAGATCTTGTCGATGCGTCCTAAGCGGGTGAAAAAACCACTCTGTCAGGAGGTCATTTATGAAAAAGAGGAGATCGATCTGACCGCAATGCCGATTCAGCACTGTTGGCCAGGGGATGCAGCGCCCTTAGTCACTTGGGGATTGACCATCACTAAAGGTCCCTCGAAACGAAGACAAAATTTAGGAATCTATCGGCAACAGGTGATTGGCAAAAATCGACTGATCATGCGCTGGCTAGCTCATCGTGGTGGCGCTCTCGATTATCGTGATTTTCAGCTCAAAAATCCTGGGAAGCCCTTTCCTGTTGTCGTGGCCTTAGGGGCAGATCCTGCAACGATTTTAGGCGCGGTGACACCGGTTCCTGACGCTCTTTCAGAATATGCTTTTGCCGGACTTTTGCGCGGAAAAAGAACTTCTATTGCGCGTGCAACACTTCACCCTGAACTCTCTGTGCCGGCATCAGCAGAGATTATCTTAGAGGGTTATATCTATCCAGATGATATGGCGGAAGAGGGACCTTATGGAGATCATACGGGCTACTATAATGAGACAGATTTTTTCCCTGTTTTTACTGTTGAGAGAATGACAACGAGAGTCAACCCGATCTACCATTCGACCTATACAGGAAGACCACCCGATGAGCCGGCAGTTTTAGGGGTTGCACTCAATGAGGTCTTTGTCCCTATTTTACGTAAACAATTTCCAGAGATTGTCGATTTCTATCTTCCCCCAGAGGGCTGCTCTTACCGTATGGCAGTTGTCTCTATTAAAAAGCAGTATCCTGGGCATGCAAAACGGATCATGCTAGGGATCTGGTCTTATCTGCGTCAATTTATGTATACCAAATTTATTGTGATTGTGGATGAGGATGTCAATTGCCGTAATTGGCAAGATGTTATCTGGGCGATCACGACCCGAATGGATCCATCTCGTGACACTGTTATGGTGGATAATACGCCGATCGATTATCTCGATTTTGCCTCTCCCATTTCTGGATTGGGATCGAAAATGGGGCTCGATGCCACTAATAAATGGGAAGGGGAGACTGATAGGGAGTGGGGAATCCCCATTGTTCAAGATCCTGAAATTGTAGCGAAGGTTGATGCGAAGTGGGATCGGCTTAAGATCTTTGAGTGATGATCTGAACATCAATATTTGGGCGAGATCAAGTAGAGATAGATTGTTGTTGGAGCGCTTTCTGATCATTGAAATGGACATGGGCGCGAAGGAGTGAAGATGAAGAAGTTACTAAAAATGGGCATTCTCTCTGTGATGGCTCTTGTTGCTGTAGGTTGTGCTTCATTAGGCGGAGGGAATATCTCTACTAATAATCCTAATGCTTATGGTGATTATCAAGTGGATATGATGAGTGATCGCGATCTGATTGGAAAAGAGGCCATTTTAGGTGGGATGATTATTACAATGAATCAGCCTGCACTAGGGACCCGTATAGAGTTAGTCCGTTATGAGCTCAATAGAGATGGTTATCCTCTTCGAAATGGGGAGATGGATAATAATCGTTTGATTGTGGATATCCCCGGTGGCATCTCTGTACGAGGTTACTCTCCTGGTGATTATCTTACTGCTGTAGGTGTGATTAAATCGGCAGAGGAGATCTCTTTAGCGGGTGAGCGTGTTCGCGTGATTACGATGGATGCCATCGATTATCAGTTTTGGCGAGATCCTAAAAGGGAGATCTATTACGATGAACCCTTCTTCAATAGCCCCGCAATCGGTTTCGGCTTTTATCGTCCTAATTGGGGTTTTGGATTTGGACCTTATGCCCCCTATTACTATTGAGGCTGATTAAGTGATAAAATTTAGGCGATTGAAGTGATAGAATAGTAAACAGTAAAAATAAACAGTAAAAATTGAATCAAACCATTAAAGCCCATTTCCCCACTGTAGGGATATGTTGTGGAGATAGCTATTGGTGGATGATTGATAGAATAGATGAAACAGATAGAACGATATTAGATTGGTGTAATCTTAAATGACTCGAATAACTTCAATAACGCCAATAACTCGAGTAACTCTAGTAACTCGAACATCTCAAATAGTTTGAAATAATCGATCGATAGAGTGATCTGAATCGATAAATTGGGATAATTTGGGATAAGTTAGGGTAAGTTGAGATAGGTTAGAGAGTTATCAGATGAGATAACGTTGATCTAGAGCAGAAAAAGAGAAAGTTAGTTATAAAAACTCGCAAGGCATCAGTTGGACTTGTCGAGTTTTGTTCTTTCTTACTCTTGCAGAAATTAGAGCAGTAGATGGCTTGGAAGGGTCTTTGCACATCGGAATAATTATTTTAAAAAATAGAGATTAAGAGCAGAGACGCTATTTATAAAGGGTAGATCTCAATGCGTAATCTCCTGAATTTTGGTATGATTTGGGCGATTATTATATTTGAGGACAGATTGGATTTTAATAGCTCATGAGTTTATTAGTATTAGGGATAGGACATAAGACTGCTTCGGTAGAAATTCGAGAGCGCGCAACATTAGTGCCGGAAAATATTAGGGCATTTTTAGAGATGGCGAAGAGTAGTCGATTAGCAAGTGAAGTTGTTGTGTTGTCGACGTGCAATCGAACTGAGTTCTATTTTTATCAGCTCTCTATATCGGTAGAGGCATTTTGTGAGATCTGGGCAAAGTACTCAGAGCTAGATGCTAAAACAGCAAAATCACATCTCTATCAAATTGAAGGGGATGACGCTGCTGCTTATATTTTTCGAGTTGCAGCAGGTTTAGAATCTCTTATTCTAGGTGAGCCTCAAATTATGGGGCAGTTAAAAGATGCTCTCACCTTGGCAAGCAAATATGGGATGGCTAAAAAGTATCTTCAGCGAGCTCTACAGATGAGCTTTAATGTGGCAAAAGAGATTCGAACTGAGACCAATATTGGTGCATTTGCAGTTTCTGTTGCCTTCTCTGCTGTACAGTTAGCGCGAAATATCTTTGATGGATTAGAGCATCACCATGTCCTTCTTGTAGGGGCAGGGGAGACGATAGAGTTAGTGGCGCGGCACCTTATTGAAGCAGGTGTACGCAAGATTACGATCGCTAATCGCCGTGTTGAGAGAGCCGAGCTGATGATAGACGAGCTTGGTGTTGAAGCGAAAGCGCACGGTTTAGATCGATTGCCGGAGCTTTTGCCGGCAGCAGATATTGTTGTTGCTTCAACGGCGGCACAAGAGGCTTTAATTACAAAAGAGATGACAAAAGCAGCATTGAAAGCGCGTAAAAATCGCCCAATTTTGTTGATTGATCTGGCAGTACCGCGTGATATCTCTCCTGAAATTGATAAACTTTCCAATACTTATCTCTATACAGTTGATGATCTTAACGAGATAGTTGAGAGTAATCAACGAGCTAGGGAAGAGGCAGCAATACTTGCTGAACAATATATTGAGAAAGGGCTTGTACGTTGGTGTGAATGGTATAAAATCGCAGAAATAGGTCACTCTGTACAATCAATAGTCACTTACGCAAATAGAGAACGAGATGAAGCAATTCATCGACTCTTTAATCAATTAGATAATGAATTTGATGCTGAATTAATTGAAAAGATGGCAACTCAGCTGACTAACCGACTTCTTCATCCGATGATCGAACATCTCAAGTCATTAGAGGTGGCTGAGGATGAGTCAACCATTACCGAGCTTTTAACACAATTTAAGATTTAAAAAAGAGGTAATTTGGTATAATTACGTCATTCATTTTTTATTTACTCAAGGATTGGTATGTCAATTACGTTTGAAGAGGCGCAAGATATTATTGCTAAATCGGAAGAGATTATCTTAGCTTCAGAAATTCAGGACGCTTATGATGCGATGGGTCGAGCGATCACCTATGATTTAGAACTTTCAGATCCATTAGTGTTAGTGGTGATGAATGGGGCCCTTATTCCCGCAGGACAACTTTTAACTCGTTTAAATTTTCCCTTTCAAATCGGTTATCTTCATGCAACAAGATATAACGGTGATATTGAAGGCGCAACACTTGAGTGGAAAGTTAAACCATCCGTTGATGTGAAAGATCGTGTTGTGTTATTAATTGAGGATATTTTTGATGAAGGGACAACTCTAAAAGAGATTGTTTCTGTGATTGAAAATATGGGTGCGCAAGTAGTTTATACGGCGGCACTGGTGAATAAGGTTCACGAGCGTAAACCGAAAGATTTTAAAGTTAATTATATCGGTGTTGATGTCCCCGATCGTTATATTTTTGGTTGCGGTATGGATTATCATGAATATTGGCGTAATCTCCCAGGTATTTGGGCGCTGAAAGAGTAGAGCTAACAGAGAGATAACAGAGGTGTGAGATGAGTAAAAACTTAATTATAAGAGCGCGACAGTTACTACTGCTGATGGTTTTCTCATTAGTGGCTATAGCTCCGCTTCATGCGCAAGTGAAGTTAGAGATTGTTAAGGCCTCAAGTCAGGCTTATCCTATTGCGATTGTTGATCATGCGACAAACAATCAAAAATTTTTAGAGGTGGTGATCAATGACCTTCATCGTTCTGGACGCTTTATCCCTAAAGTAGGGCTTGCTGTGCCGGAACAGCTCAATAATGTTGGTCAGGCAGATAGCGGGATTTGGCGCGCAGCCGGCATCAACTTTATTGCGATCTTAACACCGAAAGGAAATATGTTGCATGTTGAGGTTGGCGATACTTTTACAAAGAGTGTTCGTGCAAGCCGTGATTTTCAATATGTGAATGATGAGAAGGGGCAGCGAGCTGTAGCACATAAAGTCGCTGATTTTATTTATGAAGCGATTACGGGTGTTCCTGGATCCTTTAGTTCAAAAGTTGCTTATGTTTCACGCAATAACCGTAACTTCTCTCTTGTGGTTGCTGATGCCGATGGCGCTTATCCACAGGTGATTTTAGAGTCGAATGAGCCGATTTTATCACCAACATGGTCTCCCGATGGACGTAAGATTGCTTATGCTTCTTTTGAGAAGAAGCGTAACCAGATTATGGTGCAAGACCTCTATAGTGGGAAGCGTCATGTGGTGATTAGTGAGCCGGGAATTAACTCAGCTCCGACTTGGTCACCGGATGGTACACGTCTAGCATTTACACTTTCGCGAGATGGTAATCCAGAGATCTATACGGCTAATATTGATGGTAGTAATTTGACTCGTTTAACAAATAGTCCAAGTATCGATACAGAGCCGGCATGGGGTCCAGATAGAATGATCTACTTTACCTCTGATCGTGGGGGCTCTCCCCAAATTTATAGGATACCTGAAAATGGTGGTACACCCGTACGCATCTCTAATACAGGAAACTATAATGCTAATGCGACAATTTCAGCAGATGGTAAGCATTTAGCGATGATGCAACGTAATCCGGGACAAGGCTTTGGGATTGCGGTGATGGATTTAACGACGGGTAATGTTAAACGATTAACAAATGGTGGTAAGGATGAGGCGCCTAGCTTTTCTGGTAATAGTCATATGATTCTCTATTCAGATGGCCGTGGCGGACTCAAAATTATCTCGACAGATGGTAATGTTGAGCAGCGATTCTATGGAATTGGAACCGATGTTCGCAAGCCAAGCTGGTCGCCTAATGTTCGATAGATAACAATAAAAGATTTACTACTACATAGATTTCAAGAGGGTTTAAAATGCGTAAGTTAATGATGAGAGGTATCTCCATAGCGCTATTGGGGGTTGTGGTTGCAGCTTGTAGCTCTACCGGTGGTGCTGGCGGTGTCGGGGGGACAGGTGGCCCTGGAGGCGTAGGTTATGGCTATGGTTATGGTGAAGGGCCTGCAAGTACCTATTATGATGCCGACTATGGTAAGCGTGGAACGGCGGATCGAATTATCTATTTTGATTTCGATTCAGATCGTCTACGTCGTGAATCTTATGATGTTGTTCGAGCGCATGGACAAGAGTTAAAAGCAAATCCTAATCGTGGTGTTTGGTTGGAAGGGCATACTGATGACCGAGGATCTCATGAGTATAATATGGGGTTAGGTGAGCGTCGCGCATTGAGCGTAAGAGATCTTCTACTTCAATCGGGAGCAAATCCTAATCAGATTAAAGTACGTAGTTACGGTAAGGAGATGCCAGCAGTCTCAGGATATGATGAGCGTGCATGGGCACAAAACCGCCGTGTAGAGATCGTCTATTAATCAAGGTTCGGTATCACGAATTAGGATCGATATAAAGAGAGCGCCTGTGCGAAAAATAGCATAGGTGCTTTTCTACTTTTAAGAAGGAAATTTTGTGATTAAAAAAGAGAGTTTGGGCTTATATAAACGGATCTTATCTTACTCTTTCAAATATCCACTGATCTTAATCACTTCACTGGCCTGTGTTGTATTGGGTGGCTTTGCAGAGGCGGGGCTATTTTGGTTGTTGAAGCCGATTTTAGATGAGGGGTTTGTGGATAAGAATAGGCTCTTTATTGAGCTGATGCCGTGGCTCGTTGTAGGTGCCTTTATCTTAACGAGTGCTCTCAACTTTGCCGGCAGTTTCGGTATGCAATGGATCTCTCAGCGAGTAATTACAACTCTGCGGGTACAGATGTTTGATAAATTACTCCATCTTCCGCAAACAGCTTATGATAAGCACTCGACCGGTTATTTTATGTCAAAGCTGACTTTTGATGTTGCCCAGTTGATGGCAGTGAGCTCTTTAACGCTGGTTTCAATCATTAAAGATAGTGCAATGATTATCGGTTTAATTACCGTAATGTTTATCAATAATTGGCAAATTACGCTATTAGTCTTTTTTATGGCACCATTTCTCTATCTTGTATTACGTTATGTCTCTAAGCGTCTGCGAGGCATCTCTCGTAGAATGCAGGGGCAGATGGGGGAGTTTAACCATATTTTGGAAGAGGGGATTCGAGGTCAAAAAGAGATCAAGCTTTTTGCCGCTTATGATCAGATGAATGGCCGCTTCTCTCAAGTGAATAAGCATCTTCGTCATTTGAGTATGAAGAGCTTGGTTGCAAGTCAGCTAGCGAGCCCTGTTTCCCAAGTCTTTTTGGTGATCTTTATCGCATTTGTGATTTGGTATGCCTCAAATCAAGCATCTGCAGATCAGGTAACCATTGGTAGCTTTATCTCTCTTTTAGCGGCAATGGTCGGCATGTTAACGCCTATTAAACGACTAGTGAGCATGAATGAAGCATTACAACGTGGTGCTGCGGGTGCAGAAGGGGTCTTTAGTATTTTAGATGCAGAAGGAGAGAAGGATCAGGGCAGTGCTCAGCTTCCCCAAGTGAAAGGGCATATCGAATTTAAAGAGGTGACTTTCCAATATGAAGGGAGTGATGTAGCGGCACTCAATGAGATCTCCTTAGAGATTCAACCTTATGAAACAGTCGCGCTTGTAGGTGCCTCAGGAAGTGGTAAGAGCACCTTTGCAAACCTCCTTTCCCGTTTTTATAACCCCACATCAGGCTCTATCTCGCTAGATGGAAAAAGTATTGATCAGATTGAGCTAGAAGCTTATCGTTCAGCGATCGGTTATGTGGGGCAACACGTTATCCTTTTTGCCGATACAATTGCTAAAAACATCAGTTTTGGTAATGAGACCTCTTCAGAAGACGCGATTGAAAAGGCGGCGCAATTTGCAAATGCGAGTGGGTTTATTGAAAAGTTGCCAGAAAAATATGAGACTGTTATTGGTGAAAATGGCGCAAAATTATCAGGTGGGCAGCGTCAGAGGATTGCAATTGCCCGCGCAATCTTAAAAGATGCTCCTATTCTTATTTTTGATGAAGCAACTAGTAGTTTAGATAATGAGAGTGAGTATGCTATTCAACAAGCATTGAAAGAGCTTAGTCGAGAGAAGACGACTATTATTATTGCGCATCGCCTCTCTACCATTGAGCATGCTGATAAAATTGTTGTCTTTGATCAAGGCAGAATTGTTGAAGTAGGAACGCATCAGAGCCTCCTCGAGAGAGATGGGTACTACGCAAAATTGTATCGAGTTGATAAGAAATAACCTACAAAGTAATTGTTATTTTATAAATTTATCAAGTTTATAAATAAAATTTATCTCTTTCGCGATCGCTCTAACGATATTGTGGGTTGTATCAAAAAAGATATTTGTATTAAAAATCCCACAAATTTGGATTTTTGATGCAAATATGTATCAATTCTAATAAAAATGAGATATGATTGAACCGTTAGTTTGTATTATCTGAAGGTAACTTGTTACAACTGTCTGTAATACATTTATTTTATAATTAGTAATTAAGTGGAGACTTATATGAAAAAGCAATTAACTATTGCTGCATTAGCAGGTCTATTCGCGACTTCTACAGCTGTAGCAGCGACAGATTCGTTAATCGATAGACAAGGTGAGTTTGTAAAAGATCGTCAAGGCGAGTGTGTCTTAGTTAAAGATGGCGTTCCTGGATGTGGTGTTGTTGTGCAAGATTTAACTTTCTCAGCAGATACATTCTTTGCTTTTGATAAAGCAGAACTTCGTCCACAAGGCCGTGAGTTACTTGATAAAGTAGCAGCAGAGCTTGTTAAGAATGCAAACGATGTAAAATCAATCGTTCTTACAGGCCACACTGACGCAATCGGTAGCGAGCAATACAACCTTGGTCTTTCACAACGTCGTGCAGATGCAGTACGCAACTACTTAGTTGAGAAAGGTGTTAACCCAGCAATCATCACTGCTAAGGGTGAAGGTATCAGCTACACATTTGATAACGCAACAGCTGAAGGCCGTGCGAAAAACCGTCGTGTAGATGTTAAAATTGAAGCAGTAAGAGAAGTAAGCGTTAACTAATTGAACGTTTCTCTATTGTTGAGTAACTAAGTCTCTTTTACCTTGAGTAGTATTAACTATTAGAAATATTAGTATCTATTAGGTTGTAAAGGCTTATGTTCAGAGCACTCTATTTTATAGGGTGCTTTTTTATTGTTTAGGGAATTGAGTAGATCCAGAGGTATCAGATCCAAAGGTATCTCATTGAGCTTTCAGCTGCTTCATGCTAGAAAGATGATGATATGGATGAATGATAAAAGAGTGGAGAGGCAAAATAGTCCTATTAACCGCTACGTTAAGTAGTTATTGAGAAGTTCTATAAGCAGCATCCCTAATGTGTTTACTGAGCGCCATTATTGACGATCTATCGGCTACAATAGCTCTATTTATAAGGTATTAATAGAGGAAGGTATAGATACGCTCTGACTTTAAGCATTGATGCTATATAACCTTCGCTAGAGAGATACTTTTTTAAGGCAAAAAAAGGATGCGCTTCCGTAGTAGTCGGTTGCAAATCACCAAGACTCTTGAACGCGTACGTTCAAGTGGATACCTAACAGGGTTCTTTAGGCTTCTGAACTAAATCAGCTTGCACACCGAGCCCTAATATCGGCGATCCAAAGTATTAAAATTAGGATCAAGAGGTGTATGGTGATAAAAACGCTCGTACATAACAGAAACGCATCAACGACAGTTTGACATAATCACCATTAATTATCAACCTAAGATTGGGCAATAAAGAGGCCGTAAAGCTCCTCTGTATGAGGATTATCCACACTTTCAAGGAGTTGTTTAAAAGAGCGCCCCGTTGTAACAACATCATCAATAATGAGAAGAGATCTCTGTTGTGAGGGTGGGAGTACTTGATGGTTTTTAAGAAAGTGATTCTGAAGATTGGTAAGGCGGTCGGCTCTTTTTAGATCTGTCTGGGGAATTGAAAAAGCTCGTTTTTTTAAGTAGTTATCACAGTAGGGGAGCTCACTACGTTGTGAGAGATGGCGAGCAACTTCACTAACGGGGTTATACCCTCTTTTAGCGACACGTAAGCGGCCGCTCGGCATTGGAATAATTGTTGTATCGATGGGTAATTGGGCAAAGAAATTGAGGGATCGTTGCCAGATAAGTTGGTTGAGTGTTCGTGCTAAATAGGGGCGTAGGGAGTATTTAAATTGCTGAATAATTTTGCGGATAGTGCTCTCATAATTGAAACAGACAAAGATATTTTGTAAATTTGGCGATTCTTTTTTGCATAAATGACACAAAAACGCACCGGGTGTATCACAAAAGATACACTTTCGATCCGCTAAAATAATATCGAGGCAACACTTCTGGCAGAGATTTTCATACTCCTCGATCACAATTTTTTGTTGGCAGAGGGTACAGAAAGGGGGAAAAAGACTCTTAAGAAGATTTTTAGTATGATCGATTACCCATCTTCTTTTCATCGTAACACTCTCCTTATCTATCTCCTTTGAGCTAGATCTTTTAAACTCTCTTTTAATCGCTCTTTTAATCTCTATATCTCACAATGCACTCATATTGCACTCATATTGCACTCATATAGCATGAATTTATCTTGAATGAACTGATCCTGAATGAGCTCATATTGAACCTGTATTGAGTTCATATGAGCTTTTACATGAGCTTATATGAACGTATATGGACATATATGGACGTATATGAAAGTATATAAAAGTATATAAAAGATGTATTAAAGATGGTGTTTGTTGAAAGAGTATTGTTGCTTGTCTCAACTCAACACGCCATTTCGAGCACTAATTGGTGGGGCTATCTGACTATCAGATCCTCTGAGAGAGGGGGATTTTGACGCTAATAGGGTCGTGATCGGAATAACGAAAGGTATATTCTAGCGGGGTGTTGATATGGTGTGCTTGTGGTGTGTGAAATGAAAGGCGTTTGTCTACTAAAATATAGTCGAGTACAACAGGTCGATTTCGATGCTTTGTTGTGTAGAGTCGACCAGGATAATCTTTCCAGATTGAGATTAGCTCTCCTCCTTGTAAAATCTCTAGCGTTTGGCTATTGGGTGTATCGTTAAAGTCCCCTAAGAGAATAATATAGTGGGTAGGCAACAATTTATTATAGAAGTTATAAATTGCGCGAGCTTGTTCATTTCTCTGCTTTCGTGCTCGCTTTTTATCCTGATTGGTCTTTGCATTTTGTGATTTTAAGTGGCAGTTAATGAGGGTAATAGGCTGTTTTTGATAATCGATAGTGAGAACAAGCGGATAGCGTGACGCCGAAAAGAAGCGGCTCTCATCGCCGGAAAAGCAGGTCATCGGCGGTAATGTTTGTAGTTCTGTGACTGTGATTGAATCTTTAATCAGAAATGCAGGGCGAATATTTAAATTAAGTGCACCGCCTGAACTCTCATTGGTAGGGGGAAGATCGTAATAGCGGTAGTTCACTCCAGTCATATTTTTAACGGTTGTACAAATTCGCCCGCCAACAATAGCTTGAGCGTAATCCTTCTGCTCGTCTGTCTCTGCACCTATCTCCTGCAGGGCGATGATGTCAGGAAGATTGAGAGGATCATCGAGTGCAATAATAAAATTGAAGAGCTTCTGCAGAGAGGAGTGTTCATAGAGATTTTGAACATTGCAGGAGGCAATAGAGAGATCGAGAAGAGGGGACATCAATTTTATCGCTTATGATCAGGTTTAAGAGAGGTGGGTCGATAGAGTAACTTATTGGTAGTAGTGTTGAATCGATTGAAGTAAAGCAATCTTATTTTGATCTTCATCTGTTTCCGCTTCTTCCAATAATGCTTTATAGATCGGTTGATAGCGACTGCGGTAATACTCTTTTTTGAGAAGAATATAGCGTTGCCACTCATCTTGTTCATCCTCAAAGAGTGTCTCAAAATAGTTGCGAGCACGGTAGATAAAGAGTAGAGGCTCGAGACGTGGATCATCAAAATAGAACTCATGATATTTCAGCTCTTCACCACTCATCTTAGGAATAAGATCCATCTGGTGCCGATCTTTTCGCTCAAAAAATCCTTGATATAGAAGTGTTTCGACCGGCTCACTATGTGGGTCATTATCAAAGATACGGGGTGTTTGATAGATCTCCATCAATTTTGTTTCGATCAGCTCTCGATTGTTGAGAATAAGTTGATGATTTTTCTGGCATCGTTGTTGATCGAGGATCTCTTTAGGAAGCGTTGAGAGTAGAGAAGTGGGCGCTAAAATGGGGCAGCGATTAAGATGAATCCCCTTTAGAGGTATCCGTGCTTCGCCTTCAGGAAGTTCCGCACTAGGAGTATAGAGCTTTTCTCGAACCTCTTCTGCCGAGAGATGAAGAAGTGGTTCAACATCTCCCATAAGATCGATAGAGATAAGCTCATTACGATTTTGTGGGCTGAAGAGGATCGGCGCCATCATAGAGATATTATTGCGCTCTAAGCCAAACATGCCGGAGATGTGTAGTAATGGTTTGAGCGAGCGAAGATCGATCAATTGTTGCAGATCTCGTGCGCGTCGATGGTTAAAGTAGTAGGAGAAGAGCCGAGGCTGCTTCTCTTTGATCAGCTTCGCCATACCGATTGTGGCGTAGACATCACTTAACGCATCATGTGCTTTCTCATGAAGTAGATCGTTGGCTTTAGAGAGATTTTCTAGTTTGAAGCTAATATTTCCCATCTCATCTTGTGGCCACGCTATTCCTTCAGGGCGAAAAGTATAAGTTGCACGGACAACATCGAGTAGATCCCAGCGAGAGTTCCCATTTTGCCAGCTATAGGCATAGGGATCGATAAAGTTACGATAGAAGAGATATCGGATCATCTCATCATCAAAGCGGATATTGTTATATCCTAAAATACAGCTATTAGGTCTAGAGAAGGCCTCTTCAATTTGAGCTGCAAATTGCGCTTCAGGCATCCCTTTCTCTTGCGCTTCCTCGAGCGTGATGCCGGTAATAAGAATCGCATTAGGATCAGGAATATAATCCTTCGGTGGTTGGCAGTAGATATTGATCGGCTCCTCAATGATATTGAACTCTTCATCTGTCCTAATGCCGGCAAATTGGGCAATTCGATCCTCTTTAGGGCTAATGCCAAAGGTCTCAAGATCATAAAAAAAGAAGCTCGGTTTCATGATGTCTCCTCTATCCACTACTATTTAAAATAGCTATTTAAATTATGCCTCACGGCGGTTAGAGAGCATGATAACAAAATGTGATCGCCAGCGCTGAATCCCTTACTCTCTTCATGTTTTAATCTCTCTTTTGCCTCCCACTCTTTGAAGTCTCTTCTTTGAAACCCATTCTTTGAAACTCATTCTTTGAAATACATTTTTGATATGTACTCTTTAACAGATCTTTAGAGAGAACATATCTAGAGAGAATATTAGGATTCTGGGAGAGTTGAGAGATTGAGAGAATTGTTTATAAAGAGAAGTTTTCTCCCAAATAGACACGGCGGACATCCTCATGGTTGAGGAGATATTCGGTATCACCTTCTGCAATGACTGTGCCGGCACTTAAGATATAGGAGCGTTCACAGATCGAGAGTGTTTCACGAATATTGTGATCGGTAATTAAGATACCAATATTGCGCTTAGAGAGCTGTAAGATAATCGATTGAATATCTGATACTGAAAGGGGATCAACACCGGCAAAAGGTTCATCGAGTAGTAGGAATTTAGGATTAAGAGCAAGACTCCGGGCAATCTCAACACGGCGACGTTCTCCTCCTGAGAGCGAGATTCCCAAGGAGTTGGCGATATGCGTAATCTTGAAATCTTCTAATAGCTCATCTGTGAGGGTCTGTTGCTCTTGTGGGGAGAGATCTTTTCGGGTTTGACAGATCGCAAGAATATTATCGCGGCTACTCATTTTTCTAAAAATCGATGCCTCTTGGGGAAGATAGCCGATGCCGAGTTGGGCACGGATATGCATTGGGCTTTGGGTGATCTCATTATCATCGATAAAGACCTCGCCTTCATCGGGAGTGATTAGACCAACCGTCATATAGAAGCTCGTTGTTTTTCCGGCACCATTGGGTCCTAACAGTCCTACAACTTCGCCCTGTTCGATATGGAATGAGGCACCATTAACAACAGTACGATTCTTAAAACGCTTAATAAGATTTTGTGCAGTTAGTAGCATCGTTTGCTTTACCTTTTACTGGTATGAGATTCTTGAGAAGTCATTTTGATTCTATCACTCTTACTCTCTCTAAGTGTGATAGGGAGAAGAGCGATGTGGCCACTATTTATCGCGATTATCCATCTGAATTGTAAAGTGGACTCGCTCTTTAGGGCTTCGCTCAGCGTTGATTGTACGCGTATCGAGATCATAGATAATCTTATTGGCCGTTGCGATATCATTGCTCTGTTCTACCTGTGCATTGGTTTCTAGCTCTAAAATAGCGCGCTTAGGATAGTAGCGAAGCGTTTTTCCCTCGCCAAAAACCCAGGGTTCATCAGGCTTTGGAAGATCTTTAATCTTTACAGGATTGCCAGTAGCAATAATATACTCCAACTCACCATCTTCGAGAAGGAAGTGGGCTTCATCGGCATAGATCGTGAGGTTACCCTGGACCATAACAACATTTCCACGATAGATGCCGGTAGGTTCGGTTGGCGAATTACTCTGAAATTCAGACCAATCAGCATCGATATGGAGGGGTAATTTACGATCCTCGGGCAGTGCTAATGCAATATTACCGATACCGCTGAAGCAGAGAGAGAGGAGAAGAAGAGAGATACCCTGTTTAAAAAGAGGAGAGAGGGAGGGTAAGAGATTATTTTTCATCGTGTTGCCCTGTATCAGATTCAGTTATATAGGTCGATTTTACATCTCTATGGAGTGTAAACAGTTCTTTATGAGGATAGCCGATCAAGCCGTATCCAGAAAGTTGTCGCGTTGGCATCTCAAGTTCCACAAAGAGATCGGTCGTTACTTTCTCCCCCTCATCATGGATATAGAGAAGATCGGTTGTAATAACCATATCATCTTGAGGTTTTTCTCGGTTCGGCTTATGGAGATTGACATTTTTGATCAATGTTAAAAGAGACTTATCCTGTGTATAGCGGGCAAAATCACTTTTGGCGGTCCATTCAACAAGATTGCTAAGTTCTTGCGTCTCATGTTGATCATGGCTTAAGTCATAATGCTTTAGGAAAGGATCTGTTAAATACCCTCCCTCCTCATTATCATAATGTACAAGTGTCTCTCCAATAAGGCGGTACTCAAGAACCCCTTCTCTGTTATAACGAAAGACTTCAAAGTCATTGAGTGAAAGTTGTGGATCTGTTGACTCCACTTTCTCTTGGCTACGACTATCTTGATAGATGACCCAAGCAAAATAGAGCAGGATGCCTAATATAAAGAGCTGGAGGAGACGTTTAAAGATCTCTGCAGTTGTCATAATGGCTCCTTAAAAAGGTCGGTGGAATGGAAGGTTATGGGGAAGGGGTATGTGATCTATCAATTATTGGTATCAGGGGTTAGATCAGATGAGATCGAGAGCCCCTTTGTATGGGGCTTCTCATGGACATCTTAATGATCTCACTATTTTATCTCACCATTTTACTCTATTGCTCTACCGTGAGTCATTCTCTGTAATGGTCTTTTTACTGCTTATTACTACTTATTGCTGCTACTTTTTGCCACTACTTCTTACTATTTTTTAGTAATGGTCTGAATATTAAGCGCCTCATCTGCCATTAAAAGAATATCCGCACCGCGTGCTGCAAATAGACCATTTGTGACAACCCCGGTAATTTGATTAATGGATGCTTCTAATTGAATGGGGCTTGTGATTTTAAGGCCGGAAACATCGACAATAAGATTATGGTTGTCAGTGATAAAACCTTCTCTAACCTTTGCTTTTCCCCCCATCTGCTCCATTTTGCGTATCACATAATGAGCCGCCATAGGGATCACTTCAATCGGTAGTGGGAATTGACCCAAAGTCTTCACCAGTTTTGATTGGTCGGCAATACAGACAAAGCGATTAGCATGAGCTGCGACGATCTTTTCGCGTGTTAAAGCGCCGCCCCCTCCTTTGATCATCGCTAGATGATGATTAATCTCATCAGCGCCATCGATATAGGTATCGATTGTTGTGATCTTCATAAGATCAACGATAGGGATACCTAGCGCTTCTACCTGTTTAGATGTTCTCTCTGAACTCGATGCGACCCCTTTGATTTTGAAAGGAAGCGTTGGGAGAAGAGCAATTAAGCAATCGACGGTAGAGCCTGTTCCTAGACCTAAAATCTGATCTTCAGGGATATATTGTAGCGCCGCTTTTGCGACTGCTTCTTTTTGTTGTTGTGCGTTCATAATAAAGTGTCACAATAATTGAAATAAAAGTGGAAAGTAGTCTAGACGCTCAAATTATAAGGATTTAATCGTTTATATACTACGTGCTTTGCTGTATAGTGTACGGACTAATTATACCCGTAAAATCGATAAAGGGAACATTCAATGACAGTAGCAAAAGATAAAGTAGTTAGCGTAATTTACACCCTCACCGATGATCAAGGCGCGCTCCTTGATACAAATAAAGGTCAAGAGGCTTTGGATTTTATTCAAGGGCATGGAATGATGATCCCTGGATTTGAAAAAGCATTAGAAGGTGCAACTGAAGGGCAAACCCTCTCATTTACTGTTTCTCCAGCTGAAGGCTATGGCGAGTCAAACGATGATTTTATCATTGAAGTTCCCCGTACAGCATTCCCTGAAGATGAAGAAGTTCAAGTGGGCTGGCAAGTAACGGGTACAACACCCGATGGTCAAATGCAAGCATTTAGAGTTCTTGCTGTATCTGATGAAACAATCAAATTGGATGCAAATCACCCATTAGCAGGTAAAAATCTTAACTTTGAAGTTGAGGTAGTAGGCTTGCGTGATGCAACTGAGCAAGAGCTTGCACATGGTCACGTTCATGCCGATGGTCATGATCATTAATTTTTAAATTTTTGATTTATAAAAGAATCTATGTCTCAAAGTAAAATTTATCAATTGAAGGGAGAACTATCAACGATGATGGTTCTCTATTTGAGAGGAATAGATCTAAAATTATTAGAGGAAGAGCTATCAAGACAAATTGATAGCTCTCCTCAATTATTTAGAGGTATTCCAATAATTGTTGATCTATCTGCGATTAAAGTGGGTAACAGCTTAGACTTGAAGTGGTTAAAGAATCTGCTACTCAATAGAGATCTTATTCCGGTAGGCTTAAGAAATGCTAATGAAGATTTAGCTGTTAAGGCGGGCAATGCTGGATGGGCTCTTTTAGCCGGTAACGGTGGTCGTTCGCGTGAAATTGAGCTCAATAGCGCTGAAATTGTTGCGAAAGAGCAGCGTGAAATATCGCATGAAGAGGTCGCAGAAGAGGTGACACCTCAAGAGGTTGTAGAACCTGCTGAACCCATCGAGACAATGATGCATGTCCAACAAGTTCGTTCAGGACAGCAACTATCTGTTCCTCAAGGGGATCTGGTGGTGATCAATTCTGTTAATGAAGGGGCTGAGTTACTAGTCGATGGTAATATTCATGTCTATGGTGCTTTAAGAGGTCGTGCTCTAGCTGGTATTCATGGCAATCGATCTGCAAGAATCTTCTGCCAATCATTAGAAGCGGAGTTAGTTGCAATAGCTGGTTTCTATCGGATGCAAGAGGATATTCCTGCTGAGCTTAGAGGGAAAACGGTTCAGATCTATCTTGATCAAGATGAGCTTAAGATTGAGCAGTTAGTAAAGTAGTTCTGAGCGATGGCATAAAGAGGTAGGAGCTGTTATTTCCTCTCTTTTAGATTTAGCGTAACGCATTAAGCGCAATCAATGATGGCATAACCCATTATATTATTAAATAGCAGATTAATTTTAGCGGATTAATTGTGATATTAATCAGATGCATTAAGGAATCAGTTGCAACATGCTATGTAAGCTCTATATTAGAATAGTTGTAGAAGTAGTTCACTATAGAGTAGATGGTGTCAATAAGAGGCTAAAATTAGATGTTAAGAATAGATGTTAAGAGTTTTTTAATAAGCCTGTGCAGACCCTTATCTGTTGATATGCACCTCTTGATAGGATGAGAATAAGAGACGGTATGTTATAGAGATGATAGGAATTGTAGAGATTACAGAGAGCTATATAGCTTGTATTATCTGAATATAAAATCAGGATATAAGTTAAATGTAATTTAAAATGCAATTTATATTGTGGTTAATAGCAGGATGATGCAATATGAAGGCTTATTAATAGAGCGATCGATTAAAGTCGATTGTTGAAATACCATCTTTAAATCTATTCCGTATGGAATTAGATAAAGATAGTGTAGTGTGATGAGATGTGTGAATTTTAGAATTTATGCTTTTCAGATGTTTTAAAAACAGTTTTAAAAACGATGTTTTAAAAGACAATGTTTTAAAAGCACTTTAGTACTTGATCTCTGAAAGGATCAACAAAATTGGTAAAGAGTTTAAGTTAGATAGTCTAAATTAGATAGAATTAGTATGTGGGGGCACGAGTGGCTAGAATCATAGTTGTAACATCCGGAAAGGGTGGTGTAGGTAAAACGACGACGAGTGCGAGCATTGCAGCAGGGCTTGCAAAAAATGGACATAAGACCGCTGTGATCGACTTCGATGTGGGTTTACGTAATTTAGACCTTATCATGGGATGTGAGCGTCGTGTTGTGTACGATTTTGTTAATGTTGTGAATGATGAAGCATCATTGGCACAGACCTTGATTAAGGATCGTCGTCTTGAGAATCTCTACATTCTTCCCGCTTCCCAAACACGTGATAAAGATGCTCTAACGAAAGAGGGTGTTGAAAAGGTGATGAAAGAACTCGATGGGATGGGTTTTGAGTTTATTATCTGTGATTCGCCCGCGGGGATTGAGAAAGGTGCACAGCTTGCGATGTACTTTGCAGATGATGCTATTGTAACGACCAATCCAGAAGTCTCATCTGTTCGAGATTCCGATCGTATCTTAGGGATTCTTGCTAGTAAGACAAAGAGAGCAGAAGAGGGAAAAGAGGTTAATCAGCATCTTGTTATTAACCGCTATAATCCAACCCGTGCCGCAAATGGTGATATGCTCTCTGTGAATGATATTTTAGACATTCTTGGTATTCCCCTTTTAGGAGTGGTTCCAGAGTCTCAGGCCGTATTGCAATGTTCTAACTCAGGGGAGCCTGTGATTATGAACGAGGAGTCAGATGCAGGACAAGCCTTTAATGACATTGTTGAGCGTTTTCTTGGAAAAGATCTCCCTCATCGTTTTATTGAAGCGCCTAAGAGAGGCTTCTTTGGACGTATTTTTGGAGGTTAGAGATGTTTCAGCTGTTATTCGGCAAGCGTCGTAAATCAAATACGGCATCGATTGCAAAAGAGCGCTTACAAATTATTGTTGCGCATGAGCGTGTAAAGAATATGGATGGAAATCCAGATTTTATGCAAGATCTTCAACGAGATATTTTGGAGGTCGTCCGTCGTTATTTGCCGGTAGAATCTGAGCAGATCAATATAGCGATGGAGCGTGACGGAGACTGTGACGTTTTAGAGTTAAATATCGTTTTGTCGGATGATGAAAAATAGGTGATATTTTGTCCTACTGTGGTAGATCATTATCTAAGCAAAAGAACGATAACTCATTGATAATAAAGTAGCCGTATTGCAAAATGCGGCTATTTTTTCGTTAAAGCTTGCAATTTTTTTTTTGATCTAATATAACAAAATAGTGTGAAGAAAACTTATGCGTCTAGATAAATGGTTATGGGCTGCCCGATTTTATAAGACTCGCCGTCTGGCTACGGAGGAGATTAATAAGGGGCGCGTAAAAGTCAACGGCATTGAGGCCAAGCCTTCCAGAACTATCATCGTAGGTGATTTAGTAACGATAAGGAAGTTACAAATGATCTACGAAGTCAAAGTGTGCTTGCTTATCGAGCAACGCGGTCCAGCATCTGTAGCAACGACAATGTACCAAGAGACAGAGGCGAGTATTGCTCGACGAGAGCACGAGCGTGAGCTTCGCAAGTTATCTCCGCAGCCTCACTCTGAAACGAGGAGCAGTCGAGATAAAAAACGTTTAAGAGACGTGAAACAAGGAAAATATTTTAAATCGTAATATCAATACGTCGAGTGACGTATATCAAGTGGAGAGAAAGAAAATGGGTTATCGGTCAGAAGTTGATTTGTTAGGGGAATTATTAGTACCAAGTGATGCTTACTACGGCATTCACACCCAGCGAGCAATCAATAACTTCACCATTTCAACCCAGAAGAACCGAGATAATCCACAATTTATTTATGGCTTAGCAGCAGTAAAAAAAGCAGCAGCAAAGGCGAATATGGATCTAGGAGCTATCAAACCTGAAGTGGGGAATGCCATTGTTGCGGCATGTGATCTGCTTCTAAAGGATGATACTTACTACCAACATTTCCCTATTGATGCATTCCAAGGTGGTGCAGGAACTTCACTTAACATGAATGTGAATGAAGTAATTGCTAATCTTGCGCTCGAAACGCTAGGACTTGAGAAAGGGCGTTATGATGTTATCAATCCTAATGACCATGTTAATGAATCTCAGTCGACAAATGATGCGTATCCAACAGGAATGCGAGTCGCTTTTTATAAAGTATCTGAGGCATTAATTGAAGCGGCAGATTATCTATACCAAGGGTTGAAGGAGAAGGAGAAGGAGTTTTCTGAAGTCTTAAAAATGGGGCGTACACAGTTACAAGATGCGGTACCTATGACTTTAGGAATGGAGTTTGGAGCATTTGCATATCAGATTAAGGCGGGCATCGATTATTTAAAACTTGCTCGACAAACATTGCTCTCGATTAACTTAGGGGGAACGGCTATCGGTACAGGGATCAATACTCCCGATGGTTATGCTCAGCTTGCGGCTCAATATCTCTCGGAGATTACAGGGTTCTCCTTTAAACCGGCGGATGATCTTATCGCCGCAACATCAGATTTATCAGATTTTGTCTATTTCCATTCAGCATTAAAAGGCTTTGCTGTTAAGTTGTCTAAAATGGCAAATGATCTTCGTCTTCTCTCTTCAGGTCCTCGTGCAGGATTAAAAGAGATCAATCTCCCTGAATTACAGGCAGGAAGCTCGATTATGCCGGCAAAGATCAATCCTGTATTGCCAGAAGCTGTTAATAATGCCTGCTTCAAGGTGTTTGGAAATGATACAACGGTTTTAACTGCTGCTGAAGCAGGGCAATTGCAACTTAATGCAATGGAGCCTGTTATTGCACAATCGACTTTTGAGTCGATGATGTTGTTGATGAACTCTTGTCGTTCTTTACAAGATCGTTGTATTGAGGGGATTACTGCAAATGAGAGTTACTGCCTCAATTATATTTTGAACTCCATCGGCATTATCACCTATCTCAATCCAATTATTGGTCATGGTGAGGGGGATATTGTCGGGCGTATCTGTGCTAAAACAGGTAAAAGTGTCCGCGATGTTGTTTTAGAGCGAGGTTTAATGGGGGCTGAAGAGTTTGATGAGATGTTCTCATTAGAGAATCTTCGGAAAACATTAGGATTGCACTAATCCACTTCTTATCTAGTTCGCACATCATATTCATGCAGAGCAATTGTTATGAAAAGTCTTTGTCATGAAAAGAGATTATTGTGAAGAGTAATGTCGAATATTATTGAGATAAATAGAGAAATTGATTCGCCCTTGAAGAGAGAGGCGAATCTTTTTTTAAGAGAGTATCAAAAAGTCTACTCTCCCCATAGCGCTAGAGTAAAGCAGCAAGCTTTAACGCAATTAATTCTCTATCTGCAATCACGGGATATTGCATCTTGGCAACAGTGTGATGAGCGTCTTTTGCGTGAGTATCTTATTTTTAGAGCGAAAGGGGATCGTCGCCATGATCGTGAACGTTTAAGTGCTTCAAGTCTCGAAACGCATCTTGCCGCTTTAAGAATCTTTTTTACGATGTTATTAGAGCAGGGAGATATCTCTTATAATCCTGCACGTCTAATTTCCCCCCCTAAAAGAGGGGATCGTTTACCTAAGGTTGTTGAAGCAGAGTTACTAAAGCAGATTTTAGATCGACCACCAGAGAATGAGCTCGAGAAGCGCGATCTTGCTATTTTAGAATTGCTCTACTCAAGTGGACTCCGTCTTGCGGAGATCGCTTCCCTTAATCTATCGCATCTTGATCTTAATGAGCAGCTAGTGCGCGTGATCGATGGGAAAGGGGGAAAGGATCGACTTGTTCCTGTAGGGCAGGTCGCACTGAGTGCAATTAAGGAGTGGCTTTTGATTCGTCAGGAGTGGTTATCTGCTGCAACAGTGCTAGATAAAGATAGCGAAGCTCTCTTTATCTCTCAAAAAGGAGGGAGGCTCTCAGATCGGCAAATTAGCCGCCGTGTGAAGCGTTATGCAGAGCAGAGTGGGGTTAATATTAATCTTCATCCCCATCTATTGAGACATTCAATGGCGACTCATGTTTTAGAATCGAGTCAAGATATTCGCTTGGTGCAAGAGTTGCTAGGGCATGCGGATATCTCAACAACGCAGGTCTATACCCATCTTAATTTTAACCATTTGGCGAAGGTTTTTGATGCCGCTCATCCTCGAGCGAAGCGTAAAAAAGAGTCAGACAAATAAGGATTTGATAAACAAGGGCCTGATAAAGAAGCTTGATAGATTAGAGATTCATAGATCAGAGATTGATGGATGGAAAGAGAAAATAAAGGGAGAATAAAGAGAGGGCTACTCAATTTGAGTAGCCCTCTTATCAATTGGTTATCACTTAATTGAAGCTATAACCTTTAAGCTTTGTCTCTTCAATCCTAAAAGGAATTAGAGAGTTTCACCACCTACTGGACGGTTACATGGGCAAAGCTCATCAGTTTGAAGCGCATCAAGGATACGTAAAACTTCAGGAACGTTACGACCAACGCTGTCTGGGTTTACAGATACGTGTTGGATAACGTTGTGTGGGTCAACGATAAATGTTGCGCGTAAGCAAACACCTGACTCTTCATCACGAACGCCAAGCATATCAACTAAATCACCTGCTGGGTCAGCAAATGAGTAGTGGCCTAATTTATCTAAATCTGGATGTGCGCGTCTCCAAGCTAATTTACAGAATTCATTATCTGTAGATCCGCCCATAAGTACAGCATCACGGTCTTCAAATTCTTTAGCAATTTTATCAAACTCAACAATCTCTGTTGGGCAGACAAAAGTAAAGTCTTTTGGATAGAAGTAGATAATTTTCCATTTACCTGGGAATGATTTTTCTGTGATTGTTTCAAATGCAGAAACACCATTCTCTTCTGGATTGTTAAAACCAGGTTTTGCAGCAACAACTTCAAAAGCTTCTAAAGTATCACCCACAGTTTTTGGGATGCGATAAGTAAAGTCTGTATCAAAAGTCATTGAAAACTCCTTTATATTGAAAGTGACTCGGAATTTGTTGTGTTCGAGAAGTATTCTCCTCGATCTCGTTACACTATTTATAATAGGGGCTTTGATTCGATAATTCAATGAAAAGGCTCATTGAATTATCGAAAGGCTCTTATAGATAATCTTAATCACGTGGCGAGGCTCTATTTACCTCGTTTTCGGTGATTTTTTCGATCGCTTTTTCTTCTACTTCAGCTGTTGCTTCGACAGCTTTTTCTTCCGGATCTTCCATTCTTGAATCAGATGATGGGATTGCCATTTTTTCGTTTGATTCCACGGCTTTCTGATCCTCTGTCACAATAGACTCTTCAACCTGTGGCATTGCTTTCTGCTCTGGTTGTTGATCATTTTGCGTTACAGTCGCCTCAGCCTTAACTTCTTTCGATGTCGTCGTAGGAGTGGAGTGAGACGAATCATGAGTATCATGATTGTCGATGATATCTCTATTTCCCTCTTTTGCTTGCTCTGTAGTGACAGCTTCTTTCGTCGGCGCTAGATTATGCTGCTCTTTTGGAGGGTGCATTTCATCTTTAGCATCTGCTTTTATTGTGTCAGCTTCACTTGTAGACGACTCTTGAGTGCCATTTTTTTGGGTAGCTTGCTCCTCTTTAGATGGTATTTCTACTGCACTCTGTTGAGCTTCTTCATCTTTTGGTGATGATTGATCAGCTGTCGCTCTCTCTTTCTCTACAACGCTTTCAGCCACTCTTTTATCTGCTTGCTCTTTAGATGGTTTTTTACTCATCTCCTTTTCGCGAGCGATATGATCAGCATCAGTGTTTTTGGACGCTTCAGCTTTTTTTGTAGCTTCTGCTTTTGTCGTTAGGACCTCTTTTTCAGCAGGTTGATCGTGGGATTGCGTTTTCTCCTCGACCTGTTTGAGCTGCTCTTGCTCCTCTTTAGCGATTCTAGGACGACCGGTTCTAATAACGCGTTGTTTAATCTCTTCACCAACTTTTACTTCGATGATCTCTTCTTCCTGAACTCTATTGTTTCTGTTGCCAGATTTCTTGGCCTCAGGACGTTGATCACGATCGCGGCGATTGCGTTGACGCGGAGCTCTCTCTTCAGATCTCTCTTCCGATTTCTGCTCTTTGTTATCAGGAGAAGCTTGTGCTTTGATCGCTTCATCACTATTTTTATCACTATTTCTATCGCTATTTTCATCACGACGTTTTTGTCGTTGGTTCTGGCGTTCATTTTGTCGCTCATTACGATCTTTGTTACGTTGAGAGCCCTCATTGCCACGATCATTATCTCGACCTTGATTGTTTTGATCAGTCGGCTGTTGTGAGGCCGCTACCTGCTGATTTTTCTCATTGTCAGCCTCATTACGACCATTGTTACGCTCATTACGTTCGTTGCGCTCTCGCTGTCTCTCTTGCCCATTTTGTGACTCTTGTTGCGCTCGATTTTGCTGATTGCGGCGTTGGTTCTGATTGTTTCGCTCTTGCTGCTGATTCTGTTGTTGATTCTGATTATTGCGACGATTATTCTCTTTCGGCTCATTTTGTTGAGTCGTTTGATTAAATTCCGCATTTATATCAACTTCGCGTTCAACAGTCTCGATCGTATTGCGACTAGGGTGATTATGGCGTTGATTACGTTGACGTTGTTGATTGTTGCGTCCACGATTATTGCGCTGTTGGTTATCGCGATTACGATTATTATTGCGTTGTTCGCGAGGGTTTTTTACCTCTTTTTTCTTCTTTTCAGCTTTATCATCACTCTGGGTTGTCTTATTAAAGAGTGCTTTGACATAGTTAAAGATTGAGCTTAAAACCGCTTCAGTTTTTTGCACAAAGTTTTTCTCAGTTGCTTCGGGAGCCGCTTTCTCAACTTTTGGTGGAGGAGCCATAGGGGAGATTCCTGAAACAGCGGGTTTTTCCATCAATTTCTTATTGGCAATAACGGCCTGATTTCGAATATCATCGATTGTAAGTTCTTCTTTAATGATATGCGATTCGCTATCTGCACCTGTCTCATCATCGTTGATGCGATAACGAGTCATCTTAAAGTGTGGGGTCTCAAGTTCTGTATCAGGGATCACAATTACCCGAACTTTTAGGCGAGATTCAATATCTTCCACATCAGATCGCTTCTCATTTAAGAGGTAGACCGCAACATTTACGGGAACTTGAATCACAAGTTCAGAAGTGCGCTCTTTTAAACATTCTTCTTCAATGAGACGAAGAATGCCCAATGCTAAAGATTTGGTATCTCGAATGGTTCCTTGCCCTTCACAACGAGGACAAACAATATGTGAAGTTTCATCAAGTGATGGGCGTAATCTTTGACGTGACATCTCTAATAGTCCAAATCGTGAGATCTGTCCTACCTGAATTCTGGCTCTATCCGATGCGAGTGCATCATGAAGCGCAGATTCAACTTTACGCTGATTTTTACTGTCGAGCATATCGATAAAATCGATAACGACTAAACCACCGAGATCACGAAGTTTTAATTGACGAGCGATCTCTTCCGCTGCTTCAAGGTTTGTGTTGAGAGCGGTATCCTCAATATCGGCCCCCTTTGTTGAGCGACCTGAGTTAATATCGATCGATACGAGAGCTTCTGTATGGTCAAATACAAGAGCGCCTCCAGAGGGTAAGCGGACATTGCGCTCATAAGCCGTCTGAATCTGTGACTCCACCTGAAATCTTGTAAAGAGCGGAATCTGATCATCATAGAGTTTAATCTTATCGCCAATTTGAGGCATGATGGTATTGATAAAGACCTCGGCCTCTTTAAAGACCTCCTCATCATCGATCAATATCTCGCCAATGTCACTGCGATAGTAGTCTCGAAGTGCGCGAATAATAATGTTGCTCTCTTGGAAGATTAAGAGAGGGGCCGGATGTTTTTCGCCTGCTTCTTGAATCGCTTCCCACAGCATAATGAGATAATCGAGATCCCACTGTAGCTCTTCTGCGGTTCTCCCCATTCCTGCTGTGCGCACGATTAGCCCCATCTCTTCTGGAACGACTAAATCAGCCATCGCATCTCTAATCTCGGCACGGCTCTTTCCTGAAATACGACGAGATACGCCCCCTGCGCGAGGATTATTGGGCATTAATACAAGATAGCGTCCGGCAAGAGAGATATAAGAGGTGAGGGCCGCCCCTTTATTACCACGCTCTTCACGTTCAACTTGAATAATAAGCTCAAGACCCTCTTCGAGCTGATCTTTAACCGCCATCTGATGATCTTGAGGGTTTTTAAAATACTCTTTAGAGATCTCTTTAAAGGGTAAAAAGCCATGGCGTTCAGAACCATAATCGACAAAGCAGGCTTCTAAAGAGGGTTCAATTCGGGTGATTTTACCTTTGTAAATATTGGCCTTTTTCTGCTTTGTGGCCACATTTTCAATATCTAAATCATATAGGTGTTGTCCATCAACAAGGGCAACTCGCATCTCTTCTTGTTGAGTTGCATTAATTAGCATCCGCTTCATTTTTTCTCCAGTAGAGAAATAGAGGTTGCTTACAAGCACTTCCGGCTCTTCTTATAGAAAAATAGAAGAGCACTCGATGAAAGCGCAGGAAAGAAAGATCTCTATTGCTCAAAAATTATTATTTATTATTCTTCAATGCAGATATAGCCCAAGAGACATTTTGTCAAATGGGCTAGATCAAGCTTACGTTTTAAATGAACTATTAAACTATCTGGGCGATCTAGTTACCCGCTGAGCGAGCACTTTGCGCTGCCGCGATAATTTGACGATTTCGTTTAATGAGATCTTCGTTCTTAGTAAAGCTAATAGATTTATTGGCCATCTGTTCGGCTGCTGCATAGTTTTTCTGATGAAGACGAATCTGTGCAAGATCGTACCAAATACTTGCATTTCTCGGCTCTAAGCGAACAGCTCTTTCAAGCGAGCTAGCCGCTTTATCGAGACGATTCTCTTGAACTGCTTTGCGTGCATCATCGAGGAGAACTTTAACAGCATTACCGCCAGACGGTGCTGCTGGAGGCGTCGGCGCTACAGGTGTTGCAGGAGCTGGAGGCGTTGCCGATGCTGTCTTAACACCACTGTTGGGTGCAGGAATAGCAGGGGCGGGAGCTGTAGTTGCCGGGAATGTCGCTTGTGGAGTTGCAGTACCAGCAGTGGTTGCAGGCCAGTTAGACGACGAAGGGGCAGGGAATACAGGTGCCTCCATTGGTGTTTGTTGTGGTTGTTGAGAACCTAAAAAACCAACCTCATTACTTTGAGGAGCTTGAACCGGTGAATCTTGTAGCGCGTATGCTTTTACCGCACCGCTATTGTCAGGGAAGCTAGGCTCATAAGGTTGTCCTTGGATCGGACGAACGCGAGCTCCCTCGGGCGCTGTGGCAGCACAGGCCGTTAAGACTAATAGACTTATTAAAAAAATGGCATTTCTTTTCACGAAAATATCCTTAAACAAATTCTGTTGCATCATGGAATAATCACTGATGAATAGTCGTTATAATTTACCACAGATTATCTCTGTAATACAGTGAGAGTTACATCCCGATATAGGGGGATGTTACTCAAATATAAACCCACCAGACTCCGGAGATTCTGGGATATAGAAGCATTCACTTGCATAGGTTGGCTGATAGCCTGCTATGAAAGGAAGCGTTCTAATTTTAGTATCGGGGCAGGATGTTCTCGGAGGAAGCAATCCTGTTGAGAGGTCGACTGCGACATCGACAATGTTTGCCGGCTTATCGTGAGCGATGCTTTCAAGGTGAAGATTCTTCATAGCACCAGCCCAGAGAGGAAGGGCTCCGGCAGTTCCTGTTAGACGTCTGATAGGTTTATTATCATCGCGTCCCACCCAGGAGACCGCAGTATAGTTGCCGGTAAAGCCTGCAAACCAACTATCTCGATAATCATTCGTTGTTCCTGTTTTTGCCGCAACGCGAATATTTTTGCCGAGGCTATTTCGCAGTGATCCGGCAGTCCCTTGATTAACAACATCAATCATCGCTTCTGTAATGAGGTAGTTAGGGCCAGGTTCAATCGCTTGGATAGGATCGACCTCAATTTGAGCAAGTAGTTTACTCTCACTATCGGTCACTTCGCGAATTGAACGGAGTGGTGTGTAGTATCCATTATTAGCGATTGTGGAGTAGATCTGTGCGACTTCAATTGGAGGAAGGTCGACTGATCCCAAGAGTGATGCCGGAACGGCAGGAATATTGTATTTGATTGGATTGACGCCAAGACGGTAGAGGGTATCGACGACATTATCGATCCCAATATCCATCCCCACTCGAATCACCGGCAAGTTGTATGATTTTGCAAGTGCCGTAATCAGAGGGACCCAGCCATGCAATCTACGGTCATAGTTGTTAGGGCTCCAAGTTTTGCCACCAATGACAAGATTGATAGGTGAAGCATCATCGAGTGGTGTTGCTAAAGAGTAACGACTTGGCTCTTCTAAAGCTCTTAGGTAGACAAAAGGTTTTACTAAAGAGCCGATAGGACGATTGGTATTGAGCGCACGGTTAAATCCTGCTTGTCTTACATTTCGATCCCCTACTATCGCGGCGATCTCGCCGGTATTATTCTTCGCAATAACAATGGAGCCTTGTAAGATATTAGGCGTAAGGCCTCGGTCTTTTTCGATGCGCGTTAATGTATTCATCACCGATTGCTCAGCATAGTTTTGCACAATAGGGTCGAGCGTTGTGAAGATCCTTAAGCCACCTGAGTTGAGTTGATCAGCGCTATATTGCTCTTTGAGCTGTTTATAGACAAGCTCAATGAATGCCGGAAATCGTGTCTTTGCCGGTGGAGGATTTTCTAAAATTTTGAGGGGTTCCGCCTTCACAATAATGGCATCCTCTTCACTTAAGAGATTCTGTTCAACAAGCACATCAATAATGAGGTTTCGACGCTTGATTGCAATCTCAGGATTACGGCGAGGATTGTAGCTACTAGGGCTAGGGATCACGGCAACGAGGGTCGCAATCTCACCAATAGAGAGCTCATTGACCGGTTTACCGAAGAAGAATTCGCTCGCTAAACCAAAACCGTGGATTGCACGGTCGCCATCTTGGGAGAGATAGATCTCATTGATATAAGCTTCCAAGATCTCATCTTTATCGAAGCGCCAATCGAGGACGATCGCATAGAACATCTCTTGAATTTTACGTTCTAATGTCTTTTCGCTTGTTAAGAAGTAGTTTTTGATCAGCTGCTGGGTGAGCGTCGACCCTCCTTGGACATTTTTCCCTGCTTTAAAGTTAGTGATCAATGCGCGCATAATCCCTTTCGGGTTGATTCCGAAATGTTGGTAGTATGCTCGATCTTCCATGGCAAGAAGTGTATCGATCAACATGGGAGGAATCTCTTCACGCTTTAGAAGGATTCGATCTTCATTATGTGTCGGGTAGATCGATGCAATTAAGAGGGGTTCGATTCGTGTCAAAGAGATCTCTTCCCCTGTGGTACGATTTTTAATGTCACTAATACGATTATTTTTAAAAGTGACCTCAATCTGTTGTGACTCTTCCGTGCCATCGCTGTAGGTGAAGGGGCGAGTATGAACGGAGATACGATTGTTCTCTTGATCGAAGTAGAAGGTTCCTGGCTGACGAAGAGATTTTGAGGCTCGGTAGAGAATCCACTCTAGCTCTTGCTCCATCTCTTTAGGCTTAAGCTCTTTGCCGGCATAGAGTTCTAGGGGTCGTGCGTAGACTCGAGCAGGGAGGGCCCATTGGCGATTTTTGAATTCAGGGGTAATTTCGTGATCGGCTTTGATAATGAAGTAGCCAAAGATGGGAAGCGCAACAAGTGCAACGATCACAATAATAGAGATGATGAGCCGCATAAGGTATGCCACAGCACGATTAGCACGTTCACCAGTAGTTAGATGGTTTTTTTTGTTTTTCATGAAATAACGGATACCAGCTCTGAAATAGGGAGTAGTCTAAAAAGTAGTGGGCTCAATAGATATCTTGATCTTCAGAGAGATGATCTTAACAATCTACTTTTTTGTTTACGATTTTGCATTATATAAGATCCGCCCTCTAATGAAAAATAATAGTTTATATCAACTTTCTTAGTAGCATTTTTAGTAATATCGGTATAATCTTAACGTGTTAAATAATGAGCCTATTAGTATTTAAATTCTATAGAGGTGAATAGAGATAATGGCTGAAGAAGGTAGTAGGAAAGGCGAATCTTGGTTGCAACGACTAGGGTTCGATAAACATAAAGATATTAGTATTGAAGGCTTGATTCGAGATTGCGAAGAGGCAAAGAATCAAGGATTAATTAGCGATGATTCATTAGAGATGATTCGCGCTATCATTGCCGGCTCGCAACAGATTGTGCGTGACATTATGGTGCCAAGAGCGAAGATGATCACGATCGCCATTGATGAATCGCCAGAGTCAATCTTAGAGCGCATTATTGCATCGGGTCACTCCCGTTTTCCCGTCTTATCAGATAACCATGAAGAGATCGCTGGAGTGCTTCTCTCAAAAGACCTGCTTCCCTATATTGGTGAGAAAGAGTTAGATATTAAACCCCTCATCCGTCCTGTAGAGTATGTCCCTGAAGGGAAGTTTGTGACCGCATTGATCAATGATTTTCGTATGAAGCGGATTCATATGGCACTCGTCGTTGACGAGTTTGGCTCAGTTTCTGGGCTGATTACCATTGAAGATCTTTTAGAGCAGATTGTCGGTGATATTGATGATGAACATGATCGTCGAGAAGAGCCGGCAGAGCAGGTCAAGATATTGAGTGATAATCTCTATGTGATTGATGCTTTAATCCCTTTGGAGGAATTTAATCACTATTTCCAAAGAGAGATTGAAGAGGAGGATGTAGAGACATTGAGTGGGCTGATCATGAAGACAGCAGGAAGTCTTCCGGCAGAGAATGATCAGGTGATTATCGATGATATGTGCTTTAAGATTCTACCTTTCTCCGGCAACTATATCAGTCAGGTTGAGCTCTCTTTTAAAGAGCGTGAGGCGTAATAGCTTTCCCATTGATAAGATCTGCTGTTATGTTTTTTGTTCAATTAATTAACAATGACATAATTTTGTTTGACAGAAAGAGGCGCTTTATCTAGAATGACAATTCTTAATTCCTCGATAGCTCAGTTGGTAGTAGCACTTGACTGTTAATCAAGGGGTCCCTGGTTCGAGCCCAGGTCGAGGAGCCAAATTAAGAAAAGCCCGGATCAGATGATTCGGGCTTTTTTATATTTTTATACGCAAATTTTTTATACTTAAAAAGTTTAGACTGTATAGAGCGGTATCGATATATTGGACATATAGAAAGCAGAGTATGAACCACAATATGTTGATATCAACCTCAATTAAATAAGAGGCTAAGAGAGGATCGATGAGACGATTTTTTATAGTGATCCTAATGTTATCCTTTTGCGCGTTACAATGGGCTGTAGGAGATAACAATGATCGCCGAGAGATTAAGATCTTAAGACAGACGCCTTCAGAGATTGATCGAGCGATTAGTGATCATCTCTGTATGAGCTATGAGGTGATTCATCCCTATCATCGCTGTCTAGAACGTTACTATGATCAAGGTGATCTCGATCAGAAAGCATTGCGAGAGTATGATTTTATTATCACTACGGAGCAGTTCTATAATGAATCATTGGCGAATGATTTTCAGTTAGTATTACCCCTCTATCATCAGGCCTTTACTGTAGTTTCGAGAGGCATTTCACGTGATGAACTCTTCACTGAAGGTCAAAGTTTTGGTGTCCTAGATCAGCCGACACAGACAAAAGTTTTAGCGGATGTGTTAAGGGCGATGAATATTAATCGCAAAAAAATACCGCTTCGGCACTTCTCTTCTCAAGAGTTGATCGATTACTTCTGTAGTTTTGAGATCAACGTTGCTTTTGTAACGGGCGCGCATCCGAGCCGCATTGTGCGACAACTCAATACTCTTTGTGGCGGTGAACCGCTCTCAATTGTTTCGGCGCTCCCAAAAAACTTTTTTCAAAAACATCGTTATTTCTATAAAACAGTTGTTCCGAAAGAGTTCTACTGGCGTATTCCTGAAGATATAGAGACGCTCAGTATCCGGCATCTCTTAGCTGTTAATAATCGATATGACAGTGATGAGTTAGAGGCTTTGATGAATAGCTTTATCGATGAGCTTGAATATAATCGTTCACTGCCTGTTACGGAGGCCTCGATTCTTCTGAACTACAATAATCTGCAAACGCCGCTTCATGAAGTAGGGGATGATATTATTGAGGAGTTACAAGAGGAGCTTCAAGCGGAATTGGCTGCAGAAGCTCAATCTTAGGCGCTGATCTTAATCTATTCAATCTAGCGTTGCTCTAGTACCTAATTATCGAAATTTAATGATCGATAAAGTGTAGGATTTGATCGAGTGCTTTTTGCGTATAGTGTGGGGTATTGACCTCAAACATGGCGAGATCTTCCTCGCTTCTTAACCAAGTCCTCTGTCTTTTCGCATATTGTCTCGTGGCAATAATCGCGCGCTCTACTGCTTCAGCTAAAGTCATCTCTCCTTCGAGGTAATTCCATATTTGACGATAGCCGACAGCGCGCATTGAAGGATAATCGAGATTGAGTTCAGGATATCTCTCTCTGAGTGTTGCCACCTCTTCTATTAAACCGGCATCGATCATTTTATGGTAACGATTGGCGATCTGCTGATTTCTTCTCTTCTCATCATTATTAGCTAGAGCAATTTTAAGAAAAGGATACTCGATTCCTGGCTTTTTCGGGAGACTCCAGTAGTAAGTAAGTGGTTTACCGGTCTCAAGATAGACACTTAACGCCCGAATTACCCGCTGTGTATCATTAGGGTTTAAGCGTTGGAAGCTATCGGGATCAATCTCTTTGAGTTCTTGATGTAATTGTGCTGATCCCTCTATCTCCGCTCGTTCGGTTAACTGTGTTAAAAGCGCGGGAGAGACTTGTGGGATCGGGGAGATCCCCTCTAAAAGAGATTGAAAATAGAGAAAGGTCCCGCCGACGAGAAGTGGTGTTTTTCCGGCAGAGAAGCTCTCTTCTATCTCAGTAAGGGCGTCACGGCGAAATTCTGCTGTAGAGTAACGTTCTGTAGGCTCACAAATATCGATCAAGCGATGGGGGTAGTGCATCAATGTTTCTCTATCTGGCTTTGCTGTCCCAATATTCATCTCTTTGTAGATCATGGCTGAATCTACTGAGATAATCTGCACCGGAATTTGATCAGCAATTCGCATTGCAAGCTCCGTTTTTCCCGTAGCGGTGGGGCCCATCAAACAAATTACTCTCTTATTCATGTAAAATCCTTTATGATAATAAGATTATTTTTTACAGGATAGTATAGCGCAATGAGTCAGTATTGGACGACCTTAGATGACCTTTATACAGAAAAGTTACTTGAGCCTGGAGCGGAGATTGAGCAGGTGGCTCGATCCTTTCAGATTAAGATTAGTCCGACAATGCAGCAACAGATCGCTAGCGCTAGTGAAGAGGATCGGGATGCTCTATTGCGGCAATTTATTCCCTCTGTCGCAGAGAGTCATATCTTGCCAGAAGAGCTAGATGATCCCATTGGTGATCGTCGCTTTACACCTGTCACCGGCGTGGTACACCGTTATCGCGATCGGGCGCTTCTAAAGATCACTCAGTTGTGTGAGGTCTATTGTCGCTTCTGCTTTCGTAAAGAGATGATCGGGCAAAAGGGGGAGAATCTAACTAAGTCAGAGCTTCAAGATGCGCTCGACTACTTTGCCCGGCATGAAGAGTTGTGGGAGGTGATTTTAACAGGGGGAGATCCTTTAATTCTCTCTGTTCGTCGATTAGAAGAGGTTTTATCGGCACTTGCAGCAATTCCACATCTGCGTAGTATTCGGATTCATTCGCGTATTCCCCTTATTTCTCCTGATAAGATCTCTGAGGAGTTGTTAACACTGCTTGATAAGGTAATGGCGCAAGGAAAGATGGTTACTGTGGTCCTTCATGCGAATCATGCTGCGGAGTTCTCTCTTGAGGGGCGAGCTGCATTACGAGCTTTACGAAGTAGGGGGGTGATGTTGCTCTCCCAATCTGTTCTATTGAAAGGGGTTAATGATCATCTTCCGGCATTGAAGGAGTTGATGTATACCTTTGTCGAGAATGGGGTTAAACCTTACTATCTCCATCAGATGGATCTAGCGCGCGGTACGAGCCATTTTGTCGTGAGCAATGAGCAGGGTATCGCATTGATCAACGCATTGCGGGAAGAGATCTCCGGAATCTGTATCCCACGCCTGATTATTGAGATACCAGAAGGCGAGGGAAAGCATGTTTTAGCCTAGATCTCTCTCGAGAGTATCTATGGGGAGTATTTGTGGATAATCTCCCATAGCTCATCTCCAACAGCTAATTTCTAATGGCCAATCTCTAATATCTGCAGATAATTTCTTAGATCGTTAAGAGAATCTCATGTGCTGTTTGGGGGATGCGATTCCATGGAAGCAGTAAGTTGAGGCGCGAACCACCATATTGGCGCCACAACATTGTTGAGCGAATGCCGGCAAGTAGTAGAGCTCTGATCTCGTTGGCGATATGGGGTTGAGAGAGAATCGATTGTTCTCCTTTAACCATAATACGCGGGGTGAGTTTGCTGAGTGTTTGAGAGTAGAGATCTGCAATTGCGGCAATAATATTTTCGTGGGTAATCTCAAAGTGCTGTAATCTTGAGGCGATATTTTCAAGACCGGCCCCTAAAACATTGAGCATCTCCTGATTCTTTCTAAGAGAAGCCTCTAATGAGATAAGGGAGTAGAGGTAGATTTTTGCCGGTGCCGGCACATTTTTCAATCCTTGTGCAAAAGCAGATAATCCCGGTTTAATATTGCTTACACCATCGTAGACATCATCAATATTCTCAGGTTTTAGGACAAAGATACTATGGAGGAGAGGATTTCGCTCCTCATTAGGGATAGAACCGACCGTTGCAATTCGATCAACTAACATCGCTGATTGGAGTACCGCTGATAGTGCAATGACTTGATTTCTATTCATTCCCTTCTATTTCATCCTTTCGATAGATTATTGAGTCTAACTCATTAAGACTAACTCATTAAGATCAATTTATATAAGCCACATTTTACAATGTGATTGGTCACTATTATTTCATCACTTTGAGAGTAGGTCTAATTTAGTTCCCATCAATTTTATCTACTAATTTTATTCATTAATATTATTCATCCATTTGATCTCTATTGAGGAAATGGTGAAGAGTTATGACCGCTGTTGAAGTCTGTTAACCTATAACTATTGCAGCTATTGTAACTGTTGTAAATCATAACAGAGCCGATACTTTTTCTGCAAAATCATTAAAAGAGGCTTGCGGAGATATTAATACATAAGCCTAATATCGCCATGTTGAAGATAAAAGAGACGATCGATTGCAATAGTACGGCGCGTCTCATCGGTGTTGAGGCGATCTCAACATCTGCTGTTTGTGACGCAACGGCAATGGTAAAAGAGAAATACATAAAATCGAGATAGCCGGGACGTGTAATTTTATCAGGAAAGAGGAGCCAAGGGCTTTTCTCAATATCGGGGCTACTGTAGAAGAGATGAGCATAATGCATCGTATATCCGAGGGGAAGCAGTAGCCAAGAGGAGATGAGTGTTGATGCTGTTAAGACATATTGGAGAATCTTTTCATCTCCGGTTAACCCATCATGTCCGCCAAGACCAAAGAAGAGGACAAGGAGACTTGCGCAACAACCGGTAAGAAGAAAGAAGAGAACCATTCGCGCGCTCTCATCCTCATTGCTTGTGAGTTTGCGAATATCTCGATTCTTATGACGAATCACTTTTTGTGCTAAGAAGAGAATATAGACCCAAGAGAAGGCATTCCAGCTAATGATAAAGCTCATCCAGGGGGTATGTTTCGAGATTAAGAGGCAGAAGGTCGTAATAGCGACGATGAGAGAGACGATAAAGCGAGGGCGAGAAAGAATTGTATTGTGGATAAAGTGGATGGTGCGAAAATTTTTTCTTTCTGCATGAGGTTTTTGCATAATGCGCGTTCCCTTTGTGTGCTCAGATATCGAGTTTTAAATCTGGATCTTCAAAATATATTTCAGTTTTCTTAAGGCTTTTTTTAAGATCTTCTCAGTGCTTCTAAGTATTTTCTGAGTATTTTTGAATATTTCTGAGTATTCTTAAATATCTCTAAAAGATCTCTAAAAGCATTAAATTTTTTGAATTATTTTTCAAAATTGATAGAAGAATTATATCGAATAAATATTAAGTTGCGTAAAGATATTTTTAAAGCGAGAGAAGAAAAGAGCGTTATTTGTCTAAGATAATTCTCAAAAAAGAAGTTTTATGGAATTGAATACGATTAAATTCGCGATTAAATGTAGTTAATTTGTAGACAAATCATTTTAACTTCTTGTTCTTCGTTCTAATCTCCTCTATAAGTAGTTAAACGAAGTTAGATAACTTTTTATATAGAAAACAGTAAAGGAGAATGGAGTGCTAAGTCTTATTGGGTTTGCCACAATTTTAACAATTGTTACCTTATTAATTCGGGGGAAGGTGATCCCGATAGTGGCCTTAACATTGATTCCGATCATCGGCGCGTTAGTAGCGGGTTTTGGAATGGAAGAGATCGGGGGATTCTTTAAATCGGGTTTAGGCTCGGTGATGAATGTTGTGGTGATGTTTATCTTCGCCATTATCTTTTTCGGGATTTTGCAAGATGCCGGTCTTTTTGATCCGCTGATCAATAAGATGATTCAGTTAACCCGAGGAAATATTATTACGATCTGTATCGGCAGTGTCATTATTGCTGCAATTGCGCAGCTTGATGGTTCGGGAGCCTCTACTTTCTTAATTACAATCCCGGCACTATTGCCCCTCTATAAGCGGATGCGTATCAGTCCTTACCTTCTAGTTCTCTTGATAGGTGGAAGTGCTAGTATCATGAATATGATCCCATGGGGTGGGCCATTAGGAAGAACGGCGAGTGTAATCGATATGGATGTCACGGAATTGTGGCGTCCCTTGATTCCTGTGCAAGTTGTGGGAATGATTCTTATGGTAGGCTTAGCAACTGTTTTGGGCATGCGTGAGAAGCGTCGTATTGCGGCATTGCCGGCATCATCCGAGGTAGAGGGAAGTGATGAAGATTTAGCACCGATGACATCTGATCTTAAGCCGGGGCTCTACCTCTTTAACCTCCTTTTAACGATTGGCATCATCGCTATCTTAGTGACGGGAATTATTCCTGCCGGATTTGCCTTTATGATCGGGGTTGCGATCGCTTTACCGGTGAATTTCAGAACGATTCAGCTACAGAATGAGTGTATTAAACGTCATGCGCCTAACGCTTTATCGATGGCGTCAATTATTCTTGCTGCCGGCGTCTTCTTGGGCGTTTTAAATGGTACAGGAATGTTAACCTCTATTGCGCAAGATCTTATCAATATTATGCCGGAATTTATGGGACGTTATATCCATCTAATTATTGGCTTTTTAGGATTGCCTTTCGATCTTCTTTTAAGTACAGATGCTTACTACTTTGCATTACTGCCCGTTGTTGACCAAATAGCGACAACTTATGGAATAGTATCAACCTCAACAGCTTATGCGATGATTGTTGGTAATATTGTAGGAACATTTGTTAGCCCCTTCTCTCCTGCACTATGGCTCGCACTTGGTTTAGCGAATATCGAGATGGGACGCTATATCCGTTACTCCTTCTTTTGGATGTGGGCGATTGGCATCTTATTGTTGATTGCAGCCATTATTATGGGTGTTATTGCGGTATAAGTAGGGCTGCAATAGGCTAAATTAAAATAGATAATCCCTAATAGACGCAAAATCGATGGCGCTTGCGACTATTAGGGATTTTTAATAGCTAGAGTCATCAATCGAGAATCATCTGACCCGTAATTGTGATCTCGCTTTTATTGCTATGTTGTGAGCGATTTTATAAAGCGATTTTATAGAACAATTTTATAGAAAAGCTTTATAGAATAACGTTATAGATTAACTTTATGGACATAATGGCTTATGGTTCATTGCTCAACTGTAGATAGTCAATAACATTATTATTCTCATAGTTGTTGAGGATATAGAAGTAGTTTTGGTACTCAAAAAGGGTATCGTTAGATCTATTTCGATCTCCTTCCACAACTCCTTCAAGGAAGAAGACCTCTTTACGATCATTGACGACCCAAACTAATGTCTCTTTGATATTTTGATATTGGAAATCTTTGTAGTGATCCGCAGTGTAATTATCAAAATTATCTAAAATAGCCCGAAGACGAGCTTCCTCATTTCGAGCAGCTTCATAACGTTGATACTCGTTACGCGGTAAAATATCGGAGAGGTCAGGGCAATCAGCAAGATTTTTGCTAATCTCTCTATTTTGTGGGTTAAATACCCCTAAGTATTCTCCATTCCAAAAGAGCTCAAAAAAGCTCGCTTGAGAGAGCGCCTGTGTAAGTTGATTCCATTCCCGAGCGCCTTTATCACTAAAGGTCTCTTCCGGAACGGAGTAGGATCGCCCATCAATGGCAAGTTCAATCGGCGCTAGTACGCCATCATCATCGTAGGCAGGGACTTGATTCCCTTGAAAGTAGATAGTAACGCCATGATCATAATCCTCACCGGCCCCTACATTACAACTAATAAATAGCTCGGCGCCGTCATTGTTTTCTAAACTATATTCAAGATAACCTTGTCCAAAACCAGTGTTCCAGGTGAAAGGTGTAGCATAAGCAGCTGTCGCAATAGAACCTACTGCACAGAGCATCATCGCGGCTTTTCTCATAAGCTCTCCTAAAGTATCGCTTCAATCAATATTTTTAAATTATTTTCACATTATAAACCGGCGATATTTTAAGTGTTTCTAAATCATCTTACTTTTTGACTTATCGATCGATATAGTCATTATTTTCCAAAATGTTTTATGTGAAACATTTTGTTTGGAATCGATATGATGAGGAGATAGAAGTTCTTCATTTATTTTTTTAGACTCCATCTTTTGTTTTTTATTATATTTGTGATGAAGAAGAGCTGTATAAAAATTCAACTGTCCGGAAATTCCGGATAGTTCGAAAATAGTGTAGTAGAGAGGCTTTCAGATAAAATTGATCATTATAATTCAGATGTGATTTTTACCGTTGGTTATCGCGCTTGTTCAACAAGAGAGGCTTAATTTCGGAAATGAGCAACGCGTATATTAGGTGAATATTTAACGAAAGGTTTTAGTGTATGTGATAACTGACGAAAAGAGTAATTAAAAAATAAAAAAAGCTTGACTAAAACGTGTAACAACGTAACAGAAACTCTTTTTTATTTTGTATCACTGACTATTACATGGTTTTCAGAGATTGAAGCGATGTAACATTTACGCAACAAAGGCGTAACAATGTTACTAAATAGTGGCCTGTTCATAATTGTGTTATACGAATATTACATAGATGTTACAGATAGTGAGTCCTTGTGAACCAGTAATATCAATGCTTTTCGTTTTTTTTAGTTTTGTTACATCTGTTACGCCTTTTTTGGGGATCTGTAAATTTTCTTTGGGATATTTAATCAATAATTGAAGCAAAGTTGGAGATATTTATTTCTGGATAATGGACCGCCTACTAAATAGCGGACTTTCGTAGGTGCTTAGGACCGGGATGAGTATTTTAAGTTTATGGTTAAAAAACTATTTGATTTCCATTGCGTTAATGGGAGATAACCTTCATCATGGGTAGAAAGAACTGTCCTGATTTAACGGCATATTCTTTAAAATGTTGCCAGCTATAACACGAACTAAAAGTTTATAATTTAGACTTAGTGAGGGAGAACTTATAGTGAGCAGAGGTAGCTAGCAAGTGGCTTAGGAGAGTCAAGAATTCTGAGTGATACATTCCCCATTTTCGTTCTTGATTGTTAATACAGCTTTCATTGATTCTTCTGAGAAGTCATATATTTTAAGTACAGGGTGATAATTATCATAGGCTTTTCCGAAAAAAACGCAGACAGCATTTGAGGCACAGGGCAAGACGTGTATTTTTTCCACTCCGTGATTATTTTTTAACTGTAGCATGAGCTTTTGCATCTCATTCATAAAGTTGATTCCTTCAGTTGGATGCCCTATTGATCCATTGCCAGGATTATGTGCAACTACTTCTATTACATACAAAGAGGGGTTCTCCTCTTGAAACTTTTTAAATTGTGGAGGATTCCCTGTAAATGCAAGCGTTAGAATAACCTCTTTTTCATTAGAAGAAAGAGTTTCCAAGCCATTTACAGTATAAGGTTTTTCTTCTCGTGGCTGATCTAAAGGCCATGTCCACTGTCCTCCATCACGATAACGAAGCATTGGATAAATCTCATTTTTATTACCGAGTTTTGCACCTAACCCAATTAATGCGGGCATTAAGCCAAATGCAAATAATCCAGCTCTATAATTATCACTATGTGTCTGTTGTAAAATCTCCTTAGAAGTTTTATCAATAAGAGAGGGAAGAATCTGCCAATCATAATTTGAAGGTAGATCCTTTAAAGCACTTTCGTTATCTGATAAACAATTTATTTCATTGTGCATGCGCCATTCCAGTTTATTTAAACATTGATTAACCTGAAGGTTGGAGGGAGCACTTATTGTTTTTTTTTGAACAGGCCATAGAACAGAGTAAACCTTAACAGGATGATAGGCTAAACTATTAAGTAATCTGTTTGCTGAGTTAACATAACTGTTTCTCATTCTTGAAAGCTTCTCTGCTGGATAATCTGGCGTTGCTATTTTGTCTATTAGGCGATGATGCTTATCGCATAATAGAAGGATATTATTAGGATCATCTGAAAGTTCAGCTGACAAATATAAAATTCCTCTCGGCCCTTTCTCTGAAGAGGCGACATTATGAGCTAAATATGAAAAGCAGCCTTTTGCACCTGTTATTTCATCTAAATTAATATTTACCGCACAACCTTCAAACATACATCGTCCATGAGATTCGAATAGAACAGTATTTTTTGTATTAGTGGGGATATTCGTCCCTCTTCCAGTTGTTAGGCTTAGGTCTTCTAGTCGTAAAACTAACTTTTCAATCTCTGATTTTTGAATAGTTTTTGCCTGAGCCTTTGCTCGATTCCATAAATTTTTTAAAGCTTCTAAAGAAATTAAATCATTGTATTGTATTGATATACCTTGAATACATCTATATTCGATATTATCTAATTTTGGAGACAACAGTTTAAGAGCTTTTATATTTTCTCCTGTTCCTAAGGCAGCCCGTAATGCTACAACTATTTCCTTTTGATAGATGAGAAATAAGATAATGGATTTAGGGCCTTGATCAGCTAATATACCTACCTGATCCCAGGAAATTCCTTGCTTACGAAGAGTATTAAGATAATCTGCTAACTTATCTAATTGATCAAACGGGGTATATTGAGTTTGTAATCTTAACTTTAAATTATTCATCCTTATCTTTCCTGATTTTTATAAATTGATTATATCTTTTATAGAAAAGATAAATATCTTTTCTCCCTACAATAAAGAAAAACAGATTCCGATCCTGGTTGCGTTTGATGCAACGTTCCCAGTCTTTCCGATCAATATTTGAGGGGGTTGGATAATCTTCTGGATGAGTATGCCAAGTTCCTACATATCCTAACCTCCCTCGCGTTCGCTCAAAGGCTCTGGAGACTACTTTTTGATGACTATTATCTTTTAACTTAAAGGAATATCTTGTAGACTCGTCGTGTTTATAAGGTTGCGTTACAAAATCTATATAAATATTCTCTTTATCCTTCCTGCCAATTAAAATTCCAAATTTTTCAGTATCCCTTTTCGCTAACTGCCTGGAATGTTTCCACCTTCTTAAGACTCTCCGATGAATATAAATTTTTTTCTCATTAAAAGAGAAGACAAGAGGATATTTAACTAACATTACAAAAATCACATAATGGATTATGAAGAGAAAGAGGTATTAAAGATTCTTGAAACAGATAGTAGCGATCGGTTAATTCAAACCCTTCTTCTTTAGCTTTCACTTCACTCCCTTTCCAACTAATTTTAGATGATTCTGTGATTTCTCTTAATAAATATTTTAGAGCTAAATCTGTAGCAATTAATGCTGTTTGTGATGCAGACAATCCGCTATAGGGTAAAAATGCACTTCCACATCCCCCATGATTCTTGGTTAAATTTTGATCTTCTTTTAAAAAATTAAGATTTGAATTTAATCCATTAATACCAGTAGGCTCTGTATAAGCGCAATATAAACACCCTTTGGATTTTGGAATATCTAAAATAGCATGCCCCCCGATACCATATCCTTCTACCCATGTATTAATGACTGGCACATTAATATTGTTCTCTTTAAGTTTTCGACTAAATAGTCGTTCATGCGTGGGATTTCCTATAGCAATAATAATTAGATCATAAAGCTCTAAACTTTTAATCAATTCATTTTTTGTTAAACTCAAAAGCTTGTCGTGAAAAGCTCTAGTATTTAACCATGGGTTTTTTCCTAATAATTCTATCTGTAAAGCACTTGTTTTGGGACGATTTAATGAATTTAAATCTAAAGTGTGTCTAAACAGATTATCTAAGCTAAAACAATCAGGATCGATCATATCTAAAAAACCTAATCCTGATGAGGCTAGTTTCTCAGCAATTTCTCCACCTACTGATCCAGTACCAACCAATAAAACTTTTTTATCGCTTAAAGCTACTTCAGCCCCACTGCGAGGCATCATCAATTCTCTATTAAAAGAAATAATTTCTATAGCTGATATATCCCATTTATCTAGCGCTTCTCTATTTAGCGGTAAAGATTTTTTAGATTTTTTATCTTTTAGTTTCAAATAGATACAAAACCACGTTTTGCCTGATGGTACAGGTGCATTAAATATTAACCAAAACTCATTAGAGCGATACCCTGATTGATCTTGAAACAATCTTTCATCTTCTTTAGAAAGTTGTGATAAACAATTGAGATAGTAATCTGATAATTCTTCTTTACGCCAAGGGGCAGGCGATAATGATTGCAAGGGTAGAATATATCCTCGCTTTCTTGCAATTTTTCTTGAGTTATATTTTAAAGACAATTCAAAAAAATCTGACAATTCGCTCTCTTTAGAGTCGGCAATATAATAAGAACCTAATCCATATTCAGAAGGTGGGGCATAAATATTCAGTATTTCAAAATCTCCAGATTCAGAAGTGCAAATTATTTTCTTATGTGAATCGGTATAAATATTGAGCCAATGCGCTTGGAATTCGCGAAGCTGTTCTAATTGATTAAAATTGTCATCCATAATAACTTCAGTTAACAGATTTTCATAACGCTTTAAAGTTTCCTCAAAAACAAGCTTAGGGCGATCAAAGTTTATAGAGAGAGATTCGGGAGTATTCACACAAAACATTCCCAATTCCTCATCCTCAATTTCATGAAGTGATATGTGTGCCAGCCTACCTAGCGCTAATGGACTTTTCACAAAGAACAATGGCATTTCAGTTAGTTGATCTAACTTAAAATGTACCAATTTAATCTTATTATTATCGATGTTAAGAAAAACCGTTAAGCATGGTTGCTCTAGAAAATATGACTCTTCTACTTTATAACCACAATCATCCAAGTGCTTTAAAATATCGTCGTAATTAATCATGCGCCCTGAGATGTCCCTACGATACCTGCTGATAAAAATTTATTGCTTGAATCGTTGGATTCAGTAGAACTCTCTTCCGTAACTGCCACCGACGGAAACTGATCTCCAAACTGTTTATTCATTATTCTGCATTGTTTAGATAAATCCATACTAGGATCACTTACTTCATTGAGCTTATCCACTAATCTATTTAAGCGATTGCATAGCTGAGTTCCACTCTCAGAACTTCCCTTTCCATCATAAATGTCTCTATAGGGTGTTACTGGCAAATCAATTCTGATCTTATATTTATTATCGCCTTGTGGAATAAAGTAACCTGCAAATAAAATGGCATTAATTGTGTCTCTTAGCGCTTGAACATCATCTGCAATACCTTCACTGTTAATGGAAGGCTTAAATTGCCTCTTAAACATCACAGTTAATCCGATAGAAAATATGTTTTTCTTGATAAAGTCAGAAAACTGATGGTTTCTCCATTTTTTTATATAACGAACTAAACGTCTAAACTGATCTCGATGCTCATCTTTATAGTAAAAATACATATCAAAATCATTAATCCAATTCCTTAAACCTATTGGATCGGAATCAGACCATTCTTTTGTCGAATTACTTTTACCAACTGCCAATTGATAGTTCCCATGAGAATCCCGTTTATAGATAGGGATATCTATGTGTAAGTTATCATTTTTATAATCTGCCGTTACACAAGGTTTTTTAATTTTTGCATTTTCAAATCCTCTTTTCTCTAGAATGTCTAGAACGATCTCTTTAGGTTTTAGAGGATTGTCAGGCGCTTGATCTGCATCAATCACTATCGCTCGGTCAATATCGAAATCTTCATTCTCGTCCTTTATAGCAGTAAATGTAGAAAGTGAACCTTGAATAAAATTATCGATAACAGGATACCCTTCCTCCTTAAATCTCTCTTTAATCTTTGCGAGAATACTATCATCTTTTTTGCGAGCAGCTGAATATACAGGGTCCTCTCGTGTTAAATGAATGTTTTTATTAAATTCTAGAAACTTTTTTTGTAATGACATTTGTATGAGTCCCTCTTTGTAGGTTATGTAGATGTTTTTGCGGTATGGGGATTGTTTTTTAATTAAATCAGTCATTTATTATCCAACTAGTATATATATTAACAGATGCGTTTAGGGCTGCATTAAGATAAAGTAAATAATAACAAGATTAATTAATGGAGAGCCCTGATGAACCAAACAGAACTTTTTGAGAATTTAAAAAAACTCACGGAAAAAAGAAGCCAAGAGAATTTTATTTTTGAGTTTTTAGCGCTATATAATTTACCTAAATCGACTATTACACGTCTCAAAAAGACTCTGTCTGGGGATCAAGACAATATTAATATCGCCACTAATCCGGAAGTTGGTGAAATTGCTTACCAGCGGGGAGTGTATTTTAAGCCGATTAAAAGTGAGGAGAGCTTGCTGGCAGAGATGGATAAATTACGTGCTCTGCCTGTGATTAAGGCCAAGAACATTCACTTTATTATTGTGACCAATTATGTAGATCTATTGGCTTATGATGTTGTTAATGATGAGTCTTTAGATTTACCATTTGAAGAGCTTTATAAGGAATATGGCTTCTTCTTGCCTTTGGCTGGATTAGAGAAGGGATTTGAATTTTCGGATAATCCTGCGGATGTAAAGGCTGCTGAAAGAATAGGGCGTCTTTTTGATTTAATCCGTTATCGAAATGAAATTGTAAGCACAGAAGAAACACATGCTTTAAATGTGTTTTTAACACGTTTGCTCTTTTGCTTTTTTGCAGAGAGTACGGAGATCTTTAAAAAGGGGCAGTTTACTAGGACAGTTGCAGAATATACAAAGGCAGATGGTTCAGACCTTAAGGCTTTTTTAAAGAGTTTATTTAAAGTATTAAACAGTCCAGAAGATTCTCAATTTCGTCAAAATGCCCCACGCCATTTAACAGATTTTCCTTATGTTAATGGGCAGCTTTTTGAAAAAGAGGAAACAATTCCTCATTTTGATGCTCGAACTCGTCGAATGTTACTTGATTGTAGTAATTTAGATTGGTCTGAAATTAATCCTGATATTTTCGGGTCGATGTTCCAGGCGGTGATCAATAAAGAGCAGCGCCGTCGTTTGGGGCAGCACTATACCTCAGTCCCTAATATTTTAAAGGTATTATGTCCTCTCTTTTTAGAGCCTTTGGAGAAGGAATTTGAGCGTAGTCGTCATAGTGAGCAACGCTTAAAGTCCCTACTTGTACGCTTGGGAAATATACATGTGTTTGACCCAGCTTGCGGCTCTGGAAACTTTCTGATTATTGCCTTTAAAGAGCTTAGAGCATTAGAAATAAAGATATTAAAAGCGATTCGTGAGCTAGATAGCGCTCAACAGATGTTCGTAACGAATATTAGGCTTGATCAATTTCATGGAATTGAAATTGATGATTTTGCTCATGAAATTGCCCGTTTATCGCTTTGGCTTGCAGAGCATCAGATGAATCGTAAGTTCAATCAAGAGCTGAGTAGTCATTTAGCAACCTTACCTCTTCATGAGAGTGGGCATGTTGTTCAAGGGAATAGTTTGCGCATGGATTGGGAACAGTTTTGTCCTACTGGTGATAGTAGAGAGATTTATGTTGTGGGAAATCCGCCTTTTAATGGCGTTAATAGCCGCTCCGATGAGCAATCGGAAGATATGGAAATTATCTTTAAAGGCTTTAAAGGGTTTAATTCATTTAAATCGCTCGATTATGTCACCTCATGGTTTTGGCGAGGTGCTCAATATATTAAAGCAACAGATGCAAAGCTCGCTTTAGTAGCCACCAATTCCATTTGTCAAGGAGCGCAAGTGGCGCCTCTTTGGGAACCCATTTTTGAATTAGGCGTTGAGATTGATTTTGCTTATCAAGCATTTCCTTGGAAGAATAGTGCCCGTGATGTTGCCGGTGTTCATGTAGTAATTATCGGACTTTCCAGAGTAGCAGATAATAAGCATAAGAAAATTTATCGTGAGATTGATAAGAATTGGCATCAAACTGAGGTTAAAAATATTAATCCTTATTTAATTGAGGGGAAAAACTTGGCAATCGTCACGAAGAGAAAGCCAATATGTTCTGGGATTACACCAATGACTAAAGGAAGTATACCTTATGATGCAGGAAACTTATTATTAACAGATGAAGAAAAAGAAAAGCTATTAGAGTTTGAGCCTGAAGCGGAAAAGTGGATTAAACCTATTTTAGGGGCTCACGAATTTATTAATAACATATCCCGTTGGTGTTTATGGTTAAAAGGAATAAGCTCAGAAGAACTTAAAAAATTACCAGAAATATCAAAAAAAATAGAAAGAGTAAGAGACTTTAGATTATCTAGTACTAGAAAAAATACTCGTGAATGGGCTGATATTCCCCATTTATTTGGAGAGGATCGTCAGCCAAGGAGTGGTCATTATATTTTAGTTCCAAGCGTAAGCTCAGAAAGACGAAGATATATTCCAGTAGGATTTTATGAGCATACAGTGATTAGTTCCAATCGAAACTATATTATTCCTAATGGGACACTTTATGATTTTGGGGTGTTAAATTCTACTATGCACAATGATTGGGTTAGGATTGTTTCTGGCAGACTAGAAATGCGATTTAGTTATTCAGTTACAGTTGTGTACAATACCTTCCCATGGCCCCAAAACATTGGGCCTCAACGTCGTGCTCATATTGAGGAATTAGCCAAAGATATTTTAAGAGTCAGGGCTCGATATCCTGATAAAACCTTAGCAGATCTATATGATCCCGAAAAGATGCCAAGAGATTTGCTGGCGGCGCATGAGGCTTTAGATCGTGCTGTAGAAAAGCTCTATCGAGATGCTCCCTTTAGAGATAGCAGTGAGCGATTAGAGCACCTTTTTAAGCAATATGAAAAATTAATTGCTGAGGAGGAGAAGTAGCATGTCCCACGTAACTAATATTGTGAATGTTACCTATGATCAAACAGGCTTAAGCACACAGAATAATTCGCTTGGAATGCGGGAAATGCAGGCGAGAGCATATGAGCAGCGTGCAAGCCAATATCTCCTTATTAAAGCGCCACCCGCCTCAGGTAAATCTAGAGCCTTAATGTTTTTGGCTCTGGATAAGTTACATAAGCAGGGCTTAAGAAAAGCCATTGTGACCGTACCCGAGATGTCTATTGGGGGTTCTTTTAACGATACAGACTTAATGAGCCATGGTTTCTATGCTAACTGGAAGATATTGGAGCGCAATAATCTTTGTTTAACTGATGGAGTATCCTCCGGAAAGGTTGATCGCTTCGTAGATTTTATAAGAAGCGATGACCCAGAAGATAATATTTTACTTTGTACACATGCAACATTACGTTTTGCGTTTGAAAAGCTAGATCCAGAAGAGTTTAATCAAACCTTATTAGCGATTGACGAATTTCATCACGTATCAGCAGCCGAAGATAATATTTTAGGCAAGTTAATCGACAAGCTAATGTCCCACTCTAATGCGCATATTGTTGCAATGACAGGCTCATATTTTAGAGGGGATGCTGTTCCTATATTAGAGGCAGAATCAGAGGCAAAGTTCACAAAAGTCACTTATACCTATTATGAGCAGTTAAATGGTTATACCCATTTAAAAACCTTAGGCATTGGATATCACTTTTATCAAGGACGTTATCTTGATGCATTAGGTGAGGTTTTAGATCCCCATAAGAAAACATTAATCCATATCCCTCATGTAAACTCTGTCGCTTCAACAGGGAATAAATATATGGAAGTTGGGCACATTCATGATGTGATTGGAGAGATAGTCTCTAAAGATCCTGATACTCATATTTTTACTGTAAAAAGGCATACTGACGGGGCTTTAATTAGGGTAGCTGATTTAGTTGATGATAGTAAAGAGCGTCCAATTGTTATGGAGTATCTGCGCAATGTAAATCATGCGGATGATATCGATATTATTATTGCGTTAGGTATGGCTAAAGAAGGCTTTGATTGGCCATGGTGCGAACATGCTTTAACAATAGGGTTTCGAAGCTCCCTGACAGAGATTGTGCAAATTATTGGTCGAGCTACTCGGGACTGTGAAGGGAAAACACATGCACAATTCACTAATCTTATTCCTCAGCCTGATGCGGCAGATGAAGATGTTGCTATCTCTGTAAATACAATGTTAAAGGCGATTAGTGCCTCGCTTTTAATGGAGCAGATTTTAAAGCCTAATATTACCTTTAGACCTCGCTCAACGGTGGCAGAAGGAGAAATCTTAGAGCCAGGAACCATTATTGTTGATGATACGACTAAACCAGCTTCAAAAAAGGTCCTAGATATTTTAAATGGTTCTACAGATGATCTATTTGCAGCCTTGTTACAGGATGATCAAGCACAACAAGCTTATTGGACTGAAGAAGGTGTTATTGAAACAGAAGTGGTCAATACATTCATCATTCCTAAAATCATTCGTAATCTTTATCCAGATCTTACTGACGAAGAAGTGGATCAAGTACAACAAGGATTATTAACGGATCTATTTGTAAGACAGAATGGCGGCCTTATTTCAGAAGATGAGCTACCTAAAGATGCTGTGATTGATGGTGGCTTTGTACAAGAGATTCCTAGTGAGGGAGAGTCACAATCTGACCCTGATTATACAGGGAGACAGTTTGTGAATATCGGGAATAGATTTATCAATATTGATGATTTAAATGTAGATCTCATTTCTTCTGTAAATCCTTTTCAGGGGGCTTATGAGATTCTCTCTAAAAGTATCGATGCGCCTTTATTAAAGACTATAAAAGATACGTTAGCAGCCAAAAGAATTGATATGACCGAAGAAGAAGCGGTTATGTTGTGGCCACGAATAGGTGAGTTTATAGAGGAGCATGGTCGAGAACCCTCTGTTGATAGTAATGACAATATCGAGAGGCGGATGGCTGAAGGATTGTTCTATATTCGCCGAAAATATGCTGAAAGATTGGAGAATGAATCATGAAGTTAGTAGGTTTAAGAGCACAGCTTCCTTTCACTTCATTAGAGGAAATTTTTCAAGAAGGAAACGATCCGCATGGATTACTAAAGTCTGTAAAGCCTAAAAGAAAGCAGGCGTTTAGTGATTCTCCTTTAGTACGCCGTCTTGAGGAGATTAATCAATTTATAGATCAAAAAGGCAGGGAGCCTGAATTAGAAAGTGATGATTTTAATGAAGAGTTACTGGCTGAAACCTTAATGGCGATTAAACAGAATGAGGAGCAGAGGCGGCATTTGTACTCATTTGATAGGCATGGTCTTTTGCAGAACACTCAAGAGGTAAATCCTCCAGTTATGCATGAGCAAAAAAAAAAGAAGGAAATAGCAGCTAAAGTAACGTCCTTGGATGATATTTTTGCCACAGGTGGAGATCTATTATCTTTACCAAAATCAGAGATTTTTAATCTTAAGCATGTTCCTAGAGAGACCAAAAATATGCCAGATGAAATTGCTGATCGTTTTCCATGTGAGGATTTTTGGCGATTTGAGCCACTTTTTCAAGATATGCACACTAAGTTACAGCAAGGAGCTTATACACTACAAAAATTTAGTAATAACTCGCAGATAAGAGAAGGGGATTTCTTTATTTTAAAAGGAGTTAGTTGCTTAGTTGATGCTATTGGAACCGAGAGTGAGCGAGATGATTATTATAATCCCAGATTGCGCTTAATTTTTGAGAATGGACAAGAGTCCAATATGCTTATGCGTTCGTTAGCAGCATCTTTATATAAGGAGCATAATGGGAGGCGGGTTATAAAGGGGTCTGATGATATTGTGGATGCTTTTAATCAAGTATCACATAGAGATAAGCCGTTAGGTTATATATATGTACTTCGATCTTTAGCTAATAAGCCAGAACTTGCTGCTTACCCAGAGCTCCACAAAATAGGATTTACGACAACATCTGTCGAGCAACGCATTTGTAATGCAGAAAATGATATTGCCTTTCTGGAGGCACCTGTGAAGTTAGTGACTTCTTTTGCTTGCTACCATATTAACCCGCAGAAGCTTGAGCTTTTAACACATACATTTTTAGAGGCTCAAAGACTGAATATTACTTTAATAGGGAAAAACGGTGAGAGTTATCAGCCACAAGAGTGGTTTAATGTCTCTTTGGACACCATTAAAGAAGTGATTAGTAAAATTAGTAACGGCACTATTAATCAATACAGAATGAATAATACGACTATGAAGTTAATGAAGAAATAAATACTAATTCTTATTAAATATTTAAGCTAAAAACATTTTTAGCTCTTGGATTAGATCTTCGCATATTTCTTGATCGAGTATGAAATCGAAAATTAATGCCGGACTGATATCTTTATAGTTTGTGAGAGTTTTGTAGAAATTCTTGGCATTTTTACTGGGATTTATGTTTTCCTTAGGAATAAATTGAAAGTCTTTATCAAGTAAATCATCAAGAGCAGAGGGGGTATTGGTATATAAGTTATAGGTATATTTCTCAATATCATCAAAGGGTAAGAAATAATGTGAATTTTTGAACTTTTCCGACTTTTGATCCCCATCTAAAATTACTATTACATTACTTGGATTCGATAAAAAATTATCATTTTTGTTTTTTTCATATAAAGCATTAGTACTATTAGCTGTTCCAACTGGCAATATTTTATATTTATAAAAGCAATTAGAAATTTTTTTTCGGATTAAGCGCTCAATAAAGTCGCAGGTTAAGTTATCTTCAACAAGAATATATTTATCAAACCCTTTAAAACCAAACAATAAACTTTTTATATAATAATAGCTTTGGGGTTTGATTGTTACTTCTTTTTTTGTATTGGATAAATATAATAATTCTTGTTTTTTTAGAGTTTTCATTAGTGCGAGAGAATGAGTTGTGAATATGATTTTTTTATCCTCTTTTTCACTTAAGTCTCTCAGATATTGAATAAGATTTACTTGAGCCTCAGCATCTAATGCCGAGTCGATTTCATCTATAAGAATTATCTTTTTTGAAGGGTTTTGAAATGCACGATAAAGATTAATAAGAAAAAACTCTCCAGAACTAAAATGGTCTTCTCTAATATATCTATTAGTACCTCTTAAAAAGAAGCAAACGGACAGTTTATCTACAATAGTTTCTTTCAGCTTATCGAATTTATTAGTGTTATAGATTGAGTTAAGAAAGTTAATCAATTTGCTTGGTTTCTTGTATTCTTTTTGACTGATTTGAATTTTAATATTCTTATCTTTGGTTCTTATTTTTTGTATATGAGAGTATCTATTTCCATATGGAAATGCTGACTCAATGCAGAACTGATTAATAATATGATCTGGGGGGATCTTTCCTTTACAGTCTAAAGATTTTAGGATCTTATTGTATAGATAAGAGTAGTGTTGTCCATCTGATAGTGTATAGCTAATTTGACTAGAGTTTTCATCAAATATGTGACGAGTACATTGCCTTCTGAAAATATCGCTTATAGCTATGTTAGCGATAGCTCTAATAAGGGTTGTTTTACCAGATGCATTTTTTCCTACAATACACTGTATATTTGGAGACTGTGCACTTATATCAAATATACAATGTGAGATTCCCTGAATGTTTTTAATTTCAATTCTCAGCATTTTCCGTCTCTAATATTTTTTTTAAAAATAAATCTACAGCTAATATTCCATATTTTCCCTTTAATTTTCTAATGTATGCAGGATCTATAGCATTAATGTGAGCAAGTACGCCAGATATATGTGAAATACCATTGGGGAATTTTTCTTGAAGGAATGTTGGCCAGAGATCAGGCTTATTCAAATAAATGTATAGAGCGCTCTCAATGTCATTTTTAGTAGAGCGATCAACAGTAATAAGCCCATTCTGTAATATAACATTGCCTAATATTTTAATTTTATCAGATTGTTTATTTAACATTTTACTTTTGTTTTTATTAATACGTAGTCTATTGTTAAATTCAGTCTCTAGTAAGTTATCTATTATCTGGGGAATTGTTAAGAGGCTTTCTTGCTGATTACTAGAAAAGATGAGGTCGTCAGCATATCTTGTATAAGTTACGTATAATTGGGAGCAAGACTGTTGGAGTAAATTGTCAAAATCAAACAAAATACAATTGCTTAATATAGGAGATGTGGAAAATCCGATAGGTAGTTTTTCTTGTATCGTTGTAAGGCTAATTATTTGTTCTAGATACTTATCACAATCTGAAATAGGAATTATATCGAGATTATGTTGTATAACTTTTTTAATATCAGCTTGTGTTAAGCTTGCAAAAAAGTTTTGAAAGTCTGTTATGTAATAGAACTGATTTTTTACATGGGGTTCAACAGCATTTTTGCTATTTTTATTTTTTCTGTATGAGAATACGATTTCTGTGTTGAATTTTAAGTTGGAGAGAACTGCTAATCTTAAAAAATTATGAGTATCAGCTAGTTTTTGATTGGCTTTATAAGCTTCTTTTTTTTTAATAGTAAAAGCTCTAGATTCTCTTTCTGCGTTTAAGTTTATTAATTCATCAAAAAGATATTTACCTGCAAAAAATGCATTAAAAGATTGCTTTAAAGTTGGGTGCCTGGTTTCACTTTGAGATAACTGATGATTACTCATAATATTTCCTCTAAATTTATAAAAGCACGTGCAAGTTACCTTACACGTGCTTTTATAAATTTGCTAAAATCCCGTAGAGGTCGATCATCCATTTAAGGATTGACTGGAGATACTCCTAGTCATCGACATGGGTAAATTATTTCACGGAGTGTTGATAAAGTCAACTTAGTTGAGTGGATCCAGCATTATTGTAAATTTTAGGTCTGATTTTAATTGCAATCATAATTGTTAGATCTATCAAAAACAGTCTAATTTAAATAAAAGTTGGAGTAAATCAAAATCCAGACAGCAAAAAGCCCGCTAAATAGCGGGCTTTAAGACTTTGTAATGGTGCCTAGGGCCGGAAATTTAGGGATGTGTATATAGTGGTATATCTAATAATATCAGCAAGATAGCTAAAAATTAAATATATATATTGTTATATAAAACCTTTGAGTTGGAGTAAAAGTTGGAGTAATCCGTACATTTTTAGGCCTTAGAAACACAGCTTACAATTGAAGTATTACACGTTACATAACCTTTATTTTTTTATTACTCTATACCTATCATTTTATTCATATAATCTCTATAAAGAGCCTTATCTGCGTTGATGCAGTTCTGATCATTTTTACTTCCTTGAGTGACTTCGCATTTCTTTTTTACTGCTTCAGCTTCATCTAAATTATCGAGATAGTAATCAACAGGTTTAACTTCTTCAGAGCAAGCTGTAATTACAAAAATAGAGAAAACAGTAATCATAATTTTTTTCACAATAAATTTCCTTATATTAAAATCTTTAGGTTCTTGAATTTTATTTCTGCCTTTAAACTATCTAAATTTTTTAAATATGCAGACTTTTGGGACTATTTAAAGTAATTATATGTATAACCATTCTTTAATTTCCAAAATAGAGTTTACCGATTTCTTCAGCTTTCTTTCTTTCGCCATAGTGAATTAAAAGATCTAAGCATTTCAAAGTATATAACGGTAAATTTAGATCAATAACTTCCTGTTCTGTTATCCCGTATTCAATAATAGTTTCTATAATTTCTTTTTTATTTAAATGATCGAATTTTGGCTTTTTAATCCAATCCAATTCAATATTTTTTTCTGAATCTTTAATTTCATCACTGACTGTTTTTTTGTTTTCTTCTCTTGGTTTTTCTTTGTCTTGAAATCCTCCCTCTGGAATATTTTCTATCGCACTGCTTTTGTTTTCCTCTATTTTTTTTACATATCTGTTATAAGCTTCCCAGAGCGATCTGTATCTTATTTTTAAGTTAAGATCTTTCCCTAATAATCTTGATATATCTGTTAAGTTAAGAGATCGATCCAAGAAGTATTTTAAATGGTCATAAGATAGCCTAACAAATTGTGCATATTGGATACTCCCATCTCTATCTGTGCTTGCTTTTAAGTTCTCAATTAAAAATTTATATTCAGGTTTATTTATCATTTCTTACATTATGAACCTCGTGTGGATCGTGTGGATCGTGTGGATCTATTGTGGATCGTGTGGATTTCTTGTGGATCTCGTGTGGATCGTGTGGATTTCTTGTGGATCTCGTGTGGATCGTGTGGATCTATTGTGGATCTCGTGTGGATTGTATGATGAACCTCCTCTTTTTCCTGTGGATCTGCTGTGGATTGTGCGTGGATCTCTTGTGGATTGCAAGTTTTTTTCTAAACTTTTGTGGATCTCTTGTGGATCTCGTGTGGATCGGATATGTTTAGATACTCTCATGCCACCACATTGATTAAAAAGGAAGGCACGATGGTGGTTGTATACAAATTGCTACGCAATCTGATAACAACCACATGTGCTTAGGGGAAGCCCCTAAAACCCTTTTTGGAAATCATACGATTTAAGGACTAAGAAAATGAAGAAAAATAATGTGATTACATTCCGCTTAAGCGATGAAGAATTTAAACCTTTTTTGGAGGCTATGGAGATATTAAGAAGCGATAATAAATCTGATTTTTTTAGAAGTTTAGTTGTATCTAACTTTGATTTAAATAAAGTCGATAAAAGAAAAACAGAAACATTTAACGGGCTTCTTTATTGCTTCAATAAAGCCAGTAATAATATCAATCAAGTTGCAAAAAGAATCCATCAAGAATCATTAAAAGAGAATGGAGAGTTAAAACAAGAAACTTTAAATGCAATTTTAAGAAGTGTTAATAATCTTAATGAAAACTTTAGAACAGGTATTACTGAATTTAAAAATAAATAGGAGCTGTTGAATATTGCGCCTCAATAGCCCCTTTAATAATTTAAAATATATTCTGAATATATAAAATCGGTTCTTACCCTCGAGCTTCTCATTGTATGATGAGCGGCGTTATTAGAGGGTAATGGGATTTTTTGATTTGATCTATTCCAATGATTCATTCCACATTCTTTCACAAATTTCTTGATAGAGCTGTTGTCTTTGATCTATATCCATTTTTTTAAACGTGTTATGTGGTTTAAATGGCAACTCACTGTGATGAATAAAATTGGTGAAATTAGGATTATTTTTGTAGGTAAGCTCACATAATGATTTAGCTAAGAGATTCTCTTTTATATAGTGCGCCTGTTTCTGTTCATAAGGTTTATCGCCATATGATTGATTTGATCCTCTAGGCAGTAAAAGTAGATCACCAATATGATTGCGATATACTTCAAATTCGCTCTCTTGTGAAAATTCATCGGTGTGACGAAAGAATTTATCAGCCCAAATATGTTCTACTTCAAAGGGCTTACCATGTTCTGGATTATAATATGTTAAGAAATTACTTCCCATTCCTGCTTCTTTTTCAACCCAAGCAGTTATTCTAGATAAAAGATATTTTACAAATCTACGATTTTGCCCATGTAATCTAAAATTGGCCATTGCATTAAATTTTTCTCCCATACTATTGAGCTTTTGAGAAAGGATATCCCTCAAATCATCCAATGATTTATGCCGTATCTCTTTAACAAGACTATACATTGTGTAGCGAATAGAATTTGCTGAGAAATTTTTAAAATTGACAGAGCGGCGAACAACAAATGTTTCAATATATCTAGCAACAAGATTGATTTTAGCTTTTGTTATAGCTTCACTATCTCCAATTACTAATGGTGCTAGCATTAAAGGATAGCTCAATGTAGGCGCAATTCCCCAATGATTAATATAGTAGACATACTCCATATCAGTGGTTAATTGTTGTTCTGCTTTTAAAATTTTAAGATAACTTTCAAAGAAATAATGAAAATCAATATCAAAAAAAGTTTCAAATGATTTTTTATCTGAATCTAGCTCCATTTTATCAAGGTTATCTCTAAACCAACTATGGAATCGAGTACCTATTTTTTCAAAATCTTCATTTTTAGAGCCTGCTTTACCTGGGCGAATCGTATCAGCATATTGCCCCCGTAACCAAGCCTGAAAGAATTTAGAATCATCATTTTGATCAATGCTCTTTAAATCTAATATCTTTTTTTTCCAAGTCTCATTGGCTCGTTTTCGAGCTTCAGCATTTTTGAATTTAGAGAGAATAAATCCTTTTAACATTTCAGCTGATGTAAGACTTAATCCTCTATCATTCATTGTTTCAAAGATTGTGTAAGCATTTTCATCTGAATGAGCAGTTATTTCTACTAAGATGACATTGTATTTCAACCAATCAACAAAGTGTGGGAATGCTTCTTTTTTCAATTCTTCCGGGAAGAACTGTTCGATATCCTGATATCGTTCTAACATATTAATAGTTGACTCATCGTCATTTTCTTTAATTTGATAGTCGCCTGTTTCAAAAAGAGATTTCAAGCAAGGAATACGCTCATCAACTGTTATATTAAAAGACTTAACGCCTCGTAATTCTGAAAAAATCATCGGCGTAATATTTTCTTGATGCTCAAAATCTTTTTGCAAATTATTTAAAAAAATTAAAAATAGGGTAAGGGATGTTAACCGTTGTTGACCATCAATGATACTGAGCTGACCGCCTTTATTGCAGACCACGAAAGGACCTAAATAGTAATTATTGTAATTTTGTCCTTCTTCTCGAGAATCACCAGGCGTATATTCATTTAAAAAAGCGCCTGTTAAATCAGTAATCAGCTCTTCTATATGTTTTTCTGTCCATTGATATTCTCGTTGAAAGTAATCGACAGAGTATTTTTTTTCAGTTAGAACTTGAGAGATATTACGGTCACTAGCTTCTATTTTCTTCTCTAATTGTTGCATTATTCATCCTATTATATTTGATATAAATATTAATTAATTATGGGGGCTATCCTAGATAATACACTTTAAGGTATTATTTGGGTATGAGAAAAAGTAGATTAAGTCAGTATAAACAGGATCGTTTAATTGAGCATTTTGTGGCGGGCACAACAGCAAGATGCGCTGCTGAATTGGTCCAGGTAAATAAGAATACTTCAGCTTACTATTTTCATCGTTTACGTCTGATTATTTACGAACATCAGAAGAGATTTGAAAATACCCTTTTTGAAGGGAAAATTGAAGTAGATGAATCTTATTTTGGTGGAATTCGTAAAGGTAAAAGAGGTCGTGGTGCTGGAGGGAAAACCCCTGTTTTTGGTCTATTAAAACGCGGAGGAATGGTCTATACAAAGATTATTCCCAATGCTAAATCTGAAACATTAATTCCCATTATTGAGAAAAAAGTTATTCCCGATAGCATTGTCTATAGTGATTCATTTAAAAGCTATAATGCGCTTGATGTTAGTGAGTTTAAACATTATCGAATTAACCATAGCGAACTCTTCGTAGAATCTCATAATCACATTAATGAAATTGAGAATTTTTGGAACCAAGCGAAACGCCATATGAGAAAATTTAATGGCATTCCTAAAGATCATTTTGAGTTATATTTGAAGGAATGTGAGTGGCGTTTTAACAACAGTGGTTATCAAAATCAGCTAAGGCAGTTAAAACGACTTGTTCGAGAGTTTATGGGTTAGTTATCTAGGACAGCCCCATTTTATATTTGTTTGGTTTTATAAGAAGGGTTTTAGGGAAGTCCTTAAGCACAGTCGATCCAATCAGATTACGTAGTAATTTGTAAACGGATCGCCATCGTGCCCTAACTTTAAAATTTCAATTCTCAATCCTCAAAAAATCCTCAAATAGTCCTCAAAAAAAAAGAGAGCTATAGGGTAGCTCTCTAAATTTTACTTAACCAAGTTTATTAGCAATTTCTGTAGGCGTGGCATCATAGTAAATCATTAAAGACTTTATATTTCTGTGTCCTAACATTTTAGCTAAATCTAATAAGGGGATTAGTTGAGCTAATCGAGTACAAGCTTCATGTCTTGTATCATGAAATCTCAGATCTTTAATGTGGCATTTTCTAACGCATCTTCTAAATAATGTAGATACTGTATCGGCGTCGATTCCAAAAACATCTCCATTTTTTTGTGGCTTCATAATTTCTAATAATTGGATAGCTCTACTACTAAGAGGAACATGACGGCGATAACCGTTTTTTGTTTCTATAAGAGTTAAATATTTGGCTCTTAGATTAATTTGTTGCCAAGTAAGTGTTGTAATTTCACTTTGTCTCATAGCAGTTTCTAGAGCAAATAAAAATATTAATCCTACTTTCTGTTTTTGGGTACTTACATCAGGATCATCAGGATTAAAATTTAATTCAGAACATATTAAAGATATTTCATGATCGCTAATTCTTCTTTCCCTAGGTGGAGGCTCTGGTAATCTTCTAAGATCGTCTAAGGGGTTAGTAGATAACCATTTCCATTCTAATCTAGCGGTTTCAAAAACTGCTCTTAGGATAGTTGTTATTCTGTTTTTACTTGCAGGTGTAACCTTTAAAAGCCTTCTCCAATGTGCGAGTTCATCTGTAGTTATTGAGTCTAGCTTTCTATCAAGAGGGAGATTAGAATCGCGAAGCATAGCATTTAATCTTAATGTTTCCCATCTGGCACCTCTTTTTTCTGGAGTAACGAGATCCCGATATCTTTCAATAGCTTCTCTTAGCGTCTTAGTCGTGTCTATATTTTTATATATACCGGCTCTAATTTGTGCCTCTCTGACTTCTACCCATTTGATTGCTTCTAATTTAGTGGGGAATGTTTTGTAATCAGCATAGGTTTTATAATTGTGTACAATGCGTATTCTGGCATGATAATTTTTGCCTTTTTTAGTAATTGATCCCATATTATCCCCCTCTTTTAAGCTTTCTTTTTAAATAACCAATAATCAATATCTGACTCTAACCACTTAGGGTGACTTTTATCTTCGTATCGTATTGGTTTAGGGAAGTCAGGAAGGGTGACAATATTTTTTTTTGCATGCGTCACATGAACATCTAATTTTTCGGCAACCTTTTTAATAGATAGGCATCTTTCAGATTTAATTAGAATATAATTTTGTCCTTCTTTTACTAGATAACTCATAGATTCTTTTGTCATAATCTCTCAGTTCCTTTTTCAAAAATATAACAACGTAGCGTTTTGTTAGTTATTGCGCTTCTAATAGTTTTTGCTTCGATAAATTTGTGTCTAATAGATTGATTTAAGCTTTTCTGAATGATCTTAATATCTTCTAAACTTTGACTAAATTGACTCGCTAAGCGATAGAATTCATTCATATTAATAGCTATTTGATTAGGATCTTTTGCGTGATTAAAACTCATAGATGCATTATTAGAAAGATATTCATACACATCCCAGAATTGAGTAATATGCATAGGTTCCCTTATGATTTCTTTTGTTTTATGTAGAGCCATTTTGTGGATAAATGCTTCAGTAAATGACAAATGAGCTGACTCTAAGGGTAAAATTTTTCCTAAAAACTTTAAGCAACATAAAATTAAAGCGTGTGTTACTTCGATGCGGTTATAGCTATTATTTTGTAAGGTTTGTTTGAGGCTATCTCGATAAAAAGAAAAATCTTTATCTATAATTTGTAGTGCTAATTCTTCATGTCTTAGGACATAGAATAAAAATCCAGATAGCTCTTGAACAGTTAAGCGTGATAACTTATTAGCTGATAAATAAGAATCTTGAGTATGGTGTGATCTGTCAAAATGGAGATCTATTAATCTAGACTCTATAGCCTCAGATCCCTCCACTCTTCTATTTTGAGATATAACTAACCCGCCTCTAAAAGGTTGGCTATTAATGGTATTATCAGTTGTTTTCTTAGCTGTGATACGAGGAGAATTACCATCAAATAAAGCTTTTAATACTTCAACATTAAAGCCCTTTAATGTTTGATTGCTGTATGGATCATCGATATCTCCTTCTATAAATACGATGGGTAAATTGGAGACCTGCATTAAGTATCTAGATCGGGCTGAATGTGAGCCCGATGAAGGATTCTCGCCTTCATATTGATTTCTTCCAAAGAGTTTCCATAAAAACTCTATTAGAAAGGATTTACCTGCACCGGCTTGTCCTGTAATAGTAAGGAAAGGCCATGGATGCTCTCTTTCTCTAATTTGTTGTACAAATAAAGTACCAACCCAAAAGGCAAGTGCAATGATCCCTTTGTGTCCAAATGTAATTATAAAGTCTTGTAGCCACTCATTTCTGTATTCAATATGATGAGTAAAATTAAGTGCTAGAGTACTTTTGATATTGAGATTATTAGGAAGCTGAAAATAGCCTTCATCATGTATAGGATAGATTTGACCTAATTTGACGGCATATTTTTCGAATATGTAGGCCTTATTTTCTTTGCAATATCCTACGTAAGGAATTGTTTCAATATTCTTTAGATCATGGGCTTTATCTTTGAATATTTGATTCAATTGATTTGTATTACCAAGAAATATAGCCCCTGGAAGAGATCCCATAATAGTGGCTTTAAACTCTGTACTACTTGCCAAAGATTTAGGTGAAATCGGCAGTTTAATTTTATTATTTTTATTTTTTATACTTGTGAAATAAAAGCTTTCTTGAGTGATGGAATCTCTTTGAAAATATAGAAATTGGATAGTAAAGTTACCTATCTCTGTAACTTTGCAATTCCGACAAAAGATCATAAATAAATCAAGATTAAATCCTGTATTATCGACTCTAGGAGCCTCGACTTTTGAAAGATCTTTATTGATTTTATGATTATCAACTTTGCACCAGTAAATTTTGTTATCAAACTCAGTAAATAATTGATCTTCCTTGTTAATAAGCCATGAAGTATAGACATTATTCAAAAGGTTATCTTGCAGAAAAGATCGATAATCATTTTTAGATTCCCTGATTATCGGGGAAGATTGACTTTTTTTAGGCATGATTACTCCTTTACTACATAAAGATGAATTTATGTAGTAGCTTTTTTTAGACGAAAAATCCCCCTATAGCTTAGATTTAAGCTAATTAGTATGAGTGTGGGGATTAGATATGAAGCTAAGAAATAAGGCTAGCTTCGTGATCGATAGCGTTTTTAATAATTAAATAGCAGTAGGTGGATAAAGGTATCCCCTTTTTTTCTGCTAATTTTTGTAATCGAGAGATATCTTGAGGCATAAATCGAATATTAATTACTTCGGATCGCCTTGTTGGAACATTGTTATTTTTCATATACACTTACCTGTTGAAGATACTTTTATGTATGGCTTGGAGTAGCTCTATAGAAGTATAGTAGTGCACATTCGTAACAATATCAAGGATATTTTTATAATATGTTAGAACTTGCTAAAAGATTAAGACTAGAACGAGAAAAAACCGGCTTGAGTGCGGAAGAATTTGGCATCCTAGGCGGTGTGGGAAAAGCATCCCAATATAATTATGAGAGAGGTTCTAGAAAACCAGATGTTGAATATCTAGCAAATATTGCAAAAATAGGCTGTGATATTCAATATATAGTTACAGGTGTGGCTTCTGATCAATGTATTGAACCGGAAGAGGCGGAATTTCTAACGCTATTTAAATTGGCAAAGAAACCATTGAAGTTAATAGCGATTCAAGTATTAAAAACCAAATTACCAGAAGAGTAAATTATGAAATCAGCAGAAGATAGGTTAGATCAAACTATTCAACGAGATATTTTTTTTGATTTTAAAAAGTTAATTATTTTTAATTTCACCTTAATCTTTCTCTTTTTTATTTTTGCGTTCGTTACCCAGATTGTTTCTTCGGAATATCAAAATATATTCATGATTGGATTAGTTGTGTTCGTAGTCGTTTCGATCATTTCTAATGTGATTCTTATCCGAAAATTAAAGAGAATGGAAGAGGAGTATAGAGAATTTAGCGAGGCAGTCATTCGAAAAGCAAAGCTGGACCAATAAATTGCTGCCAGCTCTAGCATTCCAGAAAAGCTCCTTTGAGGAGCTTTTTTATTAGTTAGATTTTTTTAGCCGTTGTTTCTAAGCTTATTCAGTGAAAAGAGCAATTAAAAAGTAAAAAACCAAAGGCCTGAATAAAACTTGTAACAATGTAACAGAAACCCTTTTTTCTCTTGTATTCCTGATTATTGCAGGGTTTTCAGAGATAGTATTGGTGTAACATTTACGTAACAAAGATATAACAATGTTACTAAATAGAGATGTGTTCATCATTGTGTTACAGGAATGTTACAGAAATGTCACAAATCACAATTCTTTATAACCCCATGATACCAACGTATTTGGGAGTTTTTTGGTTTTGTTACATTTGTTACGGTGTTTTTTTGCCAAAATATAAATTTGCTTTAAATTGGTATTAATTATGTAGCCTTAGGGATCTTTATTTAGTAGCCTTTCCTGTTATGTCTAATAAGAGTGGTTCCTCCTAAAGAATGACAGCTTAAAATAAGGCACGCATTACTTACATTAAGGCTTCACAAACTGTAGAGCCTTGTTTAAAGTTAAAGTGAATTACCTTAATTCACCAATAAGTCTAGTTTAGGCAAACTATTCACAATCTTTTGAGTTTCTAAGCTCACTGTAATGACACGCAAGAATAATTCTAATGGATAACGTGGATTATTCATCGTTTCAATCGCCCAATCATTTGCATCATTCGTTATGCCAGATGCCTTATGAGTTGTCACAGATTGACGTTCCATCACCCACTCAAGGGCAGGTTTTCCATTCACAACATAGTCATAAGCTTCTTCAGGGATATTTTCGATGGTGATGAAGTTGTTATAAATAACAGTGGATAGATCATTCACATTCTTACCCGTTTCAGGATCTTTCTTTTTACCAAACTTCATTTTAGTCACATAATAATCGCTATCAGCACCACCTTTTACAGCTTGTTTGGTTACCGTATATCCATTCTTGCCTTTCAGTTTAACTTTGTCATGAATATCTATTGTTTCGTAATTCAAATGAAGTTCAGCTAATTCACGACCCGCATTAGAAAAGTGAGCAAAATCTTTATATGTTTTAACTCTAGGTATTCGTGGTAATTGCTTAGTTAAGTTATCAGCATATTTCTCACGATATTCTTCACTATGCAATAAGCCATAAATGTAATAGAACAAATCTTCTTTCGTAATTGAATTATCAGGATAAGCATCTTGGAAGTGCTTCAATGCCTCATCGGTAATAGCATCCTTACGAGTATATTCTTCCTCTTGAACTACATCATTATCTTGATCAAATAGATCATTATGCCCTTTAGTTAAATCTTTCTTTTCGTAGAGATAAAGCGGGAAGCATTGTCCTTTAGATATCATTTCTAAGTCAGGAATATAATTGGTAATTAATGATGAAAAGCCTTTTGTTGCTCCTCTTCCTGTCACTGAAATCACTAGATTCTCTAGAGATGATTTAGGGAATATATTAGGGATTTGTAGTGTTCTTTCGATCCATTTTTTATCAAAATAAATGAATGATGTAGTATAGGGGCGATAAAGGCTTTTTCTAATAATTGTGGGATTAAATTTTAATTTATTTCTTCTTTCTAGCTCTTTTTTTAAGTTAGCAGTCCAGCTAATTTTATCAGTAGAATAATCTATTAATGTTTCGATATTATCTGAGGCATTTAGTTCTAGTTTACACAAGTTCTCGTTATATGTGTGTATTGATAACTTCATATTTTGAGATAGTTTGTTTTGTGAAAAATTATAGACCCATGCATCACGATTTGATGCAATTCCTAAAGAATAATTTTCAAAAACTACTGATGATGATTTATCTTTTTTGTCTCCTAAGCTAATATAATTATCAAAATTAGGGTCGCGTTGATTAACCCAATCTCCAAATTGATCTGGAATAATTTCAATCCATTTATTTTCTTTGGTAATACCATTTAAGCTTTTGAGTTCTTGAATGATTTCAAGTTTGTCTGATTGAGATAAGTAGTCACCAATATCATGAAAGTAAATCTTTCCATATTCTTTAGTTTCAGGATTTTTAACTAACAAAGATATTGCAATTGGAGCACGACTACCTGAGCCAAATATTTTTCCACCTTCTTTTCGTGATCGCTCACCAGAGGTTCTTTGATTGCCTCGTAAATGGAAAATGTATAAGGAGCTAAATTCTTCGACTAAGCATTTACGTAAACCATCGGTTGTATTCGAATCCACAAAACTAGCATTAGTTACAAATCCAATTACACCACGATCTTTGATTCGATCAGATGACCAACGAATAGCACGTATATAACTATCGTAAAGTTTGTTTCTTAACGTTGCATTGGATTGTGAAACATATGTGTCAGAAATTCTTTGATCAAGCTTAGGATATGCCACATTAGCATTGTCATCATTAGCTGATTCTTGCCCAGCTGAATAAGGTGGATTTCCAATGATGACGTTAATTGGTAATTCTTGCTGACGTTTACGGCGTGAGCTGTTTTCTTCTAGTAATTCATCGACAAGATCTGCTTTTTCATACATTTGGAAAGTATCAGTCAGACATATTCCTTTAAACGGTGTATAGGGAATTTCTTCTTGTGTGTCATCATTTTTTCCATTGATATTATTATTCAAGATCCCATGATAAGTTGCTTCAATATTGATTGCCGCAATGTAATAAGCAAGCAACACAATCTCATTAGCATGAATCTCATTTTGATATTTATAGGGTAATTTTTCACGAGGAATAATACCGCTTTGTAATAAACGGGTAATAAAAGTCCCTGTCCCTGTAAATGGATCTAAAATATGCACATTATCATTCGCAAGAGAGGTATTAAACTCCTGCTGCAATACATCTTCTACAGAATGAATAATAAAATCGACAACTTCAATCGGTGTATAGACAATCCCTAAGCGTTCGGTCATTCGTGGGAACGCATTTCTAAAGAATTTATCGTATAACTCAACAACGATTCGCTGTTTACCCTCAGCGCTTTCGATACCTTCGGCACGCATTTTGACAGATTCATAGAAATCATGAAGTGTTTGCGCCTCTTTATCTAAACGGTGCTCCTGAAGTCTATCTAAAATCGCCTGCATCGCTTTAGACATTGGGTTATGTTTAGCAAAGCTATATTTTTCAAATAGCGCATCAAATACCGGTTTAGTGATGAGGTGTTGAGCTAACATCTCAATGATCTCTTCATCTGTAATAGAATTATTCAGATCATCTCGTAACTCTTTTGCAAACTCATTAAAAGCGGCAATCTCACTTACATTCTCCGGGTTTTCTAAAATACCCGTAATTCGATCAATATGAGTTTTGGCAATTTTAGCAATATCATTTGCCCAATCTTCCCAATGGTAACGATTACCGCATTTCTTAACGATTTTAGCGCAAAGTGCTCGCTCAATTTCACCTACTTCGAAAGTAAGCTCATCTTGAATAGGCATATTATCCGCAGTGCCAATACTGGATCCGCCTTTCGCTTTTCCTTTAGCTTTATCTTTTGAGCTTTGTCTTTTTGCTTTGGGAGAAACTTTATCAACTAGCGCGATAACTTCCATTTTTTTGCGATCAGTACCATTAAACTCCATCTTATTAATCATAGCATCGAAGCGGTCATCATGTGAACGTAAGGCGTTTAAGACTTGCCAAACGACCCTATAAGTCTGATTATCATCCATTGCTTTATCAGGCTCAACACCCGCAGGAATAACAACAGGGAGAATCACATATCCCATCTTTTTCCCCGGAGCTAAACGCATCACTCGGCCAACAGATTGAACAACATCTACTTGAGATGAGCGAGGTGTTAAAAATAGAACTGCATCAAGAGAGGGAACGTCAACACCTTCAGAAAGACAACGAACATTAGATAAGATCCGACAAGTATTTTCTGGAGTGGTTTCCTTGAGCCATTCGAGCTTGCTCTCTTTTTCACTTGCATTCATGCCACCATCAACATGCTCAGCTTCGCATACCATGGATAAAGCGGTAGGGATTTCGGCATTAGGATTTTGTTTTAGTAGCTCGTTTTTTTCGTGCTCTTGATATGCTTCAACTACCGCGCTAAACATTTCAGAGATCTGAATCGAACTGACTTTATGAGTTTTTCCTTTATATTCCTTGTTGATTACCTGGCAAAAGGCAACAGCTCGTTGCATCGGATCTGATTCTTGGTTCTCTCCATATAAGCCTTGTTTAGATAAAGCCTTCCAACAACCGACTATTTTAGCTGCGTCATCAACCTTTAAGGTATTATCATCATCCTTTAGAAGATTCTGTAGTGAACGATTAATATGGCTTTCTTCAACGGCTAATACAATTACTTTGTAATCAACTAACAGCCCTAAGCTAACGGCTTGTGAGAATGTAATTACATGCAGGTCACGTCCATATAATTTAGGATCATCCATTGAGCAAAGCTCTACTTGCTCAGTTTGCTTGGCTGTTTCACCATAAATTCTAGGGGTAGCAGTCATGTATAAGCGTTTTTTAGCAGTAACATAGTTGTTATCATGAATTCTAACAAAAGCAGACTCGTCCTCCCCCTCAAAAGTTGCACCAGTTGTTCTATGGGCTTCGTCACAAATTACAAAGTCAAAGTCACCCATACCATACGTTTTTTGGGCTTCATTAAGTACGGCGATCGAGTGATATGTAGAGAACACGACGGTCATGGCGTCTTCGCTATGCTTATTCTCTAAAGATTCTGCCAGAGACTTAGCATTTGTTGTTGCGGGGTATTGCAAATCACTAATACCAGTAATGACTTCGTCGTCATTTATACTATGTTTTTTACCAACATCACTATCAGAGCAGACGGCATAACTTTTTAATGGGATGGATGCTTCTTGAGTCCACTCCGTTAAGCTTTGTGATAATAAGGAAAGGCTAGGAACTAGAAAAAGAACTCTTTTACCTTTTCCTGCTATTTTCTCTGCAATTTTGAGAGAGGTATAGGTTTTACCTGTGCCACAAGCCATTATAAGCTTGCCACGATCTGCGTTTGCTAAGCCGTTTATAACTTTAGTCAAAGCTTCTGTTTGGTGGGGGCGTAATTTTTTTAATGGCTTTAAAACAGGTTTAGTCTCAGAATGAAATTGTGACCAGTCTATTACGCTATTTTCTAAAGCGTAAAGATCTATTTTGGAGACAGGAGGGTTTTGATTCTCCATTGCATCTTCAGCATTGGCAGTCCAATTTTTTGTGGTAGTAACGATAATTCTATGAGAAAAATAAGTTTTTCCAGAGGCTGTAAAAAAGCTATCAATATCTGATTTAGATAAGCGATAGTTTTCATCATAGTTTTTACATTGAATTGCGTGAAAATTTACGTCTTCAGTCACGGCAACCAAGTCAATACCCGTGTCTTTTTTTGAAGTTATATTAAGTGCTTCGCCATATTTATCTACCCAATCAGCATAAGATAAAACATCAACATATTGTTCTTTATAAAAAGGCTCAGTTTTAAAATATTGGATAATTAAATTTTCAAAACTAGTTCCTTTATCACGTTCAGTTAATGTTTTCTCTCTAAATTCTGCTAGTAGTTGTCGTAATGGAGTAGGCATATGCTATAACCTCTAAATCAAAAATAATATGATATCGAGAACAGATGATACGATATTTAACGTTGAATTAAAGTAAAAGTTGGAGTAAAAGTTGGAGTAAATCAAACTCCAGACAGCAAAAAGCCCGCTAAATAGCGGGCTTTGAGACTTTGTAATGGTGCCTAGGGCCGGAATCGAACCGGCACGACCGTATAAGGGTCGGCAGATTTTAAGTCTGCTGCGTCTACCAATTTCGCCACCCAGGCATTAGGTGTAACTCAGTAGAAGACAAATGATACAGGGGAAGTTTCTAAAAAGCAACAGCTGATTAAAAATAATTCATTTGTTGGTGGATTATCCTGCCAAATCGAAAACATGGTAGGATAGATGATCTACTGAAAAGGTCTGTTAATTAAGGGTTATAGAGTATAAGGGTTTTAATCGATGGGTCAACTATTTAATTTTGAAAAAATTGTAAACTTTAGAAGTTTTACCGGATTGAAGACTGCGGAAAACGCTACCATCAAGGATGGGCGGATCTATCGTAGTGCTCTACTCGATTTTGCAACCCCTAATGATATGGATCTACTCCAATCGCTTGCTCCTGATGTTGTTGTCGATTTTCGTCTTGAAGGGGAGAAGCAGGGTGAGGGTATTAAATTGATACTCGATTCGATCGATTATCAGGCGAAACCGATCGATGTGGGAAACTTCTTTAGTCCTGATCAGATCTCTGCGTTGAGTGAGCTAAAATCGGAAGATATTGGGCGACTTTTTGAAAAGATGTACAAAGAGTTCCCGACCTGCGGTGCCGTACAGTTTAAGACGGTTTTTGACGCTATTTTGGCGAATGAACGTGTTGTTTACCATTGTAGTGCCGGCAAAGATCGAACAGGGGTGATGAGTTACCTCATTCTTTCAGTTCTAGGCGTTCCGTATGACGATATTATGGAAAATTACTTGGAGTCTAATCGTTATGCCGAAGCACTTCATCAGCTCTTTAGAGAGAATCGCCGTAAGGCAGGGCATCATCTGACTATTAGTGAAGAGCTTGAAGCGCTCTTTAAGAAGATTCGTTATGTTGCACCAGAATATTTGGATGTCTTAGATAAGACGCTGGTTGAAAATTATGGGGGTGTAGTGCCTTATGTGGAAAAGGTCTTAAAGGTCGATACGGATGCTTTGAAGAAGGTGCTCTTAAAATAGTTGCAATGTGAGTTAGATAGAGTTGTAGAGCTATCTAGAGCCGGCAATATAGAGTTCAGAGATTGAAATAGAGTAATCATAAAAAGTAAGAGAGCGATCGGTTGATCGCTCTTTTTATTGGTCGCTTTTGCTTCTGTTTTTTTATGATCTCTCTTTTTCGATCCCTCTTTTCCTCATGAACGCTACTGTAATGCCCAATAGAGGAGGATTGTGAGCGGTATAAAGAGAATTGCTGCATAGAGAAGCCTCTGTGCTACTGAGTTAAGAAAGAGACTCTTAGGTTGTTTATGCATATTAGAAGAGAATATAAAAAGTTAAGAAGATAATAATGATCATTAAAGCAAGACCGATAAGCGGGCGATCTGCGGAAATTGACTCCGGTTTTTCGGTATGTGCAGCAGAACGATCTCTTGTACCGGTAATCATGGTGCGGATAAGATTTTGGCGCTTAACGATCAGGTAAGCAAATACCGCTGTAATATGTAGCCCGATAAACCATAAGAGTACAGCTCGGCCATTACCATGGATGGCGATCATATTGCTTCTCATATCGCTATCTGCCAATTTTGCTAAAGGGGCATTGGCAAACATATAGGTGTTATCTTCTAAGAAGAGACCTGTCACGACTTGGATGAGGAGTAAAAGGATCAATGCAACCACCATCAGCGCCCCTAAAGGATTATGCCCTTCGGTAGGTGTAACCGATTTTTTAAGATATTGCATAATGTGGTAAGGACCACGAACAAAGTTGCTAAAACGTGCTGTTGTTGCGCCAATAATTCCCCAGATAAGGCGGAATATGAGTAGTGCAAGAATGAGTGTGCCGGCATATTGGTGAATCGCCATTGCCGAGTAGCTTCCTAAGAATTTTAAGTCGTAATAATCTGAAAAATTATAGGATGTGTAGACACATATTAATACTGCAAGCGCTAATAGCCAGTGAAAGAGGCGCGTTGGCAGATCCCATACTTTTATCATCTCTTCTCTCCTTATCAATTGAGTTCTTCTATAAAAATCATAACATTAATGGGATTTTGTTGATCTGTTTTGTTGATTTGTTTAGCTAATCTACTTAGTTGCTAGGAGAATCGATATCTCCTAGCAACTTCTTGTAACGACTACCGATCGAGCCTTTTGAGCGGTTAATTGGTCGGGCGGAATCGAATCTCAAATCCCTCTTTAGCAAGATATTTACGTACGACAGGATCTTCCGGCATAGGAACTTTATCCGCACTTAAAATCGCGACAAAGACACTATTATCAAACTCTTCATTTCCACTTGATCGGGTAATAACTGGGGTGCCGATAATAGTCCCATCTTCTTTAACTTTAAATTGAACCGTTGTCGTTAAACCATAACTGCCTGGAGGTGTAATCCAAAGCGCATAGAGATAGGAGTGAACCTTAGCGAAGTAATCATTATTGAGTGCTGCTGCAATTCTTGTTGCTTCTTCTGCCGCTTTTGCTTCTGCAGCCTTTCGTTCTGCCGCTGCCTTCTCTTCAGCTGCTCGCTTCTCGGCAGCCGCCTTCTCTTTAGCTAAACGCTCTTTTTCCGCGCGTTCTTTCTCTGCTTTTTCTTTAGCGAGACGCTCCTTTTCTGCTTGTTCTTTTGCTGCTTTCTCTTTTGCCGCCTTTTCCGCAGCCTCTTTTGCCTGTTTCTCTTCTGCTAATCTCTTCTCTTTAGCTGCTTTTTCGGCAGCTGCCTTCTTCTCTGCGGCAATCTTTTCCTGTTTTGCGCGCTCTTCAGCAGCTTTTTTTTCTGCGATGACACGTTCTTTTTCCGCTTTTTCTCGGGCAACTCTCTCTGCTTCAGCCTTCTGGGCCGCGCGTTTCTCTGCCTCTATACGCTCTTTTTCAGCCTTTTCACGAGCAGCTTTCTCTTCAGCGGCTTTTTGTGCAGCACGTTTTTCCGCCTCTATTCGTCTTCTTTCAGCCTCTTCTTTTGCCCGTTTCTCTGCCTCAAGACGCTCTTTTTCGAGTCGTTGTGCTTCAGCAATACGGTTCATCTCATCGATCACCTCTTGAGTATCGATCCTTTCAGATTTTGCGATCCTATTTTCATCACTTATTTTGAGGGATGGATCATCGATGCTTGCCATCTGTATCTTCTGAAATGAAGAGAATGAGAAGTAGCCAACAATAGCGATAACAAGCCCTGTTAAGAGCGCGCTACTGATATTGATAATCTTATCTTGTGTTTCGCGATTCATAATGATCTACTCTTTCTAAGCACAATCGTCTACTCTGTCGGGGCAGTCATGAGTTGGACATTCTTATTGGTGACGCCTTGAAGCAATCCCATAGCATCAATGATACGACCGTAGGGGGCATTTTTATCCCCTTTAACTAAAGCTTGTATATTGTTGTTTTCTGCAAAAATATTGCGGGCTAAAACTTCAATCTCCCCTTCAGGAAGGGCTATGCTAGGGTTGTCGGCAAGATTGAAGAAGAAACTGCCAGAAGCATCAACAGAGATCACCATCATCTCTTCCCCTTCGACCGCAACGGCTTGACTCGATTCCATCTGTGGTGGATCAACATCAATACCGACGGAGATGGTTGTTGCTGTCACCATAAAAATAGTGAGGAGAACAAACATGACATCGACATAGGGGACAATATTCATGTCTGAAGAGAGTTTGTTGATCCGTTTACGTCGTCTCATAACGATATTTCCCTAAGTAAGTTCGATAGATTATGAATAGTGTTGCGGCGCTACTTTCTGTGACATCTGCACATATTGGCGCGCTAAGATATTGGCAAACTCATCGATAAAGCTATCATAACGAGTCATAAGGTTGTTGATATCATTACTAAATTTGTTATAAGCCATTACTGCAGGTATCGCAGCTAGAAGACCGATAGCGGTAGCAACGAGAGCCTCCGATATCCCCGGCGCAACCTGTGCTAGTGTGACCTGTTTTACGGTTCCTAATGCACTAAAGGAGTTCATAACACCGATAACGGTTCCTAAAAGTCCGATATAGGGCGCCACTGAACCGATCGTTGCAAGCCATGAGAGAAATTTTTGGATAATAGTCTCTTCTCTTTGTGTCTCGGCGAACATTGCATTCTTGACACTTGAAACAACAAAGTCAGGCGAGTAGTTCGCATAGCCCCGTAAGCGTGTAAACTCTTGAAATCCTGAGAGAAAAACCTTCTCTAAATCGCGGCAATTCTTTCCTTTTTTGATCGCCTCAGAGGCTAATTGATTGATGTCAGCCCCAGACCAGAAGATGCGCTCAAATTGATTTACACGATGCTTTGATAGTTTTATAGAGATATATTTTTTCCAGATTAAGAAGATGGCAATAATCAACATGATTGCCAGAATCAACATAATAATCTTCACAGGGAAGCTTGCGCCGGCAATTAAATGCCAAAATTGTAAATCAGAGGACATCGTACAACTCCTGAATTAAAAGAATTTGGGAAGGGCTTTAGGGCGTCGCGACTCAACATCAAGCGCAACTATTTCAACAACACCCTTTGTTAAAACTTCATCATTACGCATAATAATCTGTTCAAATAGCGCTCGGGTTCTACTTCGCTTAATTATAGAGGATCTTACAATAAGATCATCGCAGAGATAAGCCGGTTGAAGATATTCGATCTCCAACTTGCGGACAACAAACATCTCATTGGCTGTTGCTGCATGGGTATTGAGATTAACCCCTTTTGCCATGAGCCATTCGGTGCGTGCGCGCTCCATAAAATTGAGGTAGGTAGAGTGATAGACGATTCCACCGGCATCTGTATCTTCATAGTAGACCCGAATCGGGAGCTCAAAGGTATCGATTTTCTGTTCCATTGTGAATAGGGCCGTCTTCTCTTTTAGAATGAATTAAGGTCATAAACAGCGTCATTTTACCTGATCTTTGTCTAAATTTCGCCGTTTATCTTCCCCTTATCGCTTTATAGACCGATATCTCTCTTCTCTATCTTCTTGAAAATTGCTTTAAGATCTTGAGGAATTGGGCTTTCAAATTGGTATCTCTTTCCACTTAGTGTGAACTGGAGATGTTGACAATGGAGGGCTAAGCGGGGAGATTTCTCCTTTAATTTTGAGTCTGAGTTGTAGCGATTATCGCCTAACAGAGGAGTGCCGAGATGTGCGCTATGGACGCGAATCTGATGCGTTCTACCTGTCTCAAGTCGTGCTTTTAAAAGAGAGATTTTATCTCCTTCATGGAGGAGCTTAAAATGGGTAACTGCCACTTTTCCATCGGGAGAGACAATGACGTGTCGCTCTCCTTGTTGGCGATTTTCTGTATCTAATGGGGCTGTTACAGTGAGAGTTTCGGGATGATGATCAGACCAGCGACCTTCCACTAAAAGATGGTATTCGCGAAGAATATCACTCTCCTGTAAAGCTCTTAAACTTTTGCCATTTTTCGCAATCATTAAAAGACCACTAGTCTCTCTATCTAATCTTTGAACAAGCTCATAATAATCACTTTGTCCATAACTTTTAAGAATCTCAATAATGCCATAAGGGATATGGGAGCCGGCATGAACCGCTAATTTTGTCGGTTTATCGATAATAAGAAGATCCTCGTTTTCAAAGAGAATGCTCTGCGTTACTTGCTGCCAAGCTTCTGGCGGAATAGTGATTTTTATGCTCTTTTCTATCTTCACCGGGGGTAGGCGCAATTGATCCCCCGCTTTTAAACGAGTTGTTGGCTTTGCTCGCCCTTTATTAATACGTACCTCTCCCTTGCGAATCATCTGATAGATTCTGCTTTTAGGGAGTTGTTTGAAGTAGGTAAGAAGAAAGTTATCTAAGCGTTGTGTCTCCTGGTGCTCTGTAATGGTGACCATTGTGGCAGGGATAAACTCAAAAGCGTGATTGTCTGACATAGAAGGCCTTTTACATCGTTCAATAATCAAAACTATAAACTGAAAACCATAAAGTTGGTATTAGGTATAGTTAGATACGGTTAGATACGGTTAGATACGGTTAGATACGGTTAGAAATAATAAAACTAGAAGTAATAAAATGGAATAGAAATGTGGTTGTAGAGCGATAAGATTGACATAATTGTGCTAAAAATAAAATAGCTTCCATTTAGGAAGCTATTTTCATTGATCAATGAATTGATCAATTCACTGATTAGATGAAAGATTAGAGATTTTAAATCTACTCTTCATCGATTGAGAGGAGATCTTCCTCTTTGTCATCGAGTGAGCCGGCAAGGGGTGCGCTAGTATTAAGGAAGTGTTCACGCACTTTTTGCTCTATCTCTTTAGCAGTTGCTTCATTTTCACGAAGATACTGTTTTGAGTTCTCTTTACCCTGCCCAAGACGGGTGTCACCATAGCTATACCAGGCTCCCGCTTTATCGACAATTCCGGCATCAACACCAAGATCAATTACTTCTCCGAGTGTATCAATGCCAGCGCCATACATAATCTCAAATTTTGCTTCTCTAAAAGGCGGGGAGACCTTATTTTTAACAACACGAACACGCGTATCTGCACCAATGACCTCATCGCCTTTCTTCACAGCACCCGTTCTACGGATATCAAGGCGAACTGAAGAGTAGAATTTAAGCGCATTTCCACCCGTTGTTGTTTCGGGGTTACCAAACATCACACCGATCTTCATACGAATTTGGTTGATGAAGATAACAAGTGTATTTGATTTTTGAATATTGGCAGTGAGTTTTCTCAATGCTTGGCTCATTAAACGTGCCTGAAGCCCCATATGAGAATCTCCCATCTCCCCCTCAATCTCTGCTTTAGGGGTAAGGGCGGCAACGGAGTCAACAACAACGATATCGATTGCGCCAGAGCGTACTAATGTATCGGTAATTTCGAGCGCTTGCTCTCCATTGTCTGGTTGAGAGATATAGAGATTCTCAACATCGACTCCCAGTTTTGCGGCATATGTGGGATCGAGTGCATGTTCAGCATCGATAAATGCAGCGGTTCCACCTGCTTTTTGTGCTTCAGCGATAACATGTAGTGTAAGTGTTGTTTTACCAGATGATTCTGGACCATAAATCTCAACGATACGGCCTCGTGGTAAGCCACCAATGCCTAATGCAATATCTAGACCGATTGAACCGGTGGAGACAGGGATAATATTGGTAGGAGTCTGCTGATCTCCGAGGCGCATAACTGAGCCTTTCCCAAATTGACGGTCAATCTGCCCTAAGGCAGCTTGGAGGGCTTTGCGTTTGTTCTCATCCATTTTATAAAGTCCTTATCTACGGGAGGGCTATAATATTACATTTAAGTATTAATTATGCCACAAAATTATCACAAAAATTACATTTAAGTGTTTCGAGTTAGGCGTTCTGAACTGAATATTCTGAACTAGGCGTTTTGAAATCGGTATTTTGAGACTAACATTTCGAAATCCTTTTTTAAGGGTGACGCAATGATTGTTGCAAAGAGGATTATTGTTGAGAAGCGATAATCTTTTCAATGGCACTGCTTGTTGAGTATCCATCGACAAAATCGATTAGCTCGACGCGACCACCATTATTAATGACAGCGTCAGCGCCGGCGATCTCTTCTACACGATAGTCACTCCCCTTTACTAGAACATCAGGGAGTACCTCACGAATCAGCGCCTCAGGAGTATCCTCATCAAAGAGCGTTACCCAGGCGACAGAAGAGAGGGAGGCGAGTACTGTTGCTCGGCTCTTTTCATCCATGATAGGGCGAAGATCTCCTTTTAAGCGCTTCACAGATGCATCGGAATTGAGGGCAACAATAAGATGATGTCCCAGCTTACTCGCTTCTTCAAGATATTTAACGTGTCCACGATGCAGAAGGTCGAAGCAGCCATTGGTCATCACGATGGTCTCATTATTCATCTTAGCGCGTTTTACTTCATGAAGTAGCGCTTCTTTTGACAGAATGAGGTTATGTGGACGATCTGATTGACCAAGCTCATAGTCGAGCTCCTCTTGAGTAACATAGGAGGCACCCATCTTTCCAACCACAATAGATGCGGCAATATTGGCTATTTTACAAGCTTGGGGAAGCGGGGTTCCTTTTGCTAGTTGAGTTGCGATCATTGCAATAACGGTATCGCCGGCACCTGTAACATCAAAGACATCTTGCGCTTTTGCTGAGAATGTTACCGGCTCTTTGTCACGTTCAAAGAGGGTCATCCCTTTTTCGCTACGGGTGATCAATAACGCTTCAAGATCGAGTTCAATGCGAAGTTTTTCCGCCTTAGTAAAGAGCTCAGCTTCATCACGACACTTGCCAGCAACGATCTCAAATTCGCTAGTATTAGGGGTTAAGAGAGAAGCGCCTCGATATTTGGAGAAGTCATCTCCTTTGGGATCGATAATTACAAATTTCCCCTGGGCTCGTGCGTGCTGGATAAGCGCTTGAGGATCCGAGAGAAACCCTTTGTTGTAATCAGAGAGGACGATGAGATCATTTTCATCAATCGTTGTTTTGAGCGATTGGGTAATTTTGGCGGTAAGTGCCGGTGTAAGGTCTGGCGCCTCTTCAAAGTCGCAGCGAACAATATGTTGTTGACGACTGATAATACGAAGCTTCTTAATTGTTGGGAAGCTTGCTTCCGCTACAAATTGAGTTGTGATGTGGTGTTGGTGACAGAGCTCTTGCAGCTCCTTTGCATTACCATCGACACCGACTAACCCGGATAGGGTTACAGGGCACTCCATTTTACTGATATTAAGGGCCACGTTGGCCGCGCCGCCTAAACGGTTTTCAGTATGGTTGATATTGACGACAGGAACGGGAGACTCTGGTGATATTCGATTTGTAGAGCCGATCCAATAGCTGTCAATCATAATGTCGCCAAAAACAGCAATTTTACCAATGGAGTTTTTCATGTTGGCCTCAAGTAACAGGTGGTACAAAAGTATTGATCATTAATGTAGAGAGAAGAGCGTGCGGAAGTTTTGCGTTGTGATTTGTGCGACCTCATCGATGGAGATACCCTTTACCTCTGCGATCGTTTTCGCTACAAAGGGAACAAGCCCAGGATGGTTTGCCTTTCCGCGATAGGGGACGGGGGTGAGATAGGGGGAGTCAGTCTCAATGAGTATGCGATCAAGCGGTGCTTTTGCCACCACCTCCCGTAGCTCTTCTGCATTTCTAAAGGTGATAATGCCACTAAATGAGAGATAGAATCCAAGATCTAAACCTTTTTTAGCCATCTCCCAATCTTCTGTAAAGCAGTGAAAGATACCGCCGGCATCACGAGCCTCTTCATGGGTTAAGATATTGATAGTATCTTGGCGTGCATCGCGCGTATGTATAATAAGTGGCTTTTGAGTCTCTTTCGCAATATCGATTTGAGTAATGAAGGAGGCTTGTTGCTCTAGCTTATGCTCAACGGAGTAGTGGTAATCGAGCCCAGTTTCACCGATGGCAATCACCTTGGGATTTTCCAACATCGGTTTGAAGTTCTCCATGGAGGCAATAATTTTTGCCGGTACAGCACCAGGATGAATCCCTACGGAAAGGAAAATCTCCTCATAAGGGGCAACTAATTGCGCCATAGCATCCCAGCGTTCAAGATCAACGCTAACGCAGAGCATCTGGGTGACATGATTCTCTTTAATAGCGGCAATAAGCTTTTGAAAGTCATTATCATAAGCGGAGAGCTCCACCATGTCGAGATGACAGTGTGAATCGATAAAGTGGGTCGTATCTGCGATATTTAACATTGTTATCTTCTATTGATTTTATTGATTTTATTGATTCTATTAATCTAATGATTAGTTGATGATGGTACTGAAATCGATAAGGGTATTGAGTTTATTTAGCAAGCTCAAGTTTGAGATAGAGAGATTAACGTGTCGTCGCTGCATGCATTCTCAATAGTGCATTGATTCTTGTTTGGAGTAAGTTATGCTCTTTTTCAATCGCAACGCCAATTCCCTGATGATCCGTAATATGGTGAATAGATTTAGCGCTTTTTGGGGTGACAAAAGCTACTCGACCTTCTGTTTTGATAGGTGTCGGATCGCCATCGGGAAGGGTGATCTCTAAGATAATAAGATCATCGAGTTTAAATGGATAATCGGTATTAAAGAAGAAACCACCATTTTTTAAAAATGGAAGATAATATTGAGGAACTTGGCTAGCATGCGCAAATTTAGCTTCAATTTTTTTAGGATTACTCATATTTATTACGGATCTCTCTATCTGCGGTAATTTCGACCATATATCTATGTATCGCTATCTATTATCGCATGAAGTAGAAGGAGATTCGAGATTGAGATAGACAAAGAGATTCTTTTTTTGAAAATAGATGAAAATTTGTGGGAGAAGAGGTGGGAAAATCGATTTTGCGGTATGATAGACTCTTGCAGAATAAGTGATAGTTGATCAAGTTTGGGGTTGTCGTAGGTGCAGTGAAGCGATCTTGGTGAGATCAATCTTATGACCATTCTGGGGCTAAAGAATTTTAAGGAGATAGATGAGAGCATTAGAGATTTCCAACTTAACGGTGAGTTATAAGGCACATCCTGTTGTTCATCACTTAACGGCTCAATTTCCATTAGGGCAGAGTTGCGCTATTGTGGGACCTAATGGTGCAGGAAAGAGTACTTTATTGAAGGCAATTATGGGGCTCGTACCCTATTCGGAAGGGGTGATTACCCGTAGTGAAACATTGCGAGTCAGTTATCTATCTCAGATCTCCCATATTCGTCGTGATCTCCCTTTAACGCTCTTTGAATTAGTCAGTGCCGGAGCGCTCAACCAGGTTGGGCTCTTTCGACGGCTCTCTTCTGATATTCATCAGCGGGTCTTTGCTGCACTTGAGTTCGTTGGGCTTGAGAATTTTGGTGAACGTAGTATCGACTCTCTCTCCGGCGGGCAGTTTCAGAAAGCGCTCTTTGCGCGGATCGTTGTTGAAGGTGCAGATCTAATTCTTCTAGATGAACCATTCAATGCGATGGATGCGAGAACTACGCAGGAGCTTTGTTATCTTATACAGCGCTGGGAAGCTGAGGGAAAGACGGTAATTGCCGTTCTTCATGATCTTCATTTAGCGCGACAATACTTTAGTAATACGCTTCTTTTGGCGCGGGAAAAGATCGCTTTTGGTGCTAGCCGAGAGGTTTTAACGGAAGAGAATCTTCTTAAAGCGGAATCGGTCTCTCTTGGGTGGGAGAGTGATTCTTGGTGTGAGGCATAGCTAATGATCGATCTATTGAATCTCATTTTTATCGACCCCTTTGTTGATCTTCCATTTCTTCGAAGAGCACTTGCCGCATCATTGATGATCTCCGTCTCATCAGGTCTGGTGGGCGTCTTCCTCCTACTCAATAGAATGAGCTTGGTGGGAGATGCTCTCAGTCACGGTGTTTTGCCGGGGATTGCAATCGCTTTTCTCTTTTTTGGATTTAATATCTATGCTATGAGTATTGGCGGTGTTATAGCGGGAGTCTTGATAGCGATTATTGCCTCTATTATCTCTAACTACACTAATTTAAAAGAGGATGCGAGCTTCGCTGCGCTCTACCTGTTATCGTTAGCAATCGGTGTTGTTCTCATTATGGAGATTGGCTCACAAGCTGATTTGATGCACATTCTTTTTGGTTCTGTCTTAGCGGTAGATGCATCATCGCTCTATCTTGTATGGGGCGTGCTTTTGACGACGTTACTTCTACTCTCCATTATCTATCGGGCGCTTCTGCTCTATATTATTGACCCTCTCTATCTGAAGTTAAAGAGTGCCGGTGGACTCTTCTACTATGCGCTCTTTCTCTTTTTGGTTGTCCTCAATCTTGTCGCTTCATTTCAGGTCTTAGGAACATTGATGACGGTTGGTATGATGATGATTCCTGCCATCTCTGCGCGTTTATGGAGTAATCGTATGGAGGTGGTGCTTCTGATTGCTATCTCGCTAGGGGCTATCGGTGCATATTTAGGGTTAGTCGCTTCAGTTCACTATGATATTGCTTCGGGGCCGATGATTATTATTATTCTAGCCTTCTTCTACCTGATCTCCTTGCTGTTTGGAATTGAGGGGGGTATTTTAAGGCGTAAAGGGGGGCGACGTCATCGGAAGGCTTAGGATCGTTTGCTCAATTAGGGGTGATTTTGAAAGGGATTGATTTGAAAGCTTATTGAGAATTTTTGTTAGATGAATAGATCGTTTATAAGCTATTAATGGCTGTTAATGATTATTAATAAATTACAAATCATATTGCAAATCAAATTACAAGTCACATTACAAATTACTAGATAATTAGAATAAGGGATAGGTCATGATTACAGTAACTTACTTTGGGAATTTAAAAGATCTTTTACAGCTGACTGAAGAGCAGATCACTTGGACCGGTGGCGATACTGAAGCACTGTTGGCGCAGTTGCGCGAACGTGGGGATCTTTGGGCAAAAGCGTTAGCACCGGAGAATATCTTTCGAGTGGTTGTCAATGAGGAGATGACTTTTGCACCTACAGAGATCAGTTCGGGTGATCGTATTGCGCTTTTACCCCCGGTAACAGGAGGTTAATAATGACTATTTCAGTCACTGTTCAACGTGAAGCCTTTGATTTAGAGAGAGAGAGTGCTGCCTTGATCGCAGCATCAGGAGATGCCGGCGCATTGGTGCTTTTTCAGGGTATGGTGCGAGAATTTGATCAAACAACGCCGTTAGCGAAGATGGAGTTAGAACATTTTCCTGAAGTAACGGAGCGAGAGATTATCCGTATCATTGAGATCGCTCAGAGTCACTGGAATATAGCCGGATGCCGTGTTGTTCATCGAGTGGGGGAGCTTCTCTCTGATGATCCGATTGTTCTTCTAATAGTTACGGCAAAACATCGACTCGATGCATTTTTAGCAGCTGAATTTATTATGGATTATTTGAAAACAGAAGCACCATTTTGGAAGAAAGAGTATCTTGTCGATGGTCGATCTTATTGGGTGGAAGCAAAAAAGAGTGATCAAGAGATCTTATCCCGTTGGCAGGAGTTAGCGAAGTGGCGCAAAAAATCGTAGGCTTAATTCTTGCAGGGGGTGAAGGCCGGCGAATGGGCTACCAAAATAAAGGGCTCCTTTCATTACAAGGGCGTCGGTTAGTAGAACATGTTATTGATCGAATCGCGCCACAAGTTGATCAGCTCTATCTCTCTGCCAATCGAGATCTAGATCACTATCGAACATTGGGGTTGCCGATTATCTCTGATGATCCAAAGTGGCGAGGATTAGGACCTTTGGCAGGTATCGCCTCCCTACTTCCCCATTTAGAGGAGAATCAACGGGTACAGATTGTCAGTTGTGATGGTCCCTTTATCCCGATCGATTTAGTCTGTCGCTTGAGAGGTGGTTTATCAGAGTTGCAGAAAGATAATTTAGAGATTAAGGCGACTTATCCCGCAACAAGAGAGCGGGAACACTACCTCTATCTGCAAGCCTTAAAAGAGGATTTGCAAGTAGTTGAATCGCTGCTTGATGCAGGTGATTTAAGAATTCGAGCGTTGCTGAAACAGTTATCAGCAGCGCCTATCTATTTTGATGATGAGTCTGCGTTTGTCAATTGTAATCAACCGCAGGATCTAGAAGCGTTAGAGAGGAAGAATCATGAAGAATTATGATGTGGCATTAAGAGAGTTGTTAGCAGGTATGACATTAGAGCGAACAGCGCATCGCGTAACCCTTGCTCAAGCATATGGTTGTAAACTCGCTCAAGATGTTGTGGCAAATTATGATACGCCTCAATTTGATAATAGTGCGATGGATGGCTATGCACTTTGTGATTTTTCTGGTGGACGTAATGAGTTTAAGATTGTTGAGCGCATTATGGCGGGCGATGACGTTAACTTTTCGCTTCAGGAAGGAGAGGCTGCAAGGATCTTTACGGGAGCGAAGACGCCAGGGAATACGACTACTGTTGTCATGCAAGAGATTACAAAGGTAGAAGGTGATCAACTCTACCTCACAGAAGATTGCCCAAAGGGGCAAAATATTCGCTATTGTGGGGAGGAGATTAAGAAGGGCGATATCCTTTTTCATGCAGGACATGTTCTCGATCCTGCAGCAATTGCGTTATTGGCATCACAGGGAGTCTGGGAGATTGAAGTCTATCATGATCTTCGTGTTACGATCTTCTCAACGGGTAATGAGCTTAAAGAGCCATGGGAAGAGATCTCCGGCAGTGAGATTTATGATGCTAATCGCTATCAACTTCTCGCCTGGGTTTCATCGCTTGCTAAAGCTAAAGATGGTGGGATCTTAAAGGATCAATATGATGCGGTACTTACGGCGCTATCAGATGCTGCTAAAGAGAATGATCTGATTATCTTAAGTGGTGGCGCTTCTGTTGGGGAGGCAGATTTTGTTGCTAGAGCGATAACAGAACTTGGTGAATTGCACATGTGGAAGTTGGCGATCAAACCTGGCAAGCCTTTTGGTTGGGGGCGAATTGGTCAATGTCATATTATTATGTTGCCGGGGAATCCTGTGTCAGCATATGCCACCTTCTACCTGCTCGCGTATCCTGCTATTAAGGCATTGATGGGGCTCTCTCCACAATTGCCTCAACTTATGGCGACGATCAATTTTGGGAGTGATCGTATCCAGCCTCGCAGAGAGTTCCTTCGCGGAAATTATTATCAAGATGAGCGGGGCGAATATTTCGTTGATAATGTGGGGTTACAAGGCTCTGCCATGTTAAGTGGTCTGAGTTATGCAAATTGTTTAATTGAGATGAAGGAGAATCAGGCAACGGCAAAAGGTAGTCGTGTTAGAATCTATCCTTTGCCTAAAGAGGTCGCGAAAGCATAAAGGTTGAGATGAATAATATTGATAATATTGTCAAAAATGAGGTGAGAATTGCGCTCGACCAACTCCCATTTCCAATCGATGATGATGCTTGTGGGAAGTTAACACAATATTTGCAAGGTATGTTGTTGTGGAATAGAGCTTATAATTTAACTGCGATCACCGATCCTGAGGAGATGATTATTAAGCATCTTCTCGACTCATTAGTCTTGGTGCCGGAATTGCGTCAGCGTTTTCACTCTGCATCTTTAATCGATGTTGGAACAGGCGCTGGATTGCCAGGAATACCTCTCTCTATTGTGATGCCCGATTTTCAATTTACGCTACTAGATAGCGCAACGAAGCGGACACGCTTTATTCAACAGATGAAGATTGAGATCGGCCTTCCTAATGTGACTGTTATTACCTCTCGAGTTCAGGATTATCAACCGGAAACGAAGTTTGATGGTGTGCTATCGCGTGCATTTGCAAGTGGCAATGATATGGTGAAGTGGTCTCAGCATCTTCTTAAAGAGGGGGGCATGATGGTCGCTATGAAAGGAAAAGTGATCCATTCTGAATGGGAAGATGTTGTGGATTTTCCCACTCAGGAGGTTGTGGAGTTGAAGGTGCCGGGCTTAAATGAGGAGCGGCATCTGATACTTTTATCGAAATAGTTCTATCGAAATAGTTATTTGATATAATTTGACGATTAATTTGGAAAGGTAGGAATCTCCGTTGGCAACAATTATTGCAGTAGCGAATCAGAAAGGGGGGGTTGGTAAAACAACCACCGCAGTTAATCTTGCCTCAAGTTTAACAGAGAGCAAAATGAGGCCTAATGTGCTCTTAATCGATCTCGATCCTCAAGGGAATGCCACTACAGGTATTGGGGTCAATAAGAATGAATTAGAACATAGTGTTGTTGATCTTCTTTTAGGTGAGGCATCCATTGCCGATGTTATCTTAGATCTTGATAAAGCAGGTTTGCGTCTAATTGGTGCGAATGCTGATTTGACAGGAGCTGAGGTGATGTTGGCACAAGCTCAAAATGGCATCTATAAACTGAAAGAGATCTTAGCGCCGATCGGAAGTAATTTCGACTATATCGTCTTAGATTGTGCGCCTTCTCTCAATATGTTAACGCTCAATGCGCTCACTGCCGCAACAGATATCGTCATTCCAGTTCAGTGTGAATATTATGCCCTAGAAGGAATCTCAGCATTGATGGACACGATCTCCACGGTGAAAGAGGCGACGAACCCAGATCTCAATATTATGGGTGTATTAAGAACGATGTTTGATGGACGTAATACCCTTTCGGTTCAGGTTTCTGAAAACTTAGCGGCCCACTTTGGGGATAAGATGTTTGAAGCGATCGTTCCAAGAAATGTTCGCTTAGCGGAAGCGCCAGGATATGGTGTGCCGATTACCGTTTATGATGCGAAGTCTAAAGGGGCGATGGCTTATACGGAGCTTGCGCGTGAAGTGATTTCAAGAAGTAAGAAGAGGTAGCTGTGAAGAAACGAGGATTAGGTCGTGGCTTAGAGATGCTTTTAAGTCAAACGGGTGCAGAGATTGCAACGGATAGTGTAAAAGTGGAGCAGGAGGGGATCAGAGAGTTACCGATAGAGCGTTTAACGCCGGGTAAGTATCAGCCTCGACGTCACTTTGATCAGGAAGCATTAGAGACTTTAGCTGCCTCTATTAAAGCGCAAGGAATTATTCAGCCGATTGTTGTCCGTGAAGTGGAAGGGCAAAAAGAGGTGGAGATTCTTGCTGGGGAGAGAAGATGGCGGGCATCGCAATTAGCAGGATTGAAGAGTGTTCCGGTAATCTTCAAGCCGATGAGCGATCAGGAAGCATTAGCCGTTGCGCTTATTGAAAATATTCAAAGAGAGAATCTCAATCCTGTTGAAACAGCGATGGCGCTAAAGCGTCTTATCGATGAGTTTTCTTTAACGCATCAAGAGGCAGGGGAGGTGATTGGAAAGTCTCGCTCCTCGATTACCAACTCTTTGCGTCTATTAGAGTTAGAGGCTTCTGTCCAAGCGCTATTAGCTGAGCAGAAGTTAGATATGGGCCATGCGCGAGCTCTCTTAGCACTGCCTAAGAGTGAGCAAGGTAGGGTCGCATTGCAAGTGATTAAAGAGCAGTTGACCGTTCGGGCAACAGAGCAGTTAGTTAAGAAGCTTTTAGCCCCCGAATCGGAAGAAGCTGCGCCGACAAAGCGTTCTGAGAAAGATCGTGATGTCCTCAATTTAGAGCGATCTTTGAGTGAGTTTTTAGGTGCACAAACAGAGATCAAACAGAAAAATCGGGGAAGAGGGGAAGTTGTTATTCGTTACAACTCACTAGAAGAGCTAGATGGGATTTTAGGGAAAATTAAACAGTAGCTGTAATTGCCACGCTTGGCTGCTACAAAATCGCTACGAATAATTTGACCTAGCTCCTCTTGCCGACTATAATCTTGGCATGAATTTAAAGGCGATGATCTGATGATTCCTAAAATTGTGATTGCACAACTCGCTGTTTTAATCCTAACAGCTACACTAGCTTGGGTTTTATATGATGGTGTGACGGCGATATCCTTGTTTGCAGCGGGTATTTCAATGTTAATACCCAATCTTTTTATGGCGGCGAATATGTTTATGGTGCGATTCCATAAGGTTTTCTTCTGGATTGGCGTCTTTTTCAATAAAATTATCATCTTAATGCTCTTTTTAGTGAGCATTCTGCTGATCAAGGATCCGAATCTATTCGCGTTCCTAATTGGGATTATAGTCGTATCACAAGTTCCCCTTGGATATGTGTTAATATCTTCTATTAGAAGAGACAAAGTAATTGTATAGAGAGAACTATGGCTAGTGAATTAACAAATGCATCGTATATTGGACACCATCTCGTTAACCTTAACCAAAGAGGGACGCCGCAAGAAGCTCATGAGTTTGTTAACTTCGGTCTCATTAACCTCGATACCGTTTTTTGGTCAATCTTGTGTGGTATTATTGTTGTTCTATTTCTTTGGGCTGCGTCGCGCAAGGCAACATCTGGGGTACCAGGACGCTTCCAGGCTTTTGTTGAAATCTTAGTAGAGTTCGCAGAGAAACAATCGAGAACATTAGTCAACGGTCCTCAAGGCTTTATAGCTCCGTTAGGTTTAACTGTGTTCCTTTGGATTGTTGTGATGAACTCACTTGACTTCTTACCCATCGATCTTGCTCCTAAGATGATTGATGTGTTAGGTCTTTCAGACTCTCTCCCTTACCACAAAATTCTTCCAACTGCTGATGTTAGTGCTACCTTAGGTATGTCTATAGCAGTGCTTGCAGTTGTGATCTTCTACTCTATTAAAGCGAAAGGCATGGGCTTTGTAAAAGAGCTCTTCTGTGCTCCTTTCGGTATCTGGTTAGCGCCTGCTAACTTCGTGTTAAATCTCGTTGAGTTCATCTCTAAAGCTTTCTCATTAGGTATGCGACTTTTCGGTAACATGTTCGCAGGTGAGCTGATCTTCATGTTGATCGCTTTATTAGGGGCGACAGGAACATTATGGGGAATGGGTCTTCATGTATTTGCGGGAGCAGCATGGGCAATCTTCCATATCTTGATCGTTATTTTACAAGGATATATTTTCATGACATTGACACTTGTGTATCTTGGTCAAGCGCATGAATCTCATTAAAGAATCAATCGAAAGATTGTGTTTCATAATTATTTGTTAACGTTAGTATTATCTTATTTTAAGGAGTTATATTATGGGTTTAGTAGCAATCGCTTGTGGTATCATCGTAGGTCTTGGTGCGATCGGTGCAGCATTAGGTATCTCAATGTTAGGTTCTAAATATATCGAAGCATCTGCAAGACAACCAGAAATCATGGATTCACTTTTACCAAAAGTATTTATCCTTGTTGGTCTTATTGATGCGGCGTTCTTAATCGGTGTTGGTATTGCTGTATTCTTCGGTATGACTGTATTCGCAGGTGCGTAATTCCACTACACTTAAAGCTAAGTGGTAAAGACATTTGTTGTACAGGCATATAAAGGATAGGTAGTAAAATGAATATTAACGCAACCTTGATTGCCCAATTTATCGTCTTTTTCATTTTGGTTTTGGTGGTTATGAAGTTTATCTGGCCACCTTTAATCAAAGCGATTGAAGAGAGACGTGCAAAAATTGCTGAAGGTTTAGCAGCTGCAGAAGAGAGTGTTGCAGCACAAGCTACGGCTGAAGCTGAAGTAGATGGTCTTCTTAAGCAAGCTCATCTCGAAGCGGCAACCCTAGTGAGTAAAGCACAAGCTCAAGCGGATAGCTTAATTGCACAGTCTAAAGAAGAGAGCAAGGTAGTTGGGCAAAGAGAGATTGATGCGGCACACGCTAAAATCGAAGCAGAGTTGAGTCAAGTGAAAGAGAGCTTGAGACAACAGGTAGTTGCTTTGAGTATTATGGGTGCAAGCAAAATCATAGAAAAAGAAGTTGATGAGACGACTCATGCTAAGATGTTAGAAGAGTTGGCAAAACAACTGTAATCGCCTGCTCTTCACTATTGAAGAGCATTTTGATAACTAATAAACGATGTAAGAGTAATATGTCAGAATTAGCAACAGTAGCAAGACCTTACGCTGAAGCCGTATTTATGATTGCGAAGGAAAATCCGCAAAGTGCAGATAACTGGTTGGATTTCCTCAGCTCATTAAAGCTATTAATGGGAACAGAGGCGACTCGTGAAGTGATGGGCTTACCAGAATTAGGTTTCGAAAAGAAAAAAGCATTCTTAGGTGAGTTATCAGCTAAGATTTTAGAGCGAGAGCTTACTAAAGAAGAGAATGATTTCTTACTAACCATTAGTGAAAATAAGCGTTTTGGGATTTTGCCTTCTGTTTATGACGAGTACAGAGCGCGTTTATTAGCGGAAAGAAACATTCTTGAGGCTGAAGTGCAGAGCGCATATCCCTTAACGGATGGGCAGAAAGAGATGTTTGTTAAAGCTCTTCAAAAGCGTTTTAATAAAGAGATCGAATTAACAGAAACCATTTCGCCTTCCTTGTTAGGTGGTGCTATTTTAAAAATAGATGATTTAGTCATTGATGGTTCGATTTTAGGTCGTTTAGACGGCATGATCCGATCAATGAATTAAGTTTAATGAATATAAGAGGAAGATTTAAAAGATGCAATTAAATCCATCTGAGATCAGTGATCTCATTAAATCCAAGATTGAAGAATTTGAGCTCAAGCCCGAAGAGAGTACTGAAGGTACAGTAGTAAGTTTAACTGATGGGATTGCTCGCGTTCACGGAATCAATTCTGTGATGCAAGGTGAAATGGTTGAATTACCACATGGCGTTCGTGGTCTTGCACTGAACCTTGAGAGAGATTCAGTGGGTGTTGTACTCTTAGGTGATTATGAAAAGATCACTGAAGGGGACAAAGTTAAGTGTACAGGCCGTATCCTTGAAGCTCCTATTGGTCCAGAACTTCTTGGCCGTGTTGTTGACGCACTGGGAAATCCTATTGACGGAAAGGGTGAGCTTGGTACTAAATTGACTGCGCCTATTGAGCAGATCGCGCCTGGCGTTATCGATCGTCAATCTGTTGATCAGCCAATGCAAACAGGTTACATCGCAATTGACTCAATGGTTCCAATCGGTCGTGGTCAGCGTGAATTGATTATCGGTGACCGTCAAACAGGTAAAACAGCTATTGCAATTGATACTATTATCAACCAAAAAAATAGTGGTGTGAAATGTATCTATGTTGCAATCGGTCAGAAAAACTCTACGATCGCAAATATTGTATCTAAATTAGAAGAGCATGGCGCAATGGATCACACGATCGTTGTTGCAGCGAGTGCTTCTGAGTCAGCGGCGCTTCAATACCTCTCAGCGTACACCGGTTGTACAATGGGTGAATATTTCCGTGATCGTGGTGAAGATGCATTAATCATCTATGATGACTTATCAAAACAAGCGGTTGCATATCGTCAAATCTCCCTCCTTCTTCGTCGTCCACCAGGTCGTGAAGCTTATCCTGGGGATGTTTTCTATCTTCACTCACGTCTTCTTGAGCGTGCTGCACGCGTTAACGCTGATTATGTTGAGAAGTTCACAAATGGTGAAGTAAAAGGTAAAACAGGTTCATTAACTGCATTACCAATCATTGAGACACAAGGTGGGGACGTATCTGCGTTCGTACCAACTAACGTTATCTCAATCACAGATGGTCAGATCTTCCTTGAAACAGACCTCTTTAACTCTGGTGTTCGTCCAGCAATGAATGCGGGTATCTCTGTATCTCGTGTTGGTGGTGCGGCACAAACGAAGTTAATCAGTAAGCTTGGTGGTGGTGTACGTCTTGCACTTGCTCAATATCGTGAGCTCGCAGCGTTCTCCCAGTTTGCTTCAGATCTTGATGAAGTAACACGTAGACAGTTAGCACGTGGTGTTCGTGTTATGGAATTGATGAAGCAGGCGCAATATCGTCCTTACACAATTGCTGAGATGGCTCTTATCCTCTATGCGATTGAGTACAAATATGTTGATGATTTGCCAGTTGAAGAAGTTCGTCCATTTGCACAAGGTCTTATTGCATCAGCGAATGCAACAGACCAAGAGCTCTTAAAAGACATCAACAGCAAAGGTGCTTATAACCAAGATGTGTTAGATGCACTTGATAAAGTTGTTAGTCAGTATAAGAAAGGTGGAAGCTGGAAAGTAGCTTAATAAGCTGCTTTTCAGTTCATAACACATAGCAATTAGGTAGGAATTTCATGGCTGTTGGAAAAGAAATACGTAGTAAGATTAAAAGTATTAGTAATACTCAGAAGATTACTAGTGCGATGGAGATGGTTGCAGCGAGTAAGATGCGGGCTACGCAACTTCGACGCAATCGATCTCTACCTTATGCGCAACAGGTTATTAAGCTCGCTGCGCATTTGGCTGAGGCAACACCTGAAGAATTCAAACATGAATACTTAATTCCACGAGAAGTGAAACGCGTGGGAATGATTGTTGTCAGCTCCGACCGTGGATTAGCAGGTGGGTTAAATAACAACCTATTTAAGCTAGTTGTCACGAAGATGAAAGAGTGGCAGGAAGCGGGTATTGAGATTGAAGTTGCCACGATCGGTAATAAAGCAAATGCTTTCTTTAGTCGATTTGGGCATGATCTTGTTGCGACTGTGAATAATTTAGGTGATGCACCTGCGTCGAAAGATCTGATTGGTATTACAACTGCAATGCTAGATCTTTTCCAAGAAGGAAAAATTGATGAACTCCATGTTTTTGCTAACGAGTTTGTGAATACAATGACGCAAAAGCCAATCGGTATTCAAGTCCTTCCTGTTATTCCAGGAACGCTTCAGAGACAGATAGGCATTGAGAGTTTAGCGGAAGATTCAAATCTTGCGTGGGACTATGTTTATGACTCTGAGCCTGTAGAGCTAATGAATACTGTATTAGATCGTTATATTGAAAGTGTGATCTTTCAAGCAGTCGTTGAAAACGTTGCCTGTGAAATGGCAGCTCGTATGATTGCGATGAAGGCCGCAAGCGATAACGCAAGCGATTTAATAGATGAGTTGCAATTGGTTTATAACAAAGCTCGTCAAGCAGCAATTACTCAGGAAATTACTGAGATTGTTAGTGGTGCAGCAGCAATCAATTAATACGACGTTAACAAAAATTTGGGTTAATAGAGGTTTAGATAGAGTATGTCAGGAAAAATTGTACAGGTAATTGGTGCAGTTGTTGACGTGGAATTCCCACGCGATGCTGTTCCAAGTATATATAGTGCACTTAATGTTGTAGGGTCAAAAGATGATCTCGTACTTGAAGTACAGCAACAATTAGGTGATGGCGTTGTAAGAACGATCGCAATGGGTAGTTCAGATGGGCTTAAGCGTGGTGTTGAAGTTGTAGATACTAAGCAGCCAATCTCAGTACCAGTGGGTGAAGGTACGCTAGGTCGTATCATGGATGTTTTAGGACGTCCAGTAGACTATGCAGGTCCTGTTGAAGCTAAAGAGCATTGGGCAATTCATAGAAAAGCACCAAGCTACGAAGATCAAGCAGGTTCTACAGAAGTTCTCGAAACAGGTATTAAGGTTATCGACTTACTCTGTCCTTTCGCAAAAGGTGGTAAAGTTGGTCTCTTCGGTGGTGCGGGTGTTGGTAAAACCGTAAACATGATGGAGTTGATCAATAACATCGCTAAAGCACACGAAGGTCTTTCGGTGTTTGCGGGAGTTGGTGAGCGTACTCGTGAAGGGAACGACTTCTACTACGAGATGAAAGACTCTAACGTATTAGATAAAGTTGCGATGGTTTATGGTCAGATGAATGAGCCACCTGGAAACCGTCTGCGTGTTGCACTCTCAGGCTTGACAATGGCTGAGTACTTCCGTGATGAAGGTCGTGATGTTCTTCTCTTTATCGATAATATCTATCGTTATACACTTGCGGGTACAGAGGTTTCTGCACTTTTAGGTCGTATGCCATCTGCAGTAGGTTATCAGCCGACACTTGCAGAAGAGATGGGTGTTCTCCAAGAGCGTATCACTTCTACGAAAAAAGGTTCGATCACATCAGTACAAGCAGTATATGTTCCTGCGGATGACTTAACTGACCCATCACCAGCGACAACGTTTGCTCACTTAGATGCGACAATTGTTCTTTCACGTGATATCGCTTCATTAGGTATCTATCCTGCTGTTGACCCACTTGATTCAACATCACGTCAGCTTGATCCATTAGTCATTGGTCAAGAGCATTATGATGTTGCTCGTGGCGTACAGATGATCCTTCAGCGTTATCAAGAACTTAAAGATATTATCGCAATTCTTGGTATGGATGAGCTTTCAGAAGAAGATAAATTGACTGTTGCTCGTGCTCGTAAGATCCAACGTTTCTTATCACAGCCATTCCATGTAGCAGAAGTATTTACTGGTGCACCGGGTAAATATGTATCACTTCAAGACACTATTGCAAGCTTCAAGGCGATTCTTGCAGGTGAAGGTGACCATATTCCTGAGCAGATGTTCTACATGACCGGTAACTTTAACGAAGTTCTTGATCGTTACGCGAAAGAGAAGAATAAGTAAATAAGGGGATAATATGAAAACTATCAAAGTCACTATTGTAAGTGCTGAAAAAGAGCTATACTCTGGCACTGCAACATTCTTTGCAGTTACAGCAATTACTGGTGAGATAGGCGTTTATCCTGGTCATGTTCCAACTTTAGCACACCTCAAGCCAGGACAAGTTCGCTTAGAGCTCGAGAATGGTACAAAAGAGGTCTTCTGGATTTCAGGTGGTATTCTTGAGGTACAACCGACAGAAGTGATTGTTTTAGCAGATAGTGCTGAGCGTGCTGCAGATCTTGATCAAGCCGCGGTTGAAAAAGCGAGAGCTGAAGCTAAGGCTGTACTTGACTCAGGTAAGCCTGAGCTCGATATTGAGAAGGCGTTAATTGAGTTAACATTAGCAAAATCTCAATTAGATGCAGTAAATAGATTGAAAAGTCTTTAGAGATCTATAATATCGATGATATTAAGTAGTTAAGAAATATTAAAGTAAAACCCACATTCTGATGTGGGTTTTTTATTGGCCCTTATTTAGAGTGGTATTAGAGTTGGTATTAGAGCGGTATCGATATCTTGTGATACTTTGGACGTAAAGGGTCTTGATAGGGTGGTACCAACTCTAATCAAACAATGAACTCATGAGAGCTGTCTTATTATTTCTTCCGCTCTATATCTCTTCTTGTATTTTTTATTATATTTATCACAATATTTATCATTGTATTTAAATTATGTTTTTTTATTATGCCTGTTATATATTATCGTTACGCTTATATCTTGTGATTGTTACTATTGTGTAGAGGGTCGGTTATTGGCGATCATTAATTACGTTGCGGTAAATTACGTTATAATAATGACGTGGAAGAGAGGCTTAATAGAACGCTTTGATAGAGAAAGGCGATATTGATGCTAACTGTTGAGCTGCTGAGCTGTTTGGGTGTTGTCATTTTGACTTTTTTAATAATGGGATGAGAGTATGGAATTTGAATTGCCTTTAATTAATCGTGAAAAATCTATTCTCGCTTTCCAAGAGCGAGTCTTAAAGCAGGCAGAAAATCCCCACATTCCACTATTGGAGCGACTCAATTTTATGACGATCGTCTCCTCTAACCTTGATGAATTTTTTGAGGTGCGTTTTGCAAATATTAAGGAGCGCATCTTTGCCGGAGAGACTCTGATTGATGGGGAGCCTGTTGATGTTTGGCAGAAAGCGATCTATCAGCGTGTAACAGCATTAGTTAAAGCGCAATATAAACTTCTCGACCAGGAGATTTTGCCGCTCTTAAAATCTGAGGCGAATATAGAATTTATCCATCGACGAGATTGGACTGATGCTGATAAAGCGCAATTATTGAGTTATTTTAATGAGTCAATTAATCCGCTTTTAACACCGATAGCGCTCGATATTGCCCATCCGTTTCCCCATATCTACAACAAGTCGCTCAACTATATTATTGAGTTGAAGGGGAAAGATATCTACGGGCGAGAGGTTGATACGGCGATGCTCTCGATCCCGAAGAATTTGCCGGCATTGATCCGCTTACCGAGCAATGATCCATCACATGTCCGTTTTACCACTGTTAGTGAAATTATTCGTGATCAATTGAAAGTGATTTTTGATGGCTTTGTGGTAAAAGCGGCTTATCAATTTAGAGTGACGCGCAATAGCCATCTTTTTATCGATAAAGAGGAACTTACAAATTTACATCAGGCATTAAAAGGAGAGCTCCACCAACGAAATTTTGGGCATGCGGTGCGCCTTGAAATTAGTGCTCAGATGCCGAAAAAGTTGGTGGAGTTTTTAGCAAAAGAGTTTGAGTTGCCGACAACAGAGATCTATCCGATCGCGAACTTTATCGATCTTTGTCGCTTTCGAGAGCTGAGTCACTTTGTAAAAGATAAAGATGAGCTCTTCTATCCAGAGTTCTATCCAAAATATGCGGAGAAGTGGGTCGATACTGATGATATCTTTTCCATTATTAAGGGAAAAGATCAACTTTTTCACCATCCGTTTGATAGCTTTGCCCCCACGGTAAGGTTACTCGAAGTTGCCGCGAATGATCCTCAGGTACAGATGATCCGGATGACGATCTATCGTACCGGTAACGACTCACAATTGATGAAGCATCTGATAACTGCCGCAAAAAATGGTAAAGAGGTTAATGTTGTCTGTGAGTTGATGGCACGTTTTGATGAAGAGACCAATCTTACTTGGGCTGCGATTCTTGAAGAGGCGGGTGTTAAGGTTGTCTATGGAATCTTTGGTTATAAAACACATGCGAAGATGTTATTGATTGTTCGCAATGAGCCAACTGAAGAAAATCCCGACCATCTTGAATATTATACCCATCTGAGTACCGGCAATTATCATACGGGAACAGCAAGACTCTATACTGATTTTGCGATTATGACGGGGAATCGCGAGATCGCACAAGATGTGACCAATATCTTTGTGAATTTGGGCAGCTTAGGGCGCCCTCCACAATTAAAGAGGCTATGGCAAGCGCCTTTTAATCTCTATGATAATTTAATAGCCCATATCAATTTTGAAATTGAGGAAGCTAAAGCGGGAAGACCAGCATCGATTATGGCACGTATGAATGCGCTCTTAGAGGAGGGCATTGTTGAAAAGCTCTATGAAGCATCTAATGCCGGCGTAATTATCAATCTTTTAGTTCGTGGCGCTTGCTCTTTGAGACCTGGCTTAAAAGGCTTTTCGGAGAATATTCGGGTCTATTCAGTTGTTGGGCGTTTCTTAGAGCACTCTCGCGTCTTCTATTTCTATCGAGCAGGAGAGGAGCGGGTCTATATCTCGAGCGCCGATTGGATGCATCGTAATTTCTTTCGTCGTATTGAGGTGGCAGTTCCGATAGAGCATCCCTCTATTAAGCGCCATCTTATCAATGAAGGATTGCTCGCTTACTTTGCTGATTATACGGCATGGATTCTCGATGGTAAGAGTGGTGAATACTCTCAGGAACCATTTACAATGGAGGAGAGAGGCGCTATGCTTTCAGCACAAGAAAAGTTATTAATATCCCGACAGTAGACATTCGGAAGTAGATGGAGTCACATGCTGACAATATTTTCTGATCCACTTATCAGCGGAATAACCAATACGCAGCTCTATGCATTATTGATTCTATTCTGTAGTTTTATCGCTTTCATGTTAGGAAAGTGGCGCTTTGATGTGGTCGCTCTAGGGGCACTATTAGCGATGGTATTGGTGGGCGTTGTACCACTCAATAATGCTTTCTCAGGCTTTAGCCATCGAGCTGTTATTACGGTCGCCTCTGTTTTGGTCCTCAGTAATGCGTTGGGAAATACAGGGGTGACTTACCATCTCTCTCAACATTTGAGCCGTTTTTCTGATCGCCCCGTATTATTGGTTTTAACGCTAACGGGGTTGGTCGCTTTCTTCTCAGCATTTATGAATGATGTGGGGGCGTTAGCGCTCATTATGCCGGTCGCGTTACAAGTTTCTCAACGCTACCATATTCCAACGTCAAAGTTACTGATGCCGATGGCTTTCGCTTCTCTTTTAGGGGGAACTGCGACATTAATTGGTACGCCCCCTAATATGATTATTGCTCAATATCGAGAGACAGTGGATCCTGCGGCTGGAGCCTTTGCGATGTTCGACTTTTTGCCCGTCGGAATCGTGGTGGTTATTGTTGGTCTCCTCTACATCTCATTTATTGGTTGGCGTCTTATTCCGATTCGGGATACAGAGAATAATAGTCGTCTCTTTGAGACCGATGATTATCTTTTAGAGGCAAAGATCTTGCCGAATAATAAGTTTATTGGGAAGACGATTGCAGAATTAGAGAAGGTGACAGAAGATCATGTCAATGTTGTGACGCTTCTTCGTGGGGCAAGACGACTTCTCTCTCCGAGTAAAGAGGAGATATTGCGAGAGAATGATGTCCTCTTAATTGAAGGGCAGCCGGAAGATCTCAAGCAGCTAGAGCTTCTCTCGGGAGTGAATATCCGTTTTACTAAAGAGGGAAAAGAGGGGGATGGCGTCGATTCTCTACAGACGTTAGAAGTTGTTGTTAATCCCGGGGCTAGAATTGCAGGGCATATGATCTCAGAGCTCTATCTTCGAGAGCGCTATAAAATCAATATATTAGGGATATCGCGTCAAAGCGAGAGTATACGGCAACGCTTCTCCCGTTTAACCTTAAAACCGGGGGATATTCTGCTTATTCAGGGAGATAAGAAGGAGTTACCCGAAACAATGAATTATCTCGGGTGCCTACCACTTGCTGAACGTAATATACGTTTAAAGCCCTCTTCAAAATTATTGCCAACAGTTGGAATCTTTATTGTCTCTATTCTATTGGTGGCATTTCAGATCTTACCGCCCCATATCGCTTTCCCGCTGGCAATTTTTCTTCTCATCATTTTCCGTCTAGTCTCACTTCGAGAGGTCTACCAGAGTATTGATGGGCCTCTTATTGTCCTTTTAGGATGTTTTATCACCGTGGGTGCTGCGCTCGACTCGAGTGGGGCAACAAATATTATTGTCTCATCGATTGTTCCCCTTTTAGAAGGGCTTCCTGCTATGCTAGTATTGTCTATAATCATGCTCGTAACGATGCTGATTACCGATGTAATTAATAGCTCAGCAACAGCGGTCATAATGGCACCTATTGCCGTAGGTGTTGCAAATATGATGGGGCACAATATCGATCCCTATTTAATGATCATTGCAATCGCTTGCTCTTGTGCTTTTAATACTCCGATAGGGCACCATTCAAATACATTGGTGATGGGACCAGGAGGCTATCAGTTTGGGGATTATTGGCGAATGGGGTTGTTGCTCGATCTGTTACTGATTTTAACAGCAGTGCCGGCAGTGATCTATTTTTGGCCACTATAAAAGTAAAGATAATAAGGAATTAGGATGAAACTATTTAACGATGTTCCATTAGCGCCGGATGACGCGATTTTAGGGGTAGTAGAGTCATATAAAAATGACCCTAGAGAAGAGAAGGTAAACTTAAGTATCGGTATCTATTCAGATGCTGAAGGAAAAGTGCCCGTCTTAAAAGCGGTAAAAGCAGCAGAGGCTTATCTTTTTGAACACTCAGGACCGCGCGTCTATCTTCCAATGCAAGGTTTAGGAAGTTATATCGATTGTGTACAGAAGCTTCTCTTTACAGAGGATCATGAGCTCTATCAGACACGACGTTTAGCAACGGTACAATCTTTAGGTGGAACGGGGGCATTAAAAGTAGGTGCTGATTTCTTACATAGTATTAAACCTAATAGTAAGGTTTATGTCTCAAAACCGACATGGAATAACCATATTGCAATCTTTGCCGGCGCCGGGTTTGAAGTAGAGGAATATCCCTATTTTGATCCTAAAACGAAAGGGGTTGATTTTGCTGCCTTTTTCAAGAAGATGGAAGAGATTCCAGAAGAGTCGATCGTTGTGCTTCATGCTTGTTGTCATAACCCTACCGGGGCAGATCTCTCTACAGAAGAGTGGCAGCAGTTAGCAGAGCTCTTTAAAGCGCGTAATTTAATTCCATTCTTAGATATGGCATATCAAGGATTCTCAAAAGGTATTCGTGAAGATGCAGAAGCGATCCATATCTTTGCAGAAAAAGAGATGCCAGTCTTTATTGCCACCTCCTTCTCTAAATCTTTCTCACTCTATAGTGAGCGAATTGGAGCACTAACAGTCATTGCTTCCGATAAAGAGGAGCAAGAGCGTGTTACCTCACAATTGAAGCTTATGGTGCGTGCAATCTACTCTTCACCCCCTTCTTATGGTGCTCAGATTGTCCACTATGTCTTGGCGGATGACCAACTACGAGCAGAGTGGGAGGCAGAACTTGCAGAGATGCGAGATAGAATTAAGACAATGCGCTCAAAATTTGTAGAGCTCCTCAATAGTAAGCAAGATAAGATCGACTTTAGCTTCATCAATGATCAAGCGGGAATGTTTTCTTACTCAGGACTTAGCGCAGATCAAGTGGCAAAAATGAAAAAGGATTATGCTATCTATACTGTTGATACCGGTCGTATCTGTATTGCTGCGTTGAATGACCAGAATATTGAGCTTGCGGCGAATGCGGTAGTTAATGTACTATAACAATATTTGATTGATCTATTTGTAGGGGGTTTTATATGTCAGAAAGTGTATTTATATATAAGCTTCCGCTCTACATTATTGCCTTACTCTGTATTGTCGGTTGGGCGCTTCTCTTTAGTGTTATCTTTTTTAGTTAATTGAAGAGATAGAGCGGTTGTAGAAAGAGTGCTATTTAGCACTCTTTTTCTTTGTGGCTGATAATTTGACGATCATTAGATCGCTTAGGCTTAGATTCGTTAATGTAATTATTAATGGGATAACTAAGGGAATCATTGGTCAGGTCGTTAACAGGGTCCATTAACAGGGCCATTAACAGAATCGTTAATATTAATAGAGAATAGGCAGGTATCGATGGATAATCATTGGGGGAGTCATCGTTGGGAAGGGCGGGCAGAGCAGACACTTCTCGATCAACTCTTTTTACAATTAGCAACTGCAGGAGTGTATGAAGATCATCAGCTCTATCAGCAGATGTTGCAACAGGGTGACGCACCTTTACTGTTACGACAAAAAGGGAGTGAGGCGATTTTTCAAAAAGCGCTGCAATATCTATCAACCTTGACGGATCTCATTCAGGTGGATCTTAAGGCTGGAAGCATTATCTCTAGCGGTTATCAGCCCCTCGATCTTCAACGAGTATCACAACTTTTGCCGCCTGCTTTGCAAGGGGAATTATGTTTTGTTCGTCGTTTTATCACAGATTCTACAAATAGTGATCTTCAGCGCCCCTTATCCTATTGGGGTGAGCAATATTATCAATCTCTCCCGAATAATCTCTCTGAGAAAGTAGTCGCAAAGATTGCTGTTGCCGAGATGCAGACGGGTGGTCGGGGCAGAAGAGCGAAAGCGTGGATCTCTCCTTTAGCTAAAAATCTCTATTTCTCTTTTAAATACCATTTTTCTCATCGATCGATCCCCTATTTAAGCTCTTTAAGTCTCCGTATTGGTGCGCTTCTTTTAGAAGTGCTTGAGGAGTTGGGAATTTGTGGTGCGAAGGTAAAGTGGCCAAATGATATCTGGGTTGGACAATCAAAATTAGCAGGGATATTGGTAGAGAGTATCTTCAATAGTCATGATGTTGAGGTCATTATTGGTATTGGGGTTAATAATCAATATGACTCAGAATTAGAATTAGTGGGAAATCGTCCTACCTGTTGTGAATTGATTTTGGGTGAGCCGTTAGATCGAAATCGGCTGATTGCGCGTTTAAGTGAAAAGATCTACCATCTTTGTGAATCGGTTGAGGCCCAGTCTTATGCTCTTGAACAGGGGATTCCTGTTAGGGAGAAGTTACCTGATTTCACTCTAATCTGGCCTAAGATTAGCCTTCTCTATGGACGTCGTGTGCAACTGATCTCAGATCGTGATCTATTGATCGGTAGCGAAGTAGGGATTGATGAGAGCGGTGCGCTATTAGTAGAGTTGCCCGATGGAGAGATTCGCACCATTATCTCCGGAGATCTATCCCTTCGAGAGTTGTAATGACGGGAGATGAGAATGGAGATCTAAAAAATAGAAGAGCTCAAAAGTTTAATCGCTTTTGAGCTCTTTTTTGGTGCTGTTTTGACGCTATAGGCAAAAGATTTAACGGGCCTAATAGATATTTTAGAATGTTTAGGATTTTTTAGAGTCTTTAGAATTCTTAGAATTTTTAAAGTAACTCTAAAGTCTCCATAAGCTTCTGTGGGCTTCTATAAGCTCCGAGAAATTTCTATCCCTAAAAACTTATTTGCAACTCATTGAGAGAACGCGTTGATTTTTGTAGAGGACGCGGCATTGAGCACCATTACGCTTTCCGGTACACCAATCGGCAGCCATGGTGATGTTGTTAACTTTACAGCCGACAACTTGGCCTGATCCATTCTTCACAATCTGTAGGCGACCATTCACCGTCCCCCCCGGCGCTCTAGCAAAGGCTGCATCTTGTTGGAGTCCTTTCTTAAGGGGTGGAACGGCAGCGGTAGGGCGAGGTGCGCTACTACGTGTATTACTACTGCTACTTGCTGTACGTTCTCTTGCTACTTTTGCGGCAACAGCTCTCTGTAACTCCATAAGAATCTCGGCAGTTACAATTTCCGATTGTGGTTTTTTCGCTTTTGTTAGGAAAGCATTCAACTGCTTTTTAGAGTTTTTACCAAAAATACCATCAGGTTTTATTGGATAACCTAACTGTTGAAGGTAAGTTTGAGCCTGTTTGGGTGCATTCTTTTTAAAGGACTCTAAGAGTGCAGTATCGATCTCTTTTCCTTTTTTAAGCCCTTGTTGTGAACGGTAGGTCTGAATAGCGCCCTCTGTTGCCGGACCCATCTTTCCATCAGCGCGACCATTTAAGATACCAAAACCGATGAGATAGGCTTGTGTATCGACTATCTTTTCAGCTGCTTCTCGCTCTTTAACAACCTTTTCATAGTAGTTTTTGGCAAATTGCGTCTCTTGCTCTTCATCGATAAGAATCAGATAGGCGGGGAGATCGAGCTTGTCATTAACTTGGTAACCATAACGATTTTTTAAAATCCCGATTGCACGGCGTGTTTTAGGGCCTAAAGTCCCAGTTGTACGATCTTTCATATAGCCCGTTCGTTGAAGATAACGTTGGAACTTATTGATATTCTCCTCTTCAAGAAGTGCACGGCTCTTCTGATCTAATTTGCCGGTAACAGGAAGAGAGAAGGATTTCTGAAATGCCTCAACTGCACGATTGGTACCCGGTCCTTTTAGGCCATCTATCGTGCCGGTGTAAAAACCTAGGTAAGCAAGTTGAAGTTGTTCAAGAGCAGTCTCTTCGCTACTTTTGGGGTGGGAGAGATCAAAAGTTTTAATTGATGCCTTATACTGCTCTTCCATCTTATTGCTATCTGCTTGTAACTCTTGGTCTTCTTCAGCCGTAATAGGGGCGGTTCCATCTTCTGAGACATCTTCTACAGAGTCGCTAGGAACCTCTTCATCACTGATGGGCTTATCAGTGAGATCATCATTAAAGAGCGTTAAGAGTAGTACCGGCGTGAGGGCGCCGACAGCTTCAGTATTGGTTGATTTTTCATAGGCTTTAATCGCTTCTCGAGTGCCGGGACCACGTAATCCATCGATATCACCTTTATAGAAACCTTCCTCTTTAAGGCGATATTGTACAAAGCGATAAGCAATCTGACGGAGAGGATTTTCCCAGCGAGGGAGTAGCTCTCCTGTCTCATTTTGTCCTAATGCTTTCTCAAATGCACGGATTGCTTCTCTTGTTGCAGGACCGTTAGCGCCATCAAGTGGACCATCATAGAGGTCGAGCAGGGAGAGGGCCGTCTGGGTAAAGAAGATCTTAGGTACACGTGCTTTGATCACAAGGTTATCGATCTCACTACGAGAGAGGGAGAAGTTTCGCAGGGGTTCATCAAGGGTGATTAGTGAACGTACCTCATCGATGGTGGGTTCTTCTGCCTCATCAAGCTCGTCGGTATCCTTCGCATCGCTTGATTCATTGCTATTATTCTGACTCTGATGATCAAGAGTGATCGTTGGGCGATCCTCAGCTTCTATGCTTCTCTCTGTTGTGATCTCTTCCTGCTCTTTACTCTCTGTTGCAGCATCAGATTCGGTAAGCTTTTCAAGTGCTATTTGGAGTAGCGGAGGAATGAGTGAGGGCAGTGGAGATTCTAAAGAGGATGTCGATAGATCTGTCTCATTCGATCTTTTAGATGGGGTACTCTCTTCAGGTTGCTGATTGATTGTCGTTATGGGCGCATCCTGGTGATGATTCTCGACCTCTTTTGCTAAAGGCTTTAAAGATTTTTGCTCTTGAACTATCTGTTTCTGTTCTGCTTCTACCGCTTTGAGGATCGATTCAGGCAAGAAGTGAGCGTTGAAGAGATGAAAGAGCATGTTGGGAGAGAGGGTTCCCACTTCAGGAAGGTTGATGCTCTTCTCAAATGCTTTAATAGCATTTTCTGTGCCGATGCCATTGATACCATCGATCTCACCATCATAAAATCCTAAGAGAGTGAGTTGGCGCTGGACATCTTTACGAACCTCTTTTTCAAGGGGTGCCTCCCAGGTGGGATTTGGGATTCCATCCTGTTTCTGTCCTAGAGATGCTTGATAGCGCTCAATAGCTGTGCGCGTATTAGCGCCCCGTTGACCATCAATTGTTAATGGTAATGGGAAGTAACCCGCCATTCTTAACCATGTCTGCAGAGTGAAGATTTTGCTGCGACTGCCTCTCTGTTTGAGAAGCGCTTCGATTTCATTATTATTAAAATCGAAGAAGAGCTGCAATTTTCGACCGGGGAAAGGAGGCGTATTATTGAGCTTTTCAGCTTTTGTGAGGAATGAGAGGGGAAGTGTTGTTGTTGCGCCTGTTTCTGCCACTTTACCTTTTGGTAATTGGAATGAGATGGTTCCTGCCTCAATATTCTTGAGCATTGTCGCTGTGACAAAGGGCGTTTGTAATAGTTTTGCTGATGAAGGGAGTCTCTCCTCTATTCTCTGATTGAGTGAGGTGAGTAATTCCGCTTCTGTAATATTAGGATTCTCTTTCTTGAGTGAATCGATCAGCGGTTGTAGCGCTTTACGTTCTAAAGGAATAAACCATTCGGGTGTAATCGCATTAATTAGGGGGAGATTCTGCTTCTCTTGATAGTAGGCGATATTATTTTGGAAGGCAGAGGTCATCTCTCCTTCTAAATTATCGACAGGATATTTTAGTAGGTAGAGCCAAATTTGAGTCTGTTGCACCAGATTAGATTCGACCCCGCTTTGAATCTGCTCCGCTGCCAACCAAGCGAGGAGATCTCGCTCTTTCTGTGTTAAGGCGTAATCATAGAGCGTAAAGCCATAATGATCTCGAAAGTGAAGTAGAGGATCACTTTGATATTGTAAGAGCGATGTCACTTTAGAATCTTGAGTCTGCTGTAGAATGCTCTCAAGATTATTTGCAGAGCCTAACGATAGTGCAAGTAGTGATGATAACGCGACTCTTAGTATGGCTTTACGCATAATGCTATTAATCCTTTTCTCGGTTTTTGACTGGGAGTTTCCCTTTTCTTAAGTGAACGAGTATCAATGAGATCGCAGCCGGTGTAACCCCTTGAATTCGGGATGCTTGGCCTAATGTCTCAGGTTGTGCTTGATTGAGGCGCTCTTGAATCTCAATAGAGAGCCCTTCCACTTGACTGTAATCTACATTACTAGGAAGTGGCGCATTTTCAAATTTTTGATTGCGCTTAATATCCTCAATACTGCGATTGATATAACCTTCATATTTAGTATGAATTTCAATTTTTTGCAGTACTTCATCTGAAAATTGAGAGAGATCCGGACCCTGTTCATCCTCTAATTGAACTAGAGTTGTTAGGGAGATCTCAGGGCGTTTAAGAAGATTGATCGCCCGGATATTCTGTTTGAGGGCAACTTTATTCTCCTGAACAATTTTCTTCCCAGCAGGTGAATCTATTCGAATCATCCAATCTTTAAATTGTTGTTCTGCTTGCGCGATCGCTTCCTGCTTCTCTAAGAATTTTTCCCAGCGATAATCATCGACTAAACCGAGTTCTCGGCCGATCGGTGTTAAGCGCTCATCGGCATTATCTTCCCTTAAGATTAGGCGATGCTCAGCACGAGAGGTGAACATACGATAGGGTTCACGAACACCGAGGTTAATAAGATCATCGATCATGACGCCGGTATAAGCTTCATGACGTTTTGGATACCATGGATCTTTCTCAAGATAGCGACGAGCGGCATTAAGACCTGCTAATAGACCTTGTGCGCCCGCCTCTTCATAGCCGGTTGTGCCATTAATTTGGCCCGCAAAATAGAGATTGTTGATCGCTTTTGTCTCAAGAGTAAACTTAAGATTGCGCGGATCGTAGAAATCATATTCGATAGCGTAACCTGGGCGAGTAATATGTGCATTTTCAAGACCAGGGATTGAGCGAACAAGATTGACCTGAACATCAAAGGGGAGGCTTGTTGAGATACCATTAGGATAATATTCATGGGTATCGAGACCTTCCGGCTCTAAGAAGACATGATGTTGATCCTTATCGGCAAACTTCATAATCTTATCTTCTACAGAGGGGCAGTAACGTGGACCTAATCCTTCAATTGTCTTATTGTCAGCGTACATGGGGGAGCGGTCGAGTCCGCCTCGAATAATCTCATGGGTCTGTTCGTTGGTGAAGGTTGTCCAGCAGGAGACTTGACGAGGATGTTCTGCGCGAGATCCTAAGTAGGAGAAAACGGGCGTTGGCTCATCTCCCGGCTGCTCTGTCATATTGGTAAAATCGATACTCTTACCATCGATGCGAGGTGGCGTTCCTGTTTTGAGACGACCTTTCCCAAGATTGAGTTCAGCGAGTTTATGGGAGAGAGAGATCGATGCAGTATCTCCCATTCTTCCCCCGCTATAGTTCTCCATCCCGATATGAATGAGACCAGAGAGGAATGTACCGGCTGTTAAAATAACGGTTTCACCCCGGAAACGAATTCCTGTTTGAGTAATGACGCCGGCAACTTTATCGCCCTCTAAAATGAGATCGTCAGCGGCTTGCTGGAAGAGATAGAGATTGGGTTGATTCTCTAAGATCTTACGAATCGCTGTTTTATAGAGAGTTCTATCAGCTTGGGCGCGAGTTGAGCGAACGGCAGGACCTTTAGAGGCATTTAAGATACGAAATTGAATGCCGGCAAGATCCGTTGCATGTGCCATCGATCCACCTAAGGCATCGATCTCTTTTACAATCTGCCCCTTGCCAATACCGCCAATAGCAGGATTACAGCTAAGCTGACCTAAAGTCTCAATATTATGGGTGAGAAGGAGTGTAGGAACACCAAGACGAGCCGATGCAAGCGCTGCTTCTGTTCCTGCATGGCCACCGCCAATAACAATGACGCCAAAATGTTGTGGGTAGTTCATAGATATCTCTATATTAATTTTATGAATAATTTTATGAAATTTTTAGTTTTAATCTTTGAATGGATAAGTGAGGGAGAGCGGAGAACGAAAGATTTTGCATTCATCGGTTGCGCCACGATTTGACGCTATTTTATAGGGAGTTTCATCATCAATTACTGTAGTGAGAAGGAGATGCAACTCTATCGCTAATTCGATAAGTGGTAGAAGTGAAATAATCTATATCTTCTTTCGATCATCTCTACTATTAATGCTCTCTGAGAGATCTCTTTTTAGGGTGATCTTTTAGCGATAATTATAATCTAAAAAAGGGATCAAACCAATGTTGATCCCTTCAAAAATCGATTCTTTTCACATGATCTCTTCAATAAGTATTTAAGGGCTAATCGAGGATTAATTGGATATCAATTGGATATTAATTGAATATCAATCAAGCATTAACCTTTAAGGTCTCATTAAATTGATCGGTGAATTACTTCTTCTCAGATTGTTTTGCTAAATCTTCTAAAGAGTTAGTAAAACCTTTCATGGAGAGGTCAATTTTAACATTGTTTGTTTCAGGACCTAAGAAGTCATGGGTATAGCTGACATTAAGCTTGCCTGAATTTTTTAAGCTGTTAAGAACTTTAGGATCATTGATCGGAAGACCCGTGATACAGCCATCTGGTAAGCAACGCTCAAAGCTTAAGCCAGTTACTTTTGTACCATCAATTTCAAGTTGCTTGCCATCGATCTTAAACTCAAGACCGGGAATTAAGAGTGTTCCTGGAAGCGCACTGAAGATTAGCGTTGGGTTGCCATCGATATAGATAACAGATGCTCTTAATGCTTTAATTTTTTGCTTTTGTGATTCATCTTCAGGATTGGTTAACTCAATGTCGCCCGTTGTAGACATTAAGCAACTTTCAAAGGTTCCTTCTGGAACGGTATCTTGTAAGCACTCAACTTTCCAATCACCGTGTTGCTTGAGATAGACAACTTCAGTTTGGTTTTGTGCCGCAGCTACGCCCCCTAAAAGGAGAGCAACACTGGCGCTAAGTAGTAATTTTTTCAACATGATTGGCTTTTACTCCATATAATTGGGAACGCTACAAATGATTTACTATTCTACTGTTTTTGATGGAAATAGAATAACATTACAAGAGGTTTATTATATACTAGTTCGATAATCGATCAAGGGAAGCCTTGTTAAGATTGATAGATATCTGTTCAGGAAGGGTAAAATGCAATTATCGCAAAAATGCGCATTAGGTAATGGTAAGGTTTATGTAATTTCTGCGCCATCAGGTGGTGGAAAGACAACATTGGTAGATGGGCTGATGGCACGCGATCCTTATGTGACACGAGCGGTGACACATACAACAAGGGCGCCAAGAGAAGGGGAAGAGAATGGGGTTCATTACCACTTCGCCTCGAAAGAAGAGTTTATCGCGATGGTGGATCGTGGTGAGTTTTTAGAGTATGCCGAAGTATTCGGTAATCTCTATGGGACATCACTCTGGGAGATTGAGAAACATACAGAGAGCGGTAAAGATGTGGTGTTAGTGATCGATTGGCAAGGCGCGGCTTCTGTGAAGAGAATTATGCCGGAAGCTGAACTTATCTTTATTCTCCCTCCCTCATTAGATGCATTAGAGAAGCGACTCTCTTCTCGGAATCAGGATGATCAAGCAGTTATCGATCAAAGAATGGCCGATGCTGTTAATCAGATAAAGCATTATGAGAAGTTTGATTATGTTGTGATTAATGATGATTTCGATCGAGCTCTCAGCGATCTACAGGAGATTTTTCATGTTAATCGACTGCGTACCGCCTATCAGCAGGTTAAAAATAGAGATTTATTGACGGCTTTGTTAGGTGAATCTCTCTAATTTCTGTCTCAGCTGAGACTCTTTTAAAATCGATAGAATGAGTGGTATGATGCCGTCCTTAGGGTAATAAGCGGATTGATATCGGTTTCTATGGGTTATTGAATATCATTGCGATAGCCCGAATACTCACTCTTAAATAGATTTAGGGTGTTTTTATTCCCTTATATGTTATCAATACTATTTTCAGTATATTCTCAGTCTATTCCCAGAGTATTTCAGAAGTATTCCTAGAAGTATTCCCAATATATTTTAATGTTTAGTGTTTGTTAGGAGATAAATTTATGGCACGAGTAACCGTACAAGATTGTTTAGAGAAGGTTGATAACCGTTTTCAATTAGTAGCTGTTGCAGCAAAGCGCGCAAGACAGTTAGAGCGTGGTGCAGAGCCGACAGTGAGCCGTAGCCGTGCATCAAAGCCGACAGTTGTTGCGCTTCGTGAGATTGCTAAAGGTGAAATTTCACCAGATGAGATCAATGCAAAAGAGGCTGATTTTAACGCAGGCTTCTAATATTTAAGTTTTCACTTAAACTTTTCAGTTGGAAGCAAATTTAAAGAGCGATTACGAAATAGTTTAAAAGGATCGCTTAAAAGGTTGAGATCTTAAGAAGATGGGAGGCAGCTTGCTTCTCATCTTTTTTTCTCTTTCTTCTCTTTCTATAGAATCTCTCGATAGATTATTGCTCATATAAAGGATAAGATGCTTTAAGAGGATTATTTGAGATATTTACCTCCTTAAAATGCCTGAAATATCTTGAGTCTTTAGAAATTTTTAGTATGACCCCTTATAAGCCCTTATTAAATATTGAGGGGGATATGGGGTATCTGTTGCATATTTGTTGCGCGTTTATCAAGTCATGATCAAGTGAGTATCAAGTATCAGTCGAATATTTTGAGTTGTTGTTTACTCTATTGTTACGATCCATCATCGATAATCTCTTTCGAGTTATTATCGTTATAGAATTTATAGATTATAGAATCCCTGTAGAGAGATGTAGCAGTTGAGTGACAATAATTATCGTTGTTAATTAGGAGTAGATTATGGAGAAATATCAATTGCCTCCAAATCTTCTTCCCTGGCGTAAAGAATTTGAGATTAAGGTCGGTCGCTTATTGCGAATCGTAGGTCGCTATCTTTCGGAAGAAGAAGTAAAAGAGGTTGAACGAGCATGTATTTATGGTGCGTTTGCGCATCAGGAACAGTTTCGCTCCTCTGGCGAGCCCTATATTTTTCACCCGTTAGCGGTTGCCTTGATCTTAACGGAAGTCCAGATCGATAAAGCCTCTTTAGTGGGGGCGGTGTTGCATGATGTCATTGAAGATACCGATATCGGCTACGATGAGATTGCCCATGAGTTTGGGGAAGAGGTCGCGCAGATTGTTGATGGCGTTACAAAATTAACGCAGATTAAGTTCCGTTCTAAAGAGGAAGCAAAAGCAGAGAACTTCCGCAAAATGATACTCGCGATGACAAAAGATCTGCGTATCATTATGGTAAAGCTTGCTGATAGACTCCACAATATGCGGACTTTGGGTGCTTTAGCGGCTTATAAGAAGCGTCGTATCGCAAATGAAACCCTGGAGATCTATGCGCCGATCGCTGCCCGTTTAGGAATGTATGCCTTACAGGTCTATTTAGAGAATCTCTGTTTTGAGAATATCTATCCGATGCGTTATGCCGTCCTCTCCAAAGCGATTGAAGAGAAGTATGAGAGTGAGAGTGAAAATTTAACGCGGATCAAAGATACAATCTACGATCGTTTAGTCCGTGGCAATATCCTCTCTCGAATCTCGACCCGTAAGAAACATCTCTGGAGTATCTATAATAAGCTGAAAGTGAAGGGTAAGATCGAGTTGGTCTATGATATCTTCGCTATTCGCGTGATTGTTTCAACCGTTGATGAGTGTTATCGCGTTTTGGGGATGGTGCATCAACTCTATAAACCGATTATTGGTGGTTTTAAAGATTATATTGCGATTCCTAAAGGGAATGGCTATCAGAGCCTGCACACTATTGTTTTTGGACGTAATGGTTTACCGGTTGAGGTGCAGATTAGAACCCGCGATATGCATGTGATTGCAGAGGCAGGCGCGGCAGCGCATTGGCGTTATAAAGATGCTTATGAAGGGCAACAGAATCAGATTCGGACCAATAAGTGGCTCGATTCTGTAACAGAATTACAAGATAGTGCGATCTCCTCTGTTGAGTTTATGGAGGCGATGAAGGCGAATCTTTTCCCGAAAGAGATCTACCTCTTTACCCCTAAAGGGCGCATTATTGAGCTACCAAAAGGCTCCACGGGAATCGACTTTGCCTATGCTGTGCATACGGAAGTGGGGAACCATTGTCAGGCGATTATCGTCGATGGACAACAGGTACCATTCTCCCAATCTCTCCATAATGGACAGACGGTGGAGATCATTACCGAAGAGGGCACAAGACCATCACCAAAGTGGCTCGATTATGTGGTCAGTGCGCGAGCAAGAACGAGTATTCTTGGGTATCTCTCTAAATTATCGAGTGAGGAGGCTTACAATATTGGTGAACGTCTCCTCTCTCTTGAATTGGAGAATAAGGGGATTATTCTCGATGACTTTGCTGAAAAAGATCAAGAGGTTCTCCTCGAGGAGTTAGAGCTAGGTTCGAAAGAGGAGCTCTTAATTTCGATCGGTCGTGGAAAATATCCAATGCACTACATTATTAACCGCTTCTTAGTGAAGCAGGGGTTAGAGGTAGAGATGCATGAGGCGCCGGATGAAGATGAGGATGGACTAGAAGTTTCAAGCGACATTATTATCGGTGCTGAGAAGATGAAGACAACGCTCGGTCGTTGTTGTTATCCATTGCCGGGGGAATCTATTATCGGCTATCTCAGTCAGCGCCACGGCATGGTGATCCATCAGGTCGATTGTGCCAATGTGGAGAATTATAAGAAGCATGAAGATCGCTGGATTCCTCTCGCGTGGAGTAAAAAAGCGCGCGGAGATTTCCCTGTACAATTAACCCTTATAGCTAAAAATCGCCGTGGTGCGATCGCGTCTGTGAGTGCAAAAGTGACGGAGATGAATCTCGATTTTGGTGAATTTACTTCAGAGCCGATGAGCGATGAGATCGTGAAGATTCGCTTTGTTGTAGATGTTCAAGATCGAAAACATCTTGCCGATATTATGCGGGAACTCCGATTGTTGCCGATGGTTGAGCGGGTTTCAAGACGTTAATTTCAAGACCTTAAATTCAAGGTGTTAAATTTAAGTTGGAAATTGAGATAGTAGATGAAGATAGAGAGAGAGTTGTCGATGAAGAATCAACCTTTACCGTTTTTAGGGGGCCTAACCGCTGAGCAATTTTTGCAAGAGTATTGGCAAAAGAAGCCACTCTTTGTAAAGGGGGCTTTTCCTGACTTTGAAGATCCTTTAACAGCGGATGAGATTGCGGGACTTGCTTTTGAGCCCTTCATTCCCTCTCGATTTATTTATGAAAAAGGGGGAGAGCGCCCTTGGCAGCTGAAGATGGGGCCGGCAACGGAAGAGGATTTTGCCACACTCTCTGAAAAGTCATGGATGCTTGTGGTCAATGATGTGGAGAAGAATCTCCCAGAGCTAAAGTCGATGCTCGATCCTTTTCGCTTTATCTCCCACTGGCGTTTAGATGATCTTCAAGTCAGTTTAGGTGAAGATGCCGGCAATGTCGGTGCTCATTGGGATGATTATGATGTCTTTCTTCTACAAGGAATGGGGAAGAAGCGTTGGCAGATCAGCTATGCTCCTGTTTCGGAAGATGATTTTGTTGAGGGCGTTGATATTCGCTTGATTGAAAACTTCCGCCCCGATGAAGAGTGGATTGTAGAACCTGGTGATCTTCTCTATCTTCCACCAAGAATTGGTCATTATGGGGTGAATATTGGTCGTAGTGTCACCTGGTCGATCGGTTTCCGTGCGCCAAAACATCGTGAGATGTTGCGCGATTATATGGAGATGAAGTTTGATGAGGTAGCAGAAGATGCCCGCTATTGTGATCCGCAATTGGAAGTTGTAACGCAACCTGGCGCTCTAAGTGATGCCGCAGTGGATCGAGTGGTGTCGATTTTAGAGTCGGCATTGACTCAAGATCGTGCGGAGATTGCAAAGTGGTTCGGTGCTTTTATCACTGAGCCGAAGATGTTTCAGGTGCCTGAATCGCTCGAAGCACCATTAACTTTTGATGCGCTTATGGAGTATCTCGATGATGGTGGTTATCTCGAAGTTCATCCGGGCATAACGCTCCTTCACTATATCTCGGGTGATGAGATTCTTCTCTTTGCTGCTGGTAAAAGTTACTCTCTTCCTCTGAGTGAAAGAGGGCTTGTAGAGCAACTAACGGTCGAGACGGAGTGGGGCTATGATGAGCTAGTAGAGATGCTCTCCTCCCCTATAGCGCAACAATTTCTTCTACAATTGATTCAAGATGGAATTTTGCTTCTCGATGAGGCGGAAGATGAGTTTGATAAGTAATCAGTTTCAGATAGGGCATCCGCTTGATAGGGTTGGGTAGTTGTGTGATGAGATCGATGGGTGATAACGTCAAGGGAGATAGGTGAATGGAGAGAGTATTGGATCCACTAAAGAAGAGAGTGAGTCGCTGGGAGCATATTCATATTGCGCTCTATTTTATATTGTTACTGCTGTTTTTCCAGCTTCTTCCTGGTGCTATGGCGACAGAGGTTCGAGGAGATAACCCGGATCTTCGCCATTTTTTAGAGCAGGGTGCTGGCATTGTGAAGCCTGGCTTGGGGTTTTCACCACAATCGGGATTGCGAGAAGGGGAGATGCGTATTCATGAAACTCCCATTATTGTTGAGCTTGCGCTTGATGCCCCAGCACAGGCGGAAGGATTGATGTATCGAGAGTCGATGCCGGAGGCGCGGGGAATGCTCTTTCTCTTTCCTCAGACGCAATTTCTCTCATTTTGGATGAAAAATACCTTAATCCCCCTCGACATTATCTATATTGCTGAAGATGGTGAAGTGGTTGATATTGTCCAAGCAGAGCCTTGTCGTACGAGCCGATGCCCTTCCTATCCTGCTAAAGCGCCTGGAAAGTATGTTTTAGAGCTCAATAAAGGGATGGCAGAAAAGTTAGGGCTCAAGGTTGGGGACAATATTAGTTGGCAGTGGCGCTAGAGGTTAGATAAAGGGTAGATAGATTGAGTGTTGAGGTTGCTGATTGAGCATGAGGGTTCGTCAGCATGCTGTGCAATTTTCACCTTGAGAGATCAATCCCTATTTTAGTAGTTGGTGTTTTGAGAGAAACATACTATAATGCCGAGATTAAATGCTGTCATCGCCATTGACACTATTTATAAAATTTTGGAGTTTTTATACATGTTAACAGTAGAAAAAAAAGCAGAGATCGTTAAAGATTTCGGTCGTGGCGCTAACGACACAGGTTCACCAGAAGTACAAGTAGCACTCTTAACGTTCAACATCAATGCGCTTCAAGCACATTTTGCTGAGCATAAGAAAGATCATCACTCACGTCGTGGTCTATTACAGATGGTAAACAAGCGTCGTAAGTTGCTTACATACCTAAGATCTATCGATTTAGATCGTTATCAAAATCTTATCGATCGTTTATCATTACGTCGTTAATTGTATTGATAAAGATGTATTTTTTTGTAGATTATCCCCAGCTCATGACTGATAATGCGCTAGGTGTAATGTACCTGTAAAATTGAGCCCCCGCATCTTTTGTGGGGGCTTTTTGTAGTTTGGCTTTTTATCCTTTTTTGTAATCTCTTTAAATAGAGTTATCTGTAGGGGCACTGCTTCATCTTTTGTTTGAGGCGGCATCAAGTTTACGCTTTATTGTGAGAGATGAAGCAGTTCCCTTAGAGTTCTATCGTTCTTTAATTTGAAGATCCTTTATTTAAAGAAAGAGTATGAAAAAGGTCAGAAAAGAGAGATCAAAATAAAGGAAAATGAAGATATGACATTAGAATTAAAACCGATTGTGCAGGAATTTACTTACGGTGGTCGTAAGGTAACAATTGAAACAGCTGAAATTGCGCGTCAAGCGACAGCAGCTGTGATGGTAGATGTTGAGGGAACGACACTGTTTGTCTCAGTCGTTGCGGCAAAGAGTGCAGATCCAGGGCGTGACTTCTTTCCATTAACGGTTGATTATCAGGAAAAAGCCTATGCGGCCGGAAAAATCCCAGGTGGATTTTTCCGTCGTGAAGGTCGCCCTTCAGAGCAGGAGATTTTAGTTGCGCGTCTTATTGACCGTCCTGTGCGTCCTCTATTCCATGAAGCATTCACCAATGAAGTTCAGATCGTGGCAACGGTTGTCTCTATCAATCCAGAGATCAGTGCAGATATCGTTGCGATGATTGGTGCTTCCGCAGCGCTCTCAATTGCAAGATTGCCCTTTAATGGACCTTTAGGTGCGGCGCGTGTGGGATATATCAATGGTGAGTATATCTTAAACCCAACACGTTCAGAGTTAAAAGTTTCAGATCTCGACCTTGTTGTTGCCGGCACAAAGGGTGCAGTATTGATGGTAGAATCCGAAGCAAATCTTCTTTCAGAAGAGGTGATGCTAGGCGCGGTGATCTATGGTCATCAAGAGATGCAAGTTGTTATCGACAATATTGCAGAGCTCGCGGATAAAGTGGGTAATGAGCCATTCCCGTTTGAAGTTCCTGAAGTGAATGAAACATTGAAAAAAGCAGTTTCAGACCTGGTCCGTGCTGATTTAGAGGCCGCTTTTAAAATTACCGTGAAGCAGGAGCGTAGCAGTGCAATCAGTGCGGCTAAAGAGCGTGCAATTGCTGAGTTAGTGACAGATGCGGAAGAGAGCTTTACAGAGGCTGAAGTTGCAGCAGAAGTCGGTCGCATCAGTGCGGATATTGTTCGTAGTCAAATTCTTGCAGGGCAGCCTCGTATTGATGGGCGTGATACTAAAACTGTACGTCCTATCGTTTCGCGCGTTGGCGTTTTAAAACGTACACATGGTTCAGCACTCTTTACTCGTGGTGAGACACAAGCGTTAGTTGTGGCAACATTAGGTACTGAGCGTGATGCACAGATTATCGATGCTATTTCTGGTGAATATAAAGAGAATTTTATGCTTCACTATAACTTCCCTCCTTACTCAGTAGGAGAGACTGGTCGCGTTGGTTCACCAAAACGTCGTGAAATTGGTCATGGAAATCTCGCAAAACGTGGTGTTGCTGCAGTATTGCCTAATATGGAAGAGTATCCTTATACGATCCGTGTTGTTTCTGAGATTACCGAATCGAATGGTTCTAGCTCAATGGCTTCTGTCTGTGGTAGCTCGCTTGCATTGATGGATGCCGGTGTTCCTTTAAAAGCCCCTGTTGCGGGAATTGCAATGGGCTTAATTAAGGAAGGGGATCAATATGCGGTCTTAACCGATATCTTAGGTGATGAAGATCATCTTGGTGATATGGACTTTAAAGTTGCCGGTACGAAAGAGGGTATCACGGCATTGCAGATGGATATTAAGATCGATGGCATTACCCAAGAGATTATGGATACGGCACTTTCACAAGCAAAAGTAGCGCGTCTCCATATTCTTGATGAGATGAATAGTGTTATCAGTGAGTCGCGTGAAACGATCTCTGAGTTTGCACCACGTATTACGACAATTCGTATCAATCCTGATAAGATTCGTGATGTGATCGGTAAAGGTGGTGTTACCATTCGTGCTATTACCGAAGAGACAGGTGCGATTATTGAGATCGAAGATACAGGTGAAGTTCGTATCTCTGCTGTCAATAATGATCAAGCTGAAGCAGCGAAAAAACGTATCGAAGAGATCACTTCTGATATTGAGATTGGTGCTATCTATGATGCACCTGTGGTACGTATTATGGACTTTGGTGCATTTGTTAATCTTCGCCCAGGGCAAGATGGTATGGTTCACGTATCACAAATCCCTTCTGAAGAGCGTATCTCTAATGTTGGGGATCACCTCAATGTTGGTCAAGTTGTGAAGGTGAAAGTACTTGAGATTGACCGTCAAGGACGTATCCGTTTAACGATGAAAGATGTTGAGTAATGAGTTAGATCTAATCGGTGATATCGATTAATAGCACATCGATTAGCTATATTGAGTAGAGAGATTATCTCTCTAACATCTAAAAACCCCAGCTCATATTTTGAGTTGGGGTTTTCTATTATTGGGGCTTACTTAGAGTGGGATCGGTATTCTATTGTCTTTTTCAATCACTGTTCTCTGATCTATTATTCTCTTAATACTCAACGGTATTTATCGTGTTAATAATTATCAACAACTATCAACAACTATCAATTGTCTTAACGCTCTTTATTATTCTGGCTTACGGACAAAGAGTAGCGCTAATCGTCTCATAATAGGGAGCAGAATTAGAACAGAGGGAAAGGCAACGAGCCAGGAGAGCATCCAAGCGCCGAACCATTCACCTACAACAAAACCGGAAAAACCAACACTCATCAAGGTACTTACCAGAGAGACAATGCAGGACATTCCAAATGAGAGGAAGAGGGGGACAAGAATATGCATCATTCTTGGATGAAGTTTATATCGGTCAAATCTATTTTGGCTCATGAGACTCCTTTCTAACTTATTTTCAACAATCCATTTCCATTGATTGTTGCATTTATCTGATACACTAAAGAGATCATCTTGTGGATAACTCTGTGGGCAACCCTGGTATAGGATTGAGTATAACCTGTAGGGTAGCGAATCATTCAAGAAAAAACAATATACAGAGAGGTATATTGTTTTGTGGAGATTGATCTGTGCGCTTGCCCTGAACGCATGATAAGTGCGCTTAAGAAGAGGCGGTTATCGGTCACTATTTTAAGTAGAGGGGAATCTAGAGGTCGGTCTATTAGCGGTCGATCCATTAGAGATTGATCCACTAGAGACTGATCTATTAGAGGCAGATCGACTATTTAAGATTAATCGAAGGTGATAAATAATTATTAGTTAGGGGGAAATAGAATGAATACGCGGCATCTAGAGGTCTTCTATGCCATTATGGTATGCGGCTCGATTTCACGAGCAGCAGATATGTTGCATATCTCACAACCTGCAGTGAGTAAAACGTTAAAGCATGCGGAGATGCGTTTAGGTTATCTCCTTTTTGAGCGCACGCGAGGGAAGTTAATTCCGACAAAAGAGGCTCGCATTCTCTACGATAAAGCACAGATGATCTATCAAGAGTTGAGTGACTTTCAATTAATGGCGGAAAATTTAGCGGAAAAACCTCGAGGGAATATCTCTATCGGTTGCCTACCTAGTTTAGGTTTGAGTCTTATTCCTGAGGTGACGAAGCTCTTTTTAGAGCGTTATCCTCAGTCGCGAGTTGAGGTCTCAACTTATCATACGGATGAGTTAATCCATCTCCTTAATCGTTATCAGCTCGATTTTGCAATCTCTTTTCGACCGATTAAGGAGCAGGGTATTAGTTCTATTACATTAGCGAAAATACCGGTTGTCTATCTTGATGCAGAGCCTTTAGAGCAAGGTGTTATGAGTCTTGAAGCGATCGATGATGATCGTTGGATCAATCCTGGTGCCGATTCATTATCAACCATGATTCATCAATATCGTACCTTTAAACCAACGCAACTTAATGTACATACCTACTATATGGCGGCTGAATTTGTAAAGCGAAGAGTCGGGTGTACAATCAGTGATCTCTTCTCTGCGGCAGAAGTTTTGCCCTTCTCTATGATCTATCCTCTTAAAGAACCGATGATGTTAGACCTCTGTATGCTCTATCAATCGGATCGACCTTTACGAAAAATATCTCAAGATTATCAGAAGCTTATTCAAAAATTTCTCAATAGAAGACTTAAAGAGTATAACCAAAAGTTATATCTTCCGAGATAATGTCATTTGAGACTTTCTGCTAAAGGGTATTAAATAGCCCTTACCGATCTTAGTAATATTTATAAAAATAAAAAATAGCTCATTATTAAAGAAGGCAAAATATATCACTAGTAGGTGGAGGAGGAACTGCCTATCACAGCAGAAGGGAAGATAAATCGTTAAGATAAACGGTATCTACTTCACGCTCATAATGCTGATGATAAGAGTTAGAGAGATTGAATCTCCTAATTGTGGCAAACTAAGATATCGGGGCTCTAAAAAGAGGTAGGAGCGTTATCTCGAGCTGATAGATGGGGAATTATTCCCCATGATTAACAGTTATAGTTATCGTGATCTTAAGAGGATCTCAACTAGCTAGAAGGTGATCAATGGATGCCTGTTTGGCGCTGTTAATCGAACAAGAAGAGACTGGATCCGCAAGGTGACAGTCTTTTTTTATATTCGTTTATATTCGTTTATATTCATTTATATTCGCTTTTTTTATCCCTTTTTCAGGAGAAAAAACTGATAAAGATCGTGATATCAAAGATGTGCATAAGATGCATTCATGCTATGATATGCACCATTATGTTTCCTTTTTGTTGATTCTTATTTGATTCTTATTTGATTCATTCATTTAAAACTAGGTTTAGCGCGGATATTAAAACGTATGCAAAAAATTACAACGACTATCGCGATTATTATTGCTGTAATCCTGCTCTTAGTGGCAGCCCTTTTCTATATCTCTCACCATAAACCTGAGCTTGTGATTCAAGGGGAAGTCGCTGCAAATCGAGTCGATATTTCGGTTCGAGTGCAAGGACGTGCTGTTGAATTGACAGCAGATATTGGCGATAAGGTTAAAAAAGGAGATCTACTATTAAGACTTGAGAGCCCGGCGCTTGAGACGCAGTTAGCAACATCAGAAGCACAATATCGCGTCGCTCAAGCGAATAGAGATGTTGTCTATAGTACTCGTCCTGAGACCATTGAAGCGATGCGAGCACAATATGAGAAAGCAGAGGCTGATCTGCTCTTAGCAAAGAGTAATCTCGATAGAATGGAGGGTGCCGCACCACGTGGTGGCGTCTCACAACAGAATCTTGATGTAGCGCGAAATGCCTTCTCATCAGCGATGGAGGCAGCCGCTGCGGCAAAAGCAAACTATGAGCTTGCGGTGAGTGGTAGCAGTCCGCAACAGAAAGCGCTTGCAGATGCTCAGGTCGAGCAGGCAAGAGCGGCGCTCTCTCAAGTACAATCAGATTATGAAGCATTGACGGTCTATGCCCCATCAGATGGTCAGGTAACTGTTCGTGTTGCAGAAGTGGGGCAACTCTACAACCCCGGAACCCCGCTCTACTCTTTAATTAATATGGATAATTTATGGTTAACATTTAATATCCGTGAAGATTACCTCAACTATGCTGCTGTGGGGGATCATTTTACCGTCTATGTTCCTGCGCTTAAGAAAGATGTTGATGTCTATATCCAGGCGATCAATCCATTGGGACAATTTGCCAACTGGCAAGCGACCAAAGCAACGGGTGATTTTGATCTTCGCACCTTTGAAGTAAAAGCAAAGCCGGTAAAAGCTGAAGAGGGTTTATTGCCCGGAATGAGTGTTATTGCCGACTGGAAGTCTCGCCATACGGCAGATTAATCGCCATTCATTACAGCGCATTTAAAAGACGTATTTAAAGGACTTTGATGGAAAAGAGAGTTACTGAAGCGGTTGTTAAAGAGCACTATTTCTCAATTCTCTATCGGGAGATGCGTCTGATCTTTCGAGAGAAGAGTCTCTTTTTTGCCCTCTTTATCTATCCATTATTAGTGGTGATCTTCTATACGGGATTGCTCTCTGAAGGCGTTATTCAGAAGATGCCGGTATCGGTGGTCGATATGGATCGGACTGTGACATCACGTTCCTTGATTCAGGATATCGCCGCCTCACCACAAGTATTGGTCGCAGCGAGGGATAGCTCTCTTCATGATGCGAAGCAGAAGCTTCTTAATCGTGAGGTTTATGGAATTGTCTTTATTCCAACTGATTTTGAGAAGTTGTTATTAGCGAATGAATCGCCTGAAGTAACAACATTCTACAACAATCAATATATGTCGATAGGCTCGGCGTTGCAGAGTGGTTTCTCTTCTGCATTGACATCGATTATTACTGACTATCAAGCAGAGACAATGATGAATCAGGGCGTTGCACGCCCCATTGCGGCTGAACAGCTCTCTCCTATTGAGTTAGAGATTCATCCTGTCTTTAACCCAACGCTCAACTATAACTATACATTAACCAATGGTGTCGTCCCCACATTGCTACAGATCTTAATTATGGTAACGATGGTCTTTACCATTGTTCGGGATAAGTATAAGTTAGGCGGTATTGCTGTTCCCTTAGCGATGGCTAATGGCAGTTATTTCCGTTATCTCTTTAATAAAATTATCCCCTATCTTCTCTGGTTCTTAGCGGTTCATATCGTTTTAGATGCGGTCTTAGTCCTCTTTTTTGATATGCCGATACGGGGATCTCTCTTTATACTCTATTTAGGAACGGCTCTCTTTATTGTAGCGGCCCAACTTTGGGCAGCTGTTTTTGCCCTCTGGTTACCGGAAAAGGTGATCAATTATGGAGCGGCAAGTAGCTTCTCATCTCCAGCCTTTGGTTTTATTGGGCTCTTCTTTCCCCGGATCGCTATGAGTTGGTATGCTATCGCTTGGGGCGCAGTTTTACCCATTACTTGGTATGTGGAGATCCGTCTAGATCAGACGATTAGAGGGCATGAATTTCCCTATAATCTCTCACCACTTCTCTCGCTGTTGTTGATCGCACTTATCACCTATATCGTTGTGATTATTCGACTCCATCTCTATAAAAAGGGGGCAAAACGTGTTTAAGACTATTTTGCAGATCTTTCTGAAGGAGTTTAATCGTATCTTCACGGTCGAGGCGATTATTAGTATTCTTGTTTCGGGATCGATTCTCTACTTCTTCTACTATCCTATTCCTTACGATAATGAGGAGGTGCGAAATGCTCCGGCGGTGGTGGTTGATCTCGATAACTCAACATTGAGCCGTGATATCTTACGAAAATTGAATGCAACAGATCGAATCGATATTGTCAGTCACGTCCATACTATGGATGAGGCGGAACATATGATGCGTAATCGTGAAGTCTATGGGATCTTCTATATTGCCCCAGGGTTTGAACAAAACATCTTAAGTGGGCGAAGTGGCGGGTTCTCATTTTATGGCGATGCAAGCTATGTAATTATCTATAGTCGTATGATGACAGCGGTCCAAAGTGTGGTGAAGACAATGAGCCGAAGCATCGGGGCGGCTAAGCAGGTGCAGATGGGGGTGGATCCCGCTGTTGCCTTTGGTAATAGTACCCCGATTACTCCGGTTGTTATTCCGCTCTATAATCCACAAAATGGCTATGCAACCTATGTCATTCCTCCGGTTTATGTCTTAATTGTCTTCCAGTGTCTCTTCTTGGCATTGGTGATTTCGCTTATTTTAGGGCGCAACTCAGATTTTGATAAAGGGTTAGTCGCTGATCCTAAAGCATCCCCATTTGTTGTTGCTTTTATGACATTAACCGGTAAATGGCTTGCTTATTTTATGGTGAGTATTGTGATCTTCATCTGTTATATGGGGATAACACCGATCTTTTATGAGTTACCATTTCATGGTTCATTGCCGCGATTGATGCTCTTTGGGTTACTCTTTTTATCCGCAACGATCTTTATGAGTACCTTTATTGGTCTCTTCTTTAGAAAGTTTGATTCAGTCTTTTTAATTATTCTTCCCTCAAGTATGTTGATCTTCTTCCTTTCAGGAATGAGTTGGCCCACAGAGATGATTCCTTGGGCCTTACGAATTTTCACCTATCTAATGCCGATCTTTCCAGCAATTACTAGCATGATCACAATGAATCAGATGGGGGGCGGTTTTAGTAATATGATCCCTGAGTTGATACTTTTAGTCGTGCAGTTAGGCGTCTACGGTCTTTTGGCGCTCTGGATGATGACTCGTTACTATCGAGGTCTACAGAAGCGAATCTTATTGGTTGAGGCGCAGACTGAAGTATTGCAAAAGAGAGAAGAGGGTGATGCATTGGATGCATCGACTCCCTCTATAGAGAAGCCATAATGAGAAGCCATAATGTGTAAGTGGACACTCAATGAGATGACGATAGTAAAAAAGCTGAAGTTTTAATCTTCAGCTTTTTTTGTGGTTGTTTGATTGATACTATTGCTTCACTATTTCGACTTTTCTTCTTCTGTTTTCTTATTCTCAATTTGACGCTGTTTAGTAAAGCCAGAGCTTTCCAACATATCGCCTGTCGCGGAGTAGCTGATCGCCATGGTTGGATCACCTTCAAAAGCAGTACCTGGCAAATTTGCTAACTCTACGAGATCCGCAACTTTGAGATCAACGGCGATCTTTTCATTAGCACTCTTCTCCCCATAAATCATCTCATAGGTAATCCCTTTAACATCACTATAATCGACATATCCTGTCAACTCATCTAGAATCGCCTTTGCCTCTGCCGCATTTTTTGCCTCAATCAGATCATAATCAATAATGCTCTCTGTACTCTGTCCGACAAGCTGATCATTTTCTCCGACTAAGGTCATTTTGATAGAGATCCCTGGCTGATTTAATTCATAAACCGAAACCTCTTGTTCGATAGGTGTTGCCTCTTTTTCAGTACAGGCAGCAATAGTTGCCACAAGGAGCAGGGCCGCTCCAATTTTTAGTAATCTTCTCATAATATTTATTGTCCTAGTTTGATTGTCCTAGTTTTAACTGATTCCCTTTAGGGTTGATTCTTTTCCATTCTATAGAACAAAAGTGAGCGGTGCCATGTTTGGGTAGAAAAAGTAGCGCTTGAGGGGAAACAATCCCATTTCTCTCCCCCTTTCCGTTAAAATAGCAGAGTGTATCGATTTAAATTATAACTTTATAACAGCTCTAGATGGCGCTATTAAGGTCATAAGTGGAGAAAACAGATAAAGAGAAAGTGCATAAAGAGAACATGTATTAAGAAAAAATGCATTAAGAAAAAATGTATTGAGAGAAGGAGTAGTGTGTGACAAAAGAGCGGGTCATTCCTTGGTATCAGGCACCCAAGATCATATGGAGTACTGAGCAATATCAGGCAGAAGGCATTGAACGTCACCGATATGACGCCCTATATGATTTTATTATAGTCGGCGGCGGTATTGCCGGGGCATCGAGCGCTTATGAGTTAGCAAATGCCGGATTTCGAACATTATTGTTAGAGGCTGAGGCAGAGGTAGCTTCTCGCGGATCGGGAAATCTACAAGGGATGCTCTACTTAAAGCTCTCTCCCCATACCGAGGTGCAAAATGAGCTTCTAATCTCAGGCTTACACTATGTTCGTCAGTTATTGCAGAAGTTAACAGCAGATTCTCTACTAAAGAAAGGAGAAGATTGGGATGATTGTGGTCTTCTTCAGTTAACTCGCTCTGAGAAAGAGGGAGAAAAACAGCAACAATTAGCGGAGCTTTATCCTCCATCACTACTCAAGTGGGTCGATCAAGCAGAGGCGATTCAATTAGCCGGTGTGCCACTGACTGCCGGAGGGCTCTATTTCCCTACATCAGGCTGGGTCTCTCCGCCGGCATTTGTAGAGGCACTCTTAAAAAGTGTTGATACGGAGCGATTATGTGGCAAGGTTGTAACGAGTATTAATTGTCTTCAAAGAGAGGAGATCTCTGCGAGAAATTCAAGTGTTGCCGGAGCTGATGATAGTGGGCATCCTGCGACATTGGGTGCTTTGGATGAAGCCTGCCCTCTTTGGGAGGTGCGCTGTGAAGATGGTTCTACTTTTCGCAGTAAAGGGGTGATTTTAGCGATGGCAGAAGGGGTTGCGACGTTGGAGCCCTGTCGTCATCTTCCCTTTACTGTTGTACGCGGGCAGACGACAACGATCAATCGAGATAATCCACTGAAGATGGTGATCAGTGGTGAAGGCTATATTGCGCCGGCAAAGGGAGTTGGTTTGAAAAGGAGTACCTTTGGCGCAACTTTTCGCCGGCATGAGGCTGGTGGATATTTAACAGATGAAGAGCATCGAGAAAATATCGCGATGTTAGAGAAGAGCTCTCCAGAACTTGCAACAGATTTAGGGCTTAGCTCAAAGATGGATGATACGGCACTTCAGCAACTGGCGCTTGAAGGCCGGGCGGCTACTCGAGCAAGTGCTATGGGGTCGATGCCGATCGTGGGGCCCATCGCAAATCGAGAACGTTTTATGGCCGATTTTGCCGCCATACGTGCAGATGCTAAAGCAATTCCTGATATTCCGATTCCCTGGGAAAGAGGGCTCTATTTAACAACGGCACACGGGTCACGTGGGATGATCTCTGCGCCCATTAGTGCTGTGCTCTTACGGGATTATATTATTGGAGAGTTTTGTATAGAGCCTAGTATGGAGTCTCGTATGGAATTATTACCTAAGTCAGAAAGCTGTTCTTATGTGCAATTGTCTCAAGCGCTACGAGAGGCGCTTCATCCTAATCGTTTCTACTACCATGCATTACGTTTTAATCAATCTCTTGATTGAGCTTTTGAGGCGTATAGATCTGAAATAGAGTCTCTAGCTCTTCTTGATAATTGAGAGGGAGATATCGATCTGCGCCAAGATAGATTCTCTGCATCTCTTCGGGAAAACGATATTGATAGAAACAGTTTTGGATCTGCTCTTTCAGTGCCGGCGCGAGATTGTGTGCGTAAGTATAGGCGGCAAAAGGTGCTGAACCTTTACGATAGATAATTCTAAAATCATCATAACTGGCAAGGTCGAGGAGTACTAAACGATCGAGAACCTCTTGAGCGATGAGGGCAGCATCATAATCGCCCGATTTAACCCCAAAAATAGATTGTCGATGTTTGCCTGAAAATAAGATCTCATAATCTTTCCCAGGAGTAATGCCCTCTGCTGGGAAGAGGGAGAGCGCAGCTAGATGCCCCGCACTTGAAGCAAAATTGACATGGGCAACGCGAGTACCTTTCAGATCTTTGAGGTTATAAAGGGGGCTATCTTGCCGGACGATCACAATCATATCGGTTGTTAATAATCCATCTTCATTACCCTTGCCGGCAAAAGGAATTGCGCCGGCACGATTAACAGCATGAATGAGTGCTCCTGCTGAGAAGCTTGCAATATGAATGGAACCATTACGCATCGCTTCTACCTCTGCATAGCTACTCTGCATAGGGTAGAAGATAACAGGTCGCTGTAGACAGCTTTGAAGATAGTTAAAGAAGGGATTGAGCTGGTGCGCGTATGCATGTTCATCGCCATTAGGAACAATAGAGATCACTAATGTTGCTGGATCGACTTGTAGATGGGGCAGTAACGGGGGATCTGCAAGAAGATCGCCATCAATATCATAATATTTGGGATCTAAAATATCCTGCAACTTACCCTCATTAATAGGGGAGTCCGCAGCTATTAGCGATGGGAGCGTCAAAAATAGCAGTAGGAGTGTGCTGAAGAGTCTTCTTACAGCTCTTTGATAATTATGGATAATCGACTTCATACTAATATCTTACTATTCCCTAATGACTGACTCTATTTCAAATATTCTTTAATAAATCGTTGTGATCCCTCAATTGCTCTACTTTTTTATACCCTATTTTATAGGTGATAAATCTTATAGATCATAATTGATAGTTCATAGTTCATCATTTTTAATGAGAGTGACTTAAATTGCTTACAAGAGAGCTTGAGCGCGACTCATGCGCGATTCAAGCACGACTAAACAGGATTAAAAGCTGATTATAATTTACGCAGGTTTTATCTCTTTAGTATCGCATCTTTTTTCAGTAAGGGATAACGTTTACAATAAATTTACTTTGTGATCGATCTCACTCTCTATTTTATTAATAGTATTAATAGTGATGGGATAAATGTAGCTATTTTTATTGAAAATCGGGGGGAATGATCAGATATTTTTAATTGATCGGGCTAAGTATGAGTATCTAGCATTCATCATGAAGATGGAAAATCGTAGCTATTGCCTGTGTCTATTAAAAAATGAATCTTAATAGCTACGATCTGATTCCTATTGAGCGCCATTAACGGCTCATACGATAGCGAATAAATTCTTCTTGATCATCGATCCTTTGTAAAAAGGGGTTGCTTTCGATCTGATCTTTTAAAGTTGCGGTAGCTGAAGGGCCGTAAGCGTGGCCGGTATGGATCTCAACATGATGTGGAACCTCATCAACTAGGCGATTGAGAGAGTGGAAGAGTGCTTCCGGATCGGATCCGGTCAGATCAGCTCGACCGGCACCATCAACAAAGAGGGTATCGCCGGTAATAATATCATCAGAGAAGAGATAGCAGATCGATCCAGGGCTATGACCGGGGGTATGAATAATTCGGACCTCTTCGCCGGCAAAGGAGAGAGTATCATTATCTGCTAAGGGAATCACATCATCGGGTAACTCACGAAAAGCAGGGGGGAGATCTCCTTTAGGATAGGAGTTGATAAAATCGATCTCAACTTCAGAAGCATAGACCGGCATAGGATAGAAATCTCGTAGCATCTGCACTGCGCTCACATGATCGTGATGACCATGAGTTAGCCAGATAGCAACAGGCTTTACGCCAAGGCGCTCGATCTCATCGGTAAAGTACTCCTCATCCCAAGCGGGATCGATAACGATCGCTTCATGCGTATCAAGGTCTTCAATAATATGCATAAAGTTTTCATAACGTTCATAAACTTTTGAATGAATTTTGTAACGCTTGCTCATCTGCTACTCCTAAATTTTATCGTTGTTTTATAGCTGTAACTTCTGTGATTATCCCTCCATTATTGTCCCTTTGGGGGATAAATGCATCTCTATTTGGTAAACTTTATTAAGGTGCTTTTAACGCTATTTAATCAAACGATTCTACTCTTTGAAGCTTTTCTAACAAATGACTCTGTGATATCTAGCGCTTAAGATTGATCTCCATATTATCGGTGATGATAGAGTCCACACCCATCTGAAGTAATTGCTCGATCAGTAGCGGTTCATTGGCAGTGTAGACCATAACAAAGAGCGACATTTGATGTGCTTTTTCTACGATTTTTGGGGTAACAATCTGATAATTGAGGATGATGCCCGCACACTCTAATTCTGAGATCTGCTCAAATATTTGTACTTCACCTTGTGATCCGCTATCTACTAGGAGGGCTCTAGGAATTTCGGGTGCAATCTCTTTAGCGCCACGTAATGCCTCTGGCAAAAAGGAGGAGAGAAGAAAGGGGGAGCCGTAGAGGTCGGTATTTTGTGCTGAGAGCTTAAGATGCTTTTTTTGAAGAAAGGAGGCGATTGCAACACCTGTTTTATACGCTTCACCGGGATTAGGTTTAATCTCCACATCAAGAAGATAGTGATTGTTGATGATAAAGTCGATTATTCCCTCAAAGCGAGCGAGAGGTTCCCCACTGTAGTGTGCAGAATGCCAACTTCCAGCATCTAGACGAGAGAGCTCCTCCCATGATTTCTCACTAGCATTTCCTACCCCATTTGTCGTGCGCATTAGCGTGGAATCATGTAACAGAAAGAGCTCCTGATCCTGTGAAAGTTTTACGTCACACTCAAACATGGTAAAACCTTTCTGACTCCCATAGCGGAATGCGGCGAGCGTATTTTCAGGGGCGGCCCTCCCGGCACCTCGATGGGCGATCAGGTTTGGGTAAGGAGAGGGGGAGATAACTTCTTTTTTGTATATCATGATTGAGATCCTTGAAGTTGAGAGACTTAATCTGTTTCGACCCGTTTCGTGGTTGTAGGATCAAACCAGAAGAGATCTTGAGAGGAGAATTGTAGTGAGAGCTCAGTTTCTGCACGAGGTGGCGCACTATTTTGAACTTTATGAGGCATCTTAACCGTGATTGTTTCGCCGGCGAAATCACAATAGAGCAACATTTCAGCGCCCAAATTTTCTGCGAGAGTGAGGGTTACATTAATAGATAGAGGTTGTCCATCTTGTTGTGAGTCTTGCTGTAAATAGATCTTTTCAGGGCGGATACCTAAGATCCACTCATTCTGCTCTCTTTTTAGTAATGCTTTAGGTGGCGTGACACCATTGAGCTTCTCTCTTTTAAAGTAGACGGCACCCTCTCTGAGGGTAACAGGAAGAAGATTCATCGCTGGCGAACCCATAAAGTTAGCAACAAAGGTGGAGGCAGGCTGATGAAAGATCTCTTCAGGTGTGCCAAATTGCTCAATATTGCCATTATTTAAGATAATCATTCGGTCAGCAAGTGTCATTGCTTCTGTCTGATCATGAGTGACATAGAGGGAGGTAATGCCAATCTCATTATGGCGACGACGGATCTCTAAACGAGTAGAGGTTCGGAGTTTTGCGTCGAGATTAGAGAGTGGCTCATCAAAGAGGAAGAGCTTAGGCTGGCGTACAATGGCACGCCCCATGGCAACTCTTTGTCGCTGTCCTCCTGATAGAGCACTTGGTTTTTTGTCGAGATGCATTTCAATATCGAGCATTTTTGCAGTCTCTTGAATGCGCCGTTCAATCTCTTCTTTCGGCATTTTGGCTAATTTTACACCATAGGCCATATTTTCTCGAACACTCATATGGGGGTAGAGGGCATAGTTCTGGAAGACCATCGCAATATCTCTTTGGGATGGCTCTAAATGGGTAACATCGCGTTCGCCAATTGTGATCATACCGCTTGAGGCTTCTTCTAAGCCGGCAATAACGCGTAGTAGTGTTGATTTACCACAACCAGAAGGACCGACAACAACGATAAACTCACCATCTTCGATATCGATGTCGATCCCTTTTAAGATAAGTGTCCCCGGTTTTCGCTTTGATCCATAATGTTTTGTAATCCCTTGTAACTGAATTTTTGCCACTTTTGTTGATCCTCGCTATTTTGTTGTTTTCTTACTTATTTGATTTACATGATTATGTAATCAGGTAATCAGGTAATCAGGTAATCAGGTAATCGGATGATCTGGTGATTAGGCTATTGCATTACTGCTCTACTGCTCTACTGATCTATTTCTCACTATCGATTAGCCCTTTTACTAGCCACTTCTGCATAAGCAGAATGACAATGATCGGAGGAATTAACATTAAGACGGTCGTTGCCATCACAATATTCCAATCGACTAGGGCATCTCCTGATCCCATCATCTGCCGTAATCCTACCGAAATCGGAAACATTTCTTCACGAGTTGTCATGAGAAGTGGCCAGAGATATTGATTCCAACCATAGATAAATTGAATGACAAAGAGGGCGGCAATCGTTGGCAGAGAGAGTGGTAGGAGAATATCTTTAAAGAAGCGCATAGCAGTAGCACCATCGATTCTTGCCGCTTCTAATAACTCATCGGGAACGGTGCTATAAAATTGGCGAAAGAGGAAGGTTGCTGTTGCAGAAGCAATAAGAGGGATGGTTAATCCTGCATAACTATTGAGCATATGTAAATTAGCAACAACATCAAAGGTAGGGATAATACGGACCTCTACGGGTAACATCAATGTGATAAAGATGATCCAGAAGAGAATGATTCTGCCGGGAAAGCGGAAATAGACAATCGCGAAAGCTGAAGTGATCGATATCGCAATCTTGCCAAAAGCGATGAGTAAGGTCATCACAAGAGAGATCCAGAGCATTCTAATTGCAGAGAAGGAGTTGCTCTTCTCATCTCCGAAGAGTGCGATCTTATAGTTATTCCAAAAGTGGTCGCCAGGAAGGAGTGAGAAGGGGACATTGACTACCGCCTCAGCACTCTGAGTGGAGGCAATAATCGCAATATAGATCGGAAAGCAGACGATAAGTAGGGTCGTTATAATAGTTAGGTGTGCAACTATTTTGAGTCCTTTACGATTTTCGATCATTATTATGCTCCTTTCTTATCGATATAACGAAATTGAATGATGGTAAGAAGAAGGACAAATCCCATTAAGACGATCGATTGTGCCGCAGAGCTTCCATAGTTCATGCTTTTAAACCCATCAAAGTAGATCCGATAGACCAGAGTGGATGTAGCATTGCCAGGGCCACCTTCTGTTAAGGCATCGATAATGGCAAAGGTATCAAAAAAGACATAGACAATATTGATAACGCAGAGAAAGAAGGTTGTCGGCCATAAGAGGGGGAATTCAATAGTGAAAAATCGACGCCAAGGGCCGGCACCATCGATAGCAGCAGCTTCAGAGAGAGATTTAGGGATCGCTTGAAGTCCGGCATAGAAGAAGAGGAAGTTATAGGAGATCTGCTTCCAGATAGAGGCCATAATCACAAGCCACATCGCTTGATTGGCATTGAGCTGATGGTTCCATGTGATCCCTATTTTGCTCAGTAGATAGGTGATGAGCCCAAAGCCTGGGGCAAACATGAAGGTCCAGAGAACCCCTACCACTATGGGGGAAACCGCATAGGGAAGAATCAGCATCGTCCGGTAGAGGTGGACGCCTTTTGTGACTTTCTGCATAAAGAAAGCGAGGAGAAGAGCAATCGTTAAACCTAAAAAGGTGACCCAAAAAGAGAAGTAGAGGGTGGTATAGATTGCTTCTCGGTAGATCGGATTCTCAAAGAGGGTGATAAAGTTCTCAAACCCTACCCATTCTCGATTTAAACCAAAGATATCTTCAAGCTGGAAGCTCTGAATCATTGCCTGTACAGCCGGCCAGTAGAAGAAGAGGGCAATGACAAATAGCTGCGGAATAATGAGAATCCAGGGAAGCCAACGATGCTCTTTAAAATATAATTTCATAATTTTTTAACTTCATTCTTGATAAGTCACACTTGATAAGAGAGAGAAGCGGAGAGAGGTTAGAATCATTATTTTGGGCGATAAAAAACGAAGCGATCTTATGATCAATCGCCCCGTTTAGAATGATTAAGATTATCGATTATTGACGCGTTCAAAGCGACGGAGTAACTCATTGCCTCGTTTAACAATATTGTTGAGAGCCTCCTCTGGGCTCTTTTTCCCTGTCCAGATCTGCTCTGTCTCTTCATCGACAATCGCACGGATCTGAAGCATATTGCCTAAACGGATACCGCGTGTATTGTCAGTAGCTTTCCGTATCATCTGTTCTACAGGCACATTGGCACCCGGATTTTCTTCATAGAAGCCACTTGCCTCTGTAATTTCAAAAGCAGCTTTTGTGACGGGGAGATAGCCGGTACGCATATGGCTTGCGGCTTGAATTTCAGGTTGAGAGATATAATCAAAAAATTGAGCAACGCCTCGATAATGATCTGCTGGTTTGCCATTCATCACCCAGAGACTTGCTCCACCAATGACGGTATTTTGGGGAGCGCCTTCAACATCGGCATAGTAGGGGAGGGTCGATTCACCAAATTCAAATTTCGCATCTCGTTTCAAACCGGCATAACTTGCGGAAGAGCCAAAGGTGATTGCACACTCTCCTGATCTAAAGGCAGGGCCCGCTTCACTTGCGCGTCCTTTATAGTGAAATAATCCCTCTTTTGCCATCTCATTGAGATTGTTGAAGTGACGTAATTGAAGTGGCTTATTGATCAGTAGCTCTGTATCTAAGCCATCAAAACCATTATTTTCAGAGGCGTAAGGGGCATTATGCCATGCCGAGAAACTTTCAAGCTGTGTCCATCCCATCCATTCAGTTGTCATAGGGCAGGAGACCCCAGCAGCTTTTAATGCCTCAGTGGCTTTACGCACTTCAGCCCAGGTCTTAGGGGGATTATCTGCATCTAATCCCGCTTTTTTAAACGCATCCTTATTGTAGTACATCACTGTTGTTGAGCTATTGAAGGGAAGTGATAACAGCTCTCCATTGGGTGCGGTATAGTAACTTGCTACCGCGGGAATATAGCTATTGAGATCGAAGGGAATCCCATTTTCTTGCATAATCTCTGTGACCGATTTTGTCACGCCATCGGCATAGATCATCGAGGCAGTCCCTACCTCGTAAACTTGGAGTATATCGGGAGCCTCTCCAGCTCTAACAGCAGCAACTCCCGCAGTCATCGATTGTTCATATCCCCCTTTATAGGTTGGAATGACTCTAAATTCAGTTTGGGATTCGTTAAAGCCTTCAGCTAAATCATTAACCCAATCGGTAAGTGCGCCATCCATTGAGTGCCACCACTCAATCTCTGTCTGTGCTATTGCGCTTTGTGCAAAGAGCGTTGCACTTAGTAGTGAGAGTGCGGTGATTTTTTTAACCTTCAGTTGCATAATGTCTCCTCAAAAGTATCGATGATGTGGTTAAGAATACTTTTGAAGTATAAAAACTCTTTATGACAATCGTTTAACAACAATAGAATTGGTATAAAAAAAGACCTTAAGTTCATCAGAACACCCGATAAGGTGGCTCGATCGCTTAAGGTCTTAATATTATTGATATTTCGATTATTAATGTTTCGATTCTTAATTTCTTAATATTTATTGAGAAGATTCTCTATGAGAGATTTTCCATTAATGGCTCGAAGATTTTTGATCTGTATTGCTCGGCATGGAATCTTTCATCGACTTTTGCATCGAGCCATCCTCTTTATCCATCTTTTTGCCATGACTCATGCCCCCTTTTTGCATCTGCTCTAATACTTCAGCGGCACTCATCTCTCCTTCCCGTACTTTATGGGTCTGTTCACTGGCCATTGCGGCACGTTTAGTCACCTTCTCTTGAGGTGCAATCCAGCCGAGATAGTAGATCGCCATTGCTAAAACGAGTAAGCCGGCAAGGATACGAATTCCTTTTTTGGCAAAAAAGTGGCCGATATAATTACCAAAGATCGCAAGACCCAACATAATAGGAAGTGTTCCGAGCCCAAAAGCAAACATAATGCCAGCAGATTTTGCGACTGAGCCGGCACCCATTGCCACCGCGAGAGGACCATAGACCGCACCACAGGGGAGAAGTCCCCAGATCATCCCTACTAGATAGGTTCCTTTCGCTGTTCGAATCGGGAAGAAGCGTTGTGAGAAGCGTTGAATCGGTTTCCAGATATGTTGGAAGGGGCGCTCAATAAATCCTAAAAATTGGGGAAGTCCAAAGAGTTGGAGCGCAATAAGGATCATAATAATTCCGGCGATATAACGAATCACATATTGAATGGAGGTGATATCGGAGACCGAGGCGGCAATCAATCCCCCTAATACACCTAAGAGTGTGTAGGTAGAGATACGGCCAAGGTTATAGAGAATGGCTGCCGGAATACGTTTATAGGAGTTGTTCATTCCCAAGATACCAATTACCGGTCCACACATCCCCACACAGTGGGTCTGTGCCGCAAAACCGATAAAGAAGGCGCCGGAGAGCATCGCAATAAATTCAGTCATAATTAAGAGATTACCTCATAGTTAAGGATGGGGTGGATAGTTAGTTAAAAGAGTTATCCGAACCTTTAGATGATCTTCGGGGTTCTATATAGCATCTCTCAAGAGCGTTCCTAGATAGATAGCTTAAATTAGATAGTCTAAATAGATTATGTAAATCGGTAGAATGAAATAGCTTCCCATTGTAATCTTTTATAGAAATAAAAGAAGCGAGGATTCCTCGCTTTCTCTCTTAATTTTGTTTTAAATCACGCTCTTTGCTTTCTAAAATGCTGTTAAGGGATCAGAACTGCTGAGCCAATAATCTCTCGATTCTCTAATGCTTGATGGGCACGTCCAACTTCTGAAAGAGGAAACTTTTGTTGTAAAGAGAGCTTAATTTTTCCACTACTGAGTGCAAGGAACCAGCGATCCATCACCGTTCGATAGCGCTCCTTTGTTGAGGTATAGGCATTGAGGTTAGGGCGCGTTAGAAAGAGGCTCCCTTTCTCTAAAAGTAGTAGCGGAGAGATTGCCGGTGGCGCCCCTGAGGCATTGCCGAAAGAGACCATCATGCCTAATGGTTTTAAGGTATCTAATGAAGGAATAAAGGTCTCTTTCCCAACGCCATCATAGACAACGTCAACCCCTTCAGGGATAAATTGACGCACCTTTTCTACAAAATTCTCCGTACGATAATTGATGACAAGATCCGCTCCTAAAGCGCGAACCACGGCTGCTTTCTCCTCAGTACTCACTGTTGTGATCACGGTAGCGCCGATCGCTTTTGCCCATTGAATCAGAATCTGGCCAACACCGCCGGCGCCGGCATGGATTAAAGTGGTATGTTCCGCCTTGAGTTGAAAGAGATCGAAGAGCAGATAGCTTGCTGTACCGCCGCGAATAAGGGAGGAGGCGGCCTCTTCATAAGAGATACTACTAGGAATTTTAATGAGTCGATCGGTAGCGATATTGCGTTCTGAGGCATAAGCACCTAAAACACTCGCATAGCAGACACGATCTCCAATATTAAATTGGGTGACATTTTTCCCGACTGCAGTAATAATGCCGGCACCCTCCTGCCCAATGACGGTGGGCGTCTCTAAGGCATAGAGTCCATCGCGATGGTAGGTATCGATAAAGTTGAGCCCAATTGCTTTCTGCTCAATACGCACCTCTCCCTCTTTTGGCGCTGGAAGGGTGATTTCAACCTTCTCAAAATTAGAGATATCTCCCTGTTCTTTTAAGATAATTTGGTAACTCATTCTTTTCTCCTCTGTTGATGATGGTGGACAAATATTTTTGGCCGATCTATGTATATTAAGTTTTGTTGCTGATTCTGTTACTGATATTAGTGAATGACATTTTGAATTAATATGTGTGAATGATCTGTATGAATGAATATTGGATACGCTTTACCATATCACGGTGTTAATGGGGATGTCAGGTGTTACTAAGATCAATCGGGATCACATATTATGATCTCCATAAAGCGCTTATCGGAAGATTCTCTGAAAGTGGCTTGCGCTCTTTTTCCAGGGCACGTGAAATAATTCTCGCCCGATGAGGATCAATTTAGCGGAATATGGGGTAGAATATCGGGGAAATTATTTGTAAACAGATCGGTGATCGAGCCTTTTTATAGGGTGATTGTGGGATCGATGCGCAGGGAAAGAGAGGGTTCTCTTTCGTGATACTGCTCTGATTGCCATATTGATTCCTATATCGATTCTTATATTGATTCTTATGTTGATTTTTATAGAATCCCCTCGCTCGTTCATCTTGTCGTCTTTATATAAGGGTTAAAATTATATGTCAGGACAATTTATCTACACGATGAATCGTGTCAGTAAAATCGTACCGCCTAATCGAGAGATCTTAAAAGATATTTCGATCTCCTTCTTTCCCGGTGCGAAAATTGGGGTTTTAGGATTAAATGGTGCCGGTAAATCAACACTTCTTCGCATTATGGCAGGAGTGGATACCAATATTCAGGGGGAAGCGCGTGTTCAACCTGGAACAAAGATCGGCTATCTCGAGCAGGAGCCAAAGCTCAATGAAGCGCTCGATGTTCGTGGAAACCTTGAGGAAGCTCTCGGCGATATTAAGAATGCACAAGAAGAGCTCGATAAAGTCTATGCCGCTTATGCTGAACCTGATGCAGACTTTGATGCATTAGCTACTAAGCAAGCTGAACTTGAAGCGATTTTAGCGACAACGGATGGCCATAACTTAGAGCGTCAACTTGAGATTGCGGCAGATGCACTGCGCTTGCCACCAATGGATCGTGATGTTGCCACCCTTTCAGGGGGAGAGCGTCGCCGAGTTGCACTCTGTAAATTGCTTCTCTCAAAACCCGATATGTTGCTGCTCGATGAGCCGACAAACCACTTAGATGCAGAATCTGTGGCGTGGCTTGAGCGATTCCTCCACGATTATCCTGGTACTGTTGTTGCGGTAACGCATGACCGTTACTTCTTAGATAATGTTGCGGGCTGGATTTTAGAGTTAGACCGAGGTCACGGAATTCCTTATGAGGGTAACTACTCAAGCTGGCTTGAGCAGAAGAATAGACGCTTAGAGCAGGAAGCAAAACAGGAAGAGTCTCGTGCAAAAGCGATTAAGAAAGAGCTTGAGTGGGTTCGTCAAGGTGTGAAAGGTCGCCAGACAAAATCTAAAGCGCGTCTTGCTCGTTTTGAAGAGTTAGAGAGTCAAGAGTTCCAAGAGCGTAATGAGACGATGGAGATCTATATTCCACCGGGTCCTCGCTTAGGTGATCTTGTGATTGAAGCGAAAGGTGTTGCAAAAGCATTTGGGGATAAACTTCTCTATGAAGATTTAAGCTTTAATCTTCCTCGCGGAGGAATTGTAGGGGTGATCGGACCAAATGGTGCCGGTAAATCAACACTCTTCAAGCTGATGACAGGTCAATTAGAAGCAGATGCGGGAACTTTCCGTGTCGGAGAGAGTGTCGAGTTAGCCTATGTTGATCAGAGTCGCGATACATTAGATGGCTCTAAAACTGTCTGGGAGGAGATCTCAGGAGGCTCTGATATTATTCGCGTGGGTAACTATGAGACTCCATCACGTGCTTATTGTGGTCGTTTTAACTTTAAAGGATCGGATCAGCAGAAATTTATTAAGGATCTTTCTGGAGGTGAGCGTAACCGTGTTCACTTGGCAAAAGTGCTTCGCTCTGGCGGTAATGTCATTTTACTTGACGAACCGACGAACGATCTCGACATTGAGACCTTGCGTGCCTTGGAAGATGCTATCTTAGCTTTTGCCGGCTGTGTCGTCGTTATCTCCCATGACCGTTGGTTCCTCGATCGAATTGCAACACATATTTTAGCCTTTGAAGGAAATTCTCATGTAGAATGGTTTGAAGGAAACTACGAAGAGTATGAAGCGGATCGTCGCCGTCGCTTAGGGGATGATGCAGACAATCCACAACGTATTAAGTACAAACCGATTTCACGCTAAGGAGTTGAGATTATGGCATTAGAGCAGAAAGAAGTAGAATTAACAGAAGCGGAACTTCCCATCTGTTGTCCCCCTATTGATGTGGATGCATGGGGTTACCACCCGCGCGTCTATCTGGCGCCTAATCATGATGGGAAAGTGCGTTGTCCTTACTGTAGTACAGAGTATATCGTTGAATAAAGATGAAAATTTTAGCAGTTGATGCATCGATGGAAGCGTGTTCGGCAGCGGTCTATGTAAATGGCGAGATTGTCGAACGGCTCTCTGTCGCACCTCGTAAACATATCGAGCTTCTCAAGCCGATGACAGAAGAGGTGATAGAGGCGGCCGAGATAGAACTTAATGAGCTTCATGGATTGGCCTTTGCGGTCGGTCCGGGAAGCTTTGCCGGTTTAAGAATTGCTTGTGGTTTTATTCAGGGGCTCGGCGCCGGACTTGAACTGCCCATAGTACCGATCTCGACGCTTGCGGCATTAGCTTATCCTATTTTGGAAGAGCATCCTGATGCATTGGTGATGCCGATGATCGATGCGAAGATGAATGAGGTCTACTGGGCAATCTACGGACTTGATGAAGAGGGTGATCTTAAGATTATCGAGAAGGATCAGGTCAACACCTTAGCGGAGATCTCCGCACGCGTGGAAGATATTCGAGAGAGTATTGAAGCGAAGACCGGGCAGTATGAGAATGTAACGCTCTACGGCGTAGGAGATGGCTGGCTCTTAGATGAGGGAGCGACATCACTCTTAGATGTGACGTTAGTAGAGGATCGTCACTATCCACGAGCAGGAGATATCGCTCTTTTGGCTAAGCGTGATCTCGATCGAGGATTAGGACTCTATGCCGATCAAGTCTCACCGATCTACCTTCGTCACAATATTGCAATGACGATTGAAGAGCAGAAAGCTTTTCGAGAAGAGAAGGCGAGAGAGAAAGCGGAGCGTTAACACGCTTAAATAGAGCTCTATAAAAGAGAACTCTATAAAAGTAGAGTTCAAGTAGAAGAGATGTTACTCAAGTATTACGCAAATAAAAAGATCTACCAATATTATTGAGTAGATCTTTTTTTATCTCTGATTGTCCCTAGTTATCTTTAGTTATCTCTAGTTGTAGTTGTCTCTAATTATCTCTACCTGTTTCTAAGAGGCTTTTAAGCGCGGTCAGCCGGGATCAGGCGCAGAACTAGAGCTATGAGATCACTATTAAGCGAGAAGCTGTGCTTTTACAAACTCGATAACTTGATCGAGGGGGACCATCGTTGCTTCTTCATCGCCTCGAGCTTTAAACTCCACCTCACTATTTTTCAAGGTACGATCCCCGATAACAATGCGGAAAGGAATGCCGATCAACTCATGATCACTAAATGCTTCGCCCGGACGAATGTTACGATCTTCTAAGAGAACATCGATGCCAAGCGCCATGAGTTGATCATAGAGCTTATCGGTAGTCTCTTTCACTAAGGCAGACTTACCATAGTTCATCGGAATTAGTGAGAGAGTGAAAGGGGCAATCGCTTTAGGCCAGATAATGCCCGCCTCATCATTTCGTTGTTCAATAGCGGCTGCAACAATACGGGTCACACCAATGCCGTAACAACCCATCTGCATCACCGTTGCTTTTCCATTTTGATCGAGAACCGTTGCATTCATCGCTTTTGAGTAGCGGTCTCCCAATTGGAAGATATGGCCTACCTCAATGCCGCGCGCCATCGCAATGGTCCCTTTACCACATGGAGAAGGGTCGCCTACCTTGATCTCTCTTAAGTCGAGAACTTCAGGTTCAGGAAGATCCCGGCCAATATTGACACCGATATAGTGGAAGCCTGTCTCATTTGCACCACAGCTGAAGTTACTCATCAATGCCGCTTGACGATCAAAGAGAGTACGAATTGGGAGATTAACCGGGCCAATGGAACCCGGCGTAGTATTGAGTTTCTCTGCAATCTCTTCATCTGTTGCAAACTCAAGCGGTGTCTTAAAGAGACCACTATTTTCCGCTTTGACCTCATTGAGTTCATGATCTCCACGGAGACAGACCGCGATGAGTTCATCATCCTCTTTTCCATGGAGAATTAAGGTCTTAAGATGCATCTCTGGTGGCGAATTGAGGAATTTAGCTAGATCTTCGATCGAGTGAACATTAGGTGTCTCAATCTTTTTCATTGGGCTTGTGGCCTCGCCGCGTGTCCCAACTGCGATCGCTTCTGCTGCTTCAACGTTTGCTGCGTAGTCAGACTCCGTGGAGTAGACAATCGCATCTTCACCTGCTTGTGTGATGACATGGAATTCTTGAGATTTACTGCCCCCAATTGCACCTGAGTCTGCAAAGACAGCGCGATACTCAAGATCGAGGCGATCGAGAATATTGGAGTAGGCGCGATACATCTTGTTGTAGGTCTCATCGAGTGATTCTGCATCGATATGGAAAGAGTAGGCATCCTTCATTAAGAATTCACGTGAACGCATCACCCCAAAGCGCGGGCGAATCTCATCACGGAACTTCCATTGGATCTGATAGAAGTTGATCGGAAGTTGACGATAACTCTTTAACTCTTGACGGGCAAAATCGGTAATTACCTCTTCGTGAGTAGGGCCTAAGCAATATTCACGCGTATGGCGATCCTTAAAGCGAAGTAATTCAGGGCCAAATTGTTCCCAACGACCCGACTCAATCCAGAGTTCTGCCGGCTGTGCTGATGGCATCAACATCTCTAGAGCCCCGGCATTATTCATCTCTTCACGGACAATAGCTTCTGTCTTCTTCAGAACGCGAAGCCCAAGAGGACTCCAGCTATAGATTCCTGAAGTAACACGGCGAATAAGGCCGGCACGAAGCATCAATTGGTGTGATTTAATCTCCGCATCATTAGGTGTATCGCGGAGTGTGCTAATTAAAAATTGACTTGTTTTCATATAGTAATAAAAGATCCTCCGATCAATTGATCTTATCGGCTGAGGCTGGAGATCTCTCCATTTTTCAACCAAGTTGCTACCTCTTTTGTGTAGTAGCTGACAATCATATCTGCCCCTGCACGTTTAAATCCAATGAGTGTCTCTGCAACCACTGCTTTCTCATCTAATGCGCCGGCAAGTGCTGCAAATTTGATAGCGGCATACTCACCCCCAACTTGATAGGATGCAAGTGGGAGATCAGTTCTCTCGCGTAAGCGCGCTAAAAGATCGAGATAAGGGGTTCCCGGTTTCACCATAAGGATATCGGCACCTTCCTCTTCATCAAGTGCTGCTTCAATCATCGCTTGGCGTCCATTGGCAAAGTCAGCCTGATAGCCATTACGGTTACCGCTCAACTCTGAATTGACCGCTTCACGGAAAGGGCCATAAAATGCAGAGGAGAATTTAATGGCGTGAGCTAAGATTCCGACATGTTCAAAGCCTGCCGCATCGAGCGCTTCACGAATAGCGCGAATTTGACCATCCATCATGGCAGAGGGGGCTAAAATATCGGCGCCCGCACGAGCAGCTGTGACAGCCTGTTTGGCTAAATTTTCAATCGTAGCGTCATTATCAACCTCACCATCGCAGATTACGCCACAATGTCCATGTGAGGTATATTCGCAGAAACAGATATCGGGGATAATGATCATCTCAGGTGCTGTTTGACGAATGGTGCGAATCATACGTGCAAGGAAACCATTCTCTTCCCAAGTGTCGCTACCGCTCTCATCTTTATGATGGGAGATACCAAAGGGCATAATGTAGCGGATTCCTAATGCTTGTAACTCTGCCACCTCTTTCGCTAAATCTTTTTCAGGATAGCGATAGACGCCAGGAAGGGTCTTAATTTCTACCTTCTCTTCAATATTCTCTTCCACAAAGATAGGGCAGATCAGATCGTTAAGATCGAAAAAGCTCTCTTGGACGAGTTGACGAATCGCAGGATTACGGCGCATTCTGCGGGGGCGATATAGGGGTTTTGTGATATTCATATGCTTCCTCCTTGCAAAGGTGAATAGTATATCATTTTCAATGTTGTCTATTTTTAGTTATTTAACTGTGATGGGGTGTGCGATTATCGATGCTTTAAGAAGTGCAGGGCAAGCTCACTCCAGAGTGCGCCACCGATCAGGATATTGTCATCATTAAAGTCATATTGGTCGGTATGAAGTCCAACAAATTGATGATCTCGATCATTACCAATATAGAAATAGGCGCCGGGGCAAGCATGAAGCATAAAGCCGAAATCTTCAGCGCCCATCGATGGGGCTTTGTTTCGGATAATAGAATCTTCTGCAATTAACTTATCGATCGCCTCTATGGCGATCTCTGTCTCTCTATCGTGATTGATCGTCGGAATATAGCCATCGATCAGACGCACTTCACAGGTGGCGCCATAGGCGCTACAGATCCCTTCCGTTAACTGCTTGATGCGTGCTTTAATGCGATCTCGAACCTCAAGATCAAAGTAGCGAAGGGTCCCTAAGAGCGAGACTTTATTGGGGATGACATTATTGGCATCTCCCCCATGGATCGAACCGATGGTAATGACGGCAGAATCGATGCCGGAGATATTGCGTGAGATAATCGATTGCAGGCCGACTACCACTTCAGAGGCGACAAGAACGGAGTCAGTTGTCTGATAGGGATGGGCAGCATGCCCTCCTTTGGAGAAGATATCGATATGAACCTCACAGGTGCCAGCCATCTGTGGTCCTTTGCGGATCAGAATCTCTCCCTGTTTTGCACCTGGGAAATTATGCATCGCATAGATAGCATCGACAGGAAATTTCTCAAAAAGACCCGCCTCTACCATTCGGCGAGCACCAGCTTGATCCTCTTCATCAGGCTGGAAGATAAAGATAATGGTGCCATCAAATTCTGCCTCTAAAGCGAGATACTTAGCGGCCGCAAGGAGCATAGTGGTATGTCCATCATGGCCACAAGCATGCATAACGCCAGGCGTCTTAGAGCAGTGAGGATGATCCCCTTTTTCGGTGATTGGGAGCGCATCGGTATCGGCTCGAAGCGCTACACGTGGCGCATTTTCATAATCCCCTTTCTGTAAAATCCCAATCACACCTGTCTCGGTAAGGCGTTCTGTGGGGATACTCCAAGCGTGAAGTTTGTCCTCGATCAATTTTGCAGTATTAAATTCCTCGCGGGAGAGCTCAGGGTAACTATGTAATTGCTGACGTAACGCTCTGAACTTCGCATCATTCTCCTTGAGAAATTGTATGAGCGGAGAATCGGGGGTTTTAAGGAGTCTTGAGATGCGGTCATTGTTGTTCATAGCGGTCTCCAATCGGGATAAGTATCAGGAAAGTATAATTGACGATAAACTTTAATTTTGTCCATTAATCCATTAGTATAGTGGGGTTAGGATACAATTTCATGTCAGTGTTTTGAAGCATATTCGGTGGCGAGTCGGGTAGGCTTTGCACTTGTTTATATCAATTGATGAGTAAAATCAAAGTCTTGGAGGAAAATTGGCTATGATGGAATATCTTCCTGTAGCGGTCTTTGTAGGCTTCAGTATTGTCTTCGCCGGCATTCTGGTAGCCCTTGGATACTTTTTAGGGCCGAACGCCCCTAACGCTGAAAAGCTATCTCCATATGAGAGCGGATTTGAGGCATTTGAAGATGCCCGTATGAAGTTCGATGTCCGCTTCTTTCTTATCGCAATTCTTTTTATTATTTTCGACTTAGAGTTAATCTTCCTGATACCTTGGGCGACCGCCATGAAACTGATTGGACTACCCGGCATTATGGCTGTGGTAGTTTTTCTGGTTTTATTGACAGTCGGTTTTGCGTATGAGTGGAAGAAGGGAGCGCTTGAATGGGATTAGAAGCTAGATTAGAAGAGGGGTTTGTCACAACAACTCTCGATTCAGCAATTAACTGGGCGAGGACAGGTTCCTTATGGCCTGTGACCTTTGGTCTTGCATGTTGTGCATTAGAGATGATGCATGTGGGTGCTGCAAGATATGACTTAGATAGATTTGGCGGCGCCGTCTTTAGAGCGTCACCGAGACAATCAGATCTAATGATTATTGCTGGAACATTGACAAACAAGATGGCGATTCCACTTCGTAAAGTCTACGATCAGATGCCGGAGCCAAAATGGGTTATCTCTATGGGTTCTTGCGCAAATGGTGGGGGGTATTATCACTACTCCTACTCTGTGGTAAGAGGATCAGATCGTGTCGTCCCGGTAGATGTCTATGTGCCAGGTTGTCCACCGACAGCAGAAGCATTGATGTTTGGTATCTTACGTCTCCACGATAAGATTAAGAGAACTAGCACGATTGCAAGATTAGGGTAGGTGTAAGATGGCTAAATTTATTAGAAATCCAGAAGAACTCCTCGAGACATTAGAGAGTACGTTAGGAGATAAGATCCTAAAATCGGTTCTGGCATATGGTGAGTTAACGATTACGATCGACCCGAAAAATGTGCATGAAGTGATGGCGCAATTGGCGCACAATGATGCCTTGAAGTTTGAGCAGGTCACCGATATCACTGCTGTTGATTATGCTGCCTATGGCTTAACTGAGTGGGATGTGGAAGCCTCCAATCATGGTTTTAGCCGTGGAACAACACCACAAGCGGTCGGTCGTGCCGGCAATCACCTTGAAGCGACAGCTTATAAAGCATCGATGAGTGAACGTTTTGCTGTTGTCTATCACCTTCTCTCATTGACTCATAACGCTCGCCTTCGTGTGAAATGTTATCTCGATGGTGAACAGAATAATGTGATCCCCATGCTCGATTCTGTAACCGATATCTGGAGTGGCGCTAACTGGTATGAACGCGAAGTGTTCGATATGTTTGGTATCGCCTTTAAGAATCACCCAGACCTTCGTCGAATCTTAACGGATTATGGATTTATTGGTCACCCGCTTCGTAAAGATTTCCCACTGACGGGAAATGTGGAAGTGATCTATGATGAAGAGTTACGCCGTGTGGTCTATCAACCGGTTTCGATTGAGTCACGCGTCAATATTCCACGTATGATTCGTAAGGGGTAAGAGATGACAACAATGACAAATATTGAAAACTATACAATTAACTTTGGACCTCAACATCCGGCGGCCCATGGTGTAATGCGGATGATCCTTGAGCTTCGAGGGGAAACGGTTGAGCGTGCTGACGTTCATATCGGTCTACTCCATCGTGGGACTGAGAAGTTGATGGAGGCGAAACCTTATACACAATCGATCGGTTATCTCGACCGTTTAGATTACTGTTCATGCTTAAATAACGAACATGCATTTGTTTTAGCTGTTGAGAAGCTACTGGGAATTGAAGTGCCGATTCGTGCGCAATATATTCGGGTATTGATGGATGAAGCGACCCGAATTATGAACCACTTAATGTGGTTAGGAGCACATGGTCATGACTTAGGTGCGATGGCGATGCTTCTCTACTGTTTCCGTGATCGTGAGGAGCTCTATGATGCTCAAGAGGCGATTACCGGTGCGCGAATCCATCCTTTCTACTACCGTGTTGGAGGCGTTGCGAAAGATCTTCCCGATACAATGCCAAAGTATGAGCCGAGCAAGTTTAGATCGAAGAAAAAGCTTGAGCGAATCAACGCGGCGCGTCAGGGAGATGTTCTCGATTATTTAGAAGATTTCTGTGAGCGCTTCTTAAAACAGAATATGGTGGAGTATCGCAACTTACTTGTGGGTAACCGTATCTGGAAGGGGCGTGTTGTTGGTATCGGTGCAGTCTCTGCTGAGAGAGCTATTGAATTAGGATTTACAGGTCCAATGCTTCGTGGTTCAGGAGTTGCATGGGATCTTCGTAAAACACGACCTTACTCTGTCTATGACCAACTCGACTTTGAAGTTCCTGTGGGCGTTAATGGTGATTGTTATGATCGCTTCTTGGTAAGACTTGAAGAGATGGAGCAGTCAGCACACTTGATGATGCAATGTATTAAGTGGCTCCGTGAAAACAAAGGTCCTGTAATGAGTACCGATAGCCGTGTCACTATTCCGCAAAGACGGGATGTTAAAGAGGGCATGGAATCACTTATTCAACAATTTAAGGTCTTTACAGAGGGCTTCTGCGTTCCTGAAGGGGAAGCTTATGCCGCTGTAGAACATCCTAAAGGGGAGTTCGGTGTCTATCTCGTCTCTGATGGTGCCAATAAGCCCTATCGCGTGAAATTGAGAGCGCCAGGATTTGCCCATATCTCCGCAACAGAAGAGATGGCAAAACGCCATATGTTATCCGACTTAGTTGCAATACTGGGAACACAAGACATGGTGTTTGGGGATATTGACCGCTAGTTTAATCAATTACAGAGTATAGAGTAGCTAAGATGAAAAATAGAGAAAGTATATTAAGTAGCCATACGAGAGCAGAGATTGATCGCTGGCTCGCACGCTTCCCTGAAGATCGGAAGCAATCAGCGCTCCTTGCTGCACTGCGTGAAGCTCAACATGAAAATGGTGGTTATTTAACGGTTGAGATTATGGATGCAATTGCAGATTATCTGGAGTTGCCCCCTATTGCGGTCTATGAGGTCGCTTCCTTTTACTCCAATTTCGAAACGAAACCATGTGGTAAAAATGCCATTATGATCTGTACTAATATCTCCTGTATGCTTCGTGGCGGAGAAGAGATTTTAGCGCATGTAGAGCAACGTTTAGGTATTAAGGCCGGGGAGTCGACTCCTGACGGTCTTTTTTCGCTTAAGAATGAGGATGAATGTATTGCGGCATGTACAGCAGCGCCCGCGGCACTGATCAACCACGAGTATCATGAGAACTTAACGATTGAGAAGATTGATGAGATTCTCGACCGTATCGAATCAAGAGCAGATAATAAAGAGGCAAACTAATGGTACAAAACGAAGTTTGTTACTTCACTCTCGGGCACGATAAGCCTTGGTCTCTCGAGACCTACTTGAGCTTAGGGGGCTACGATGGGTGGAAAAAGATATTAAGAGGGGAACTCTCTAAAGAGGAAGTCATTGAGATGGTGAAGGCTTCTGAGCTTCGTGGTCGTGGGGGAGCAGGCTTCCCAACGGGTGTGAAGTGGAGCTTTATGCCGAAGAATGATGATGGTAGTAGCTACCTTGTCTGTAACTCGGATGAGTCAGAGCCGGGTACCTGTAAAGATAGAGATATCCTCCGTTTTAACCCTCATGCATTGGTGGAAGGGATGGCGATTGCCGCCTACGCTATCGGTGCGAAAGTGGGTTACAACTATATGCGTGGAGAGTTTAGCGAAGAGCCTTTCAAACGCTTTGAAGCGGCAGTGCAAGAAGCACGTGATGCCGGTTTAATTGGGCAGAATATCCAAGGAACGGGTATCTCCATTGAACTCTATGGCGCATTGGGTGCGGGAGCTTATATCTGTGGTGAGGAGACGGCGCTTCTTGAATCTCTCGAAGGGAAGAAAGGGCAACCGCGCTTTAAGCCACCTTTTCCAGCGGCAGTCGGTCTCTATGGTAAGCCGACCACGATCAATAACTGTGAGTCGCTCTCATCTGTCGGCCGCATTATTCGTAATGGCGCAGATTGGTTTAAGGAGCATGGAATTCCCGGGGCGGGAGGACAGAAGATCTTCTCTATCTCAGGTCATGTGGAAAAGCCAGGAAATTATGAGATCCCGATGGGAACCCCTTTTAAAGATCTCTTAGAGCTTGCAGGCGGTATCTGGAAAGGTCGTAAAATCAAGGCGGTTATTCCAGGAGGATCATCAGTTCCTGTTGTACCGGGTCATATTATGATGGAGACCAATATGGATTACGATTCGATCGCGAAAAAAGCGGGATCGATGATGGGTTCAGGTGCGGTGATCGTCATGGATGAGACAACCGATATGGTTAAAGCATTACGCACACTTTCGAGCTTCTACTTTAGCGAATCGTGCGGACAATGTACGCCTTGTCGTGAGGGAACAGGCTGGTTATTTAGAATTATGGATCGCATTCTCAAAGGGGAAGGGCGTCCAGAAGATCTCGACCGTCTTGTTCATGTTGCCAACAATATTGGAGGTCGAACAATCTGTGCGCTTGGTGATGCAGCTGCTATGCCGGTACTCAGCTTTGTTAAGCACTTCCCTGAAGAGTTCAAATACTATATTGAACATGGCAGAAGTATGGTTGAGGGGGCGAAATAATGAGTAATGAAGTGAAGATGTTTACCGTTAATATCGATGGTAAAGAGTTTCAAGCACCCGCCGGAACAATGTTGATTGAAGTGGCAGATCGTGAAGGAATCACTATTCCTCGCTTCTGTTATCACGATAAATTATCCATTGCGGCGAGTTGCCGTATGTGCCTTGTGGATGTTGAGCGGATGCCAAAACCGGCACCTGCATGTGCAACCCCCATTATGGATGGCATGATTGTTCGCACGCGTAATGAGAAAGCGCGTGCAGCACAAAAAGCAATTATGGAGTTCTTGTTAATTAATCACCCGCTTGATTGTCCTATCTGTGACCAAGGGGGCGAGTGTGAATTACAAGATTTCTCAGCAGAGTATGGGCAAAATCGATCGCTCTATATTGAAGAGAAGCGCCATGTTGAAAAGATCAATATCGGTCCTTTAGTTGAGACCTTTATGAATCGCTGTATCCAATGTACCCGTTGCGTTCGCTTTGGTGATGAGATTGCCGGCATGCGTGAATTGGGGGGCGTTGATCGTGGTGATCGCTTAGAGATCACAACCTATATTAAACATGCCTTAGTCTCTGAAGTTTCGGGCAATATTATCGATATCTGCCCTGTTGGTGCGTTAACGGCGAAGCCTTCAAAATATGGAGCGCGTCCATGGGAATATATCAATCATGACTCTATCAGCATGCATGATGGATTAGGCACCAATACGGAGATTCATACCCTTCGCGGTAAGGTGGCACGTGTTGTTTCTCGCCGTAATGATGAGATCAATGAGCCATGGATCTCAGATCGTGATCGTTTCAGTTATGAAGCGCTCTCAAGTGATGATCGTGCAGCGCATCCACTTTTAGATAATGGTCAAGGTGAATTGGTTAAAAGCACCTGGGATGATGCCTTAAAAGCGACAAAACTTCTGATCGAAGGCGCAATTGAAAAATATGGCGCAGATCAGGTCGGAATCTTTGTCTCACCGATGGCGACCCTTGAAGAGATGCAATTAGTTAAAGAGTTGCAGGCGGGCTTAGGTATTAAGAATGTCGATTATCGCTTTACACAGAGAGATTTTAGTGGTGAGCGTGCAGAACCGACTTTCCGTGCATTAGGACTCTCTATTCCAGAAGTGAATGAGCTCGACTCAGTGCTTTTAGTAGGTGCTGATCCACGTATGGAGGTGCCTGTTTTAGCGATTCGTCTGCGTGATGCGGTGAAGAAGGGTGCAAAAGTCTCCTTCTTAGGATCTTATAGCGCAGATCAACTCCATCCTTTCCATGCCGAGATTATTGCACATCCTTTCGATTGGGTGAGTGAGCTTGCGGCAGTTGTGGCGAAAGTTGCCAATATGAAGGGTGAGTCAGTTCGTACAGAGCTTATCTCTGTGATCAATAGCGATTCAATTAATGAAGATGCGGTGATCTCAATTGCCGAGCAGTTCCTCAAAGGGGAGCGTGAGTGGATCGTTTTAGGGCATGATGCAATTAGCCATCCACAATTTGCAACAATCCGTGCATTAAGTGCTGAGCTTGCGCGTTTAACTGGTGCAAAACTCGGTTACTTTACGCCAGGATCAAATAGTTCAGGAGCGGCATTAACGGCGTTAACAACAGAAGGCAGCAATAGTGCCACGATGTTAGCTTCTCCTTTAAAAGCTTACCTCTTAGTCGGCGCTATCGATCCAGAATCTGATTTTGTTGAGTCAAAATTAGCGCTCGATGCACTGCAAGCTGCTGAAGCTGTCGTTGCAATTACCCCATTTGCTAGCGAGACATTAAAGTCAGTTGCGAATGTCATTCTTCCGGGTGCTGCTTGGACAGAGACCTCAGGAAGTTACGTTAACCTTGAGGGAACGTTACAGACATTACAAGCCGCATCGCTCCCACATGGTGAAGCGCGCCCTATCTGGAAGATTTTACGTGTCTTAGGTAACCATTTTGAGATCGATGGCTTCGATTACATCTCTTCTGATGAACTTCTAACGAAGTGGAAAGCGGAGAATGGCGCAAAATTAGCAGAGAACCAAAATGAGGTTTCAGGAGTCTCCTTTGACTATCAAGCATTGAAGAAAGAGGGTCTGTTAGCAGTACCGACCACTTCTCTCTACTCAACAGATGCTTATGTTAGACGAGGTGTTGCACTTCAGAAGACACCTCTAGCGAAGCGTGCCCGTATTGCCTTTAATAACGCAAATGATGAGAGTGCAGTTATGCCTCTACTCAATAGTGAAAATACCTTCCTTTCGAGAGTATCGGAGAAGGTAGCAGAGGGCTGTGTTCGTATTCCTACAGAATATGCAGGAACCACGAAGTTTTATCAATCAATTAAGGGGGCAAATTAGATGGATACCGTAATGGCGATTATTCACTATCCGCTTGTGTGGGCTCTGATAAAAACATTGGTCATCTTTTTGCCAATTGTTCTATCGGTGGCATATCTAACCTTTGCAGAGCGTAAAGTTTTGGGTTATATGCATATCCGTTTAGGCCCTAATAGAGTAGGTCCTAAAGGGCTTCTCCAACCATTTGCGGATCTTTTAAAGATGCTCTTTAAAGAGTTTATCATTCCATCAGCTGCGAATAAGACAATGTTCCTTATCGCACCATTTATTGCGGTGACAACAGCATTTGGTGTGTGGGCAGTTGTTCCTTTCAATGATGGCTGGGTTAGCTCCTCGATGGATTCTGCAATCCTCTATATTTTGGCGATGACCTCTCTTGGCGTCTATGCGTCATTAATGGCAGGTTGGAGTTCTAACTCAAAGTTTGCGATCTTTGGCGCTATTCGTAGTGCGGCGCAAGTGGTCTCTTATGAGTTAGCGTTAGGATTTGCTTTAATCACGGTGGTGATGATCTCAGGTAGCCTTAACTTTACCGAAATCGTTAAAGGGCAAGGGGGATCACTCGGTCTGATCAATTGGTACTTTATTCCGCTTCTGCCAATGGCTGTCATCTACTTTATTGCCGGTCTTGCAGAGTTAAATCGTGCGCCTTTTGAGGTGACGGAAGGGGAATCAGAGATTGTTGCGGGATATTTTACCGAGTATTCAGGAACGGGCTTTGTGACCTTCTACCTTGCAGAATATACCAATATGATTTTGGTCTCTGCATTGATGAGCTTGCTCTTCTTTGGTGGATGGCTTGCACCGCTCTCTGGCGTAGAAGCGATAGAGAATATTCCTGTTCTTTCATTACTTGCGACAGATAGCATCTTCTGGATGATTATCAAAATGGCCTTTTTCCTCTTTGCGATGATCTGGGTTCGTGCAACCTTCCCCGGTTACCGATATGACCAGATTATGCGTCTAGGTTGGAAATTCTTTATTCCGATAGCTCTTGTGTGGATTGCGGTAGTACTCGTAATGTACGGCGTCGGTCTAAAACCATGGTTTTAAAGGAATAGGTAGGAACTAACATATGTTTAGATATTTAAAATCACTCTACGAGACATTTACGTTAAAAGAATTACGTAAAGGTTTAGGAATTACCTTACGTTATTTCTTTAGACCGAAATTCACGATTGAGTATCCGTTTGAGAAAACCCCACAATCTGGGCGTTTTCGTGGGCTTCACGCATTGCGTCGCTATCCGAATGGGGAAGAGCGTTGCATCGGTTGTAAATTGTGTGAAGCAGTCTGTCCTGCATTAGCAATTACGATTGATACCGAAGAGCGTGGCGATGGCACTCGTCGTACGACACGTTACGATATCGATCTTTTCAAATGCATCTTCTGTGGATTGTGTGAACAAGCATGTCCTGTGGATTCAATCGTCTTAACACGCGTCTTTGAATACCATATGGAAGAGAAGGGCGAAAATATCATCACAAAAGAATCTCTCTTAGCACTTGGCGATAAGTATGAAGTACAAATCGCTAAAGATCGTGCTGCAGATTCTCACTTATACTAGGAGGGGAAGATGTTATTTAAGATACTATTTTATATCTTCGCACTAATCACGATCTATTCAGCGATTAGAGTGGTGAGTGCAAAAAATACCATGACATCAGTACTGCACCTAGTTCTGATCTTTGTGATGGTGAGCTGCTGTTGGTTACTTCTTCAAGCGGAGTTCTTAGCACTCTCCTTGATTATTATCTACTGTGGTGCCGTAATGGTCTTCTTCCTCTTTGCCGTGATGATGCTCGATATTCCGCATGATCTCTTAAAAGAGGGTTTTGTTCGTTACTTGCCGATTGCGGTATTAGTCGCGATCATCTTTATTGCAGAGATTCTTATTGTAATCTTAGGGGGCGATAGCTTTATTGCGAATCAATTCGCGCTCGAAGGTGGTGTTGAATCGATCCGTGCAGGTGCTGAGTTAACCAATGCGCAAGAGTTAGGGGTGCTTCTCTACACTAACTATATCTATGCATTTGAAGCGACCGCATTGATTCTTTTAGTAGCGATGATTGCGGCGATCGCTTTAACACGCCGTATCGGACCACTTCGTCGTAAAGATGTCTCTGTCAGCTGGGCAATTAAGGCAGATCCAACAAAACGTGTACGTATGGTGAAGATGGATTCTGCGGTTTTAGCGCCGGCACCTGTGAAGGAAGAGAGCGAAGACGCAGTTACAGAAGAGGAGGAAAAATAGGTATGAATTTAGTCATAGATGATTATATTATTCTCTCGACGATTCTATTTGGAATTAGTACTGCGGGGATCTTCATCAATCGTAAGAACTTGATTGTTCTCTTGATGTGTATCGAGTTAATGTTACTAGCAAGTAGTACGCTTTTTGTTGCATTCTCACAGTTCTCGGGCGATTTAAATGGGCAGATTTTTGTCTTCTTTACATTAGCGGTTGCAGCTGCGGAAGCGGCGATTGGTCTTGCAATCTTAGTGTTAGTATTCAGAAATCGCGGTAGCATTAATGTCGATGAAATTACGGAATTAAGAGGCTAGTGCAATGGACTTAAAGTATATCTATCTTTTAATCGTTTTATTGCCCCTCTTTGGTTCAATTATCTCGGGTCTTTTCTGCCGAGTAATTAATGAAAAGGTGGCACATACTGTCACGATCGTTTTTGTTGCGATTGCGGCACTTCTCTCTGGCTATGTTCTTATTGAGCATATGTCAGGACGTGCACCAATCTTTGATGAAAATATCTACACCTGGATGGATACAGGATCATTAAGCGTCGGTGTTGGCTTCTTAGTCGACAACTTAACGGCGATGATGATGGTGGTTATCACCTCTGTATCAACAATGGTTCATCTCTACTCAGTAGGGTATATGAAAGGTGATCCGGGATATAACCGCTTCTTTAGCTATATCTCACTCTTTACCTTCTCCATGTTGATGCTTGTGATGTCTAACAACTTCATGCAACTCTTCTTCGGATGGGAAGCGGTAGGTCTTGTCTCTTATCTCTTGATCGGTTTCTGGTTTAAAAAGCCAACAGCGACCTATGCCAATATGAAAGCATTCTTAGTGAACCGTGTAGGGGACTTCGGTTTCTTAATCGGTATCGCTTGTGTTGCTTACATGACGAGCTCACTGACCTATACGGAGGCGTTTGATCGTCTTCCTGAAGCGGCAGGAACACTCCACTTCTTAGGAACTGATTGGAATATCATGACCTTTGCAGCGGTCTTCCTCTTCATCGGGGCGATGGGTAAATCAGCACAGGTTCCACTTCATGTCTGGTTACCTGATTCGATGGAAGGTCCAACCCCAATCTCCGCATTGATTCACGCGGCGACGATGGTTACTGCAGGGATCTTTATGGTTGCAAGAATGTCACCGATCTATGAGCTCTCAACAACAGCGCTCTCAATGGTGATGATCCTTGGTGCAATTACCGCACTCTTTATGGGAGTTTTAGGTCTCTTCCAAAATGATATTAAACGCGTTATTGCTTACTCGACAATCTCACAATTAGGTTATATGACGGTAGCATTAGGGGCATCTGCATACTCACTTGCAGCATTCCACTTAACAACGCATGCCTTCTTTAAAGCACTCCTCTTCTTAGGCGCAGGTTCGGTGATTATCGGAATGAGCCATGTTCAAGATATGCGCTTTATGGGAGGTCTTCGCAAGAAGATGCCGATTACTTGGATCACCACACTGATCGGTTCTTTAGCGCTTGTGGGAATGCCATTCTTCTCTGGATACTACTCAAAAGAGGGGATTATCTGGTCGCTTGAGCATAGCTCAACATTTGGTTCTGGTTTTGCCCACTTAGCACTTGAGATCGGGGTCTTTATGACTGCGCTCTATACCTTTAGAATGTACTTCTTAGTCTTCCATGGTAAAGCGCGTTACACCGTTGATGAGTCCTTAGGGCATGATCATCACAGTGAAGATGAGAGTGTTTTACCAGAGACGCCAAAAGAGTCACCATGGGTGGTTACACTTCCCTTGATTCTTCTTGCGATCCCATCGGTTATTCTCGGTTGGTATATGGCGCCGATGATGTTTGAAAATACCTTCTTAGCTGATTCTGTCTATATCAATAATGCAGTCAATCCGGCAACAGAGATTATGAAGCAGGGCTTTGAAGGCTCTTGGGCGATGACGAAAGAAGCATTGACAGCGCCAGCATTCTATCTCACGCTTCTCGGTATTGCGGTTGCTTGGTATAGCTTCCTTATTCAGCCGAAAGTGGCAGCGAAGGGTAAAGAGATCCTTGAGAAGATCGGTCTTTATAGAGTATTTGAGAATAAATACTACCTCGATGACTTTAACCAGAAAGTGATTGCGAATGGCTCTGTGGGCTTAGGTCGCTTCTTCTGGCAGAAGATCGATGACAAACTGATCGACCGAGGGATTGTATTTGGTGCGGCACATGTAGCCTCCTTTGTAGGTGGCGTTATCCGTCGTATTCAAACTGGGTACATCTACCATGCAGCATTCTTAATGGTAGTTGGTCTATTAGCGCTTATGACATGGGTCGTATTTTTTAACTAGGAATAAACAATGGAAACAATGCAAATCTCTTGGTTAAGTTTAGTCATTTGGCTTCCGATTATCGGGGGGTTAGTGGTACTCGCGGTTGGCAATGAGCCGACCCGAGTCCGTTGGACCTCATTAGCCTTTGCTATTCTTACATTTATTATATCGTTACCACTTATATTCCAGTTCAATTCAGACACAACTGCGATGCAGTTTGTAGAGAACTACGTCTGGAGTCGAGATCTTGGAATTGGGTATCACTTAGGGGTAGATGGTTTCTCTATGCCCTTTATCGTCCTCACAACTTTTGTCACTATTTTGGTTGTGATCGCCGGTTGGGAGATTATTAAAGATCGTCCACATCAATATTTTGCTGCATTCCTCATCCTTGAAGGATTGATGAATGGTATCTTTGCTTCTGTTGATGGGATTCTCTTCTATATCTTCTTCGAAGCGATGCTCATTCCGATGTTCTTAATTATCGGGATCTGGGGTGGACCGGGTCGTATCACTGCGGCATTGAAGTTCTTCCTCTATACCTTCTTAGGTTCGATCTTCCTACTTGTGGCATTGATCTACCTCTATCTCCAAAGCGGTAACTTCAATATCTTAGGCTTTCAAAATCTTGAGATCGCAGAGAGTACACAAAAATGGCTCTTCTTCGCATTCCTTGCTGGATTTGCGGTAAAAGTGCCGATGTTCCCAGTCCATACTTGGTTACCTTCAGCGCACGTTGAAGCACCGACCGGTGGTTCTGTGATCCTCGCTGCGATTACCCTTAAAATTGGGGGTTATGGATTTGTTCGCTTTATGTTACCCATTGCACCATTAGGAGCGGCCTATTTTGCGTGGTTTGTGGTGGCGCTCAGTGTGATTGCGATTCTCTATATTGCGTTAGTAGCACTTGTACAGCGCGATATGAAGAAGATGATCGCTTACTCCTCAATCTCCCATATGGGCTTTGTAACATTAGCATTTATCCTACCTGTTGCGATGTTAGGTGGCGGGGATCTCGATCCTGAAGCGATGCAGATGGCCCTTCAAGGGGGAATGATGCAGATGATCTCTCATGGTCTTGTATCTGCGGGAATGTTCCTCTGTATCGGTGTTCTCTATGATCGTATCCATTCAAGAGAGATTGCAGATTACGGTGGTGTGATCAATGCGATGCCAGTATTTGGGGCATTCTTTATCTTCTTTGCAATGGCGAACTCAGGACTTCCAGGAACCTCAGGGTTTATTGGTGAGTTCTGGACAATCCTTGCAAGCTTCCACTATTCAATCTATATCGCTCTTTTAGTTGCCTTATCATTGATTCTCAGTGCGGCATATAACCTCTGGTTAACAAAACGAGTGATCTTAGGGGATATCGTTCATGATCATGTCAGACAGATGAAAGATATCAACGGTCGCGAGTGGTTCATGTTAGGTTCATTAGCAATTCTTGTCATTCTTCTTGGGGTTTGGCCTGAACCAATTGCGAATCTCATGCAGACAACGATTGATGGACTTCTTGTTCATTTGACAGCTCAATTCTAAAGGACGTTAAAAATGATGGAATTTAAACTGACAGATATACTCGTTGCTCTTCCTGAGATCTTCTTGATGAGTATGATCGTCATCATCTTGTTATATGAGAGCTTAAATAAGAATGCGAAGCAGTCGATGCTTTATACGCTATCCCTTATTGCGCTCTTTGGAACAGCAATTCTCTCGCTCTACCAATATAATGTGGACCTAACAGGTGGCATTATAGGGGCGGATGCTTTCTGGTTTGGGGAGATCACCTATAATCCGATCTCACTACTCCTGAAAGTGGCGATGACGATTGTTGTGGCATTTGGCTTAATCTATAGCTACGGACGTTTAGCCGATAGTGATATTGCAAATGCAGAATATTATGTTCTCATTCTCTTGAGTACCTTGGGGATGTTAGTACTGGTTTCTGCGGCAAGTCTCTTAACGGTCTATGTAGGTCTTGAGCTAATGTCACTCCCGATGTATGGTTTAGTGGCGCTCAATCGTCGTAGCCAAAAAGGTTCGGAAGCGGCAATGAAGTACTTTGTTGTTGGGGCGATGTCATCGGGGATCTTACTCTTCGGTATGGCGCTTCTCTATGGTGCGACAAGCTCGTTACAATTTATCGATATCAACAGTGTGATTGCTGATGGGATGACCGATAGCCAAGCGCGCTTAATGCTCTTCTCTGCAGTCTTCTTGATTGTGGGTGTGGTCTTTAAGTTAGGGGGCGCTCCGTTCCATAACTGGGTACCTGATGTCTATGAAGGCGCTCCGGTCGCTGTTGCGATGTTTATCGGTGCGGCACCTAAGATTGCCAGCTTTATCATGGCGGCGTTCCTCTTAATTGGTGCTTTAGAAGCATTTGCACCTAATTGGCAGCCCTTTATTATTGCAATCTCAATTATCTCCTTTATCATCGGTAACTTAGTGGCACTTAAACAGGATAATCTGCGCCGTATGCTTGGTTATTCAGCGGTATCACATGCTGGATTTATCCTCTTAGGTCTACTGATTACTGCAGAATCAGATAATGCGCTTAGCGCTGGTATCTTCTATGCAATCACTTATGCATTGACGACGACAGCTGCATTTGGCTTTATCCTCTCTGTGAAGATCAATGGTAAAGAGATTCAAGCGATTGATGATCTTAAAGGCTTTGCGAAGAGTCATGCATGGTATGCGATTCTTTTAGCATGTGTCATGTTATCGATGGGTGGCATTCCATTCTTCGTCGGCTTCTATGCAAAATTTGTAGTATTGCGTGCAGCGTTCGAAGCAGGTCACCTCTACACTGTGATCTTTGCTCTCTTGATGTCTGTGATCGGTCTTTACTACTATCTCCGTGTTATCAAAGTGATGTTCTTTGATGAAGAGGTATCAGGACGTGAGTTGACATTAGAAGCAACAGGTACAAGCCAAGTATTCTTCAATATCAATGTGATGCTCTTAATTCTTTTAGGAGTCTTCCCATCACTGCTCTATAGCTTCTTCTAGAATCGATAGTGCAGTCGATCGATCATTAAATCGATCGGTAGAGTAGAGAGAAGATCTTGTAGTCATCGATTACAAGATCTTTTTTTATGTCCGGCATTTCAGGAGGTGATTTGATAAAATGAGTGATCAGATTAGAAAAGATTAATCATAAGAAGGGAGTTAAAGATGCAAGTGATTAAGATAGGTGTTGTCTCCGTATCCGATAGAGCGAGCCAAGGAGTCTATAAAGATGAGGGAATTCCCCATCTCAAAGCGTGGCTCTCTTCAGCTATTAAAAATGAGATTGAATTTCATGAACGCCTGATTGCAGATGAGCAACCGGTGATTGAAGAGGCGCTCAAAGATCTGGTGGATAATCTCCATTGTGATCTTGTTTTGACCACCGGAGGAACAGGCCCTACTAAGCGAGATGTTACGCCCGATGCCACCTTAGCGGTTGCCGATAAGGAGATGCCGGGGTTTGGCGAGCAGATGCGTCAAGTGAGTCTCTACTTTGTCCCAACGGCGATTCTCTCACGACAAGTAGGGGTGATCCGTAAAGAGAGCCTTATTGTTAATCTTCCAGGACGCCCAAGAGCTATTGAAGAGACACTTGCCGGCGTTAAAGATAGCGATGGTAAAACAGTGGTTAATGGAATCTTCTCCGCAATTCCATATTGTCTAGATCTTATTGGTGCCGGATATATCGAGGTTAATGAAGCGGTGACTACCGCCTTTAGACCGAAGAAGAAGTAGAGCGTAAGGGTGGTATCGGTTTTATCAGTAATTATTAACAAGAGTTTTCTATGGAAATAATTAACTCTTCAAAATAAGAAAAACCCCAATGGACTATTGGGGTTTTTCGTATGAGAGTTTATACTTCAAACAAAGTGATTTTTAATCATAATATTTAGGTGCTTTGCGGAAGCTATCCCATGTGTCAGGATCATGGCCTGTGACTACTAGTGCTTCCGTTTGTTGAGCAATAAAGCGTAGTTTAGCTACAGAACGAGCAGATTCTATTGCTGATGTTAAGAAGCCAGGTAATACTTTATCATCCCAATGCTCTGTGGTATAAGCTGCATCGATCGCAAGTAGTATAGATCCTTGATTGGGTAAAGTTATAAGAAAGCTACAATGACCTGGCGAATGACCAGGGGTTGGGATCATAATAATAGAGCCATCACCATAAAGATCAAATTGGTCATCATTTTCTAAAGAGAGGAAATGCCATTTCAGGTTTGGTTGATCAAAATCTTTTTTTATGTACCCACCAGAAGCAAACCAATCAGCACTATAGGCATATTCATACTCCTTTCGTTGTACTACATGGGTCGCATTTGGAAAGCGACCGATAGCGCCTGTATGATCAAGATGGAGATGACTTTGTAAAACGAATTTAATAGATTCAGGATCAATACCTAATGCTTGTACAGCATTATAACACCCTTCTTCTTCGGTCATGACTGGCCAATAGACATCTGTTATTCCTCCCCAGTGTGCTTTGGGATCAGTAGCACATTCTACTGAAGTTCCTCCATCAATAATTACATTGCCTTTAGGATGAGTAATTAAGAACCAGGGAATTGGAATTTCATAAGGGTTAGGATCTGCATTCATTTTGATATTATTTTCTTTACACTTAATGGTGCCTGTTTGAAGCATATATAATTTAATTTTATTATCATTCATGAGATAACCTCCTTTGGATCATCAAGTAGTAGATTGTAATTTTGCTAACATCTTTTTTATTGTTAAATTTTTGGAGATCTACTTTTAAGTTCTAGTTTTGTAAAAGCTCTATTTTTCCATGCCATGCAGCGCTATAAATTCGAAAAATATCATTTTCAGTTAAGTTTTTAGGTGTACGTACTAGAAGGCGTTGTTGCTTAATAGCATCTGTAGCTAAATTAGTGAGATGTTGTTGTTCGATTTCATAAAATTGCAGAGAGCTTGGAATATTAATTGACTGTAGAAGGGACTGAATAGCTAAAACTGTCATCCTAGCTGCTTCGTTAACAGACTTTCCTGTTAGTGTTAAATTCATTTTTTCCCCTATTTTTGCCAGCCTACTTTCAGCGGAGACTTCGATCTCAGTAAGAACATAAGGTAGAAGTAATGCGTTAGATTCTCCATGGCTAATATGAAACTGACCACCTAGAGGATAGGCAAGAGCATGAACAGCTCCTGCTCCAGCATTAAAAAATGCAATGCCAGCTAAATAACTTCCATAACTCATTTGAGTGCGAGCCTGTTGATCTTCACCATTTTTGTAGGCGTTAAATAAAGACTGATTAATAAGTTCAATAGCATTTAACGCTAGTTGATCAGTAATTGGATCGGCATTAATTGAGAGATAAGCTTCTATTGCATGTGTTAGTGCATCAATCCCTGTTGCTGCTGTTACTCGAGGAGGTACGGTTACTGTCAGAGAAGGGTCTAATAAAGCAACGTCAGCGAGCAGATGATCACTTACAATAACATCCTTGCTATGGGCAAGGGAGAGTACAGCAAGATTTGTCACTTCAGAACCAGTGCCTGATGTTGTTGGGATCATAATTTTAGGTAATCCCTTGTGTGTGGGTTTAAGGTCACCTGTTAAGTTCAGGTAACGAGAAACTTCTCCTTCATGGGTTGCTAGTGTTGCTGCTATTTTAGCCAGGTCTAGTGCGCTACCACCTCCTATGCCGATTACAAGGTCAGCGTTTTGGTTACGCGTATAGTTAACAATATGTTCACCTAAAGCAAGTGAGGGTTCGGGATCTATCTCGGTAAAGAATGAGAGTTGGTAAGACTTAAGAGAGTCAGTAACTTGAGTTATTAAGCCGGAAGATACTAAAAAAGGATCAGCTATAATCAATATATTACGGACATTCATAGGTTCAATAATCATGTTAAGGGATCTCGCTACTCCCCATCCATGAAAGGTTTTAGGAATGAGAGTTGTTTGTTTAATCATGACCTATTCTCCTTATGAGGTTATTCGAAGTTTTACGCATGGGATTAAGTTTATGGCGTTTATTTATAATTCTTAATTATTTAACCCCTTTTATTATGTGTATAAAATATGCAAGAATGAATACGTATTCATTTATCTATAGCATGATTGCTTTTATGAGGTCAATCGGTAAATTTTTTTATTATTGGGGGAGTACTTGATTATATAGACGCCCGCTCAAAAATTTGAGGCGGAAAAGTAACATTGATATTACGCTGTTTTGGTGACTCAATATTGTCAATTAAGAGTTTGATAGCAGTTAGACCTAGATTTTCTGTTGGACCAATTGTAGTGAGATTGATGTAGCTATGATTACTTTGATTGACATTATCAATTCCTAGAATACCAATATCATTAGGGCAATGAAGATTAAGAAGTTTTTTTGTGTAATTCATTACTTCAAGTGCAATAGCATCTGTGGCTGCAAAGATAGCTTTTTTACCAGATGTTGTTTGATACCATTCTTTAATTTTTGGAATTAGACTTGAAAAGTCTATGCTATCAGGATTATAACAATACTCTTTTCTGAGCGGTTTTTGATAACAATGGAGATACTGGTTGCAAAATCCTTCGTATCGATGCCGAAAAGTACTGACATCTAGCCTTCCCCCAATCCAAAATATAGAGTCATATTTTTTTTTATAAAGTAGCTCACACCCCATTGCAGCTGCTTTATAATTATCTAGTTCAACGTAGTTGAGCTTTTCATGATGGCGTCTATTATATGAAACAAAAGGGATATTGAGGGCATTGAGTTGTTTAATGATGGGATCTTCATAAAGAATGCACGACATAATGATTCCTTTAGGTTGCGTGGCAAGGGCAGCACGATAACTCTCTTCTATGCCTTCATCTTCTATAATATAGATGTTGATTTTATACCCACGTTGCATCGCGTGTTGTACAATCTTCATTGTACTTTCTACAAAAAATGGATTTTCTAAGGTACCAGAAATGAGGCTAATGATTTTTGAACCCCCAGAAACAAGATCTCTGGCACTTTGATTAGGTAAATAGTTTAGTGTCTTAATAGCCTTATAAACTTTTTCTCGAGTCTTCGCTCCAACTTTTTCAGGATGATTTAGAACCCGGGAGACTGTTGCTTGAGATACTTGCGCTAAACGAGCTACATCTTTAGAGGATGGGCGATCGATTAAGAGGTTAGAAGGGGAATGCTTCATTAAGATTTTCCTTTTGACTAAAAAAAAGAGTGATGACTATATTTATCACCACTCTCTCTTGAAGAAGCCCATCTCTTGATAAGAGAAAATGGCTTTAATCATAAGTCTTGTGTTTAGAGTAGACTTATTTTAATTGTTCCATAACTTCTGCAGCGAAGTCTGATTCAACAATCTCAACACCTTCACCAAGCTCTAAGCGAACGAATGCGTTCACTTTTGCTGATTCAGATTTGAGAAGCTTTTCAACTGTCATATCAGGATCTTTTACGAAGCTTTGACCAACAAGTGTTACTTCTTCAAGATACTTACGGATACGGCCTTCAATCATCTTCTCTTGGATGTCTGCAGGACGGCCTGATTCTGCTGCTTGTGCAGTGAAGATATCACGCTCTTTTTGTAAGAGTTCAGCAGGAACACCTGATGCATCAACACATACAGGGTTTGATGCAGCGATATGCATTGCGAGATCACGTGGAAGCTCTTCGTTTCCACCTTCAACGTCAACGAGTGCCGCGATACGAATACCGTGAGCATAAGCACCGATACGACCTTCAGCATGAAGACCTGCTACGCGACGAACAGTGATGTTTTCACCGATCTTAGCGATGAGGTTTTTACGCGCTTCATCAAGAGATACACCATCAACAGTGATATCTGCTAAATCATCAATTGTGTTTGCACGCTTTTCAAATGCGATATCCGCTACTTTGTTTGAGAATGCGATGAAGTCTTCGTTTTTAGTAACGAAGTCAGTTTCACAGTTAATTTCAACGATTACACCAAATTTGTCATCGTTACGAATTAAAAGAACGCCTTCTGCTGCTGCGCGATCTGCTTTCTTATCAGCTTTTGCTTGACCGCTTTTACGCATTAATTCGATTGCTGCTTCGATATCGCCGTTAGTTTCGGTGAGCGCTTTTTTACATTCCATCATCCCTGAACCTGTACGTTCACGGAGTTCTTTTACCATAGCTGCTGTAATTGTCGCCATTATAAATACCTTAATAAATGAAAAGTGAATCGGAAATTGGTGATAAAGTGAAGCGCCCACCGAGATGAGCGCTTAACCTTACTGATTATTCTGCGGCTTCTTCTACCACTACAACTTCTTCAACTTCTACGAATTGATCTTTCTTTTGAAGATCTTCAGAGATCAGTTGTGCATTTGAACCACGGCCTTCAATTACCGCGTCCGCTGCTGCTGTTGCATAGAGTTGAATTGCACGAATAGCATCATCGTTACCAGGAATAACGTAATCGATATTCTCTGGTGAGCTGTTTGTATCTACAACACCGATTACCGGAATACCCATTTTTTTCGCTTCAGCTACCGCGTTGCTCTCATAGCCAACATCAATAATGAAGATCGCATCCGGAATATTAGGCATATCTTTAATACCGCCAAGGCTTTTTTCGAGCTTCGCAACTTCACGCTCTAATAAAATACCTTCTTTTTTCGTCAAGCGCTCGATAGAACCATCTTCTTGCATCTCTTCGATTTCACGAAGACGGCGAATTGAGTTACGAACAGTTTTGAAGTTAGTCAGCATACCACCTAACCAGCGATGGTTAACGTAAGGCATACCTGCACGTTTCGCTTGCTCTGTGATAATGTCAGATGCTGCGCGTTTTGTACCCACAAAAAGGATACGACCATTTTGTGAAGCTACTTTAGAGATAAAGTTCATCGCATCATTAAACATTGGAAGCGTCTCTTCTAAGTTAATGATATGAATTTTAGAACGTGATCCAAAGATGTAAGGCTTCATTTTTGGGTTCCAGAAACGAGTTTGGTGACCAAAGTGAACGCCCGCTTCGAGCATATCGCGCATTGAAACTTGTGACATATATAATTTCCTTTGTAAATTTAGGGTTAAGCCTCCAGATTTTCCTAAGACGTAACTCTAGATAGTTCTTGGGCACCTCTCTACACGCTTTTTTGAAGAAGAAGTGATATTGAGAAGTTAAGAGCTACAGAGCACCCCCGTCTAGGAGTTTTCATCTGTGAGTAGTTTAAGTTAAATTTTACCGGAATAGCCCTTCCGTTTATGGGTCATAAAAAGGGTTAATCCAGCCTTCTTTGCCCTTGTTACCCCTCTCAATGAGTGGCTCAATGAGTAGAAAGTAATCAAAATAGCAAGCCCCGTATTATAGTCCAAAAAAGCCTTATAAGCTAGCGATTTAAAATAATAAAGAGAGAGGGGAAAGGGGGAATATGGTATAATCGTGCCGATATAAATTGAGTGTTAGGACAGAACAATGACTTATAAAAATGATCGTTTTATTCGTGCCCTTTTAAAAGAGAAAGTAGATAGAACTCCTGTCTGGATGATGCGTCAAGCAGGGCGTTATCTACCAGAGTATCGCCGAGTGCGTGCAGAAGCGGGTGATTTTATGGCGCTCTGCCGTAATGCCGATCTCGCCTGTGAAGTAACATTACAGCCAATCGATCGTTTCGGTTTTGATGCTGCGATTCTCTTCTCTGACATCTTAACAATCCCAGATGCAATGGGCTTAGGTTTAAGCTTTGTTCCTGGGAAAGGTCCTGTATTTGAAACGCCGATTACCGATCCTGCACAAGTTGCAAAACTCCCAGTGGTTGATGTGGAAGATTCACTAGGCTATGTGATGAATGCGGTATCAACCATTCGTAAAGCATTGAAGAATGAAGTGCCACTAATCGGTTTTACCGGAAGCCCTTGGACACTTGCCACCTATATGATTGAAGGGGGCGGTAGTAAAGATTTTGGTAAGGTGCGCGGTTTTATGTATGAGCATCCAAGAGAGATGCATCAACTGCTCGATAAGCTCTCCGATATCGTGATCGACTATCTCAACGCCCAGATTAAAAATGGTGCAGCGGCAGTTCAGATCTTTGATACTTGGGGCGGCATCTTATCGAAAGAGCATTACCAAGAGTTCTCACTCCGTTATATGGAGAAGATCCTTGCCGGCCTTATCACGGAGTATGATGGTCAGAAGATCCCTTCAATCGTCTTTACGAAAAATGGGGGCATGTGGCTTAAAGAGCAAGCGGCTATTGGTGCTAATGGCTTAGGTTTAGATTGGATGACCGATATTGCTGAAGCGAAAGCTTTAGTAGGTAAGCAGGTTGTGCTTCAAGGGAATATGGATCCGGGTGTTCTCTACTCAACGCCTGAAATCGTGCGTGAAAATGTGAAGAAGGTACTTGCCGGCTTTGGTAAAGTGGCTGCAGATGAAGGCCATATCTTTAACTTAGGGCATGGGATTCATCCGGGAATCGATCCTGAGAATGTTAAAGCCATGGTTGACGCTGTTCGTGAGTTTAGCCCCGAGTATCACTAAAGGCTAATAGATGAAACAGAGTCCTCCTGAGATTTTATCTTGTGGAGCGGTCATTGTACGATGGGATAGACGGGAGTTTCGTTATCTTCTGCTCCGAGCTTATAACTTTTGGGACTTTCCCAAAGGGCAGGTCGAAGCAGGAGAGACCCCTTTAGAGACAGCATTACGGGAAGTGCGAGAGGAGACAACCATTCGGGATCTCACCTTTCCATGGGGATATGACTATTTTGAGACAGATCCCTACTTTCGCGGTAAGAAGGTGGCACGATACTATGTTGCCGAGACAAAGCGTCGCGGCATTCGTCTACCGATCAATCCAGAACTAGGAAGACCTGAGCATAGCGAATGGGCTTGGGTCACCCGAGCTGAAGCGCTACGGCGAGTGACGCCAAGAGTTCAAGAAGTGATTCTTTGGTCAGATACCTTTCTAGCTTATGATCGTCGAGTATCCGGAAACCGTTAGCGAGATATGCGCATCAATGAGATGACCTCAATGATATGAGTCCAATGAGATTATCTCAATGCGATGAATGAATAGTGCCGAAGCATACTTGCTCGGCACTCTTTCGTTCTAGAGATTATTTTAGCGCTGTAATGAAAAGATCAAGTAAACGCGTTAAGTAAATAAGTCAAGCAAACAAATCAAGTTGATCGATCAAGTTGATGGATCAAGTCGGTGGAAAGAGAGAAAGATCAAGCGATACGGGAGTGATGAGAGAGATCACTCAAGGTTGGGTAACAAATGTTAAATCGTGGTCAAAAGGAGCGTCAATGTTAATGTTAGAGAGAATTCTATTAGTCACGGAAGATGCTTCACTTCAGGAGAAGTTTCGGGGGCTCTTTAACGCGGAGCAGTGTCAATATTGCTTTCATTATGCGGAGGCGGCAAGGCTCTTAAATGCCGGCTATACGCCCGATCTGATTATTGTCGATCTGATCCTTCCTGTTATCACCGGTGTTGAGACTTTAGATCTCTTACAAAAGCAGTTAGCGCCGAAAGAGGTTCCCGGCATTATTGTGACGCAAAATGATCGTTTAGTGCTGCACTCTCTTCCTCGCCCGCCGGCACTTTTGGGCATTATTAGTAAAAAGGCAGATCCTTTAATCCTCTTTGAACGCATCAAAAAGTTGTGGGAAGAGTATCAGGTCCCCTTGATTGATGGTGAAATGATACCGGCAGAGATTTAAGATATCTCATATAAGTCGGCAGAGTGCCATCAATAAGTATCATCAATAAGTGCCATCAATTTTGATGGCATTTTTTTGGGCACTTTTTTAACATTTTTTAATGAGGGAGTTATCTCTCCTCGCTTGAGATTCCCAATAGTAGCGCAGCAGGATCTTCCCCGCTCAGGAGCTTTTCAGTGGCGCCATCATAAGCGATTCTCCCTTGATCGATCACTAACGTTCGAGGCGCAATTTGATGCGCATCTTCAATATTGTGGGAGACCATCAGCAGGGTGATATCACGCGCACGGCAACGCTCTTCGAGTAAGAGAAGCATCTCATGACGCAGGGCCGGATCGAGGGCAGAGAAGGGTTCATCGAGTAGCAGAATCGGTTGCTCGCGTATAAAGCAACGTGCAAGGGCGACTCTCTGTCGTTGTCCGCCGGAGAGTTGTCCTGGCAAGCGATCGAGAAACTCTGTAAGCCCCACCTGCTCTGCAATGGCTGCAACAGTTTTCTGCTCCTCTGCTTTTAGGCGCAGTGTCGGTGCGATCCCTAAGCCGATATTTTGCCGAACGCTCAGATGGCTAAAGAGATTATTCTCCTGAAAGAGCATCGATACAGGGCGTTTTGCTGGCGGCAGCGTTGTAAAGTCGCTGCCATTGAGGAGAATCTCGCCTGTTTCTGGATATTGAAAGCCACTAATAAGGTTGAGAAGGGTACTCTTCCCGGCACCACTTGGGCCCATAATGGCGACTCTCTCCCCGCGCTCGATGGTGCAATCAAATTGCATTAATTGCATTAATCGGGGAGCTGCCTCTCTGTCGGTTTTGCTCTTTAGGTTCTCTTGATGAACCCTTTTCCCCACTTTTTTGTCGGCTTTTTTATCAGCTTTTCTATCCGCTTTCTCCTCCGCTTTCGAGCGCTCTAAATGGTAGCGAATATTCTTCAGTTCGATCATTCTGTTTGTCATTTTTCTTCTCCGATAGCGCGTCCTGAAATCTTCTCTAAAAATGTGAAGAGCATCAAGCAGAGAAGGAGTAGTAGCATCGCCGTCACAGCGCCATCATTGGTGCGATAGGCGCCTAATTGCTGATAGAGATAGTAGGGAAGGGTGCGGAAATCCTCATTTCCAAAGAGCGCCACGACACCAAAATCACCAATGGAGATGACAGAGGCAAATGCCAGCGCTTGGGCGATCGGCTTTTTGAGTGCGCGAAGTTCGATAATTCTTAATCGGCGCCAGCCGCTAATGGCTAATGAGTGGCAGAGTGGATTGTAACGCTCTGCTAGATCGCGCATCGGGTTTTCAAGCACCTTAAGGGCATAGGGAATCGCTAAGAGGGCATTGGTCAAAATCACTAATGCATAGGGCGATTGGGGAATACCGATCGTCTCATTAAAAAGGATAAAAAATCCTGTCGCCAATACAATTCCCGGCATCGCTAAAATTAAGAGGCCACTCAACTCCATCGTTTGCCCCCATTTAACGGCTCGGCGGAGACGCAATTCTCGGCTACTCCAGAGCAGCATCATGGTGAGTGTCACCGCTAATAGGCCCGCACATATGGCGATAAAGAGTGAGGTGAAGGTGGCTTGCCAGAGGGCCGATTGTTGTAATACCTCCCACACACGGCGATTGAGTCCATCAATAATGATCGCAATCAATGGTGGCAGGAGCAGGAGCAGGGCGATCATAATCACCACAAAATCTCGTACTTGGCGAAAGCGATTATCTGCCGGATCAAACCAGGATCGGCGCGTTGTCGTCCCTACGGCAAAGGCACTATTGAGGCGTTGACTCACTAACATCAAGCCGATACAGAAAAAGAGCTGAATCAGCGCTAAAATAGCGGCTCTTCCGGGATCAAAGTCGTAACTTAAAGCTTGGTAGATCGCAAGTTCTATCGTCGTTGCGCGCGGTCCGCCCCCTAATGCAAGGACGGTGGCAAAGCTTGAAAAGCAGAGCATAAAGATGAGCGCTGCGGTCGGAAGAAGTTGCCGGCGAAGATAGGACCACTCCATAATGCGAAATTGTTGCCACTCATTGAGCCCCAATTGTGCGGCGATCTGCCGCTGTTCTACCGAGATGCCTTCTAAAGCTTGTAGCAACATGCGCGTTGCTAAGGGGAGATTGAAGAAGACATGTGCAAGTAGAATCCCCTGTAGACCATAAGGGGAGAAGTGATACTCCAGCCCAAAGAGTTGGAGAAGCGTTGCGAGCCAGCCACTTTTGCCATAGATCGAGAGAATACCAAAAACCGCCACTAAAACCGGAAGGACTAAGGTCATTGCTGAGAGGCGAAGGAGCAGTGTGCGCCCGACAAATCGGCGACGATAGAGCGCTCGAGCTAGCAAAATCGCCGGGCCGACCGATAGCAGTGCCGACAGTAGCGCCTGATAGAAGGTAAAGCCGATAACATGCCACAGGTAGCGATCCCCAAAAATCTCCGCAAGAGAGATTGAAGGGGAGAAGCACCAGAGCGCCCCAAAGGCAAGAAGCGCCACAGTCACGAGGATCGTTGAGGCGATCAAGCCGGGGATCAATTGCCGATTAATCATAGAGAGGGATCATAGAGAGGGATCATAAAAGTCATTACGAATAGTCATCACGGATAGTCATTACAACTTCTATCGACTTACGGCAAATTGCCAGACTTTTATCCAATTTTGGCGTTCTTTCGCCACCTCTTCTGCACTAAAGAGTAGCGCTTTTGCCGGCAATGGTAATGCTTTATAGACCGGCGGTAAGGGGATATCGATCACAGGATACATCCAGTTGGTGGTCGGTAATGTCTCCTGAAATTCCGGCGTTAACATAAATTGGAGAAATTGATCGGCAAGTTCCGGATGGGGGCTTGCTTTCAATTTTGCTGCCACCTCTATCTGTAGATAGTGTCCTTCATCAAAGAGTGCCGCTGCGTAGTTATCATCATTATCATAGAGCATCTGATAGCCCGGCGATGCGGTATAGCTTAAGACAAAGTCGCTCTCACCTTTCAGGAAGAGCCCATATGATTCGCTCCAACCTTTAGTGACAGTGACGGTCTTTTTCGCCATCTTTTCCCATGCCGATTCTGTTGCTTGACCGTAGATCTTCTCCATCCAGAGAAGAAGGCCTAATCCCGGCGTGCTAGTACGGGGATCTTGGTAGATGATGCTCCACTTGTTTTCAGGATCTAGGAGCTCATCCATACTTGTTGGGGGATTGTCGATCTTGCGTTTATCGTAGATAAAGGCAAAGTAGCCATAATCGTAGGGAATAAAGGTTTTATACTCCCATTCGATCGGTAATTTCAACATCGATTGATCGATATTCGCCGGCGTAAAGAGATCGGTCTCTTCTGCGGCGGCAATCAAGTTATTATCGAGTCCGAGGATCAGATCCGCTTTACTCTTTTTCCCCTCCATACGCAGACGATTGAGAAGTGAAACCCCATCGCCTAGTGAGACTAGTTTCAACTCACAATCGCACGTTTTTTCAAAGCGCTCTTTAATTAGCGGCCCAGGGCCCCATTCGGCGACGAAGGAATCGTAGGTATAGACGGTTAATGTCGGTTTTTCCGCAAAAGCCAGCGTCGTTAAGCTCGACAATAATAGCGATGCCACCAACAAAGTTCGGCGAAGCGGTTTACGAAAAGCGTGGGAAAGACGTTGAAGGGGGGAAGAAAGGGTTCGATTTATCATAACGGCTCCTGTGTAAGTGTGTCACAGGATTTGAGGAAGAGCCCGCAGGCATCTCGATTCTCAAATCCCTCCGCCGGTATTGTCCGGATCAGGTTCGACGGGTAAAATCTCAGCTATTACTTGTCGATTTGATTCGATCGACCTAAAGTAACAGCACCCCGTTGAGATAGAGCTATTGTAGAAGCTTTGGTAAGAACTGTAAACAGAACAAGATATTAAGTAAAAGCCCATGCGGGCACCTTTTCGAGGTTCGGCATCTTTGCTGTCCATTGCCGGCGCGTAACTTCTGGAAGAATGCGATAGTAAGATCCTGCAACCGTTCAGCTTCTTTTGTCTCAATGAATCATTTTGATGATTCTTAAGAGAGTTTGTTGAGCGGCGGGAGCTAACCATTTTGTTCTTTTAACCGGTGCATGCCCGCAGTCTGGCATCTTTGATGCCTATTTGCCGGCGCGTAACTTCTGGAAGAATGCGATAGTGAGGGCCGGCAACCATTTAGCTTCTTTTGTCTCAATGAATCATTTTGATGATTCTTAAGAGAGTTTGTTGAGCGGCGGGAGCCTACCATTTCATTCTTTTAACCGGTGCATGCCCGGAGTCTGGCATCTTTGATACCTATTTGCCGGCGCGTAACTTCTGGAAGAATGCGATAGTAAGGACCGGCACTGCATCAGCCCTTTTTATTTCAGTATAACTAATCGTTAAGGTAACGATACTTGCCGGCATGAGATCTGTGAAAGCGTGCAGAGGTGATTTCCGGCAACTCATTAACTTCTTTTGTTTCAACAAATAAAAAGGTTTATGGGAGGGTGGGAGCCTACCATTTTATTCTTTTAACCGGTGCATGCCCGCAGTCTGGCATCTTTGATGCCTATTTGCCGGCGCGTAATCTCTGGAAGAATGCGATAGTGAGGACCGGCAACTCATCAGCTTCTGTTTTGCTCAATTGTTATGAATCTTCAATCGTATTACAATGTATGACATCATTGCTGTAGAGGTGAAGTTATGACAATCGTTAGTATTAGATTAAATAGAGAAGAAGAGAAAATCTTTAAAGAATATGCCGCTTTTCATGGGCAAAGCTTATCGACCTTATTTAAAAATAGTGTGATTGAGAAAATGGAAGATGAACTCGATTTAAAACTCTTGAAAGAGGCTATTGCTTATAATGAAGAGCACCCTGAAACCTATACGCATGATGAAGTTAAAAAAGCATTAGGATTATAGATGTATCAAGTGATCTATACGGCGAAAGCGGTAAAATCTTTAAAGAAGATCGATAAAACACAGGCGTTATTTATTTTAAATTGGATTGAAAAGAACTTAGTCGGTTGCTCTGATCCAAGAGCAAAAGGGAGAGCGATTAGAGGTAATCTTGCTGATTGGCGTTATAGAGTTGGGGATTATCGTCTGCTCTGTAACATCTTAGATAGAGAGATCATCATCGAAGTGATTAATGTCGGACATCGAAAAGAGATCTATAAATAGCGACTTTAAGTTATTAGATAATGCCCATTGCCGGCGCGTAACTTCTGGAAGAATGCGATAGTGAGGACCGGCACCGCATTAGCCCTTTTTGTTTCAGTATAACTAATCGTTAAGATAACGATACTTGCCGGCATGCTATCTTTTTGAACCAAAGGATATCTTATAACCGATATAGATATCTTGGCTATTTAATTGATTGAGGGGTAAGTTTAGTAATATACTGTACAGACGTATAGCAATCGTTATACGATTTTGTTTAATGATTCGATTGGATCGGGGAGTAAGTTATGTCAAATGCAGTTTTAAAAGATCAGTATATTTATATACCTGCTCGTGATAAAAGCAAAACAGCAAAACCGCGTCCAGCAAAAGGCTTTACTTGCAACCATGAACATCAAGTTAGAAAAGCATCTGAAATCAGTTTTAAAGATCATAAAAAGGCATTTTATCTTTTAGCCGAGGTTTAATTAATGTATGGCTCTTGAGCTGTGTGGAGAAGTTTTATCAGACGGCAGTATTAAATGGTTAACGGTAGAAGATCTAATCCGTATTAATAGAGAACAGATATTACAAGGCCCATTTAAAGATAGTGAACCAATAGCTGTTCTTAGTATGGAAAGACTTGAATCTTCCCAATCAAGTCCTGCTCAATATAGATATTATAAACAAACGGATGATATGTTTGAATTAGCATCTGTTCTAATGTTTAGTCTTATCAATAACCACTGTTTTGCTAATGGTAATAAGAGAACGGCTACTCAGGCAACTTTTGATTTCTTGCTTATGAATGGGTATAGAATTCCGCCATTAGATGAGACGATTATCCTTGATATGGTTGTTGGGGTAGCTTCTAAAAAGTATGATCGAGAATATATAGAGAATTGGTTAGCTTATTACGCAGAAGAATTTGATACCCGTCTACTTTGCGTTGATTAGTTTTTATTAGAAACCTCCCAAGTGGAGGTTTTTTTAATGCTTGGATAGAAGCTTTCTGATTTCCCAATATATCGATCCCATCAACATATCGTTAAAACGTGTCGATTTTTTTCGATTTTTTAAACATATCCGAGAGATATGTCGATCCTATCAACATATTTCATCATGATAAATGTCGAGTTGCTCTAAGAAGATTTTTGGATCGGCGGGAGCCGGCTATATCATTCTTGGCATTTGTAATGCCCATTGCCGGCGCGTAACTTTTGGAAGAACGCAATAGTAAGATCCGGCAACCGTTCAGCTTTTATTTCTTATTATTCTGCAAGACGAATCGATAACATGTCGATCCCATCAACATATCGTTAAAACGTGTCGATTTTTTTCAATTTTTTAAACATGTTTTATTGATATGTCGATCCTATCAATATATTTCATCATGATAAATGTCGAGTTGCTCTAAGAATATTTTTGGATCGGCGGGAGCCGACTATATCGCTCTTTTTGCTGGTGCATGCCCGCGGTTTGGCATCTTTGATGCCTATTTGCCGGCGCGTAATTTCTGGAAAAACGCGATAGTAAGGACCGGCAACTCATCAGCTCTTTTGTTTCGATTACTCACTTGAATCATTTTGATGATTCTTAAGAGAGTTTGTTGAGTGGCGGGAGCCGACTATATCGTTCTTTTCGCCGGTGCATGCCCGCCAATCGGCATCCATGATGCCGGGATGATTTCATTCTTATGACTACTGCAGTTTGGCATCTTTGATGCCCCCTTACCGGCGCATAGTTTCTGGAAGAACGCAGTAGTAAGATCCGGCAACTCAACAGCCCTTTTTGTTTCGATTAACCATTTGAATCATTTTACGACTATATTCACATTGTTGGTGATCGATCCCGATCTTAAACTTCCCTATAAAGAAACACCTTACTCTCTTTGGTCTTCATCTCTCGGCTTGGCGTGAGGGGGGTGAGTGCTTTTTCGAGATCGAAGGTGGCTTTGACCGGCATCTCTAGGGAGAGGGAGCTTAAGTTTGAGAGAATGGGATTCCCCTCTAAAATCGTTAGGAGCGGCGTATAGAGCTCGTGGAAAAAAGGGGGGTCGAGGAAGAGATGTTGCCGGGGATATTGGGATAACTGTTCGAGAAGCGCTTGATGAAGGGGACTTCCCGGCGTTAAGGCTTCTAAGGCACTTCCTTTGATCAGCTGATAACGCTCTTCCGGCACTTTAAGTGTGCGGAGATTCTGCGCTAATGTGCGAAAGACATTGGCATCTTTTTCGATAAATATCGCTCGCTTAGCACCACGAGAGAGCGCCTCAATCCCTAAAGCGCCAGTGCCGGCAAAGGCATCGATAATGATCGATCCGGGAATGGAGATCTGTAGCCAGTTAAAGAGCGTTTCACGAACGCGTGAAGCTGTCGGGCGTAAACCATCGGCATCTATCACTTCAATTTTACGGGAGCGATATTCGCCCCCAATAATCTGTACTGCATGTCTCATTATTTTCTCACCTCAGCCTCAACGGCCTCGACCTCAACCCCTTCGGCCTGAGCCCCTTCGGTAATTTCCCTTTCTCTCTTCTTCTCTTTGGGTTTGATCGGCGCCGTTAAAGCTTTGATCTCCGCTTCTGATGGGATCTTTGAGACATTGAGCGAAGGGACAATATGGCCACGAATCCAGCTCTCTGTCTCTTTGGCAAGTTCCGAAGTTGTCCGTGATGCCGCTTCGATCGGCGCACCAATCACAATGGTGATAATCCCCGGCTCTTTGAGAAAGCGACCTTTGGGTGCAGCAATCCCAGAGTTGATCGCCATCGGGAGAATCGGTGCTTCAAGCTGTTTCGCCACAATAAAGCCCCCTTTCTTAAAGGATACCACCTGACCAAAGGGAACGCGCGTTCCTTCTGGGAAGATAATGACAGATCGCCCTTCGGCAAAGCGCTCTTTCGCCTGCTTGGAGATCTGTTTCAATGCATTTTTACCATCTTTACGATTGATCGCAATCGGTTTTGATTTTGCCAAACCCCAGCCGAAGAAGGGGATGTAGAGCAACTCTTTTTTCAGCACAAAGGAGTGGGGTGGCAGAATAATGGTGTAGATTAAGGTCTCTAGTGCAGATTGATGATTAGAGACAATAAAGTGCGGCGTTTTCTCAAGATACTTAAGATTCTCCAGACCGATGATTCGATAGTCGATGCCGGCACCGATGCGCATCCAGCCCACTAAAATTTTGGACCAAGCAATCGTCACATTTCGATACCAAGAGCCGGTCAAAAGAACGGTACTTATCAGCATCACCGGCGTAATCACGAGATAGATAAAGAGAAAGCCGATAAAGGTAATCAGTGAGCGAATCCAAGTGATCATACGCTATTCTACTCCTCTGTAGATGGGGTGGTTCGGTTCAATAAGAGCGCATCCACAAAAGATGCTAGATCATTATAGGTAAGGAGCGAAGAATCATTCATCTTTTTTTCACTCTTTAAGCCATTGCCGGTCCGCACTAAGATCGGCGTTACCTGATAATCGCTCTCTTTCGTTGCCCGTTGTGCCGCTTCCACATCGGAGCTTTTATCGCCCACAAAGTAGATCACACTCTCTTTCGGGAGCGCTAAGGCTTCAATAATGGATAGTAACATGCCGGGATTCGGTTTTCGATCGGGGTGATGGGGATCATCGGCGGTGCAAAAAGCGATCATATCGATCTCTCCTTGATGCTCGGCGAGAAGGGTGCGCATCTTCTCATGCATCTCTTCGAGCGCTTGATGATCATAGAGCCCAAGCGAGATTCCTCGTTGATTGGTGGCAATCCCCACTTTAATGCCGGCGTGATGCAGTTGCGCCATCGCTTCTAAACTCCCCGGAATAGGAATCCACTCATCGCGCGATTTAATATAGGCGCTTGAATCTTGGTTGATGACGCCATCACGATCTAAGATAACAAGATCAGGTCGGGGAAGGGGATTGTGCTCTTGCGCGTGTGGGTGCGCGATACTCTTTTCTCTCATAATAAACCTCTGCCGGCGCTCCTCTTGAGTAGGAGTGATCAATAGAATGAATCAACAGGATCGATTGGATGAATTGATATTGTCAGGCGATATTCTCTTAGATATCTTCTCTTAGAAATATCCTCTTAGAAAGGGAAAGGGGAGACACTCATCAGAATGCTCCCCTCGATTTTGATACACGTTAGAATGGCATCTTTTAACACTTATTAGAGCTGTAATTTAGAGATATCTGCCACGGTTTCAAAGTAATCACGAATCTCTGTCAGGAGCGCAATACGATTTTGGCGTACCTGAAGATCATCCGTCATCACCATGGTATCGGCAAAGAAGTTCGCAAGTGGCGTCGCTAAATTACTCAATGCTTGTAAGATCGCCTGATAATCGCGCGCTGCCGAGAGCTTGCCGATCTCCTCTTGAAGTGCTTGGCTCGCATTGTAGAGGGCTTTTTCCGAATCATTTTCTAAGAGCGATGCGGAGACTGCCGGCAATGCCGCTTCTGACCTGTTATTCTCTAAAATATTGTGGATACGTTTATTGGTCTCGATCAGAGTCCCTGCTTCCGGCAATGCTTTAAATTTCGCAACCGCAAGGAGACGATGGTAGATATCGAGCGGATTGGTCAACTTCAATTCAGAGATCGATGCAAAGACATCGCTTGAAACGCCGAGATCTGATGAGTAGGCACGAAGACGATCGAAGATATAGGTGAAGATAGTATCGACCGATTTTTCCGCCTCAATCTCCGCCGGCATTGTATCGGCACTAATTTTGATCAATTTTAAGAGATCGAGATTGAGCTCCGCTTCGATCAACATCCGCAATACCGCAAGGGCATTTCGGCGCAGACCATACGGATCGCGCGAACCTGTTGGAATCTCACCAATCGAGAAGATCCCCACAATGGTATCTAAACGCTCTGCAAGACCTAAGGCTAATGCCTCTTTGCTCTCAGGGAGACGATCGCCGGCAAAACGAGGCCAATAAACCTGCTCAAGGCTATCTGCCACAATAGGATCTTCATTCTGATTGAGGGCATAGTAGCGCGCCATCGTTCCTTGTAATTCTGGGAACTCTTGCACCATATCACTAATGAGATCCGCTTTATTAAGGCGTGCAGCGCGGGAGACGAGTGTTGTATCGGCACCAATTTCGGCGGCAATCGCTTCACTCAAGGTGGCAACTCGGCGAATCTTATCCGCTTGAGAGCCCAATTTTGTCTGGAAGACCACATTTTCAAGATCTGCTAAATAGTCACTTAAGGGCTTCTTCTTATCTTCATTCCAGAAGAATTCCGCATCGGCAAAGCGAGGGCGAATCACTCGCTCATTACCTGAGATCACCGCTTCCGGCTCTTCGCTGACGATATTGCTCACAAAGCAGAATTTATCCACCAATTTGCCATGCTCATCAACAATGGGGAAGTAACGCTGATGATCTTCCATCGCGATAATCAGCGCCTCTTGTGGCACATCTAAGAAGTGAGATTCAAACTGACCAATCATCGCCTTAGGATATTCAACAAGTGCCGTCACTTCATCAAGGAGGCCGGCATTGATAATCGGCGCACCGATCCCTTTTGTCGCTTCATTGATCTGCTCTTCAATCATCGCCTTACGCTTATAGAAGCTCGGGATAATATGCCCTTCGCGCTCCATAATGGTTTCATAATCTTTCGCATGAGTGATTGTGACGGGTGCTTTTGTATGGAAACGATGTCCACGGCTCACATTGCTCGCCTTAATGCCGAAGATCTCAATATCTAAGACCGCATCGCCATAGACCACGGCAAGCCAACGCACGGGGCGAACAAATTCAAAGTCATGATCTGCCCAGCGCATCCGTTTAGGAATCGGTAGACCTTTAAGCGCTTTCTCAATCATCGCCGGAAGAAGTGACGCGAGCGATTCCCCTTTCACCTCCTCTTTAAAGGTGTACCAAGCGCCTTTCTCTGTCTCTAAAAGTGAGAGCTGATCCACCGAAACGCCACAAGAGCGTGCAAAGCCTAAAAGTGCCGGCGTCGGCTGCCCATCTTTCATCGCTGCTTGAACTGCAGGACCACGGCGCTCATTACTATAATCTTCCTGTTCCGACTGTAGATCAGAAATCACAACAGCTAAACGACGCGGGGTAGCATACGCCTCAATTTCTGAAAACTCTAACTTCTTCGCCTTCAATTCTGCTTCAATACCCGCTTTGAAAGCGTTGGATAAATTGTTCAATGCTCGTGGAGGAAGCTCTTCCGTCCCAATTTCAATCAGTAGCGTCTCTTTAATCATTGTGATTCCATCTAAAAAGTGTATGAAATAATCGATTGTTCCTTTATAACCGGTTATTTTAGCGTATTCAAACGCCTTTCTCACTCATATTGTGTCGAATGAAGCGAATTTGTGTTATTAGTGGCCTATTTATCTGATCTGAAAACTCTATTTCATTCAATATCTTTCAGCTGAATTTTTCAGATGACACTTCTGGAATAGAGATTATTAAAAGGTTACTACAATTGATATTCTCTTAAGACAAACGTTAAAGCTATCATTCAAGGAATTGATGTCTACCATGAAAAAAATCCCCAATCTCTTCCACTATGCAACCTCCGAGCTCTCCCAAGATGCGATGATCTGCTGGCTCTTAGCCCATGCAAATCCCGAATTTAAAGATGCTGATCCTCGACTACAGAAGCTCGCTTTAACCTTGATCAATCAGTTTCTAGAGAAATCAGGCTATCCGCCACTCTCTGAGCCGATCTCTAAAGATCATTTTAAGATCAAGCGGCAGTACCGTAAGGTTGATGTGGTCGCGCGCGTGAATCAATATCTCTTTATTATTGAGGATAAAACCGTTGCCGGGATTCATGGGAATCAGCTTCAAAAGTATAAAAGTGACTTTGAGGGGTACTGCCAAGAGAAATGTAATCAAGAGAAGCGCTACCAAGGGAAGGAGTTCGTGATTGTGCCGATCTTTTTTAAAACCTTTGATCAGAGCTCTTATGCAAAAGTTAAGGGGGAGGGATTTACGCTTTTTTTAAGAGACGATCTATTATCGTTATTGTCACAATTTTCCGATATCGAAAATAATATTTTTCAAGACTACTATGGCCATATCGTCTCAATAGAGAGGAGTGTGGAAGCTTATCGTATAAAGAAGATCGGAGAGTGGAATGGGCGGCAATGGACCGGATTTTTTAAAGCGCTACAACAGCAATTATCACAGCTAGAAATCTCTGCTCACTGGAAACATACAGCGAACCAAGGGGGCGGACAACATGTTTTATGGCTATTCCCAGCAGGGGGGTTAGGCGAACAACAATATCTGCAATTGCAAAGCCACGCTGAAAGAGAGATGGAATTAGTGATTCGTACCTTAGAACATCAAGAGCCGATCACAACGCCGATGAAACGTAAGATGATTCGCCATCTAAGAGCGCAGTTTCAGCAGCACCAAGCAGAATACCCCAATATTAAGAGCATCCAAAAAGTCCCCAGATTGAGCGGTAGAAAAAAGAGTAAAACTTCAGCCATTATGCTCGTCAATCCAAAGGAAGATCTCTTCTCAAATAACGAGCAGAATACCCTTTCGATAGAGAAGATTGCCCAGTTGATTAAGGAGGCGGATCATTTTTTGAAGGGGCATTGTTATAGAAGTTAAATTTAAAGATCTCTATTGCTATCTGGATCATTAATATCTCCCCTATTCCCGAGTAATCGGTGGTAGAATTGATCAATATTTAAAATAATATCTCAAATAATAATGATTTTGTATGGAACATAAGTTGCAATGGATAGAGTAAATAGACCACTTCGCATCGGTATTCTGCTTCGTAATCGGCATGATGGGCCGGGCGGATTGGAGAAGGTATTAGAGATTGTTGCGCGTGCAATGCCGGAAAAGAATGTTGAGCTCTTTTTTTATGGCTTATATGAGCCCCGTTATGATGCTTTTACAAAAGGATTCCAAAACCTTAAGTTCCTGCAATATCCCAAAAGTATCACCTGTTTAAAGAGTGTTCTTCCGCGAAGCCTTTATCGAGCTTTGCAGAAAGCTTATGTTCGTTTTAATGGCGATAAACTTTTTGATGAGATGGCGAAAGATCAACTCGATGCTTTGATTACGATGGATCTTTCAAAACAATTTCTCACTAACTATCCATTTTTAAAGCGCTTTAAAGAGAAGACCGGTATCCCGCTCTTTTCATGGATTCATCTCTCTTTAACGGGAAGTAGTAATGCTACCGCCATAGAAGTGGCGAAAAAGATCGATCTTTTCGATGCCCATTTAGCAATAAGCCACGGCATTGCCGATGAACTTCGTAATGATTACAAGGTGAAAAATGTCTCTGTTGTCTATAATCCGGTAGATGCAGCAAGGCTTGTAGAGCGAGTGAATAATCGCTTTGTCTATATTGGTCGCATCAGTGAGATTAAGCGTGTCGATTCACTCTTAGAGAACCTTGTCCCTCTACAAGGAGATTGGCATCTCGATATCTTTGGTTCCACAGGAAATGAAGAGGGTGATGAGAAGTTTAAAGCCCATATTAGTGCGCTCAACTTAGATGAGAAGGTGACATTCCACGGTTGGCAGAAAGATGCATGGGATCAGGTAAAAAGCGCCGGCGTTACGCTTCTTAACTCCACAAGAGAAGGGTTGCCCTTAATCATTATCGAATCGATGATGCGCGGAATACCCGTTCTTGCAACTGATTGCCCAACAGGGCCGGCAGATCTTATCACCGTTGGTAAAAATGGTTGGCTCTATCCGATGGATGAAGAGTTCCGTAGTCGAGAGTATTTGCAAAAAATCCTCGATGGAGAGCTAGAACTCCCAAGCCCTGAATCGATTCAAGAGAGTGTTCAGGGCTATGAGACCAATAACTACTTGGATAACTTTATTACAGTTATTGTTAGTAACTCGAAATAAAGGATTTATATAAATAATTGTGACAAGAGAGGATAGTGGGAGAGATGGATAGCTACTATCTTCTTTTAATTTTTGTGTAAAGCTTATCTAATGAGGCTTTTAGTTTAGCCCGGAAATTGATATAGGTTGATCCTTTATTAAATAATTTAAAGGAGCTAAACCAACCTCGTTTATAGAGACTATGTATTTTGAACAGATCAGGTTTTTCACAAACTGTCATAATCATCGTTCCTTGGTCATCATCTGAAATACCTTGATTAAGGTATTTTGTCTGTACTTCTGAAATTAAGATATAAAGTTGTTGCCATGCCTTTTTAGAACCGACGATCATACCACCAATAACAAACATCTCATTGCTAAGAGCTCTTTTCAGCATTGAAGATTTGTCTTCAAATACTATTTTTTCTCTTAATGTAAATAGATGAATATGCTCTTGATCAAAAGAGTGTCTCCATAACTTAATACCATTAGTAGTACTTTTTTTCCGACAAAAACCAAAGTCAACCCAAGCAAATAAATTTTGATCACTGGGTTCAGAATCTCTGATTGCAGAGATCACAAAATAGTATTTTAAATTATTAACAAGTACATATTCTGCTGATTGATATTCAGGATTTTTCCGTATTTCTTCGGGGATTAAAGCTTGGTATTCAGGTGTTTTAAGAATACGGTCTATTCGTTTGATGGTATATTTAAATTTTTTACTAAAATCTAATGTAATTATTTTAGTAGGAAGAGATTTTCTAATCTGTTTTATTTTGTCCACATATTCTGCAGAAGTAAATATTACCATTTCATTTTCTAATGTGGCTAACCACTTGAAATAATTTAAATAGTCATCAGATGTTCTTTTAAAATTCCCATTGTTCCAGTCACCTCTTCCTATATCGAAAAAAGCTGTAACAATTGTTATATCTTGGCTCATGGTTCTATTCTTATATCGAAAATTATATTGAAAGGTTATAATTTATTAGCTTATCTAGGTACTTTACTCTGTTGTTATAGCTAATAAGAGCTAGTAGTTTATTTTTAATATTTCTTTTGCATTAATTGGATTAGCTTCCGCCAAAACACAGAAGAGTAGATCAGGCTTGGGCAAGAAAAGATAGCTTCTTTAAATATTGATAAGTTAAATTCTTGGAGGTCGTTTAAAGTGCCTTTATAAACCCTTTGTAATGCTTTAGGGTATAACTTATGTCTTCTGTATAAGTTAACAATTTGTAGTTTCCCTTCATGCATTAATAATTCATTAGCAGAGTAGTTAGAGCTATGTTTTCTATAATGGACAAGTGTATTTGGTAATGTGTCTAAATAACCTCCAAGCTCTGCTAATTTTAACCACATGTACCAGTCTTCTATAATTAAATTAGATGGATACCCACCTATTTTTTTAATTGCTGTTGTTCTCACCATATTGCTAGCTGTGGGGGTATAATATCTGTGTAGAAATATATCTTTAAAGCTATGGCGTTTGAAGGACTCGGGATATTTTTTAATAATACGATTACTTTCATCAATCAAATACATATTTCCAAAAACAGCTACTGTTTCAGGATGCTCATTTAAGTATTTAACTTGCAGTGAGGTTTTTTCTTTGAGCCAAATATCGTCAGAAGCGACAGAGCAAAGGTATTCCCCTTCTACCCATTTAAGTCCTTCATTGAGGGTATTGCATAAACCTTGGTTAGGTCTATGGCGGAATTCGAATCGGGTAAAGCGCTCTTTACATAAGGGCACCATTTCTTCAATTTTTTGCACAGAGCTGTCTTTAGAGCCATCATCAATGATGATTAATTCTATATTTTGATAATCTTGATCAATAATGCTTTGTATGCAATCTTGTACAAACTTTTCATGGTTATAACAAGGGATGATGACAGAGACTAAGGGGTGTTTTTCAATCATTTTCCATACTTTTCAAAGGTTAAAAGGAGTTGCAAATTTTAATAACTTTTTGCGTCTCTTCCAAGGACTGAGTAGGCCCCATTGGTAAACTCAAAATGGTTTTATGGATCTCTTCCGTAATAGGAAAGTTGAGATCATTCCATTCTTTATAGGCTTGCTGTTTATGAGGCGGGATTGGATAGTGAATTAATGTCTGTATACCATTGTCGGCAAGATGTTTCTGTAATTCTGCACGTTTATCTGTACGAATAACAAAAAGATGCCAGACGTGCTGTTCATAAGTAGTCGCATCAATCTCTTTCGGTAATGGTAATTTGATATGGGGATTATCAATGCCTGCGAGATAGAGTTTTGCAATTTCTCGGCGATGTTTAATCTCTTGATCTAAGTAGGGGAGCTTCACACTTAGCATTGTCGCTTGGATTTCATCTAATCGGCTATTAACACCAGGTGTGAGATTTTTATATTTTTCATGGGAACCATAGTTACGTAAAGCCCTGAGCATTTCCGCAAGTTTTGGGTCATTCGTTGTCACAGCACCGGCATCACCTAATGCGCCCAGGTTTTTCCCAGGATAAAAACTGAATCCTGTTGCATCTCCCCAATTTCCAGCTTTCTTACCATTGATAGAAGCGCCGTGTGCTTGAGCGGCATCTTCAAGTACTAAAAGGTTATATTTTTCTGCAATAGCCATAATTTTGGGCATATCTGCTAATAAGCCATAAAGATGGACGGGGAGAATAGCACGGGTTTTATCAGTAACTGCTTCCTCTATTTTGGTAGGGTCCAAATTGCAGGTAGTCAGCTCAGGCTCGACTAAAACAGGTATTAAGTTGTTTTCTGTAATTGCAAGAATACTGGCAATATAGGTGTTCGCCGGAACAATTACTTCATCCTCATCTTTTAATAGACCTAATTCTTTCCAAGCCCTTAATGTTAGTGTTAAGGCATCAAGTCCATTTGCGACACCGATGGCATATTGAGTACCACAATATTGTGCAAAGCTCTTTTCAAACTCGGTTAACTCACTACCGGTGATATACCAGCCTGAATCAATAACACGAGTACATGCTTCAATAAGCTGATCACGATATTGAGCATTAATATTTTTTAAATCTAAAAATGGGATTGTCATTTTTATATCTCTATTTCATAAAAATCGTGGGTGATTGCTCGGGCTCCAAACCCCTCTTTCTGGTTGATAAGCCCTTCATTAAGGTATTGACCCGAATTTTCATTTGAAATTCCAAAATCAAAATATTTTGTCTTGCCTTTTCTATCTGTGATTATTTCTGAAATTAAGTAATCTAATGCAGAAAACTCTCTACCTATATTATTAACCGCCAAATATTGTGTATGTGATACAACAGCTGTTTCGAATAATACAGCGGCAGCAACAATATCTTTATCAATACATGCTTTATAGGCTTTGATATTATTAGGAAAACGTTCTTGTAGTAAATCAATTTCATTTTTTGAGTGTGTTGGCTTTGCTTGATGTTGTTCTTGTAGAACACCTTCAATCAATTGCCATACATCACTTGCTTTAGTACATGGTAAAATATTGATATTATTTTTTTTCTTTGCTCTATTAATCCCCCATTTTCTACCTTTGCTATAGGAAATAATATTATTTAAATCAATAGTTGAGCTAATATCTCGACGATATAACTTTGCATTTACTCTAAATAAAGCATATAAATCTTCTTGACTCGGTAAGGTAGAGTAAATATAGGGAATACACTTATATATTATCTTTACTATATTATTTTCTTTTAAAAATAAGATTACTGCTTCAAAAATCTGTAGCATTGTTTTCGCTGACATTTTAGAATTTACCAAAAATCCGCCAAAAGTAAGCCCTTGATGACTATAAAGAATATTGTTTTCTATATTTGCTGGAAGTAAAGCTATAACTTTATCTTTATGATCTCGAATAATGAGAGAGTAATCTTTAAATAAGTCAGAGTGATACTCCATGAAGTCACGGTTGAATATGAAATGATTATTTTTACAATTAGAAAGAAATTCATTCCATAGGTGTTTATTTTCATGAGAGTATCTTTCAATTTTTATTGACATATGTTTTTTTCCATAACCCAGTAATTATCTATATGATCAACATTTTTGAAACCATGTTTTTCATACAAATTAACAGCTCGTAGATTGTGTTCCCAAACGTTTAAATAAAGCCTATGAATATTTTTTTCTTTAGCGATTAACTCTAATCTGTTCAAAATAAGAGGTCCTAGTTTTTGTGACTGAAACTTATTTTCACCTATATAAAGCCATAGTTCAGCTTCAGTTTCGGTTATATTCTTTAAACCACATGCTCCGATTGGGAATTTATTATAAGCGATACCATAAATTAAGTAATCTGTTCTATAAGGGAGTTTTTGGTAAAAAGTTTCTTGTTGTTCTTTTGTAAAGGAAGGCGTCATTGTTAGTTCTCGTAGCTCGTCACTTTCAAACCATATTCTAGATTTATCCAAAAACTCTCTAGTATAAGGTACAAGCTTGAGGTAAGTATTTTTAATAAAATCATCATACTTTCGGATATAATCTGATTCATCATAATGCTCGCTCGCTAAAACTAACAGAACACAATCCGATGAAAAGTCATGCATTTCATGCCATTCATTTTTTATTAATAATCCCTTATTAGGGGTATCGAGCCATACATTTTCTTTTTTATAACCATTATCCATAACGACTAGACATTTCCCAGATAGTGCAATGGCACACTGTTGTAATTTTTTGTGGGCATGGAATCCTCTTGGTTGGTCATTCGCTCCAAATATGTAATAAACACGTTTAATCTCAAATGGAATGTTCTTTGTTGCTTCCAATGAGATTAATGAACCACGCTCATCGCCTAGAATAGGAAATTCTATTAAATTAATGAGAGACATTATTCTTCACCAATGAAATTAGATATTGACCATAAGCATTCTTATTCATGCTTTCCCCAATTGCTAATAGATCTTCCGCTGTTAGCCACCCATTGTTAAAGGCGATCTCTTCCAAGCATGCGATTTTGTAACCTTGGCGTTTCTCGATAGTTTCCACAAACATGCCGGCTTCTAAGAGACTTTCATGAGTGCCGGTATCGAGCCAAGCAAAACCTCTCCCCATTAGTTCAACATTAAGATCGCCACGATCAAGGTAAGCTTGGTTTACGGATGTAATTTCCAACTCCCCACGGTGAGATGGTTTTACATTTTTAGCGATTTCAATTACATCATTATCGTAGAAGTAGAGGCCTGTTACCGCAAAGTTTGACTTAGGGTTTTCTGGCTTCTCTTCTAAGGAAATCGCCTGATATTGCTCATTAAATTCTACAACACCAAAGCGCTCTGGGTCTTTGACTTGGTAACCAAAAACAGTTGCCCCTTTAGTGCGACTGACTGCTTGCTTGAGCATAGGTGTAAACCCTTGACCATAGAAGATATTATCGCCTAAAACTAAGCAGACATTACTATCGCCAATAAACTCTTTTCCAATAATAAAGGCTTGGGCTAAACCATCAGGGCTTGGTTGAATAGCATATTCAATAGAGATCCCAAATTGGGAGCCATCATCTAATAGACGTTGATAACCGCTAATATCTTCTGGCGTGCTGATAATGAGGACTTCACGAATGCCAGCCAACATCAAAACTGAAAGCGGATAGTAGATCATCGGTTTATCGTAGATCGGTAAAAGTTGTTTAGATACTCCTTTAGTAATAGGGTAAAGACGCGTGCCAGAACCGCCGGCAAGGATAATTCCTTTTGTTTGTACCATTACTCTGTTGCTCCTAATCGTTCACGTTGATAGCTACCATCTTGTACATTATGGCACCACTCTAAATTATTAAGATACCACTCTACCGTTTTTTGGATTCCCGTTTCAAAAGTCTCTTTTGGCTTCCAGCCTAGTTCTGACTCGATCTTGCTAGCATCAATGGCGTAACGGAGATCATGTCCCGGGCGATCTTTGACGAAAGTAATAAGCTCTGCATATTTTTGCCCATCTTCTCTCGGTTGTAAGGTATCCAAAATATTACAGATGGTTTGCACCACTTCTAGATTGGTCTTTTCATTATGCCCGCCAATATTATAGGTTTCCCCAATCTTACCTTCTGTTACCACTTTGTAGAGCGCACGAGCATGATCTTTAACATAGAGCCAGTCACGAATCTGTTGCCCATCACCATAAATCGGAAGGGGCTTTTCCTCTAATGCATTAAGGATCACAAGCGGAATGAGTTTCTCAGGAAAATGGTAAGGGCCGTAATTATTAGAACAATTGGTAATAATCGTCGGTAATCCAAAAGTACGATTCCAAGCGCGCACTAAATGATCAGAACTTGCCTTACTTGCTGAGTATGGTGAGCTTGGGGCATAAGATGTTGTTTCTGTAAATAAATCATCTGTGCCGGCTAAATCACCATAAACTTCATCAGTAGAGATATGATGAAGGCGGAATGTTTCCTGCTTCTTAAGCGGTAAAGACTGCCAATATTTACGAGCCACTTCTAAAAGTGTATAAGTACCCACAATATTGGTTTGAATAAAATCTGCCGGACCATCAATCGAGCGATCCACATGGGATTCTGCTGCTAGGTGCATCACCAAATCAGGTTGAAAAGTGGTAAATACCTCTTCAAGTTTTTCTGCATCGCAGATATCCACTTTATGAAATTGATAGCGGGGATCTTTCTCAATGGGGGTTAAAGATTCTAAATTGCCGGCATAGGTCAACTTATCAACATTACAGACATTATGATCTGTTTCATTAATTAGAAAACGGACTAATGCCGAGCCGATAAATCCGGCACCGCCGGTGATTAAGATATTTTTCATAGTTTTTTTGAAAAAGATGTCTTGTTTTAGCAATAATAATTTTATTATTATGCCATTTTATGTAGGGAGCATTGCTTTTAAATTTATTATTTTAGTCTATTAGTATTGATTTGATTACTTTCTTTTAAACCCCCTCTCGCCCCACTTCATCTATGATAAACTTACAACTTAATTGTTATTAATTATTTTGGGCTTTTCGGGCGCGTATTTGTATGGATCAAAGTCAGCGGAAACTAAAAAAATATGATCCTAATAAAATAGAATGGTGCTGAAGATACTTTTTGATTTTAGACATAATTTTTCTTCGTAGAGTTAACAGAATAAGGCATAATAAACACTTTAATTTCTATTTAGGTTTAAATGTCACTAATTATGAATTTGTTTAGAGTATCTTTATTTATAGTAGTTTATGTAATATCTTTTGTTTTATTTAATAAAGTAGGGGATATATCTCTTATAAATAAATTACTATTAGTGCCTTTTTCTTTAGGAATATTTGTACGAGGTTATCGATACTTCATATTCGGAATCTGGATTTTTATTTCAATATTTTTCTTAATAGATTTTCACGTGCTGAAAATAATGGGATTTCATTTTTTTGATATTCTTCCAGATTTATATGCTATTAGTTTAGATAGTAATCCAGGGGAGGTCTGGGCTACAGCACAGAATATTAATAGTAAAAATGAAGTTTTATCAGTTACTTTATTATTTTTAGTCTGCCTCTCTTTTTATTTTAATCGTAAGATCCATAGTCAATACTCTAAATTATTCATTGTTGTTTCTTTGTGTTCTTTTGTTCTTTTAGGTGTTTCCCATAATTTTATTTTTTATAAAATATACTCAGGTCTTGAAAGTACAGTAAATTTAATTGATGAAAATAGAGATCGAATTTTAGAAAAAGAAAACTTTAAATGGGATGCGACTTCAAAGTACAACCAGAAAGATACGGTTGTATTAGTCTTAGGAGAAACGACAAGAGGCGATAGGCTTGGGATTAATGGTTATCACAGGAATACAACACCGCATTTAGATCAGAGAGAAATCATCACCTATAGTGACGTAATCTCTAATGCTGCATATACATTATTATCTACCCCTGTAATACTTACCCGAAGTTTTGGAGAAACAAATAGCAAAGTCTTTCCAGAAAAATCACTAATATCTGCCTTTAAAGAAGCTGGTTATAAAACTTATTATGTAACTTATCTGAATAAAATTCATATCGGTGATAATGCTATTAATCAGTTGGTTGCTGAAGCTGATATCTATCTTAAAGGTGATCTATCTTTAGATAGTCTAGAGGATATAGCGGGTGCATATGATGTATTAAAGATTTTAAAAGAGCCTGAAGAGAAAAAATTAATAGTTTTCAAGTTGATAGGTAGTCATTATAATTTTCATGAGCGATATGATGATCGCTTTAATAAATTTACACCTTCATATTTAGATACTCGTTATTCGGGGCCTAAGTTAGAGGAAAAGCAGTTATTAGAAAACTCATATGATAATTCAATATTGGTTACAGATTATGCTGTAGATCTTATTATCGAAGGATTGAGTAAAGTAGAAGGAAGATCATCTTTATCATTTATTTCTGATCATGGAATTTCAATTTTTGATATTGAGAGCTCCCCATACGGCGGACCAACAAAGTCCAATTATAATATACCTCTTTTTTTCTGGTTAAAGGATGGGTATTTTAGCTCTGATAAAATAAGTAACCTCAAGAGAAATAGTGATACTAGTATTGACAGTACCTGTTTTTTAGATACATTTCTTACACTTCATGACTTAGAAACATCCAAGAAAAAAGGGTGCGACTTAGCAAATAGTGTGATTCAACCATATTCAAGAAAAGTGATAGTTAAAGATCAAATAGTTGATTATGAAAAATTTTTCAAGGAAAAGTGATTTTTTATTTAGGAGTACATTATAAATACGTTTTAGATTACACGATCTATAGCCTCAAACTCCCCCATCTATGATAAACTTACAACTAAATTGTTATTAATTATTTTGGGCTTTTCAGGCGCGTATTTGTATGGATCAGAGTCAGCGGAAATTGAAAATTGGTATTCTTTTAAGAAACCGCCATGATGGTCCGGGAGGGCTAGAGAAAGTCTTGGAAATTGTAGCAAGAGAGATGCCTAAACAGGATGTTGAACTCTACTTTTACGGATTATATCCTCTCGGTTATTATCATTTTGCTAAAGAATTTACACATTTAACTATTTTACCCTTACCTGAACCGATTGCTTTTTTTGAGAATAAGTTACCAAAGGTATTTGGGAGGTTAATACGTAAGGGATATGTCAAATGTTGTGGCTACCAGCTTTTTAAGATAATGGAAAGAGATAGAATTGATGCCTTAATTACAATGGATCTGTCTAGGCAGTTTCTTAGAAACTATCGTTTCTTAAGAAAGTTTAAGAAGATGACAAATATACCTCTTATTTCATGGGTGCATATTTCGCTGACAGGTAGTCCTAAACATATCGCAAAGCAGGTTAAATCTAGGATCACCCTTTTTAATGGACATCTGTTGATTAGTAAAGGTATGCAAAAAGAGCTTGAACAAGAGTACGGCGTTACAAATACGGCATTAGTATATAACCCGATTGATACAGCAGATCTTGTAAAGCGAAATCCAAAAAGGTTTATCTATGTTGGTAGGATCACTAAAATTAAGCGTGTAGATTCGTTATTACAGCAACTAAAGTCTTTAAATGGTGATTGGCACTTAGATATTTATGGATCTACTGGTAATGCTACAGGCGATCAAGAATTCCAAGAGTATATAATTAATCTGCAGTTAGATAAGCAGGTTACTTTTCATGGTTGGCAGGAGAATGCTTGGAATAAAATAACGGAAGCTGGAATTTTGCTTTTGAACTCAACCAGGGAAGGGTTTGGGCTTGTCATTGTTGAAGCAATGATGCGAGGTATTCCTGTACTTTCTACTGATTGTCCCGTAGGACCTTCAGAGTTAATTCAGCATGATATTAATGGCTGGCTCTATCCCATGGATGAGGAAGATAAAATAGTAGAATATTTACAGCGAATTTTAAATGGGGAGTTACCTCTTCCAGCACAAGAAGATATTCAAAAGAGTGTCAATCAATTTAAAACAGAAGACTACTCTAATAATTTTAAAGATAAGATAAGAATAATTCTTACTAAGTAAGTATGCTATTAGAGTAGTGCAAGCTCTATTTATTCACTTTTCTTTATAGAAAAAGCATAAATATTCTCGATAACCAAAATCTTGACCAAATTTTAAAGGATGAAAGTTTAAACTCTTTTAAATCTGGTTTTATGAATGAATACATATCCTTAATCTGCGCAATCCATAATGGTGCATTAGGAAGTTTGCTTCTATTTTTTTTAAGATAATTAATCAAGCTCCAGAGAACATTGATATATTCCTCTTGAGTTTTTATGGAAATTCTGCCGAAATTTTTTCCAAACAGTTCATAGAGAATCATTACATTTTTTGCCATTAAATAGCGGTTAGGATTAATGCGTTTGGTTGTAGAGTTTTCATTGTTTTCATAATAGTAAATAGCATTATTCTTAATAACTTGTTGTGCATTATAGAAGTGCAGTCTAGCTAATACTTCATCGTTATTCATATAGTTTTCATCGTTAGGATTATATTGCCGATAAATTTCATAGCTTTTAATGAAAATGCTTTTTTTTGCACAGACCCAACCGTGTGCTTCCCAACGATTAAGAGAATGCTCTAAACAGGTCATACCATCATGACTTACTTGATCATCAAAAAATTGAAAGTCACGGTAAGAGAGATCTTTGTTTTGCACTTTAACTTTAGGCATTACGATGTCGGGATGATATTGGGCAATAGATTGCTGGTGCAATTCTATTGCATCAGGAGAAATTCGATCATCGCAATCTAAAATAAGAATGTATTCTGTTTGGCATGCATGAATACCTGTTTCTCTTGCCTGTGCCGCGCCCTGATTACTCTGTTGTAGTATCTCATACTGAAATTTAGCAGGGTTTTGTTCTAGACTGTTTTTTAGAAGTTCTACCGTATTATCTGTAGAGCCATCATCGATAAAGATCGCCGTGAAATTTTGCTTTGTTTGGGATCTAAGAATATCCATACATTTTTCAATATTATGAGATTCATTAAACATGGGGATGATAACTGTAATGAGATGTTCCATATTAGATACTATTTTTGCCTTTGTCGTTATTTATATGTGAAGTAGAAAAAGCTGTAGCAATAGCGAGAGAAATAAAGATCATCGGTAACCAATTACCTTCATAGGTTCCTGCATAAGAGTTAATTGGCATCATTGTTAATAGGGCAATGAGTAACCAAGGATTTGTCTTTTTCGATCTAAAGAAGCTAATTAAGAGATAGAGGCAAACACTCAGATAGGGAATAAAGCCGATGATTCCAGTCTCGATTAATACTTCTAACCCTTGTAGATGCGGGTGGTTCATATATTCAAAAATCTTATAAGATTCAGGATATGTCTGATATAACGCATCAAATCCTCTAGCACCTACGCCATTAACCCAATAGTTAGGGAGTTCAGACCAAGCAACATTCCAAAGATTAATCCTATTGGATGTTAATTGATTTAAACTACCCGCTTGTACCGTATTAGTATAACGTATTGTAACAACATCTAGTTGAGATGTTATGAGTAGCATTATTCCAATAAAAATAATTAAACTGATTGCAAATAGCTTATAGTGCCTTATTTTCCTTTGGTGGAAGACATAGCAAGTAGATAATAATAAGGAGACTATAAGAGATATTAGCGCTGTTCTTGCTCCGCCAATAACGATGGTGAAAATAAAGATAAAGAGAAATAGAGGGGTAAGGTACCAATATATAATACGCCCCGCTTTTACTTTATCAAACAGGTAGAAGAAGACTAGTGGAGATAAGGTTGCTAAAAAGAAGCTTAAATCATAACGATCGCCGAAAACACCACGTACACGACTATGCCAAGCATTATTTACTGGATTATAACCATAAATATTATAGTCAAAAGCCCATTGGCAAATCGCATCTAGGCAGTAGAGCATTAATATCCAAAAGAGTATTGTCGTAAATCTGTTTTTTACTGTTTCACTTCGAAAGACAAAGAGGGCAATAACAGCGTACCCTGCAAAGCGAATCATCCGCCACAGTGTCTGCACTGTTAATGCCGGTGTTAAGGCATCGATGAGGGAGATTAATACTGGTATAAAGAGCGCTAAAAAGAGATATAGATATCTGTTTTTTACAATCTCTCCGGTAACAAAATGATAATTTTTGACGAGTAGAATTAGCGCAATTAAGAGTGATAGGCTAGAGAGAATACTTATTCCTCTCGTGACTAAAGGGAGTGCTATAAAAGGAAGGATAAACCAGATAAAACCATATCCAGACCAAAAGGATTGTGTTGTTTGATTGCTTTGTATTGGGACTGTCATAACAGAATTTTCTACTTTCGCCTTATTGTATTAAATCATGAATAAACTGTTACGAATAATATCATAGATGTAGTTTTTATAGGTATTGGAGGCTATAAAATTAGTTTATTCGATATTGATAATGGGTATTAAGTAGAGGCTGTTGAACATTGTAGTTCAAAATAAAAAAAGCGAGCGGTAGAATATTATCGTCAAACAAAACCTACCACTCGCTATGTCTCGAACCATGCTTACAGATAAACTATGGCTGAAACTAAAACCTATTCTCCTAGATTTAAATATTTATGACAAACCAAATTTAAGAAATATCGTTAAAGGTATTCTATTTAGAATGAGAACAGGTATTCCTTGGAGGGATATTCCTGAAAAATTTGGACGACCTAATACGATTTTTAAGATTTTTAGTCGTTGGTCTAAAAACAACAATCTCTTGAAATTATTTAAAAAAATATCACAATATGTTGATTATGAATGGCTGTTTATAGATGGAACTCATATTAGAGCTCATCAGCATAGCACGGGAACAGCCACAGATAATCCTCAAGCAATATCAAAAAATGTTGGTGGAAATAGTTTAAAAATTCATATGATCGTAGATGCTTGTGGTAATCCCTATGAATTTATCGTAACAGATGGAACGACCCACGATATCAAGGTCGCTCCAGAGTTACTGAGTAGGGTTCATTTAAATACGACAGATTACGTTAATGCAAATAAAAGCTATGATTCTGCAAGTTTTAGAGAAGAGATTATAAATCAAGGAGCTAAAGCTATTATTCCTAAAAAGAGGAATGCTCTTACGAACAATAATCATAGGGACTGGCATATTTATAAAGCTCGGCATTTAGTGGAGAATGCATTTGCAAGGCTAAAACATTTTAGAGGTGTAGCAACAAGATATGACAAGCTAAAACAACATTATGAGAACAACATTGCTTTAGCTTATACCTATATTTGGCTGAAGTTATGAATGTTCAACAGCCCCTATTCTAAATATATTATATTCCCCAAAGGTAGAAGCCACACCAAGCCGAATGGTGCCATGGATCTTAGAGTGGATCTGCGTCAACTTTAAGCGCAACTGTTCTAACTGATGAAGCATATGATGTGCCTCTTGTATCGCAATTAGCCCTTCCACCGTCGGGTGAATGCCGGTACGCCCACGATTAAAGAGCTTCGCATTGAGCTTCTGCTCAATCTGCTGGATACGATAAGTCAGCGCCGGTTGCGTCATATAGAGTGCTTCCGCTACAGCAGTAATACTCCGGCTCTTCTCGATCTCCACTAATATTTTAAAATCTTTCTCATTCATAATGATTTGGTGAGATACCTATTATTAAATGACCAATATTCTCAGGTACTCTTTTGTTTTATCAATCATAAAGTTAAGCATAATATTTATTTTAGCTATATAATAATGCGTTATTAAAAATGGGTATAAGTGTGTAACGGTATGAAAAAGAAAACTGTTTTAGGATTGTCGGCATTATTCGTCCTCTGTTTGGCATATTTAATTAGTTATTTGATGTTGAAAGGAGTAGCCGCTCCGAGAGGATTTCGGCATGTGATCTTATTAGTTTTCTTTATTGTTTTTTGTAGTTCTTCGAGAAAGCTGTTTTGGTTAGTCATATTTCCAATGACATTGGTTTATGCGCTTTATCTACCAGTAGGGATGACGTATGGGGCCTTTAACTATGACTTTCTGATTGCCGGTATTTCAACTGACCCTCTGGAGGCCGGTGAATTTATTCATCAGATTCCCTATGTTAACTATCTCTATTCGCTTTTAGTGATTGTTGTATTAATAGCTTTCCGCTATCTCATTAAACGATTGGATTTGCGATTCTACCGAAATCAAACATTCCTTTTTGTAGCATTATTATTGATGATGGCATCTCAAGCGCCGGCGATATTCCCTAAACAGATCAAAAAGTCTTTTGAGCGATTGTATGAAGAATATCAAAAGATGGAGGCCTTCAGAAAGGAGAGCAAATGGGGGGAGAGCCAATTAGTTAATTCTCATTATGATAACTACATTTTAGTAATAGGGGAGAGTGCTCGTAAAGATTACCATCATGCTTATGGTTATCCTATCGAAAACACTCCATTTATGAGTAGTGCTAATGGAATATTAGTGGATGGTTTAACCGCCGGAGGAACGTCTACAGTCCCCTCATTAAAAGCGATGCTCACCTTTAATGAGAAGAAGAATTGGGATGCAGATTATAGCTATACTTTGGTCGATTTAGTAAAAAGTGCAGGGATAAAGACCTATTGGCTCTCTAATCAAGGGTACTTTGGAACCCATGATACTCCTGTATCAGCCTTAGCTAAATCAAATGATCACACCTATTTTTTAAAATATGGAGATTATTATACAAAAAATAGTAGTGATTTTGAGTTGCTAGATGAATTGGAGCGTATCGTTAAAAGAAATCCTTTCCAGAAAAAGTTAATCGTATTACATCTCTACGGCTCACACCCTAATGCGTGTGATCGTATAGAGGATTACCATAAGATTATGGATGTCAATGATATTTATTACTCATATTTAAGTTGTTATATCTCCTCTATTTATAAAACAGATAACCTGTTACAACAAATTAACATATTTATGAATAAGGAGTATCAAGAAAAAGGGGCAACCTACTCGATGCTTTATTTTGCTGATCATGGGCAAGCACATCGGGAAATTAATGGCGTACTCTATTTTAATAATAATCGGGCGAGTAAGCTTCATTATGATATCCCACTCTTTATGACATCTAGTGATGCTGATGAGAGAAAAGAGTGTCAATCATTTAAATCGGGATTAAATTTTACAAATGGACTTGGAACGTGGATGGGTATAGCCAATAAACATCTATCCTCAAGTTATGATTTATTTGATTGTCAAAATGATCCTGATGATTTTGGATTCTCTAAACGAATTGAGAGGATAGAGTTAGCTCCTGATCCTGCAATAGATCTTAGGGAATATCAAAACGAGTAGCCAATACAATGCCGGGTTCCATTATTGCCGGCAATATTCTGTTTTAATTAAAGGGTTTAGTATAGGGTATTTAAAAGTAAAGAATTATTCTGCTCTTAAATATCAAGAATTTTAGCTAGCTTTTGATTGACTTTAATAACATCAAATTTCTCCACAGCTATTTTATAACTTTCTTCACCCATGACGTTCACTTGATCTGGATTTTCGATGAAATAAATCATTCTCTCAGCTAACGCTTTTGTATTCCATTTTGGAATTAAAAAACCATTAACACCATCAATAACTGTCTCTCTGCATCCGGGCACATCTGTTGTAATAACAGGTCGACCAATCGCCATTGCTTCTTGTGTACTGCGAGGAATACCTTCTCGGTAGGAGGGGAGTATGAATACACTGCAATTTTTGATCCATTCTTGAACGTTATTAACATATCCAGGATAGTTAAAAATCTTTTCTTCAATTAACTTATCAAGTTGTTCCTGCTTTAACGCCCCCATATTTTCAGGATCAATAGCGCCTAAAACCGTAATTACGCATTGAGGATATTGCTCCTTTACTATCTTAGCAGCTTCAGCTAGCTCAAATATCCCTTTCTCTTTTAGTAATCTGCCGATAAAGAGGAAGTGAATAGGGTTTGTAGGGGCTGTAGAGTAAGGGTATTGCTCAAGGTTTAAACCTATCCCACCAAGAATATGTACTTTTTTTGCCTTAATAGAGTATTTTTCTAATAGATCTTTAGGGTCATCATGATTAAGAAAAATCAGATCATCTAATTTAGGTAGAGCTATTTTATATAAGAATACTTGGATGGAACGCACAATCTTTGCTTTAAGGGAGATACCATTGGGTTGGTCTGTAAAGGTGTAACCTAATCCTTCTAGCATCCCAATAACTTTTGGCACTTTTGCCAATCTGGCGGCTAATGTTCCATAAACAATCGGTTTAGCAAAAAAGGAGAAAACGATATTAGGCTGAATCTCTTTAATTTTTTTTGTCAGTTCTTTAATCGCTTTTAGATCTGCAAAAGGATTCAGTCCGCCACGACTCATATGATATGTAACGGGAGTAGCACCAATTTCTTTTAGACTTTCTAACTCTTCTGAATTGTATTCACAAATAAAAGTGTAGACATTCCAATTTTCCTGAATCAGCAACTTGATGAGATCTTGCCTGAATTGGAGCATCATGGATGAAGTGGTTCCGACTAGGATAATCTTTTGTTTATAGTTATTCATATTTTTGAAATAAAAGGCATTTATTATGTTGCTTCGGGTAGAATAAGTTTAAAATACCATATTTTTATTATGAAGTATCGTTCGGAGGTTAAAATTGAAAACTCTTTGTATATTTGGGACTCGCCCCGAAGCAATTAAAATGGCCCCGCTAGCTTTAGAGTTAGCTAAAGATGATAGGTTTGAATCTAGAGTTTGTGTTACAGGGCAACATAGAGAAATGTTAGATCAGGTTTTGAAATTATTTGACCTGATTCCTGACTATGATTTGGATATCATGAAAGAGAAGCAGGATTTAACAGATATAACGGTTCGGATTTTAGAGGCTTTAAAAGTTGTTTTGTTAGAATATCAGCCTGATATTATTTTAGTGCATGGTGATACAGCAACTACTTTTGCGGCGAGTTTGGCTGCTTATTACCAACAAATTCCAGTTGCCCATGTGGAGGCCGGGTTAAGAACAGGCAATATTTATTCCCCCTGGCCCGAGGAAGGGAATCGTAAACTAACAGGAGCTATTACTCAGTTGCATTTCGCCCCGACTAAAAGTTCTGCCCAGAATCTTCTTAATGAGTCGATTAAGGAAGAGTGTATTTTTATTACGGGAAATACTGTGATTGATGCACTTTTAGATGTGGTAGAAAAATTAGAGAGTAATGTGACGTTACAAGAGCAACTTAACCATCAGTTTTCTTACCTAGATAGCCGTAAGCATCTAATTTTAGTTACAGGACATCGTCGAGAGAGTTTTGGGAAAGGTTTTGAAAATATTTGTCGGGCCTTAGTGGATGTAGCTACAGAGTACTCAGATGTTGAAATAGTTTATCCACTTCATTTGAACCCCAATGTGCGTGAGCCTGCCAATCGTATTTTAAAAGGACAAAAGAATATTCACCTTATTGAGCCGTTAGATTATCTCCCTTTTGTTTATTTAATGAATCGAGCTTATATTATTCTTACAGATTCTGGAGGAATACAGGAAGAAGCACCATCTTTGGGCAAACCAGTCTTAGTCATGAGAGATGCTACTGAAAGACCTGAAGCTGTAGATGCCGGTACTGTTAAGCTAGTCGGAACAGATAAGGATAAAATTGTACAAGAAATGAGGATATTACTTAAAGATAAAGAGGCCTATAATAATATGGCATTTGCTCATAATCCTTATGGCGATGGTATGGCGAGTAAAAGAATAAAAGAAATATTAATATCGGAATTTCAAGATGCATAAAGTTATATTCTTACGTAGCCAGCATCCTTATACAGATAGTAGATTAAACAAGTATTTAGATGCACTGGATAAAGTGAAAGCAAAGTACAGTGTTATTGGTTGGGATAGAGAAAACTATCAAAAAGATCTCAAAAAAAATTATAAATTATATAAAAAGCCAGCAAAGTTAGGCGGTGGTTTTAAAAATATTTTCAATTTAATTCAATGGAATCTATTTTTATTAGTTATCCTTTTTAAGTATAGAAATGAATATACACTTATTCATGCTGTAGATTTTGATACCATCATCCCTGCATGGCTAATAGGGAAAATATTTAGAAAAAAAATAGTTTATGATATCTATGATAAATATAGTGACTCTCGAAATATAAATGGAATAGCAAAGAGGGTATTTGATGCTTTAGAACGCTTTTTTTCAAAAAGTGTAGATACTCTTATTGTTGCTGACGAGTGTCGTTATGAACAGTTAGGGATAAAAAAAGAAGCTACGAAAAATACTTTGGTTGTTGAAAATATTCCCAGAGTGGATTATCCATCTTCTAGTTTTCCTGAATATAACGGAATATTGAAACTTAGTTATGTTGGAATTTTAGAAAAAGAACATAGAGGACTAGAGCATTTACTAGAAATGGTATCGCAATCGGAATATCTACAGTTAGATATAGCGGGTGATGGGGTGTTGAGAGAGTTAGTAGAAACATATCAGAGTAAATTTAATAATATTAAATATCATGGTCCTGTTGATTATTATTCCGCGTTAGACATTATGAGTAATAGTCATATTATTGTCGGCTTATATTATTTGTCTAATAGAAACCATAAGTATGCAGCTCCAAATAAATATTGGGAGCATTTATTTTTAGGGCGACCTATGTTGACTACTAAAGGTACTAGTCCAGGAAATAAGGTAGAGTTATATAAAACAGGATTAGTCGTTAAGGATGATTTGGAGGGCTTAAAACAGAGTTTGTTTAATATTGATTTTGATGAATTAAAGTTAATGAGTAATAAAGCATCAATACTCTGGGGACAACGTAAAAGCGAAACTGTAACATTAAAAAGAATTTATAGAAAGTGAGTGGTGGATTGTGAGACTAGATAACAAGAATAATACTTTGACTTTGTGTGTTTATGCTTGTGTAGCATCTATTTTGATATTAATATTCCCCTTGGGCGCTTTTTTCTTAACAATATTTGCTTTAATTACTTTATCAAAGATTATTCAACCTTTTTTGAGAAGAGTTTTAGCAACTCTTGCGTTGATATCTTTATTAATAATTATAGGTTCTAGGAGTTATATTGATGAGCTTAATCATGATTTGTCTCATTATTATTTAGTATATCAATCATTACTTTCAGGTAATTATTATGAATTAACCAGTTTTGGGGATGGAGTAGAAGTAGGTTGGCCTGTTGTTTATTTGCTTCAAGGCAGGATTTTGGGGGAGTTTTCAAATCCTATATATTTAAGTCTATTTAATGTTGCTTTATGTTTAATATTATTAATAATCTGGATAGAAAGTAAGCTCTTTCTTTTTATTGAAAAAGAAGATCGAGCTTTGGTACTGGGATTAATCATATTGTTCTCATTGGTAACTGTTTTTGGTTATTTACAGAGACAGGCTTTATCAGTTGTTATTGGGCTTTATGCACTAACAAGTAAGAGAATGATTAATTTTATTTTGTTAGTTGCTATTTCTGGTATTTTCCATATTACTATTATCCCTTTTATTTTTATTTATAAGTATTTATTTAAGGCTAATTTAAGAAGAAATCTTATTATTGTTTCATTTTTATTTTTTTTAATTTTTCGTTTTTTGTTTATAGATATAGTCTTATATATCGCTTCCTTGGGAATCTCTTTTCCAGGAGTACATAAATTGAATTATTATTTAAGTACAATAGGCGAATTAGCAATAGCATCTAAGAGATTTGCTGTTTTGGAAGCATTTATTTTGTGTATAGTTATACTTCGTTGGAAGTACATAGATTGTATTTGGAAAAATGTTATAGTTTTTACTTCGGTTTGTTATCTTAGTTTAATAGGTTTGCCTTTATTATCAGAAAGATTAAATTTTATTGTATTTTACTTGTATGGATTTTTTCTTTATATTGCATTTAGAGGATCTGAGCGAAACCTATGGTTGCTTAAAGGTGTAGCTATAGCTTATCTAATATTGTTTTGTATTGAACGATCGGGCTTATTTATGAATATGTATGATCCGTATTGGCAAAGATATGATGCCATTTCAAATTTTATCTTAAGGCTAGCAATTTATTAATTGTCTTAGGGATTGCAATATGTGGCAAGTTTACTTTTTTATTTTAATTTTTCACAAGCTTATCATCATGTGAAAAGTATACAGTTCATAACTAGAGACTTCATGGAGTGATTGTTTTTAAATTCATTAGAGAAGATGTTACCCAATGATTCGTGAGGTCTTTCTTCTTTAAGTTGTTCTAAAACTTTCACAATTTCAGTGGCCGGTAGTGAGGTATCAACTACAATATCTAAAGCTTCTCGTGTACCTTCATTAATAATATTCAAAACTCTAAAGCGGGTACCGCTATAGAGTGCATCACTCATAAAATCGAATGACTAACTATAATTAGCCTTTGCAGGTAGGTACAGCTAAAGGTTCAGGATTACGCTCTAGTAACTGTTTTTTAGTACGTTTTTTTGATTTAAATTCATTGCGCGGTAAATACGCCACACGCATTTAAAATTCCATAAATTGCCATCGAGTTTTAATCGGTGAAAACACTTTCAAACTCCCCAACGAGACCGTGTGGGATCCTGAATAATTGCATTAAGCGCATCCACTATAAGCTGATCACGCTTTAGACGGTTTTGTTTCGGATCAGGCCGGTACCAACTGCGATGAGAAAGTCCTGTCAATCGACAAGCCTTAGCTATCGAAAGTAATCCTTGATATATCAAGTGTTGAGTCGCTTCTCTGCATCGTTCCGGCGTTACAGCTTTTCCAATAAATCCTTAATTGCCGCATTTTCTAAAGCTAACTCAGCATACATTTTTTTGAGCTTGGTATTTTCGGCTTCAATTTCCCGTAATCGCTTCAAATCAGAGGCTTCTAAGCCTCCATATTTACTTTACCTTTGATAATACGTAGCACTACTAATGCCGTGCTCTCGGCAGATATCGGTAACTTTAACGCCTTTTTCTGCTAATTTTAAAATGTTTACAATTTGTGTTTCTGTGAATTTTGATCATTTCATGATTTCCTCCATCTAAAACAATGATGACAGAAATCTCTAGTTTTGGCTTGTGTCTTTTTAGGGTAAGTTTACGGTTTACGTCACAAATGCATTAAACTTAAACTAAAAGGACTAAGCCTAATTGAATATCGAACTTAGTTCTTATCATTATAATTTTAAAACCATCTAACTTTATGGGATCACTTCAGAAATACGCATATTAGTAATATCTTTTTTTAATGCCAGTAAAGAAATAAAGCTGATTTAGAATTATTTTTAAAATTGTTTTGATAGGTTGATTTTTTATATTATGTTGTATAAAAAGCTGATTGTCTGTCAGGCTAATCCCATCGAACTCTTCATATATCAAATTATCTTTGATATGTAATACATTTATTCCCATCTTCTCGATAATTGCCCAGTCATCGGCAAGCCAGTAAGGAGAATGTTGTAAAATAATATCTATCGCAGCATTATTTATCATATATCCTACAGTGCCAACCAAGTTGACATACTTCTTCCCAAACTGATGATCTCCGCATGTAAATTCAATTTTCATTGGTTGTTTGAGTTTTTGTACCCACTGAAATTTTTTAATAGTTTTACTATGCCCTAGAACTAATATCGTAGGTATGCTTCGGAATAATGAGGGGGCAAAGTTTTTATAGAAGGATTGAAAGCCTTTTTCTATTTTTGCATCATCCTCTAATATTAAATGCCAATTATGTGAGGAATTTTTTTTGAGTTTTTTATATAACTCGTAATGACTTGTGGTACACCCGATTTCCCCATCTCGTATTTGTCTATCATAGTATTCTGTAGCTTTTTTCACATTAAAGTTTACAGGAGAGCTATAAGCATCAAAAAAGTTAAAGGGGTAGACAAAGCTATTAAAACGATCTCTTCTATGGGAATCTGGCATTGAAATTATATTAATATCAAATTTCATAATTATTTTTCCTTTATTAGAGAAGTTATCGATAGCTGTTTCGTCCAAAGATCATAATATCCTGAGTTTTTCCCATATGAGTTATCGATTAATTCTGATGGAGTGTCAACTAAACAAGACAATATATGTCCATGTAAACGAGAGGTTATAACTAGTTCAAAGTCTGAAAAATAGAGGGAAAACTTTTTTACTAGAAATTTAGAGTGTTTTTTCCAGAGGATAAATATTATTTTGTCTATATAACTACTTTTAAATATTTTCTTATTTAATCTTGCTAGTTTGTATATAAGGTTTGCATATAGTTTGTCTTTTGAGGTTAATAAATCATTCCAATCATAACTTTGAATTTCTCTCAAACTTTTTTCAAAAGAAATTTGAGACTCATCTTTTTCTATATCTTTTCTTAAAAAATATAGAGCCTTTTTTTGCTTGTTTTTTGTAATAGGTATCTTTTGATACAGTGCGTGAGCCATGTCGGGCATAAGAAAAGCATGATCAGAAAAGTCATTAAAAATATTTAATGTGTCCTGATCTCTAGCAAACATGATTACATCTTTATGATTATTGAATATTTTTTGAGATTTTAGTTTATTCTTCTCATTACTAAAATATGCAGTTTGCGGTAGAATTATAATTCTATTATTAGGGAATCGTTTGATAAGAGACTCTCTTAAATCTTGATGTGTAGAGTATAGATCCCCAAAGTTTCCTCCCCCTTGACATATTAAAGTGGTATTTGGTGATATTTCTTCTTGCAATCGTTTATAGTCGATATTTCCAGCTGTATAAAACTTTTTTATGAAAATATTATTTTCTTTGAAAAAATCTATCGATCCTAGAAATATCAATAAATCCCCAACATTTAAATAAAGAGGATAATCTAAAAATATCACATCATTTTTATCGCTTATAAAGTCATTTATAAATGATAGTTTCTGTTTTAATTCAATCATTAAATTTTGCATGAAATATTATACTTTAAAATAGTTGTTACTTTTTTTGTAATAAATATAAGTAAAAGAAAAGAATAACAGTAGTGCTATGGTTATTTGTAATAGAAATATACCCCATGAGATATCCATGCTGAAAAACTGCAAAAGTATTAAGCTGGTGCTTATTATAAGGGTAATGCCTATAGGATAAATAAGGGGGCTGAGTTGTTCAATTGTTGAAAATCCAGATAGCTTTTTCATCAGCGTTATTCCGAGAGGGATAGTTATAAGAATTCTAGGAATAGAAAGAGCTAATAGAGATACTATTAAAGTATGGTTCCGTGTTAATAGAATGGCACTAACTGTAATAATTGCAGCGGTTAAAGATAAGTATAAAAACTCTTTAGATTTACCTAATGCTTTAATCACATTACCTACAAATATGCGACTATACATAACTCCATACATAACAGAAATAATTTGTATAATTGGAATAATTTCGATCCAACTATTACCTAATAATAAAGTAACCCAGTACTTTGCTGTAAAAGCCATTGTGAAAAAGGCTGGCATTGATAATAGGTTAAAATAAAAAGTAGCCTTTTGAAAAGCCTTTAATAGCTTTTTAGGATTATCTTGAACTGAAGAAAAAATAGGTAGTGTTAGTCTTGTTATAGACATATTTAGAATAGAGAGTATCGTATCGGTAAGTCTAGAAGCCATGTTATAAAGGCCTAATGCATAGTTGCCATGAAAAATGGCTATTAAAACTCCTAATACGCGAGACAATACGCTCCACAGTAAATTCTCTAGCATCACGAAAAAACTAAAGTTAAAAGATTCTTTTAGGATTTTTTTATTAATAAATAACCTTAGAGGTTGCTTTATATGTGCTGTTTTAAATATAAGATAGAAAAATAGACTGCTTTGCATAACTGTAGCAAAAACAATGCTCCATAACCCATAATCAGTTATTGCTAAAGGAATAGCTACAATGAAAAAAATAACACGAGAAACTAGGTTTCTAATAGTAATCTTTTTAATTTGTAATGTTTTATAGAGTAGGGCGGAAGGAACGATTACTAAGATGATAAAAAAGGTGGTTATTCCTTCAAAAATTAATATATAAGAGATGATTTCTTTGTCGAGAGCATAAAAAATGTAACTAATTATTAAGCAAGTAATGAATGCTATTGAGGCAAGAATAATACTAAGTGACCAAAAAGTTCGGATATCTTTTTCAGTTAACTCTTTTCTTTGAATTAAGGTTTCATTTAGACCAAGACTTAAAAATATTTGTACTAAAGAGGATATAATTTGAGCGGTTGCAATTTTTCCATAATCCTCTGGGGATAAAAGTCTAGCAAGAAATAGTATGGTCAGTAACCCTAAAACAACAGAGACAGTAGTTTCTATAATTGACCAAATAGTTGCACTTTTAATTTTTTTAGAATTAATCATCTAGCCCCAAATCCTGTCAACATCGTTCTAATTGTCTTCAATACAATGAGAATATCGAGCCAGAGTGAGAAGTTTTTAATGTAGTAAAAATCATGCTCGAGCTTGATACGCGTTTCATCCGCATCTGCTGCATATCCCTGTGTCACTTGTGCCCAGCCGGTAATACCGGGGCGAACCACGTGGCGGTAGGCATAGAAGGGGATCTCTTTCTCAAATTGTTCAACAAAGGTGCGTTGTTCAGGGCGTGGACCGATCAGGCTCATATCCCCTTTGAGGATATTAAAAAACTGTGGGAGTTCATCGATGCGTGTTTTACGAATAAACTTTCCGACACGGGTGACACGCATATCGTTTGCCTGTGCAAATTGTGCGCCTGACTTTTCTGAATCTTGGCACATCGAGCGAAGTTTATAGACGGTAAAGTCTCTATTCCCTAATCCCACACGCTTTTGAGTAAAGAAGATGCCTCCCGGGCTTTCGAGCTTGATGATAATGGCGGTAATCGCAATAATCGGGAGCCAAAAGGGTGCAGTAATTAGAACTAAGAGAATCTCAATCACTCTTTTGACGAGTTCATAAATCGGAGAAGGGTAGAGTGTGCCGTAGATATTTTCTGAAATATAATCGAGCCTAACTCTGCCGGTAACCTGTTCGATAAATTGGCGCGAGTTATAAACAGGTACACGTGATAATGTACATTCTGCTAAAAAGCGTTGCCACTCTGCCGGCATGGGGGAGTGTAAATCTGCGATGACGGCATCATAACGGCGACCTTCTAAATTGGGCTTATCCAATAGTGTCGTGAGGATATTATTTTGTTTAGTTAAATCGGGCGCATGTCCAAAGGGGATAATAGCCAGTTTAGGCGTATAGTAACGGCGTGCTAGGTAGTAGCCCCCAATCGCCCAAAGATTCGCTAAAAAGTAAGAGGACGCCAAAATACTACGTGCATATTCAGCACGGAGGAAGAAGAGAATCGCAATCACAATGAGCCAACTGCCGGCAATCATGGGGAAGATATAAGCCATATTGCGCGCGCCGGGGAATTGGTGCATCTTTCTAAGAATAAAGAAGGCGGCCAAAAAGGCAATGCTATTGGCATAGAGTGTATTGGTATTGGAGCTTACCTTGAATGATAAGCTATCCACTAAGCCCCCATAGCGGAGCCACTGCGGTAGAATCACAATTAAGAGATAGCCGATAACGATCTGAAACCAGAAGTTAAAGATAATCACTTCATACCAGCGAGAATGGCGGCGATGATAGCTCTGCGTCACGGGGTTACCTCAAATAGTGTTGAATCTTAAAACCATTGTAATTTACAAAAGCCATATGATACTTCACTTTTTATCAATAATCTAAACTAATATTAATGGGATTGATTATGGATCAAATTAAATCAAGTATCGCTTTTTCTGTTGCACTTTTTTGTGAATTTATGGGGTTTGTTTTAGGGGCGTGTTCTGTTTTTTAGGACGCGCTTTACTGATCTACTTTATTGATCTTATCTCTTCTCTTATTCCGGCTCAACTCCTGTCTTCCGCTTCTCTGAATTTTCTCTCCTGCTCTTCAAGCGCCCATTTGACATGTTCTCTCACCGCTTCATCCTCAAAGCTCTCTTTCGCTTTCAGTGCCGAGATATTCTCTTCTGAATAGGGACTATTGCCGATGCCGATGGCGATATTGCGGAGCCATCTTGCGTAGCCGAGCCGGCGGATGGGGGAGCCTTCTGTTTTGCGGAGGAATTCTGCTTCTGTCCAAGCAAATAACTCTAGAAGTGTGGAGGAGTCGAGCTTATGACGGGGGAAGAAATCTTGAGTTGTAAGATCGATCGCAAAGCGGTTCCACGGGCAGACGATTTGGCAATCATCACAGCCGAAGATGCGGTTGCCCATTGCGGTGCGATATTCTTCTGGAATGGGGCCAAAATGTTCGATAGTGAGATAAGAGATACATTTACGCGCATCGATCTTAAAGGGGGCGACGATGGCATCGGTGGGGCAGGCTTTGATACAGCGGGTACATTGGCCGCAATGGTTGGTGATCGGTTCGCTGGGGATATCGATCCGTTTTGAGAGTAATAATTCGCCGAGAAAGAAGAAGGAGCCTCTCTTCGGGTGGATAATCATGGTGTTTTTCCCGAAGAAGCCGAGGCCCGATTTCTGGCTAAAGGCACGTTCTAATACCGGTGCGCTATCCACAAAGGCTCGGAACTCGAGGTCCGGGATCTCTTCTTGTAACCACTTTCCCAATTTGGTGAGCATATTGCGGAGTACCTTATGGTAATCCCGCCCGAGGGCATATTCCGCAACATAGGCGTGGTTGGGATCTTCTAAGCGTGCTTTGGCATCGATCTCTGGGTTAAAGTAGTGGAGTTGCGCCGTCAGCATCGATACAGTACCGGGGACGAGAAGATCTGGGTGGTAGCGCTTCTCCCCATGCTTATACATATAATCTAAATCGCCATGAAATCCCTCTCCTAACCATTCGATAAAGTAATCCCGGTTTTTGCCGGGATCGATATCGGCGCTAGAGAGCTCATTGATGCCGAGTTCCATAGCTTTCGCTTTCAGTTTTGCGATAAATTGGGGCGAGTTGTAATCGGTATCGTGGGCAGTTTCATGGCGCATCGGTTATGCTTCGCTCTCTTGGCGCAGTCGCTCTTGGTATTTACGCTCAAGGGCGGCTTTCACATAGGGGTGGACAATCGCGCTCACATCTCCGCCGAGCATGGAGGCTTCTCTCACCATGGTGGAGGAGACAAAGGAGTATTTCTCACTCGGGGTGAGGAAGATGGTCTCCACTTTGGGGTTGAGGTGGCGGTTAAGGCTTGCCATCTGGAATTCATACTCAAAGTCCGATACGGCGCGTAGGCCACGCACTAAGATATGGCTATCGATGGTATCCATATAGCGGGCAAGGAGATCATTAAAGCCGATCACCTCAATATTTTTATGCCCTTTAAAGATCTCTTTGGCCATATCGAGGCGCTCTTCATAGGTGAAGAGGGGTTTCTTCTTCGGGCCGCTAATCTTCGCAACGGCGACAATCAGTTTCGGGAAGATTCGTGCCGCACGAATAATGATATCGGAATGCCCATTGGTAATGGGGTCAAATGTGCCGGGATAGACGGCAGTTGTCTCGCTCATAATAATCCTCTTGTGGGGCTGCTCGTAGCAGTGACCTTCTATACTTTTCAATTTTAATCGTAACAATCGGGAGATTGAATTAAGCCCCGATTAGAGAATCCCATTGATAGGGATACGATTATTTTTAAACTCGCTTATCAGCAAATAAGCAGGCGTAGAAATAATCAGTGGCTCTATTTTACGTGATCCTTTCCGCTTTCGCATTACCCGATTGCGTAATCTCTTCGCTAGAGGGGAAGTTTTTAGTGGCTTTATTGGTGGTAAGAAGGTTTTTGGAGGAGCGGGAACCGACTATTTCATTCTTTTTGCCGGTGCATGCCCGCAGGCCGGCATCGATGATGCCCGCAGACCGGCATCGATGATGCCGGGGAGGAAGGATCTACTAGAAGATGTTGTGCCGGGAAAATAATTAAACATGATTTAAACAGCTTTTAAACAGCGGTTAAACAATATGTGCCGGTAATTGAGAATTGCCTCTTGCCGGCATGCAACTTATGGAAGCATGCAGAGGTAATCTCCGGCAACTCAACAGCTCTTTTTGTTTTGATTAATCACAATATTTGTTCTTAAGAGTATTCGTGGAGGGGCGGGAACCGACCATTTCGCTCTTTTTGCCACTGCATGCCCGCGGATTGGCGCTTTCAGCGCTGGGGAGAATATCGTTAAAGTGACGTTATTTGCCGGTGATAAGATCGCCAACTGCCGGCGAGTGGTTTGTGGAAGAACGCGATAGTGAGGTCCGGCAGTGTTCAGCTTCTGTTTTTATCTATTTTGTGTTTGATTCTATAAGAAGGTTTTTGGAGGCGCGGGAATTTACTATTTCGTTCTTTTTGCCGGTGCATGCCCGCGGTTCGGCATCGATGATGCTGGGGAGAATATCATTAAAGTGACGTTATTTGCCGGGGATAAGATCGCCAACTGCCGGCGCATGATTTGTGGAAGAACGTGATAGTGAGGTCCGGCAACGTTCAGCCTTATTTATAATGATTGAGGCAAGAAAAAAGCGCATTGCTGCGCTTTTTGAACTCTTTTCTGATCTCTTTGATCGATCTTACTTTAAGCCTTGTTTGTCTTTCTTGCTCGGTAGTTGCCTATCGCTTCTTGTAAGAGAACAATGATAATGCCGAGCATACCCCCAAGGAGGAAGCCGATGATGGTGATAAGCTTTTTGTTGGGCTTGAGTGGGCTTAGCGGTGCGATCGCCTTCTCATCAACTTCAACAATATCGAGCGTTGCAAGATGGGGAAGAACCTGATTCTCGATCTTGAGTTGCGCAATGTTGAGCTCTGCAATCTTCTGCTTAATTGTGGTGATCTCATCGAGGAAGAGATCGGGCTTTTCACGTAACTTGAGTAGCTCAATTTTACGGTTATTCTCTAAGAGGCGAAGCTCCTGCTCAATCTCTGTGATGCGAGTGCTAGTGAAATCATCGGACTCTCGAGCGAGAAGGGTATTGCGCTCTGCTTTTAGCGCTTCCGTGCCGAGGAAGTAGAGCGGCATCTTCTCCTGATTGATCTCTGCATAGATCACATTGCTCGATTGCTCACGGCTCGATTCAGAGCTTGGCGAGGTGGGCTTTCTATATCCGAGTCGCTCGGCAATCTCGATCGCCTCTGTCAATGTAGCGATACGATTCTCCCGCTCCTTCTTTAAAGCCTCTTTTAATGCTTTTAACTCATCTTGAAGTTGTAGACGCTTGAGCTGATCTTTCTCTGTAAGGTTTGCAATCTCAGAATCGATCTTCGCATTATAGCCGGCAAGTAGAACCGCAAGTTGATTCTGTAGATTACGCTGCTCTTGATCGATGCGCGTTGTTAATATTTGGGGGATCTCCGCTTTTACATTTTTGATCGAGTCACTCACATATTGATTGAGCGCTTCAGGACCGATCACCCCTTTGGGGTAGGTAAACTCTAAGATGAGCATCTCTTGTGTCTCATCTTTTCCTGGTTGTTTAATCTTCAGATTCTGATTGGCAAAGCGACTAATTACCTGCTCAAGACGCTCCTCATCAACATTATTGATGATCGGGGCGAAGTAGGATTGATGCTGGCGGAAAAATTGCTCCTGATTATTGTAGGAGCGAAGCTCCCCTTCAACACGCTTGAAGAGTCCTTCTGAGGTGACGGAGTAGACCCCTAAATCATTGAGCGCATAGAGCTCATTGGGATTAACCGGCTTGAGGATACTTTCGGTCCGATAGGTAGGGGTGATCAGTAGGGAGATGCCCGCGGCGATAAGGGTGAAGAGGAGGGTGATGCTGAAGATCATCCCTTTTCTACGCCACAGCGTCATCATCAGGGCAAAGAGATCGATCTCATCACTTTGCGAAGATGGGGGTGTTATCTGCTCTCTTGTCATAATATCTATTTTAGCTAAATTCCTATTGGGCTCTCTTTCCGGAGCTTGGATTAAATTCTGCCTTACCATTCTACCATTGATCTGCATCAAGCTTTATTAACAATCTTTATCGGAGGGATATTTATCGGAGCAATAGAGGTGAGAGAGTGACAATAAAGTTCAGCTTATAAAAAAAGCGCATCTGATGATGCGCTCTATTGTTGCGTTTTAAGTTGGATCTCTTTCGCTGCTCTATACCGCTTTATCTGCTGCTCGGCGCTGATAGTTGCGCATCGCTTCTCTAAAGAGAACGAAGATCACACCTAACATGCCCCCTAAGAGGAAGCCGATAATCGCAATTAACTTCTTATTGGGTTTAAGTGGTGAGAGGGGCGTAATTGCACGCTCATCGATATTGACGATCTCGATAGAATTTAGGTGACTATTGATAAGATCGATGGTCTTCTTCTCGGCGATATTGAGCTCGGCAATCTTTTGTTTGATGGCAGTGATCTCATCGAGGAAGAGATCGGGCTGTGTTCTCGCTTCTAAGAGCTGAATTTTACGGTTATTCTCTAAAAGACGAAGTTCCTTTTCGATCTCTGTGATGCGTCCGCTGGTAAAATCGTCCGATTCACGCTTTAAGAGGGTATCACGCTCTGCTGTAAGAGCTTCTGTCCCTAAGAAGTAGAGGGGCATCTGCTGCTGATTGATCTCTGCATGGATCACATTCCCACTCTTTGAGCGGCTCGATTCTGAACTTGGTGATGTGGGTTTAACAAAGCCTAACTGCTCGGCAATCTTAATCGCCTCATTGAGTGTCTCGATTCGATTTTGTCGCTGTTTCTTCAGTGCTGCTTTTAAGGCGGTTAACTCATCTTGGAGTTGAAGGCGCTTCAATTCATCCTTCTCCGTTAAGGTCGCAATATTAGCTTCAACCTTCGCTTCGTAACCAGCAAGGAGAACCGCTAACTGATTTTGAAGATCCTTGCGCTGAAATTCGATACGGGTATTGACGATCTCCGGGATTTCCGCCTTTACCTTATCGATCATGGCATTGACAAATTGATTCACAACGCGCGGGCCGTTGATCCCTTTGGGATAGCTCATCTCCACAATAATCATCTTCTGCGTCTCATCCTTATCAGGATATTTTACCTTGAAGTTTTGGGAGATAAAACGGTTGATCACCTGCTCACGACGCTCTTCTGGCACATCCGCAAGGATCGATTCAAAGAATTGCTCATTATCGAGGAAGAACTGTTCCCGATTATTGTAGGAGTGGAGCTCTTTCTCCACAGAGCTAAAGAGCCCTTCTGAGGAGACAGAGTAGATCCCTAAGTTATTGAGCGTATAGAGCGCATGAGGATTGACCGGCTTAATGACACTATCGGTCTTATAAACAGGTGTAATGATAAAGGCGACAATAATCGCAATGAGGGTGCAAAGCGCGGTAAAGCCGGCGATGATCCACTTCTGATTCCAGAGGGTCATCATCAATTCTAAAAGATCGATTTCATCATCGTGTTGAGGTGTGGGGATATTCTCTGTCTTCATATCGCTATACTTCTTTAAGGTTGGAGGATAGGTAATTGCCAAGAGTCGCGATTGGATAATCGCACTTTTATGGTTATAGGATAGGCCCTATCGAGGGTTATTTATATCGATTATAGTTTTCATTATTTTGCATCATCTGTTCATTATTTCCCTAATATTATCAAGGCAAGATTAGATAAAGATTAGATAAAGATTAGAGCAAAATGAGATTTATGCTGCTCTATTATTACGATCTATCTATTTTTGTCCACTTTTCTGCCTATTTTTATCGATTTTTTATCCTTTATTTCACCATTAATTGACTCGAGGGAAAATATTGCGCGCTATTTTAGCAGCTCTACTGCCCGCGAAGATCGATCGGGCGATCATTGATACGGCTCTCCTCTCGCTGTTGTAACTTATGGGAGAGACCATAATCATTTGGATCATCTTGGCAATCGAAGAGCGAGTAGTTGGGATCAAGGTGGGGATTCTGGATTCCCATCCAACTAGCAAGGCCGTTGAGAAAGTTAACGCCAGATTTAAAGCTCTGGCACTCTTTACGCGCTTTAGCATCGGAACTTGTCATAAAGAGCGGGATCTCAAATTGGTAGTAACCATCACGATTACCGAGCATATATTGCCCATCCTGCTCAAAGAGTGTCTGCCCATGGTCGGCAAAGTAGAGGAGAGAGTAGGTAGCACCTTCTTCCTGCAGTGCCACTTGCATCATCTGATTGATCTGCTCTAAGAGATGATCGGTCTTATGGAGTGAGCTGATATAGCAATTGATATAGTCATAAGCAGGATCTTCTACTTTCTGGAGTAGTGAGTAATCCTCAATCCGCTGACAAGCATCGTGGTGGGAGCCGTAGAGATGCAAAACGATCAACTTCTTCTCGTGAGGATTGCTCGCAATAATCTCTTCGAGATATTTTAGAAGCTCAAAATCACTGGTATTAGCAGTGCCAGAATCCCCAAATTTCATAAATTTCTTCTCATCGCTACTCGTTGCGAGTGCTGAGATCGGGGTATCGAAGGTGCCAAAATAACCTTGATTAGAGAGCCAGTAACTCTTAATCCCGGCAGATTGCGCTAAACCGATCAAGGTCTTGGTGTAATCTGCTTCCCAGCTCATTTTGTCAGAGAGGGTTAACATCGCCTTCAGTGAGGGGACAGTATAAGTACCGCCGGCGGTTAAACCATCGATCAGGATGCCATTCTCCCGGCTCATAAAGGGCGTATTATTGATAGGGTAACCATAAGCGTGGTGATAATCCTTTCGAGCACTCTCACCGATCACTAAGATGTAATTATCATAGAGCGAATGGTGTGAGAGAAGGCTTTCACCCCACTCATTTGCCTCGACTAAATTATTGAGTGCTTGCTGCTCTCTGTAGTAAGCGGTCGAACCATCGCGAATCTGCTGAATAAAGATCATCGGCGATTGCCCAATTAGCATAATGAGTAGCGCAATAAAGAGAAAGGTCTTATTACGGTAGAAATGAAGCTGATAGTTGCGAACAAGCCACCAGAAGAGAAAGAGACAGCCTAAGATCAGTGGCGGAATGAGAAAGTTACGATAGGGGATCAACTGCATAAATTCCTTCGCTTCGATCATATCGGTAGAGATGCCGGCGATAAGGAAATCGTAAGAGAGCTTACCAAAGGTAAAGCCGATCGGCGCATAGAGCGCATAGATCAAGGTAAAGGGGAAGAGAAAGAACCAGAAGATCTTACGAGAGCCACTACAGAGCGCATAGAGAAGAACAAGGGGCATAGTGTAGAAAAAGGCATAACGCAAACCCGCCCCTTTCAACATAAAGTAACCCATCAGATAGCCCACCATAAGGGCGATCAGCGCGGCAATGATCTGCTTTTTAGGGCTGATTTTAGCGGCAATAGAGGCCGCGGTTTTTTCATTGTGACGATGATTGTCGGGATGATCTTGTAAATTTTCAGCTGCCATGATGCTCAATATTGTTGTTGATGAGAAGATAAAGGGAGAATCAATTGTAGGATCGATCTTAACAATCGTGCGTAGAAGCCCCTTGATCTAAAGCTTTATAAAGTGATTATTAATGTGCCGCAGATTGTAGCCCTTTTGGGTAGGTGGATAAAGCATCTTCTCCCAAGTGATCCCCAAAAGCGTGATAGAATGGTGTTCTTTTAGAAAACTTTTTCGATCAAGTAATCAACGCGAGAGCGAGTCGATATAGAAAGTCGATATAGAGAGTAGATATGACGGATATGAGAAGAACAACAGCTTCAAATCGTAAGCAGCTACAGTATCATCCTGAGCTTTATGGCAATCATGCTTTTCTTCACCATGAGATCGCCCGCAGAATGGTGGAGTATCTCGATGAATCGTTACAGCCGGAGAAGATTCTTGTCGATGGCGCATTTGATAGCTATCTCAGTGAGCTTCTTAAAGCTCGTTTCCCCGAGGCGGAAGTTTGGGAGAATCTCGAATCGATTCTCGATCCCACCCTCCGTTTTGATCTGGTGATGAGTAATCTCTACCTACAAGATGTGTGGGAGTTTGAAGAACGTGTGCGCGATTATCAGGTGCGTCTCAATGCGAAGGGTAAGCTCTTCTTCACCACGATCGGCACCGGCAGTTTCCCGGAGATCTCCTATCCCGGTGGTCCGTTAGTCAATGAATTTCCCGATATTGAAGATATTGGCGATTTTCTCCATGCGCTCGGCTTTAAAAATGCGGTGCTCTTTATTGAGAAGATCAATCTCACCTATGAGAAGCTCGATACCCTCTTGAAAGATGCGCGTGTTGTTGCCGGCAGACCATTCTCCTCCTTTAAGGGCTTGCGCACCTATCGCTGGCTAGAGAAGTGGCAAGCTTATGCGGAAGAGAAATTTCGCGCCGAAGATCAACTCTTCCATATCGGTTTTGATGTGATCTACGCCGAAGGAACGCTCTCTGATATTAAAAATCTACAGGGAGAGGATAATGCCGTCTATGTGGATATTTCCCAACTCTCTACTAAAAAAGAGGGAAAGTAGAGAAGAAGCAGACGAGCAGCCATAATGAGATGCAAGAGAAGTAATATTCGTCAGCAAGCGGGAGATAAGGTAATATAGGACTAAATTAGTTCTATATAGAATCTTTGTATTGAATCTTTGAAATAAGAGGGAGTATACACAATGTTAATCGTGACAGAAGCCGCAAGAAAACAGCTTGCAAAGAATTTAGGTGAGAGCAGTGCCGAGGCGATTAAGATCGCACTTCAGAAGTCGGGCTGTTCGGGATATAAATACTATATCGATTTTTGTGACAAAGTGGATGAGAAGGTGGTGGTGATTGAAGAAGCGCCGGTGAAGATTGTCGCCGAGCCCGATATTCTCCCCTATCTTGAGTCGGTTACGCTCGATTATATTCAAGATGGCATTAACCGCATGTTTAAATTTCAAAACCCCGAAGCGAAAGCTGAGTGTGGTTGTGGCGAGAGCTTTATGCTCTAACTGTTTGATGCGGTCGGCAGAGTCGTAAGAGTTGGAAGAGTCGTAAAAAGTTGGAAAGAAGTTTCATAGGATTGAAGCAAGGAGATATCGAATGAGTGGAATAGCCGGTGTATTGAAATTAGATCAGACAGCTGTTGATGAAGGATTACTTCAGAAGATGTCAGAGCCGATCCAGAAACGGGGTCCCGATGGCACGACGATTATCCAATATCAAAATATGGGCTTTGTGCAGACAAAGTTAGCGGCAGTGAGTAATGGTACGGAACCCTTCTTTGATGAGGATTTCGGCATCATTGTTGCTACCAATGGCACAATCTATAACCAAGATGAGTTGCGTGAGCGCTTAATCGAAGCAGGTTACCGTTTTCTAACAGAGAGTCAGGCGGAAGTCTTAACAAAGGCGTATCACTGTTGGGGTGAATCTTTTGTGGAGGAGCTCGATGGTGCATATGCCATTGCCCTCTGGAGTGAGGTGGATCAGGCGCTACTACTCGTTCGCGATCGCTTTGGTAAAAAGCCGCTCTATTATAGTTTTGGTCAATCGGAGCGCGCGCTCTATTTTGCTTCAAATACGCAGAGTCTTCTACAGACGCGTGATATCGACACAGAGATCGATCCGCATGCACTCCACTTTATGTATTCGCTCCATGCCGTTGTGCCGGCACCTTGGACGATTCTGAAAGGGATTCGCAAAGTAGAGCCGGGGCATTATCTACGGATCGATGCCGATGGTTCTAGCCGTTCAGTGAGCTATTGGGAGCTAACGGCAGAGCGCGATTATCCTCAATATGATGAGGTAGAGTGGCGCGAGGTGATCGAAAGCACGCTCAAATCAGCGATCAAGAAAGAGATGAATTTCGCCAATGAGAAGGTGGGTGTTCTGCTCTCAGGTGGGCTCGATTCCACATTGATCACGGCATTAGCGATTGAAGAGGGGATCGAAGGAATTCAGACCTTCTCCGTCGGCTTTGAAGATCAGCCAGAAGAGAAGGGCTCGGAGTTCTTCTATTCCGATCAATTTGTCGATAAGTATCAGACCGATCATTATAAATTTGAAGTCCCCAATAGTGAGGCGCTCTCGCGTTTGCCGGAGGCGATTGCCAATATGAGTGAACCGCTCTTTGGGCAAGATGCGATCGGCTTCTATCTTCTCTCAGAAAGGGTGAAGACGGTCACCTCAGTGGTTCAGAGCGGGCAGGGGGCAGATGAGGTCTTTGCCGGTTACTTCTGGTATCCGAAAATGGTGGCAGAGACGGAGCAAGATCCTCTTAAACGCTTTGCAAAACACTATTTTGATCGTCCGCATGAGGAGTGGTTAGAGGCATTCACACCGAAATATCATACGGAGAATATCGCCGGTGAATATATTCGGGAACACTTAACGCGCCCCGGGGCAGACACCTTCTTAGATCAGGTATTGCGTCTCGATGTAACGCGTTTAGTCGTCGATGATCCTGTTAAACGGGTCGATAATATGACGATGGCGCACGGCTTAGAAGCGCGGATGCCCTTTATGGATCAGCGCCTTGTTGAACTCGCAATGGCACTACCGCCGGAGTATAAATTGAGTCATCATGGGAAAGGGATCTTAAAAGAGATCGCCAGAGGACGCGTTCCCGATTCAATTATCGATCGCCCAAAAGCGTACTTCCCAATGCCGGCACTCAAATATGTACGTGGTGAGTTCTTAGAGATGATGCGCGATACCTTAGCCAGTAAAAAAGCGAAAGAGCGCGGTATCTTCAATCCCGCCTATATCGACGAGCTCCTCAAAAACCCAGAAGCCCCCACAAGCTTCACCAATATCCAAGGCTCAAAATTGTGGCACGCCGCCCTCCTAGAGCTCTGGTTAAATTCGGTAGGGTTGTAGGGAAGAAGTTTTCTGGTCAGATCAGATAATTGATGAAGTATCTAAAGATAGGCAACTCAAAAGGTTGCCTATTTTATTGCCGGTAATTGAGAATTACCAACTGCCGGCGCGTGGTTTTTGGAAGCGCGCGATAGTGAGATCCGGCACCGTTCAGCCTTTTTCATTTTAAAAAAATAGCCGGTGATGAAGAGTTGCCTCTTGCCGGCATATAACTTATGGAAGCATGCAGAGGTAATCTCCGGCAACTCAACAGCTTCTGTTAGTTTCTTTTTTTTGTCTTTAATTCTATAAGAAGGTTATTGGAGGAGCGGGAGCCTACCATTTCATTCTTTTCACCGGTGCATGCCCGCGGTTCGGCATCTTTGATGCCAACTGCCGGCGCGTGGGTTTGGGAAGTGCGTGATAGTGAGATCCGGCAGCGTTCAGCCTATTTTTTGTTGAATCATTCTTAAGAGAGTTATTGGAGGGGCGGGAACCTACCATTTCATTCTTTTCGCCGGTGCATGCCCGCGGTTCGGCATTTTCAATGCTGGGAAAATAACTAAACGTGATTTAAACAACGTTTAAACAGCCGTTAAACGATAGGTGCTGGTAATTGAGGGTTGCCAACTGCCGGCGCGTGAATATTGGGAATCACTTTTTGCTGATATGAATGATTTTAATCTCTAGAATCATGATTTAAAAAGCTTATGTATCATTCACCTTATAATGACGTGTGTAGAGATTAGTTCTCTACTTTGTTACAATTTCCTCAATCTTTCAAATTGGAACGGTGTTTCTTAAATGTATAAGTCAGAATATCCAACAAGGCTTCAAAAAAACGTTATAGTTGATGTTGTTTTTGAAATTCGTTTTGATGCAAAAAAAGGGTTTTCTAATTTAGTCCCAGGTATAGCTCATAAACTTTTTGGTGAAAATTCAAAGATTGATAATTACCCTGTTCATAATTTACCAGCTCACATTAGAGAAAGTAATCCTGAGTTAAGATACCAGCCAATCGTAAGAATTGAATGGGATTCTGTGGTGTTAATGATTGGAGATTATAGTTTAGGGATAGGGTATGGGACTAATTATCCTGGATGGGAAGTTTTTAAAACTCATATTCAGAAACTAACAGATTGGCTTGATCAAGATGACTTATTGAAAAGCATGATCAATACCGTTGAAAGATATTCGCTCAAATATGTTGATTTTATTCCTGAAGAACAATATTCACATTGTCAGTTACCATTTTTAGTCAGTGCAAAGTTAGGGGATCAGGAAGTTGATAGTCATCATAAATTAAGATTACAGTTTGAGTCAGTTACAAACTTTGGATTTTGTCTTTTCGATTTCAATAAACCTATTCAAGCAGTTGTGGATAATCAAGATGTTGGTCGAGGTGCGCTTATTATCACGGATGCCTTGAGGAATTTAAATCCAACAGTGGGAATATCCGATTTTTTGAAAGACTTAGAAGAGCATAAAGATGAGATGCATCTTACCAATAAGAAACTTTTTTTTAAGTCACTATCCGATGAGTTACTAAAGATATTAGGGGCTCAATATGACTAATACTCTATTTTTTGATGCGAATGGTTTGAAGGCAACAGCATTTTCGGGGTCTTCAATCAATCCTACGCTAATCGCAGGGATAGCGATATCTTTAAGTTCAACATTTGGACTATATCCCGCTTTTTCAGAAACTTCTATGCAGACAACTCAAAAAAATAGTTGGGATAATTTTAGCTATAGAGGAATTGAGTCACAATTTATTTCATCAGTGATTATTAATCAGGATAGAGATCTAGCAATAGAACAATCTAAAACTCAAGATGATTATTTTGGGAAGTTGTTAGAGGCTTTAAATGATTCTGAAAAATCAATAGCTATTCCATTAAACCAGACAGAAGATGAGTTTATTGATTTTATTAATGCATTATAATGACCTGTTACACCGGATATTCGCATACTGTATCATTCTCTGATAATGCTGTTTTTAAAGAAGAACTTAAAAGGCTTGTTAGGGATGATAAAAGTATAGCAACTTGTTTAAAAATAAATTTTATTGACCCTATCGCTAATAAAATGTGCCCTTTTAAGGAGATGATAGGGAGATACAAACCAAGCTACGAAGTTGCTTTTATTGATAGTCCCCTACGGGAGGCGTTTATAGCATCAGCAAGAGAGAAGAAGTTATATCACTATCATTTTGGCTATAAATTTTATAAAGACGGGGATCCCGACTCGAAATATCCAGGGCAAGTATCTGATGGCATTATTCACGTTAGATTAATTGTGGATGAGGTTAATAAGGCTATTGAACATAGAATTATTCAGATATGTACTTCACATCCGACGCCATTTACAGTGCCATTTGAGCGCGTTAATTTTTAATGAGTGGAAAAAGTTTAACTCATCGCCAACAGCCGGTAATTGAGGACTGCCAACTGCCGGCGCGTGATTTTGGGAAGTGCGCGATGGTGAGATCCGGCATCGTTCAGCCTTTTTTTTGTTGAATCATTCTTAAGAAAGTTTTTGGAGGGGCGGGAACCTACCATTTCATTCTTTTCGCCGGTGCATGCCCGCGCTTTGGCATTTTCAATGCCTCCTGCCGGCGCGTGATTTTGGGAAGTGCGTGATAGTGAGATCCGGCAGCTTTCAGCCTATTTTTTGTTGAATCATTCTTAAGAAAGTTATTGGAGGGGCGGGAGCCGACCATTTCGTTCTTTTCGCCGGTGCATGCCCGCAGGTCGGCATTTTCAATGCCTCTTGCCGGCGCATGGTTTGTGGAAGAACGCGATGGTGAGATCCGGCATTGTTCAGCCTATTTTTTGTTGAATCATTCTTAAGAAAGTTATTGGAGGGGCGGGAACCGACTATTTCGTTCTTTTCACCTGTGCATGCCCGCGGTTTGGCACTTTCAATGCCGAGGGAATAATCAAACGTGATTTAAACAGCTTTTAAACAGCTTTTAAACAGCCGTTAAACATATGTGCCGGTAATTGAGGATTGCCTCTTGCCGGCGCGTGATTAGGGGGAATTAATGTGCTCCTAATCCTTGTACTTTTTTCTGCATGGCATTGAGGATCTCAAGGGCGGTGTGGGCATCTTCTTTCTCCACAAGGAGAGAGCGTTTGTAAGCACTTAAAATCGGAATGATGGAGATGCCAGCCTTAGCGAGCGCACTGCTCACAATCGCCGTCAGCCCGACACAACGCATAGTGAAAGGGGCATTGAGAATGATGTGGCAATACTCCGTTTGATAGTTGAGGAAATTATTATCTGCATCCTCTTTCTTAAGAATCAGCGTGATACCCTCAGGCTCTTTGAAGAAGGCGACAGGATCAAACCCTAAAACTTTAAGAAGCGATTGATTAGAGACTCCTACATAAACATAAGTTTCAGGAGCCATAACAGGATCTAAGTTTTGTAAGATATCTTGTAAGGATACTTCTCTTGTGGGCATGATAATATCGTCCTTTAATCAACGAGAATTTTAGGGGGTTAAGGTTATAAATAGTAGCCGTCAGGCGCTATTTTTGGAATGGAATCGGTAGGGGAATGCTTAGATGGGGGTTCCGCTTTCTAAGCAAAATCATTTGCTAGTTTCAGCTCAATTTCAGATCAATTTCAATTGCTTAGGAGTAATCTTGTAAATAGTGCTTGGTGAGATTTTGATCGAAAAATAGGCATTTGTATAATAAATTTTATCTATTTTTACATACTCGATGAGGCTTTACAATCTTAAGGGTGGGATAAGAAGTTTCTTATTGTGAAAGTATGAAGTTTGATGATGATATGATCGTGCGAGGTTCTATAGATGGGTAAGAAGATCGATACTGAGATCGATGAGACTAAGATCGGCAAGGAGAGTGAGATGACTCAAAAGATCGAACTAGAGAAGAAGAGAGGACCTCAGTTTGATGCCGATGAGCTCTTAAGACACGCCCCAACAACGCCCGGCATCTATATGATGAAGGATATCGATGGGCAAATTATCTATGTGGGTAAGGCGAAAAATCTTAAAAATCGGCTCTCTAGCTACTTTAAGGGAAAGCAACATGCTCCGAAAACGGTCGCATTGGTGGCCAATATCGCCTCGGTGGAGATGACACTCACGGCAACAGAGCGCGATGCTCTGATTCTTGAGGGTAACCTGATCAAAGCACATCGACCACGCTATAACGTTCGCTTGATCGATGATAAGAGCTACCCCTATATCTATCTCTCAGATCACCCTTTTCCCCGTTTTAGCTTCTATCGCGGAACACGTAAACGGCGCGGTCGCCTCTTTGGCCCTTATCCCTCTTCTGGTGCCGTCAAAGAGACCTTAAATCTGATGAAGAAGGTCTTCCGTATCCGTGAGTGTGAGGATTCCTTCTTCTCCCATCGTACGCGCCCCTGTCTGCAATATCAGATCGATCGCTGTAGCGCCCCTTGCGTCAATAAGATTAGCCGAGAGGAGTATCTTGAAGCGGTGAAGGAGGCGGTGCTCTTTTTGAGTGGTGAATCAAATCAACTGGTGGATCTCTTAATTGAGAAGATGCAACACTTTAGCGCAGAGCTACAATTTGAGGCGGCGGCGAAGATTCGGGATCAGATCCAAGATATTCGGGAGATTCAAGGCTCTAATCGCATGGAGGAGAGTCGCGATTCCCTCGATATTATGGTGCTCTATCAAAAGGCAGAGGTGGCCAATATCGAGGTGATGACGATTCGCGATGGCCGTGTTTTAGGAACGAGAGCCTATTTCCCCCAAGTGCCGAAAGATACCCGAAGTGAAGAGATTATGAGTGCATTTGTGGGGCAATATTATGGTGAGCATCGTCTCCCCCCGCGTAATATTATCCTCAATCTCCCCCTCTCAAATGAGGAGGAAGAGTGGCTTAAGCTGGGGCTTTCAGAGTGGATTGAGTATCCGATTTTACTGCAATATCCGCATAATATTCGCGGTCGGAAGAGACGTTGGTTAGAGATGGCAGAACAAAATGCAAGGCACTCAGTGGAGATTAAGCTTGCGAGCCGGACGCAGATTGAAGATCGCCTCTATGCGCTCAATCAGATTCTTCTACCGGCATTAACAGGGCAGAAAGCGGATGCCGCGATGCTTGAAGAGCGGATGATTCAGCGGATTGAATGTTTCGATATCTCCCATAGCTTTGGGGAGCGAACGGTGGCTTCAAATGTGGTCTATACGCCGGAAGGATTTACCAAGAAATATTATCGGCGCTACAATATCGAAGGGGTTACCGCCGGCGATGATTATGAAGCGATGCGTCAAGCATTAACGCGCCGTTTTCAGAGCCGAGAGAAGAGTGGTAAGGGGGAAGGAAAGTTACGCGATCGCCCCGATCTTTTACTGATCGATGGCGGAAAAGGGCAGCTACAGGTTGCGCTTGAGGTGCTCGATGCGCTCAATATTACTGATCAATGGGTGATCAGTATCTCTGAAGGGGAGGGAAAAGTGCGCGGGAAGGATATTATCTGGCTCCGTGATAAATCGCCCCTCTTTATCGATCCCACGACGCCGGCATTCCATCTCTTAACTCAGATTCGGGATGAAGCACATCGCTTTGCTATCGAAGGGCATCGGGCAAGGCGAGATAAGATGCGTCGCCGCTCGATATTGGAAGATATCCCCGGCATTGGTGAGAGTCGCAGAACGGCGCTATTGACACACTTTGGCGGTATCGAATCTCTCAAGAGTGCGGCGGTAGAAGATATCGCTAAAGTGCCGGGAATTAGTGATAAGTTAGCGGAGGTAGTCTTTCAGGCGTTGCGAGATCCTGCGTAGGGTGGAAGATCCTTGTTGGCAGCGCCCCTTTGGGGAAGTTGTTAAGAGATTGAACGAATTCTGATACTTTTCGCTAAAAGTTGCGGTAGAATGCATGCTCTCTTTTTGACTTGAAGTCGACCGATCACCTAATTGCCGGATCGATCGGATCGATCGGGATCGAGGGAAGAGAGGTATCAATTGTATAGGCAGCGTAGGCATAGAAGGAGCGATAAGAATGGCAGAGAGTAGAGTCTATAGACGATTTAGATTTCAGCGAGATGAGCTGAGCATGCTTATCACACTATCGTTACCGATCCTCATTACCCAATGGTTTTTAGTGGGGATGGGGGTTGTCGATATCGCCATTACCGGGCACTTTGATGATAATGTGCAAGCTTCAGTCGGCTTAGGGGTGATGATCTGGAATCCCCTTCTGCTCTGTAGTACCGGCGTCTTAATGAGTGTCGCGATCTTTAGTGCTCATGAATTTGGGAAGGGCAAGAGTGAGGATGTCGCCTTGATCTGGCATAACGGCCTTTTAATCTCCTCTGTTCTCATCGTTGCCGTGGTGCTGATTATGAACTTCTTCTCCGGCCATCTTTTGCGATTTCTATCGGTAGAGGAGCATCTAATTCCTGGATCGATCTCCTATCTGCGCGCGCTGAGTATCGGTGCGCCGGCGATCTTGGTCTTCAATAGTCTTCGCGCTGTCTGTGAAGGGGTGGCAAGACCGCTTCCCATCACTATTGTCTGTGGGATCGGCTTTCTGGTGAATGCCTTCTTAAACTATATCTTAGTCAATGGCTGGGAATTGATTTACCTTCCAAGCCTTGGAGTTGTCGGTTCCGGCTTAGGCACAGGGCTCACCTTTTGGGTAATGCTGTTTCTTTTGGTGGGGATCACCTTTATTGATCGCAGATTGCGTAACTTGCAGTTATTGCGTGGATTTAAGCGCCCTGATGCGCGTCTTGGAGAGATGATCCGTGTGGGGATTCCTAGTGGTGCAACGCTCTTTGCGGAAGTGGCGATCTTCTCTGCTGCCGGCTTAATTCTGGGGCAGTTTGGAACCATTGTGGTGGCAAGTCATCAGATCTCTCTTGCGATCACCTCTATGACCTTTATGATTCCGCTTAGTGTGGCGATGGCGCTCACCTCGATGGTGGGGCAGCGAATGGGACGGATGGATTATGAGAGTGTCCGCCGTCTTAGCGATATGGGGCGAGTGGTTGTCTTGGGATTAATGTTAGTGACGAGCTTGATGCTCTTCTTCGCCCGTTTCCACATTCCACAACTCTTCAATACCAATCCGGAGATTGTGCAGATGTCAGCGGCGCTCATTGTCTACTCCCTCTTCTTCCAACTGCCCGATGGCTTGCAGATCTCCGCCAATGGTATTTTACGCGGAATGAAGGATACTAAGGTGCCGATGTATTTAGGGATCGCCTCCTACTGGCTGATCGCCTTCCCCTTAAGTTACTATCTCGGTGTGGTCAAACATCTTGAAGCGCCGGGAGTTTGGATGGGGCTGATTGCCGGCTTAACGGTAGCGGCACTCTTCCTCAATGTACGATTAGCGATTTTAACGCGTCGCTTACCTTCTGTAACAATTGCGCCGAGTGGGGCAAGATAGATGATCATGATGAGTAAGTGTGTAGAAGAGGAGATCAAAAAAATGGATCAAAAGGATGAAGAACTTTTAATGGTAGAAGATGAAGAGGCGGTCGCTGCGGCGGTGATCCTCAATTCTACTCTCAACAGCCGAGGGGAGCTTGAGCTACAGCTTCCTGTAGAGGCGGCAACGAAAGCTTTCGCACAACAATTTGCCACGCTATTGCAAAGAGAGATGAGAAGTCTCAAGTGGTGTGATCTTAAGCTCTATCTTCACGGTAATTTAGGAGCCGGCAAGACCACCTTTGCGCGCTACTTTATCCAAGCTTTCGGCATTAAGGGTGCGGTAAAGAGCCCCACTTATACCTTAATTGAGCCTTATGAGATCACACTTCCAGAAGAGGTGATCGAGAAGGGGCGCGGTAAGAATGGGAAGCCCGAAAAGCGTGAGAAGCGCGATAATGGAAAGCGCGTCGGAAAGGGAGGGGCAGAGCCTTTCTCAGAGTTGATGATGATCTATCATGCGGATCTCTACCGCTTAGCCTCTCCTTTAGAGCTCTATGATTTGGGGTTATTGGAAGAGCAGGGGATCTGGCTGATTGAATGGCCCGAGAAAGGGGAGGGCGTTTTACCGACGGCAGATATTGAGCTCTTCTTAGCGCGAGAGGGGGAAGCATTAACCCTTCGCCTTCTCCCTCAGAGTGAGAAAGGGGAAGCGTTGATCACGCATCTTCATTCGCAACATCAAGATTCTCAGCATCAAGATGCTCAGGACCTTCAAGATTCTCAAGACTCTCAAGACTCTTAAGGTTCTTAAGGTTCTCAAGGCTCTTAAAGTTCTGAAGGTTCTCAAGGATCTCAAGGTTTTTAAGACTCTCAAGAATCATTCAACTCTTAAGATTGAGGCGAGAGAAGAATCTCGGTTAATTTATTTGTCAAGCGGTGTTAGAATAGATCCACCCATTTTATTTTAGCGAGGATGAACCTATGAACGTAACAAAAGCGACGATTGAAGAGATTATTCAGCAGTATCAAGACCCCTATTTAGAGGTTGATCTTCTCTCTGCGGGGTGTGTGAAGTCGATAGAGATCAATGAGGGCGCATCGCCGGCAGTGAAGGTCGATATCGTTCTAGGTTTCTATGCTAAAGCGCATAGCGAAGCGTTAAAAGAACATTTTGAAGCAGAGATCAAAGCAAAGTGTGGCGTTGATGCCGCTGTTTCAGTCTCCACAAAAGTGGTCGCCCATAAAGTTCAAGGTCAGCTCCATGCCCTTCCTAATGTTCGCAATATTATTGCTGTTGCATCGGGGAAAGGGGGCGTTGGGAAATCGACAACATCGGTAAACCTTGCACTCTCGCTTCTCAATGAAGGGGCGAAGGTAGGGATCTTAGATGCCGATATCTATGGACCGAGTCTCCCCACAATGCTCAACAGCCATGAAAAGCCGGTCTCTCTCGATGGTAAATCGATGGAGCCTGTTGAGACTCAAGGGTTACAGACCAACTCTATCGGTTATCTCATTGCCGATCGTGATGCCGCCATTTGGCGCGCACCGATGGCAGTTTCTGCGCTTGCACAGATGTTAAAAGAGACTAACTGGAAAGATCTCGATTACCTCATTGTGGATATGCCACCAGGAACGGGTGATATCCAATTAACGCTTGCTCAGCAAGTGCCGGTATCGGGCAGTGTTATCGTAACAACACCACAAGATATTGCGCTACTCGATGCCCGTAAAGGGATCACCATGTTTGAAAAGGTGGGGATTCCGATCTTAGGGGTTGTGGAGAATATGAGCTACCATATCTGCTCAAATTGTGGTCATGAAGAGGCGATCTTTGGTACCGACGGTGGTCGCGCTTTAGCAGAGAAAGAGGGAATCACCCTTTTAGGCCGTATGCCACTTGATATTAAGATTCGTGAAGAGGCAGATCGTGGTCAGCCCACAGCGACAACAGATGATCATTTAGCAGAACTCTATCGCGATATTGCGCTGAAGATGGCGGCAAAACTCTCTTTAAGAGAACGTGATAGAATGGCCGGCTTTCCAAAAGTGGTCGTACAGCAATCACAAGGAAAAGAGTTGAAGTAATTTACATTCTATTTGTAGGAAGGAAAACGTATGTCAATTAAAGCAGACCATTGGATTCGAGAGCAGGCAGAGAAGCATCGCATGATTGAGCCTTTTGAGCCAGGGCAAGTCAGAGAGAATGAGACAGGTCGCATTATTAGCTATGGAACATCAAGCTATGGTTATGATGTGCGTTGTAGTAATGAGTTTAAGATCTTTACCAATATCAATTCTAGTATCGTCGACCCTAAAAACTTCGATGAGAATAGTTTTGTAGATCTTGTCTCTGATGTCTGTATTATTCCCCCCAACTCCTTTGCGTTAGCACGTACAGTGGAGTATTTCCGGATTCCTCGCTCGGTATTGACCATCTGTCTTGGCAAATCCACCTATGCGCGTTGTGGCATTATTGTCAATGTCACGCCATTAGAGCCGGAGTGGGAAGGACATGTGACATTGGAGTTTTCCAATACCACCAATCTTCCTGCAAAGATCTATGCCGGTGAAGGTGTTGCGCAGATGCTCTTCTTCGAATCGGATCAGGAGTGTGATATCTCCTATAAGGATCGCGGCGGGAAGTACCAAGGGCAGACCGGTGTGACGCTTCCAAGAACTTAACAATCGTTCATCTGTGCAGAAGCTCCTCTCTAGGAGCTTCTCGTTTTTTACCCCTCCGCTGATTGCCCCCTCTGCTGATTGCACTATGAAGAGAGTGAATCAGCGTCAGAATCAGAACGAGCATCAGAATCAAGACTGGGGTCAGGATTAGGTTTAGGTTTAGATAAAGAATCAAGATTAGAATTCAGATAAAGCATTAGATATTGCATTAGATAAAGAATTAGATAAAGAATTAGGAATTGAGTTTATGTCAAAAATTATTGTAAAGAATGAGACCCAAATAGCAGGTATTCGGAAAGCGAATCAGGCGGTGGCCAATCTCTTAAAGCGGGTGAAGCCTTTTGTGAAAGCAGGCGTCACTACTAAAGAGCTCGATGATATGATCCACGGCTGGATGAATGAAGAGGGATTGATCTCCGGTAGCCTTAACTATGGCCAGCCCCCTTTCCCGGGCGCGAGCTGTATCTCTGTCAATCATGTGGTCTGTCATGGAATTCCCGGCGATCGCGCGTTGAAAGAGGGCGATATTGTTAATATCGATATCTGCTTGGCAAAAGATGGTTTCTTTGGTGATTCAAGCCAAATGTTCTGTGTGGGGGAAGTCTCTATCTTGGCAAAACGCTTGGTAGATGTCACCTATGAGTGCATGATGTTAGGGATCGAAGAGGTTAAGCCGGGTGCGCCTTTTAGAAATATTGGCCGGGCGATTCAAAAGCATGCACATGCGCATCACTACTCTGTAGTCCAAGATTTCTGTGGTCACGGCGTGGGTTTAAGTCTGCACGAAGCGCCACAAGTTCTCCACTATGATTCGCCATTAGTGACGGAGATTATGGAGCCGGGGATGATCTTCACTATTGAGCCGATGATCAATGTCGGTAAGGCGGCGGTGAAGGTCTTAGGTGATGGTTGGACGGCCGTAACGCGTGACCGCTCACTCACAGCACAGTGGGAGCATGCAGTATTGGTAACAGATGATGGTTATGAGATCTTAAGTCTCCCCACTATCGAGTAGTGGGATGCTATTAGGATTGTCTTAGGGTCATATGAGAATTGTTGGAGGATGCTTGAGTGAATCTTAAGTCTCCTTTTCAACTCAAGAGTGCTTAACTTATGATCAATCCTTGTGATATATCAATAAGGCAGAGAAAAAGATCGCTACAATGAATGGCATCTATAACAGAGGATCGCTCCTATGGAACAGACATTAGATCAAAATAGACACGCTCAGAAGCATGATCAAAAACAAGATCAGAAGCAAGAGAAGACGCAGAGTCAGAAGCGGGGTCAGAAGCCCACTAAACGGCTCTTAATCTCCGGTGCCGGGCCGATCGGGCTCTCATTTGCATTGGGGCTAAAAGATTCCCCTCTCTCAATTGTGATTGTCGATCAACATCCAAGGCCGACGATAGAGCTGCTCAATGAGGATACGCGCATGATTGCGCTCTCCTATCGTTCCGTTAAATATCTGGAAAAGATCGATATTTGGCAGGCGCTTAAAGCTTATGCCACACCGATTGAGTCTGTGCATGTTTCAGAAAAAGGGTATGCCACGAAGGTGGAGCTCTTCGCTTCAGAGCATCATCTTCAATCCTTTGGGGCATTAGTTCCCTTAGGGCGCCTCCGCTTGGAGATGCTCGCCGCGATCGATCGTTGCCCTAATATTGAGTATCGGGATCAGACCACATTGCGTAACTATCAATTGGTGGAAGAGATCGCTCCGAAGCAGAGCAATCGCGAGCAAGCGCTCTGTCATCTAATCACCACCAAAGAGGCGGAAAAAGTATCGGAAGAGGCGATTTTTGATTGGGTGATTGCCGCTGAAGGGATGCATTCCCATCTGCGTCAGCTCTCCGGGATTGAATCATTCCATAGTGATTATGGGCAGGTGGCAGTGATTGCCCGAGCGAAATTTGAGAAGCCTCATCACAATATGGCGTATGAGCGCTTTACCAGTGATGGTCCCCTTGCGCTTCTGCCGGTGGGAAGTCATGAGATGGCGGTGGTATTAATCGCCGATAGTCGCGATAAGGAGCGTTGGCAGCAGGCGAGCAATCTACAATTTGCCAATGAGGTGATCTTCCGTATCGGCTATGAGTTAGGTGATATTGAGATGGTAACAGAGCGCCATGTCTGGGATCTCACCTTAATGATTCCTAAATCGGTTTGTAAGCCCTGCTTAACGCTCATTGGTAATAGTGCGCACTCGCTCCATCCTATTGCCGGACAGGGGCTCAATCTCGGCTTTCGTGATTGTGAACTCCTGCTCCCCTTCTTTGAGGCGGGAAATATCCCCACACTCCATGATCTTGAGCGGTATCAACGAGAGCGTCGCCGGGATGTGGTAAAAGTAGTAGGTGCGACTGACTTCTTAGTTCGAAGCTTTGGAATCGATTGGCCCTGCGCACCACAACTGCGCAATATCGCTCTTCGAGGAATCAACCTTTTAAAACCCCTTAAAAAGCGTATCGCCCGTTTTGGGATGGGCTATTAAAATCGGTTGAGAGTGGCTCTAAAGGGTTTATATGGTCGATATGGTTTATATGGTCTATATGACCTAAACGTTCTAAATGACCTTAATGCTCCTTTTAGCGTCAATCAGATATCGCTTTAGTGTCAGTCCTTAGAGTCAGTCTTTAGTGTCTGTTCTTAGTATCAGTTCTTAATATCAGTTTAAAAAATAGCGTCCTTCTTCTATCGAGCGATAGGGAAGAGCACAGAGAGGAAGAGATATGAGTCACCGTTATGATGTCATTATTAATGGCGCCGGCTTAGTCGGTTCAAGTATTGCAATCGGCCTTGCGAAGGCGGGATTAAAGGTTTTAGTCATTGAGTTTCATCCTCTAGCGAAGCTCTATCCGACAGAAGATTATGGTCTTCGTGTCTCGGCATTCACCCCTTCTAGTCGTAAATGGCTCGAATATGTGGATGCTTGGGATGGTCTGCAACATACCGGGCGAATCACCCCATTTTTGCATATGCATGTTTGGGATGAGGGCGGGCGCGGCGAGCTCACCTTTGATGCGGCCGGAACAGGCTCCGATGCTTTGGGTTGGATTATGGATAATGAGGCGACGCAAGGTGTATTGCTCGATCGCGCTCAAGAGTTGGAACTGATCACCATTTTAGATAACTGTAAGCTCGAATCCTTTCTTCGTCTTGAAGATGGACGGGTGGAGGTGACGCTCAGTAATGGCGAGAAGTATGAGGCTGAGCTGATCATTGGTGCAGATGGCGGCCGTTCGCTCGTTCGTGATTGGGCTAATATCCCGACCACCGGCTGGAGCTATGGGCAGAAGACGATTGTGGGTCAAGTTCGCCCTGAGAAGAGCCATGACAATACCTGTTGGCAACGCTTCTTAAATAATGGACCTTTAGCGCTCCTTCCGCTCAATGATGGACGCTGCTCATTGGCATGGCATACCACCTATGAAGAGGCGGATGAACTCCTTGCGCTTGATCCAGAAAGCTTCTCCGATCGTCTCTCAGAAGGTTTTGAGTGGAAGTTTGGGCGGATCGAAATCGCCGGTGAATTGGGCGCTTATCCCTTAAGACTCAATCATGCACAGACCTACGTTCGGGAGAATTTTGCCTTAGCAGGGGATGCGGCACATTCGATCCATCCTCTTGCCGGTTTAGGGGTCAATATTGGCTATCTCGATTCAGCAACATTGGTGGAAGAGTTAATCAATGCACGTAAGGCAGGAATTCCGCTGGGTAACTTAGAGATGTTAAAACGCTATGAAAAACGGCGAAAAGCGCATAATATGTTGATCATGGGATCGATGGATCTCTTTAAGCGAAGCTCTACGAGCCAATCTGGTATTATAAAGGGAATTCGCAATATTGGGCTATCCGCAGCAGATAAACTTCCCTTTGTGAAGCGAAAACTTGCTAAAATTGCGATGGGGTATTATGGCGATATTCCCGCTTTTGTTAAACCGAAATAGAGGTAAAAACTGTGTCAGATACATTGAAAGCAGCTTTTGAGACGTTAGAGAAGAAGATGGTTACATTAGGCGAGCAGAAGCAACAGCTCGTGACCCAATTGCAAGAGGCTGAAGAGAAATATGAGAACTTGCAACTCGAGTTTGGTACCTATCGTCAAAATATGGAGCAGGAGAATGCTCGATTAGTGGCGGATAATGCCCTTCTTTCCGAGAAGTTAAATAAGCTCGTTTCCCGTGTGGAATCGATGAGCCAAAATATGTAGGAATGTAGGAGAATCAAGATGTCAGAAACTGTAGTTGTATCGGTAAAAATTGCCAATGAAGAGTATCCTATCAGCACCCCGAAATCGGAAGAGGAGGTATTGCGTGAATCTGCACTGCGTTTAGATGCAGAGATTGCAAAATTGCGCTCAAAAGGGCGTCTCTCTCTTGAGAAGGCGGCGATCATGGCGGGGATCATTCTCGCAAGTGAGCTTGTCCGTGCCGAGAAAGGGGTGGAGTTGACAGAATTTAAGTTAAGAGAAGAGCTTGTCGCCTTATCGAAAAAGGTGGATCAGTTTCTCTAAAGAGTAGGATCAATGATAGGATCGATGATCACTCTCAAATGATAATAATGAGTAACATATGATATGCATGAGGAGCGCGTATGACTTTAGATGAAGAATTAGCCAAAAATAGCCGCCTTGTAACGAATCTCCCTCTCTGTGAGGTGCGTATTCAGAATGAAGCGCGTTTTCCATGGATTATTTTAGTGCCTAAGCGCGATAATATTGAGGAGATTATCGATCTTTCCATTGAAGATCAGGAGCAACTACTCAAAGAGTTACGCATGGCCTCTCAAGTGATGCAGACACAATTTGATGCTGATAAGCTCAACATTGGGGCGCTCGGTAATATCGTCCGTCAGCTCCATATTCATGTGATTGCACGCTACGAGACCGATCTTGCATGGCCTAATCCTGTGTGGGGATATTTTGAACTGAGCACACAATATGCGGCAGATGCATTAGAGCGTCGAATTAAATTATTGAAGGATGCCTTTGATAAACTTGCATAATTTTGGCATAGTTATATCTGTTTTTTTCTCATAAAAGGCATTTATGAAAGCATTCATTCAAAAGATAGAAGCCTGGCTCTGGTCTGAGACAGGTTCTTTTTTATTGTTACGCCGGGGATTACAGCTTCTCTATCGCATTGCAGTGCAATATAGCGAGGCCAATTTTAAAGAGCGGGCGCAAGCATTAACCTATACAACAATGCTCTCTCTAGTGCCATTGATGGCAATAACCTTCTCTATTTTAGCGGGCTTTGGTGTTCATAATGAGCTAGAACCACTCTTAAAGAGTGCGCTCTCCTTTTTAGGGGAGGAGAATGCTACAGATTTTGTCAATATTTTGATCGGCTTTGTAGAAAATACCCGCGGGATTATTCTTGGTGGTGTGGGATTATTAGTTCTTCTCTATACGGCGATTAACTTGATGACGACGATTGAATCCGCCTTTAATCGAATCTGGCGCGTGGCGAAAGGGCGCTCATTTAAGGAGCGATTGCTCTCCTATGTGGTGGTAATTCTGATCGGTCCGATCTTTGCTTTTATCGCTTTCTCTTTTCTCTCAAGCTCCATCGTTCTGCGTGTTACAGGTTTTGTGACCGATCCTGTGATCACCTTTTTATTAGGGCAATTTTTCACCATTGCCGTGGTAACCGTGGTGATTTGGCTTGCATATCTCTTTATCACCTTCCGTAAGGTGGATCTTATCCCGGCATTGATTGGTGCGCTGATTGCGGCAAATGCTTGGTACTTTATCGGTAAGCTCTTTACCCAATTTGTGGTGATGTCGGGGAAGCAGTCGCAGATCTATTCCGGTTTTGCCAGTGTTGTCCTCTTTATTATGTGGATGTATCTCTCTTGGCTCATCGTTCTGGTGGGGAGTCAGATCGCTTTCTATCTACAATTTAAATCACTGATAGCGCATGATGATGAGGTGAAGGTAAAACCGAGTCAGGTGGAGATTCGTCTCTGTCTTGAGGCGAAAGATACCGATCGTAATGAGTGGTTTGTTAAGCATCTTTCAAGTGAGTCGGTGGATATTTCGCCACCGGCGGTGGGTAAGGTGAGTTGTGGTGAGAATGGTCGGCAGGTTGAGTCGGTGATTACGCTCTCCCCAATGGAGAAAGATGTCGGGGTTCAGGTAACTGATCATCTTGAGATCTCAACAACCTCTTCGGGATCAAATGGTAAGGGCGGAAGTGGTGATCAATCGGCAAAAGAGGGATCAGTGAATAGATCTGAGAATGAATCAGCAGATGAATCAGCAGATGAGTCAGGTAATAGGGAGCAGAAGTGAGTCATCAACCCCCTTTTTGGGAAAAGCGATTAGAAGCATTGAGTTCGCAGGAGTGGGAAGCGCTCTGTGATGGTTGTGGGCTCTGTTGTCTTAACAAATTAGAAGATGAGGATGATGGGGAGATCTACTACACGCGAGTAGCCTGTAATCTCTTAGATCTTCAATCGGGCGCATGTCAGCACTATTGTGATCGTCATCAATATGTTCCTGAATGTATCTCTCTGCAGTTACAAGATATTGCCCAATTTCGTTGGTTGCCTCAAACCTGTGCTTATCGTCTACGGGCGGAAGGGCAATCTCTGCCGGCATGGCATCACTTGATCTCAGGAGATCGTTCTAAAGTACGGGAGATCTATCCCTTCCCTCAATTAGCGCTACTCCATGAATCGGCTTTAAAGGATAACGAATGTCTAGAAGATTTTATTATCGAGGAAATTACGCCCAATAAGTAGAGATGAATCGTTATTCGGTGATGAGAGAGTACCACACCGGTCATTGAGGATTGTCTATTGCCGGCATGCGATTTTTGGAAGCACGCAGTGGTAATCTCCGACAACTCAACAGCCCTTATAAAGATAAGAAATATTTCGGAAATCGAATGATTGCCACTTGCCGGCATGTAATTTATGGAAGCACGCAGTGGTGATCTCCGGCAACTCAACAAACACTGTTTTTCATTGTTTCACTCAATCAATCAAACTCATCCGCAATTGATCCGCTTTTTGGTTACAATATTGTTATTGTTGAAGTAATGAGACCGACAAGCGTAGAGTCTATCGGAAGATAAGTTCTTAATATGCTATTAATCAAGGAGATTAAGTGATGAAGAGAGATGAGGATCGTGTAGTGGAAGGCTCGTTAGTAGAGAAGCTGACCCACCTTAATGCCGATGGTGAGGCGCATATGGTGGATGTGAGTGATAAAGCCATTACAAAACGCCGGGCGATTACAAGTGGCGAAATTACAATGAGCGAAGAGGCATTCTCTGCCTTAGTAGAGGAGCGCGTTACGAAGGGGAATGTCTTGGGTGTTGCCCGAATCGCGGCGATTCAAGCGGCAAAACGAACGGCGGATCTTATCCCGCTCTGCCATCCCCTTCCACTGACAAAGGTGAATGTGGAATTTACCCTTAAACCGGAGAGAAAGAGCGTCATCGCTACGGTAGAGGTGGTTACCAATGGTGTTACCGGCGTGGAGATGGAGGCTTTAACGGCAACATCTGTTGCGTTACTGACCATTTATGATATGTTAAAGGCCATTGATAAACGAATGGTGATCTCCGATATCGCCCTTGATCGAAAAACAGGTGGCAAGAGCGGGGACTTTATTCGTTAGTGCGAACTGATTTATTGCAAAAATTTGCGCAATAGATTACTATATCCCTCTTTTATTAGAATTGATGGTGTTCTTTGAATTACTCTACATTAACCATATGGCAGGCCATTGATCAACGTCTCGTTGTTGAAAATGTACGATTACCGAAAAAACTCTTTCCCCGATTAGAGGAAGCGGTTGAAAAGGTCAATGGTGATATTGTTGTGTCTTTTGAGGCAGGCCTCGATGAGAGTCAACATAAATGCATTGTTGGACATGCGTTCGTCAATGTCGATGTTGAATGTCAACGTTGCCTTGAGCCGTTCCCGTTTGATCTGGATGTCGATTTTCGATGGCTTCCTGTCAAAAGTGAATATGAAGCAGAGCTAGTAGGGGATGATGCTGATGTCATTATTATTGAAGATGTCGATATCATTAGCTTCTTATATCATCTTGAAGATGAGTTATTGATGGCATTGCCGATCATACCTTACCATGCGGATGATGAGCCTTGCGAAGGACGTGAGTTTTTAAAGAATCAAGAGCTGCCAGAAGAAGAGGAGAAGAAGAATCCTTTTGCTGTTCTGTCAGATCTATTGGATTAGGTAGATCTTTCTATCACTTGAAAGAATATAGTTTAATTAGGAGTAGTTAAAATGGCTGTACAAAAATCGAAGGTAACTCGTTCAAAAAGAGGAATGCGTCGTGCGCATGATTTCTTAACTTCACGCCCAGTAAGCATCGATAAGACTTCAGGAGAGATGCATTTACGTCACCACGTAACTGCTGATGGTTTCTATCGTGGCCGTAAAGTTATCACTAAAAACGAACAAGTTGTCGATCAAGAATAATCTTTAACGACTGTTAGAGGTTGATAGACATATATCGGAAAACCTACGCCTTGTCTTGTTCGAAGATAGCGTAGGTTTTTTATTATGAGTTTCTCTCCTATTTCCCCGCAATTGAGTAGTGATGGCAGAGCGGGATGAGAATCTGTTATCAGTTGATGTTAAAAATTAGGAATCAGCAACGTGATTAAGAGCAATCAAGTGCCTGTAAAGCTCGCAGTAGACATGATGAGTGGTGACAATGGCGCACCAGAGTATATCCCCGCAGTTGTGAGTGCGTTAAATGCACATGATAATCTTTCTGTCCTTGCTGTCGGAAAAGAGGATGTTTTACAGCCCCTTTTAGCAGATCAGCCCCACTTTAAATCAGGTCGAATCACTATTGTGCCGGCAACAGAAGTGGTGGAGATGGATGATGCACCCCAAAGTGCGCTTCGTAATAAGAAGGATTCATCGATGCGTGTTGCCATCAATTGCGTTAAAGCAGGCGAGGCCGATGCTGCAATGTCTGCCGGAAATACTGGGGCGCTCTTAGCAACGGCAAAATTTGTCTTAAAGACACTTCCTGGCATTATGCGTCCGGCAATTTGTACTTCGATCCCTTCACTTCGTGAGCGTGGTTATGTACATCTTTTAGATCTCGGTGCGAATGTGGATGTAACCCCTGAGCATCTCTACCAATTTGCGGTGATGGGTTCACTCCTCTCTTCAGTGGTCAGTGGCGATCCGGCGCCTAAAGTCTCTTTAATGAATATTGGGACAGAAGCGATGAAGGGGAATGAGTTAGTGCGAGGAACGGTTCCGCTAATGGAGGGATCAGATCTTAACTATATCGGCTTTACAGAGCCCGATGGGATCTTCTTTGATGATGTTGATGTGATAGTCTCCGATGGTTTTACCGGCAATATTGCACTAAAAACATTGGAAGGGACAGTGAAGATGATTGTCCAGCAGCTAGGAAACTCCTTTAAGAAGAATCTTCTTACAAAATGTGCGGCAGTTGTCTCAATGCCGGTTTTAAAAGATCTTAAAAATAGAATGGATCCTCGTAAACATAATGGTGCAAGTCTCTTAGGTTTACGCGGAATTGTTGTAAAATCACATGGGAATGCAGATCGTATCTCTTTTCAAAATGCGATAGAGATATCTGTTAAGCTTGTAGAGCAACAAATAATTGATAAGATGAGAAAACAATTTGAAACTGCGGAGAATCAGCAGTCAAACGAATAGGTTGGATAAGGATGAATTCAAGAATAATCGGAACTGGGCAATATTTGCCAAAAAATATTGTGACAAATGAGCAATTGTCCAAAACTGTTGATACAACGCATGAGTGGATTGTAGAGCGGACTGGAATCTGCCAGCGCCATATTGCCGATGAGAGCGATACAACAGCGGGTTTAGCATATGAAGCTGCGAAACAAGCTTTGCAAGATGCCAATATTGATGCAGATGAACTAGATTTGATTGTTCTTGCAACAACAACGCCTGATCAGACATATCCATCAACAGCAACATTAGTGCAGGATATGTTGGGAAATCACCATGCAGCTTCCTTCGATATTAGTGCAGCTTGTTCAGGATTTATCTACGCTTTAGCAATTGCCGATAACTTTATTAAAGCAGGCTCTGCGAAAAAAGCGATGGTGATCGGTTCTGAGATCTATTCTCGCGTGCTCGATTGGAGTGATCGGACCACCTGTGTTCTCTTTGGAGATGGTGCTGCAGCTGTGATCCTTGAGGCAACAGAGGAAGAGGGAATTATCTCCACCCATATTCATGCAGATGGTGCGTATAAAGATCTTCTCTCAGTGAAGAAGAGCGTAATCTCGCGTGAAGATGTCTATCCTTATGTACAGATGAAGGGGAATGAAGTATTTCGTCATGCTGTGACAAAGTTGCATGAGATTGTTGATGAGACCTTAACGGCGGCAAACTTAACCGGGTCTGATATCGACTGGTTAATTCCGCATCAGGCGAATTTAAGAATTATGACGGCAACAGCAAAACGTGCCGGCATGCCTCTAGAGAAGATGATTATCACCGTTGATCAACATGCGAACACCTCTGCGGCAAGTATTCCTTTAGCGCTCGATGTTGCGCGTAAAGATGGTCGCGTGAAGAAGGGGGATCTTGTTCTCATGGAAGCGTTCGGTGGCGGCTTCACCTGGGGTTCAGCTTTAGTGAGAATGTAGAGTTAAAGTAGGTCGATATCGCAATATCGATCTCAATCTTCAATATCAATCTTCAATTTTGATTTCGTATCATAGAAAAAGGTTTTAAACGAAAGTGTTTAAAACCTTTTTTGTTTTGAATGAATCATTCTTAAGAGAGGGTATGGAGCGGCGGGAACCGACCATTTTATTCTTATAACCGATGCATGCCCGCGGTTTGGCATCAATGATGCCCATTGCCGGCGCGCGATATATGGAAAAACGCGATAGTAAGGACCGGCACCGTTCAGCCTTTTTTATTCCAAAAAATAACTGATGATAGAAGATCATCAACTGCCGGCACGCTATTAATGTAAGAACGCGATGGTAATCTCCGGCAACTCATCGGCTTCTTTTGCTTCAATGGATTATTCTTCTGATTCTTAAGAGGATCTGTTGAGAGGCGGGAACCGACCATTTCGTTCTTATAACCGGTGCATGCCCGCCATTCGGCATCAATGATGCCATACTTGCCGGCGCACGATATATGGAAAAACGTGATAGTGAGGACCGGCATCGTTCAGCCTTTTTTATTTCAAAAAATAACTGATGATATAAGATCAACTGCCGGCACGCTATTAATGTAAGAACGCGATGGTGATCTCCGGCAACTCAACAGCCTCTTTTGTTTCAATGGATTATTCTTCTGGTTCTTAAGAGAGTTTGTTGAGAGGCGGGAGCTTACTATTTCGTTCTTATAACCCCTGCATGCCCGCCATTCGGCATCAATGATGCCATACTTGCCGGCGCGCGATATATGGAAGAACGCGATAGTGAGGACCGGCACCGTTCAGCCTTTTCATTTCAAAAAATAACTGATGATATAAGATCAACTGCCGGCGCGCGATATATGGAAGAACGCGATAGTAAGGACCGGCAATTCATCAGCCTCTTTTGTTTCAATGGATTATTATTATGATTCTTAAGAGGGTCTGTTGAGCGGCGGGAACCGACGATTTCATTCTTATAACCGATGCATGCCCGCGGTTTGGCATCAATGATGCCCATTGCCGGTGCGTAGCCTCTGGAAGCATGCAGGACGATTTCCGGCAATTTAATAGCTTCTTTTTATATGATTAGTTATCTATAAACTTTCTTTCGATGCCCGATAAAGAGTGCCAGAATCGTTAGTTGATTATCTTGCATATCACAGATAATTCTGTAATCGCCGACTCGATAGCGCCACAGGTTTTTAAAATTTCCCTGTAGTGCTTTTCCCCTTACTCTAGGGTCGTCTAATTGAGCGATTTGTAGTTCTAAGGTATCTACAATACGTTTGGCATGAGTTTTATCGATCTTTTTTAGTGCTTTTAAAGCATTATCAGAATATTTAACTTTCCAGACCAAGTCTTCTTCTCACTTCTTTACTGCTATGTGTCGACTCTTGACCTTGATGAATACGTTCTAGAATTTGTTCAGCTATCTGAGCTTCCTCGATATCGGTAATATGTTCTAAAAGAGCTTCTTTAACATATTCTTCCTCACTGATGCCGGCTTTATGAGCTAAAGCTGTTAATCGTGTAGAGAGCTCTTCAGGTAGTTCTATCGCTAACATCTTTCCCCTCTTCATGATAAATAATCCTTTTGATTTTAGTTGATCTTTTTCCATTGTGGGAAATTCGCCATTGAAATTCAATAGACTTCTCTTTATGCCTCTCAATTCTTCTACATTGTTATGACAGCATGCAGGGGTAATCACCGACAACTCATCAGCTCTTTTCGTTTTAATCAATCATTCTTAAGAGGGGTTCTGGAGCGGCGGGAACCGACCATTTCATTCTTATAACCGATGCATGCCCGCCATTGGGCATCTTTGCTACCCAGAAAAGTTGATTTTTAGACACTGCGCTAACGAACGATAGAAGATTGTTCCTTGCCGGCACGCTATTAATGTAAGAACGCGATGGTATTCTCCGGCAATTCAACAGCCTATTTTGTTTTGATGAATCATTCTTAAGTGGGTTTCTGGAGCGGCGGGAGCCGACTATTTCATTCTTATGACTTCTGCATGCCCGCCATTCGGCATCTTCGATGCCGGGGATAAGATTGTTAAAGTAGCGATACTTGCCGGCGCGGAATATATGGAAAAACGCGATAGTGAGAACCGGCAACTCATCGGCCTCTTTTGCTTCAATGGATTATTCTTCTGATTCTTAAGAGGATCTGTTGAGAGGCGGGAACCGACCATTTCATTCTTATAACTAGAGCATGCCCGCCATTCGGCATCAATGATGCCCATTGCCGGCGCGGAATATATGGAAAAACGTGATAGTGAGGACCGGCATCGTTCAGCCTTTTTTATTTCAAAAAACAATTGATGATAGAAGATCATCAACTGTCGGCGCGGGATGGGTGGGAACATGTAGGGCGATTCCCGGTAATTCAATAGCATTTTTTCACTCAATAAGATTCCAGCTCAAAAATGTTATTAATCAACTAAAAATTGTGATTGTAATTGTCGATAGCGCTATTTCTGATAAAAAGGTAGAATTGGGAAGATAAATTAAAATCGAGAGGGAGTTCCTGATGGAGCTCTCTACTTTATGTATTTAATAAGAGAGAAAATAAAATGAGTGAAATAAATCGTACATTAGCATTTGTCTTTCCTGGTCAAGGTTCACAAAGCACCGGAATGATTGCCGACCTTTTAGATCATCCACTTGTTGTTGAGACCTTACAGGATGCCGATGATGCATTAGGATTTTCACTATCAGAAATTATTCGTTCAGGAGATGCTGATCAATTAGGCAAAACAGAGATCACTCAACCTACGATCTTAACGGTTAGTATCGCGCTTTGGCGTGTTTGGTGCGCAGAAAATGGCGCAAAACCTGCCTATCTTGCCGGCCATAGTTTAGGTGAATATAGTGCGTTAGTGGCAAGTGGCGTTTTAGCATTTAAAGATGCGGTTAAATTGGTCCATCAACGTGGTCTCTTTATGCAGGAAGCTGTTCCTGTTGGAACGGGTGCAATGGCGGCAGTATTAGGATTAGATGATGATGCCGTAAGAGCCGTTTGTCATGATTCTGAAAAAGCAGGTATCGTCGCTGCCGTTAACTTTAACTCACCCGGTCAAGTGGTCATTGCCGGTGAAAAGGCGGCGGTAGAAGCGGCTTGTGAGCTTGCAAAAGAGCGTGGAGCGCGTCGCGCACTTCTGCTCCCTGTCTCTGTTCCTTCCCACTCAATTTTGATGAAGCCAGCGGCTGAGCAGTTAGCGACAGTGCTCGATGATATGCTGCTCTCTGCACCAAAAGAGATTGTGATCCATAATGTGGATGTGAGCGCTCACCGTGATGTAGAAGAGATTAAAGAGGCGCTTATCAGCCAACTCTATGAACCTGTTCGTTGGACAGAGACGATCGAATACCTTGCGCGCGAAGGGGTTACTACGATCGTAGAGTGTGGTCCAGGTAAGGTATTGACCGGTCTTATCCGCCGTATCGACAAATCCTTGACCACTTACAATGTGTTAGATGGAGGAACTCTCGAGAGTGTTATCAAAGAAATCTAATATCCCCCAAATTCTCTTAGGGGCGTGTACCGCGATCTTTTTAGGGACCTATCTCTTCTTTGGTCGCGATCTTGTTCTTGCAACAAAAGCATTGGTCTATAGCTCGGCAATTGCGCTACTTGTTTCAGGACTCTTCTTCCGGCAATCGATGCGCCGTAATGATTGGTTAATCCTCTCGGCAACATTGATCTTCGGAACGATGACCATTGTCTTCGATAATGAGGTCTTTATTCAGTGGCGTACTTCGATTGTCAATATTTTGATTGCTATCGGTCTTGTGGGCATGTTCTATCTGAAAAAATCCCCCATTAAGATGATCTTTGGAAAGGCGCTAGATATTGAACTGCCGGAGCATGAGTGGCTACGAACCAATCTTTGGTGGGCTGCCTATATGTTGGTGATGGCCGTGCTCAATGCCGTGATTATTCTCTTAGGACTCTCCTCAGAAGTCTGGATGAGCTTCAAGATGGTGATCAATCCGCTTCTCACCTTTGTATTAGCGATTCTCTTGATGGTGCATCTTGTTAAAAAAGGGAAGCATTATGAAGCGATTAAGCGTTCTGAAGTGGAAGCTGCCGATGATAAGAGCCATCTCTTAGTAGAGAGTGAGCGTGATAAGAAATCATAGGAATTAAGTGGTTATAAGCAGTTATAAGCAGTTATAAGCAGTTACATTTTAATCAAATATGTTTTGATCAGAGATATAGCGATCAGAGATATAACATATATCGACCTATATTTATGTAGTTATGTAGTTACGTAGTTACATATTGACTATTTATGTATTCGTATCTTTATGTCGATTACATTATTGAGGGATTTTGAGATAAAAAGATGAATAATCAAGCAAGATTAGATAAAATTAGAGACTTATTGACTGAGGCCTTAGCACCGACCTCTCTTGAGATTATCGATGATAGTCATCTCCATGCCGGTCATGCCGGTGCGCGAGGGGGTGCAGGTCACTTTACAGTAAAGATCGATTCACCAAAATTTGTGGGTCTGCCACTTTTAAAGCAGCATCGATTGGTGTATCAAGCATTAGATACCATGATGGATCGTGATATCCATGCATTAAGTATTCAAATTACGACTCAACAACCGAAATAAGGGAAGAGTAGCAATGAAAAATTTATTCAAAAAGACATTATTAACCGCAGCATTGATGGGAGCATTTTCTGTCGTTGCCATGGCAGATGAGGCACAGCCTGTTGCTATTGAAGCGGAAGTTGTATCAGAGGGTTATCAATTACAAGACCCTGTGGCAACAGTCAATGGAAAAGAGGTTTCTAAAGCGGAATTAGAGAACTTTTTACTCCTCTCTCAAGGTGTTGAAGTCGATGAGGTAGAGAGCCCAGAAGTTGCGGTACAACTCGTTAAACTTCTTGGTACACAAGATGCTTTAGCAGAAGAAGCAAAGAAGCGTGGACTCGATAAAGATGAAAATTATCAATTAAAGATGCGTCTTATCGGTGATCTCTTCTTAGCGGATCTTCTCTTCCAAAATATGCTCGATAAGGGTGAGATTACTCAAGAAGAGCTCAAAGCACAATATGATGCAATGGTAGCTCAAATTGAGCAGACTGAGTATCAAGCATCTCATATCTTAGTTGACTCTGAAGAGGAAGCGAATGGGATTATCGAAGATATCAAGAGTGGTAAAACAACTTTTGCAGAAGCGGCAAAAGAGAAATCACTCGATCCAGCAACCGCTGCACGTGATGGTAGCATCGGTGGTTGGTTCCGCCTCTCAATGATGGATCCAAGTTTTGGTGAAGCATTGAAAGGAATGGAGAAAGGGAAGATGAGCGAAACGCCTGTTGAATCCCAATTTGGTTACCATATTATTGTTTTAGATGATGTGCGTGATTTAGATCTTGAGATCAAACCATTTGATGAGTTAGATGAAGAGACTAAATTACAGTTAGCACAACCACTCTTCCAAAAATATGTGGAAGAAGTTCAAGAGAAAGTGAATGTTGAGCTACCAGAAGCAAAACAGTAACGATCTTATCGTTGATCTGTAGTTCGCCCCAATAATGGGGCGCTCTGTAATGACCTGATCCTCTCCGAGAGGTTTCAGGTCTTTTTGTTCATTAGGGTTAATTGATGGCATATTTTTTTGAGTTTATTCTTTTTGTGGCGAAGACCGGCACGATTATTGTCGCCTTTATTGTGGCGCTTCTCTTTTTAGCCTCTCTGCGTAATAATCAGCAGCAATCGGGAGGCAAGATCGAGTTTAAAGATCTTGGAGAGCGTTATCAGCAGATCAAAGAGGGTTTTTTAGAGTTTAAACATAGCGATCTTGATGATAAAGATTTTAAGGCGGAGCTTGAGCGAGAGGAATCTCGAGAGAAGCAAGCAGAAGCTTTAGAGAATGCATCAGAATCGGCAGCAGAATCGGCATCTGAAGAGAGATCTGAAACCGTATCTGAAACGGCCCCTGAAAATATTGTGAAAGAGGGTAAAGAGGATAAAGAGGGCGATCAGCGTGATAAACGTGATAAGAAATCGCAAGTTTCAAAAGCCCCTTTCTGGCAGTTTTGGAAGCGTGAGAAAGAGAAGAGCAAGCCCAAAAAGGCTGAGACGCTCTATGTATTGGAATTTGATGGGGATATCCAAGCGGAAGAGGTGCGTAGTCTACGCGAGGAGGTCTCCGCGCTATTGCAGATTGCAGAGAAAGGGGATGAGGTATTGATTCGTCTTAAGAGCCCCGGCGGCGCAGTCAATGGTTATGGTTTAGCTGCCTCACAATTAGTGCGTATTCGCGATAAAGGGCTCCATTTAACGGTGGCAGTGGATGAAGTGGCCGCTAGTGGTGGTTACTTAATGGCCTCTGTTGCGCATAAGATCTTAGCAGCGCCTTTTGCTATTGTTGGCTCCATCGGTGTGGTGGCAGAGATGCCCAATTTCCATAAACTATTGGAGAAATATAATATCGACTATGAGCAATTTACTGCAGGTGAGTATAAGCGCACGGTCTCGATGTTTGGTGAGAATAGTGAAGCGGCAAAAGAGAAGTTCCGTGCCGAACTCAATGAGATTCACCATATTTTTAAAGATTTTGTCCAACAATATCGTCCACAGCTTGAGATTGAGCAGATCGCAACGGGAGAGTATTGGCTTGCGGTTAAAGCGCTAGAACTCGGTTTAGTGGATGAGTTGAAGACGAGTGATTCCTATATCTTAGAATCGATGAAGAATAAAAATGTCTACACGATTCAATATGTGGAGAAGAGCTCTGTTCGTCAAGGACTCTCCCGCTTCTTAACCCGTATTATGAAGCGAATTCCCTTCTAATATAGTGATATTGAAATGATATTGAAGGGATAGTGAAGGGATATTTTAAGTATTCGTGAGATAGAAAAGAGCAAGCCGGCAAGAGCGTAAAAGTGCTCTTTCGCCGGTGAAAATAGAGATCAACCCCAATAGCGATTATAATGGTGCGTTATTGGGGTTTTTTATGAGCTGAGTTGTACTGTCAGCGTTGATCATTAAGATCAGGGTAGTAGGTAGAGAGAAGGTAGAGGATAGAATGGCTGAGAAGCGCATTAGAGAAGCGAGCGTAGAAGCGGCGGAACGGGTAATAGAAGTGGCGCTGCCTTGTCCACTTCATCGCACCTTTGAGTATCTTGCTACTGATACTTTTATCGAAGATGAGGCGGAGAGCGCTTCCCCAAAAAAGATCAGTCCCACCGTTGGAATGCGAGTTGCCGTTAATTTTGCGCGTCGGGAGATGATCGGAATGATTGTAGCAGTCAAAGAGGAGAGCGATTATCCTCGTGAGAAGTTGAAACCGATATCGATGCTCCTCGATGAGATGCCCATTATTGGCCCCCATCTTTTGAGCCTAGCTGAGAGAATTGCCCACTACTACCACGCGCCGTTAGGAGAGGTTTTACAACTCTTTCTTCCTACTCCTCTACGACAAGGGCGACCACTCTATGTTGCGGAAGATTGCTATCAGATCACCGATGCCGGCATTGCGTGGCGCGAAGATGTGCAAAATCGTGCTTCAAGAGCTAAAATTGCGATTCTTAACTTCTTCGAAGAAGGGCAACGTTATAGTGAAGCGGCGATTTTAGCCCAATTTCCTAATTTTAAAAATCATCGTCGTGCGCTCTTAGAGAGTGCTCTACTTCTGCGTGAAGCCGATCTCGATTGTGAGCCTTCTCCGGCGAAACCGCCATCAGAAGAGCCTCCGTTACAATTAACGACCGCGCAGCAGCATATTGTGGATGATATTGTGGCCAATAGACCGCCTCTCTCCTTTATTGAGGGAGTGACAGGCTCAGGGAAAACAGCTGTCTATACAGAGATCGCGCGTCATCATCTGGCAAAAGGGGAGCAGGTTTTGATGTTAGTGCCGGAGATCGGCTTAACGCCTCAATTTGTCAGTCGCATAGAGTCTGCATTATCGGTTCGTGTTGCCGTGATTCACTCTCAGCTGAGTGATAATGAGCGTCTAGAGGCGTGGCGTAATGCTGCATTAGGGCGGATCGATCTGCTTATCGGTACCCGTTCAGCACTCTTTACACCCTTTGCGCGTCTTGGTTTGATGATTATCGATGAGGCGCATGATAGCTCCTATATTCAGCGAGATGGTGTTCGTTACTCTGCTCATAATAGTGCGATTTGGCGGGCTCATTTTGAAAAGATTCCGCTGGTGATGGGGAGTGCAACACCTACTTATGAGAGTGTTCGTAATATTGCAGAAGGACGCTTTAGCTATTATCAGCTTCCAGAGCGAGTAAGTGGTGCAATGCCGGAGTGGGAGATTATCGATCTCAATGAGGAGAAGAACTATGATGGGATTACAACGCGGGTTTTAGATGAGATTGAGGCGACGATTGCACGGAAAGAGCAGGTATTGATCTTTCTTAATCGGCGTGGATTCTCTCCTGTTTTAACCTGTCTCGATTGTGGCAAGATTGAGGAGTGCCATCACTGTAGTAGTTATCTCAATTTCCATCGCACCACCGGGATGCTTCATTGCCATCATTGTGGGACGCGCTATCCTTATCCTAAAGTTTGTAGTGCTTGTGGTGGCACGCACTTTAAGGAGTTAGGAGCAGGCACACAGAAGATTGAAAAAGCATTAACCGATGCATTTCCTTTAGCGAGTGTTTTACGTTTTGATCGGGATAATGTTCGCAATAGTCGGGAGTTAGTGGAGAACTTAACCCAGATCGGGGAGCAATCAGCCGATATCATTGTGGGCACACAGATGTTAGCAAAGGGGCATGATTTTCCCAATATCACTTTAGTGGTTCTTCTCAATAGTGATGGGCTCTTCTTCGCCAATGATTTTCGGGCAGATGAGAAGTTAGCGCAGCTCTTGATGCAGGTTTCAGGGCGAGCAGGGCGAGGGGAGAAGAGAGGAAAGGTTTTAGTTCAGACGATGTTTCCTGATAATGCCCTCTTTCATCAGTTACCTAAGATCGGTTATCAAGCTTATGCACAAGAGGCGCTTGAGGTGCGGCAGATTCTCAATCTTCCGCCTTACTCCTATCAGATCTTAATTCAGGTAGAAGCGAGAAGTGAGTCGGAAGCGACTTCATATCTCGAAGGGTTACTCAATCATATTGAGCCAGATCCTCAAGTTGAGATCACCCCAGTGATGCCCAATAACCTTAAACGCCGGCAAGGATTCTATCGGGTACATGTGATCCTTCAATCGGAGAAGCGAAGTGCTCTGCATCGAATGGCATACCAAATTCGCCGTCTCTATGAAGCGAATATTCGCTCCAATATTCGCCTCTTAATCGAGGTTGACCCCATCGACTTCACCTAAATCATTTTGGCTCAATAAGAAGGTTTTTGGAGCCGCGGGAGCCAACCATTTCGTTCTTTTCACTCATGCATGCCCGCTTATTGGCATCTTTGATGGCAACTGCCGGCGCGTGATTTGGGGAAGCGTGCGGTAGTGAGGCCCGGCAACGTTCAGCCTCTTTTGTTTTAAGAAAGAGTCGCAATAGAAGATTGCCTCTTGCCGGCATGCAGCTTTTGGAAGCATGCAGTAGTAATCTCCGGCAACTCAACAGCTCTCTTTGTTTTAATTAATTTCGGTTAATCATTCTTATGATTCTTAAGAGAAGCCGTTGAAGGGCGGGAGCCAACCATTTCGTTCTTTTCACTCATGCATGTCCGCCTATTGGCATTTTCGATGCCAACTGCCGGCGCGTGATTTGGGGAAGCGAACGATAGTGAGGACCGGCAACTCAACAGCTCTTTTTGTTTCAATTAATTTCAATTAATTTCAGTTAATCATTCTGATGATTCTTAAGAGAAGCTGTTGAAGGGCGGGAGCCGACCATTTCATTCTTTTCATTCATGCATGCCCGCTTATTGGCATCTTTGATGGCAACTGCCGGCGCGTGATTTGGGGAAGCGAGCGATAGTGAGGCCCGGCAACGTTCAGCCTCTTTTTTTTTAAGAAATAGTCGCAATAGAAGATTGCCTCTTGCCGGCATGCAGCTTTTGGAAGCATGCAGTAGTAATCTCCGGCAACTCAACAGCTCTCTTTGTTTTAATTAA
>NZ_JBVPGU010000004.1:0-141822 GCF_055813795.1 Ignatzschineria sp. PL_is040
TAGCAGCGCCGATGGTAGTGTGGGAGATCCCATGTGAGAGTAGGTCAACCCCAGGGCTTCATTAAGAGCTCCTAGCTAATTAGCTAGGAGCTTTTTCTTTGTCTGGATTTTAAGTAATCTTTTTTTATTCAATAGAATCAATAGAAAGAAGGATGATGAATGGCGACCAACAATCCTGGATGTTTTCCCCTTAAGAAGGTTCATTGAGTTGCGGGAACTGACTATATCGTTCTTTTAACCGGTGCATGCCCGCAGTTTGGCATCTTCGATGTCGATTGCCGGCACATAACTTCTGGAAGAACACGGTAGTAAGACCCGGCAATTCATCAGTCTCTTATAAAGATAAGAAATGTTTCGAAGATTGAATGATCGCCCTTTGCCGGCACGTAATTTGGGGAAGAACGCGATAGTAAGATCCGGCAATTCATCAGCTTCTGTTGTTTCAATGAATCATTTTGATGACTCTTAAGAGAACTCATGGAGCTGCGGGAACCCACTACTTCATTCTTATTACTAGTGCATATCTGCAGTTTGGGCATTTTCAATGCCCCTTGCCGGCATGAGATTTCTGGAAGAACGCGATAGTAAGATCCGGCAATTCATCAGCCTCTGTTGTTTCAGGGATTGAATTTATAAGAGGGCTTGTTGAGTGGCGGGAGCCGACTATATCGCTCTTTTTGCCGGTGCATGCCCGCCAATCGGCATCTATGATGCCGGAAAAAAAGCTTGGTAGAAATATTAACTCAATGTAACCTGAAGTTTCAGCAATTGAGGAAATTTCCCCTTGCTGGCACGCGATTATTGGAAGCATGTAGTATCAGATCCGGCAATTCATAAGCCTCAGTGGTGATTTATATTCTTTTGTTTAATAGATAATGCTATGTTACAAAGGGAATAAGATAGAAAACAGTATGCGGAGAGGTTGATATGAAGAAGAAATCTAAGGCTTTGGTATTGATCGATTTGATCGAGGATATTGTCGGAAAAGAGGGGCTATCAAATAGTAGTTACCAACAATTTCTGCAGAGAAATATCTTAGAAGAGAGTAATCGTGCAATCTCTTTCGCTCGGCTAGAGAATGTGCCTATTGTTTGGGTGAAGGTGGGCTTTGCAGATGACTATCACGATATCCCAAGATTCTCACCGATGTTTCATCAAGCGAAAGAGCGAGGTGCATTACGACTTAACTCTCCTAATAATTGTTGGGTTAAAGGATTAGAGCAGAGTGAAGAGGATCACTACTTTATTAAAAAAGGAGTGAGTATTTTTACCGGCAATAACTTGGCGAGATGGCTTGAGATATCTAAAATAGATACTCTTATTTTAGGAGGTGTGAGTTCACTGCTAGCTATTCAGAGTAGTGCAAGGGAAGCCCATGAGTTGGGCTTTAGAGTTTATGTCGTTGATGAGCTTTGTGCTGCTAAGAGTTTTGAGCTTCATCAAGAGAGTATGGATGCATTAGAAGGATTAGCCACGGTGATCCCAATCGCAGAATTAAAAAAACTCCTAGAAGCATAGCTGCTAGGAGTCTTGTTACTCATCTATTGCTTGTTTACTGTTGCTATTTTTTAACTTCTTTAACTTCTGATTTTGTCTTATGGCTTTGTCAATTTATATAAGGGATAGTGATTATTCATCAATAAATTGATCAGCAAAATCTCGTGTAGAGAGATTCATAAAGCGAGAATAGCGCCCTTGGAAACTGAGCTTTACTGTTCCGATAGGACCATTACGTTGCTTAGCGATAATAATTTCAGCGATGCCTTTCTCCGGAGAATCCTCATTATAAACCTCATCACGATAGACAAAGCAGATTAAGTCAGCATCCTGCTCGATCGCACCAGAGTCACGAAGGTCACTCATTACGGGTCGTTTATTAGGACGTTGCTCAAGGCTACGGTTGAGCTGTGATAGGACAATAACAGGGCAATTGAGCTCTCTCGCCATCAGTTTTAATGAACGCGAGATCTCAGAGACCTCAGCAACACGATGATCAGACATTCCAGGGATGCTCATCAGCTGAAGGTAGTCCACCATGACCAGCCCTAATTGGCCATGATCACGTTGTAATCGACGTGCTCTAGAACGCATTTCAGAAGGGCTTAAGCCACTTGTATCATCGATAAAGATCTTTGTTTGAGCAAGTGTTTTTGTTGCGTCACTTAACTTTTTCGCCTCAATCTCATTGAGTTCACCGGTTCTAATTTTTCCTTGCTCAATGCCACCGATAGAGGCAAACATTCTCATAACAAGCTGTTCTGCCGGCATCTCCAAGCTGAAGATTGCTACAGGCTTATTGGTATACATCGCAACACGTTCAACCATATTCATTGCAATGGTTGTTTTACCCATCGATGGACGTCCGGCAACAACGATCATATCTCCATTTTGAAGACCTGAAGTCATCTCATCAAATTGATCCCAACCGGTAGGCGCACCGGTGACACCTCCTTGGGATTGGGCTAACTCATCGATCCGTGCGATTGTACTTTTAAGTACGTCACGGATATCGATAAGTCCGGCATCCTGTTTGGTTCCTTGCTCTGCAATGGCAAAGACCGCCTGCTCTGCAAATTGAATCAGTTCGTTACTACTGCGGCCATCGGGATTAAAGCCTGAATCGGCAATATTGGTTCCTACGGCGATCAATTTTCGAATGACGGAACGATCATAAACGATATTGGCATAGGCGGCGATATTGCTGACAGAGGGCATATCTTGTGCCAATGTTGCAAGGTAGGGAAGTCCCCCGATCTCTTCAAGCACCTCTTTCTGTTTAAGGTGATCACTAACGGTTAAGATATCAACCGTCTGCATCTCATTGTAGAGTGTGTAGATTGCTTCAAAAATAATGCGGTGATTTTTACTATAGAAGTCGCTAGGGGATAGCAACCCATCGATTTTATCCCATGCATCTCGATCAAGTAATAAACCTCCTAAAACAGCTTGCTCAGCTTCAATTGAGTGAGGAGGAGTTTTGATCTGTGCGATATCGTTATCTTGTGGTGATCTATTTTGCATATTCTCTTTTTTGATTTTAAAGATCTCTTATATGTAGGCTCTATTATGGTGAGGCCTATTTTATCATGTTGGTAAAAAATCGTTGCACTTGATCGATATTTTGTAATAAAATTTCTGAAATAATTCTTACCTCCATTTGGGGGAAATAAGCACTTAAGAGTGGTTAAGAAAGGGGTTAATAATTTCGTTCATCTCTTAAGATCTTGTTACAACGGATTAAAAAAGGGACTCAATCCTGCGAACTGTTATATAAGATAATTAACTATAAATTTATAAGACAAGTATCTTGATCAATTTATACTAATTATTTAGTGAATTTACAGCTTGCAAGGTTGCAATTTTAGGTTATGAACATTACACTGATTTCTCGATTTAGGAAATCAGTTGATAATAGAGGCTAAGGGGCTAAATGAAATAGTCTGTTAGTAGAACAAGCAAGGGTTAAAGATACATGGATAGTAAATTGATCATTACGGACAGAGAGTCTTTTATAGAGCAGCATAATGAATTTGTATGTGATAATAGACGTAATCTTTTGAAAGTGGCGACAGGCGTTTTAGCCGGATCAGCTGTCTTCGGTATCTTCGGATTAAATCCAGCATTAGCGAAACAAGCAGTGTCGCAAGAGCGTGAATTAACAATTTATACGCCCGCATTAGGTGAGACTACTCGCACTGTTTACTGGACACCTACAGAAGGCTATATCAGAGAATCATTAGATGAGATCTCTTGGGCTTTAAGAGATAGAAGAACAACAACTTCTAAACTGTATGATCCTAATGTACTTGATCAACTATTTGCTTTAAGACTCCGTTTAGGCTTTAACAAGCCAGTTCACGGTTTAAGTGGTTACCGTTCTCCACAAACGAATAGAGCTATCCGCGGAGCAAAATCAAGTCTCCATATGCAAGCAAAGGCGATTGATATTCGTATGCCGGGTATTGCAACTCGTAATCTCCGCAATGCAGCACTTTCCCTAAAAGCAGGTGGTGTTGGTTACTATAGCCGTTCAGCTTTTGTACATATTGATAGCGGTGCAGTGAGAAACTGGGGCCGTTAATTTTAGATTTTTATCGACAAGAGATAGATTTGTTAGAGAGCCACTTCTTATAAGAAGTGGCTTTTTATTTTCCCATGCCTTTTCTGTAAATTTTATAAATTCTTTATAAATTTTTTATAAATATCTATGATAAATTCCTATGCTTTATACTAAAGGTTTAAGGGCGATATTACTTAGTCAAATTTTAGAAGGGGGTGGCATGGAAGCGCAAAAATGTATTAAAGAGTGTGACAAGAGAGGGCTTATAGAAGAGCTTCCTCGGGATAGTAGTGGAAAAATCTTGGATAAAAGTAGTGTTCAACTCCAATCTCGCCGAAGAATTTTTGATGGTTTTTTTAAAATTGATGAGGTTATCGTTGATCATCAACGTTTTGATGGAGAGATGCTCTACGATATTCGTCGCGAAGTGATTGTAAAGTGTGATACGGTGAGTATTCTTCTCTATGATCCAAAGTTAGATCATCTACTCTTTGTTCGACAACTTCGAGTTCCGCTTATAGAGCGAGAGGAGCGCCGTTCGCCTTGGACTATTGAGATTGTTGCCGGAACAATTGATCGTGCAGAGTCACCTGAGATGATTATTCGGGCAGAAGCAGAAGAAGAGGCGGGAGTAGAGATTGAGAAGTTGATTCCCATCTATCAATATTATCCCTCAACAGGAGGAAGTCCCGGCAAAATGCATCTCTATTTAGGGCTCTGCGATTTAAGTTGTGCAGGAGGTTATTACGGTATTGAGGAAGAGGGAGAAGATATAGAAGCTTTTACGATGACTCGAGAAGAGGCTTTTCAACTATTAGATCAAGGAAAGTTGGATAATGAGTTTACGCTAATTGCCATTTTATGGTTTAAACTACATTATCAAGAGTACTTGATGAGTGCATAAGCAACAGAAGGAGGCTTATATGTTATTAAGGATTCATCCAGAGACACCACAAGCGAGATTAATTGAGCAGGTTGTTTCAATTTTTCGTAATGAGGGGGTTGTCGTCTATCCGACTGATTCTAGTTATGCCATCGGTTGTATGGTGGGAAATCAGCGCGGTATGGATCGCATCTTAAAAATTCGTCAAGAGAGTGCTAAAGATCACTATTTTTCTCTAATTTGTAAAGATCTTTCAGAACTATCGCACTATGCCGTGGTGGATAATCCCCAATATCGCCTCTTAAAAGCGATTTTACCAGGACCGTATACGCTTATTTTACGTGGAACAAAAGAGGTTCCTAAAAAACTTCTGATGCCAAAACGAAATACAGTAGGACTTCGTGTGCCAAATCATGTTATAATCCAAGCTGTTTTAGCAGAGCTCGGTGCCCCGATACTCTCTACCACCTTAAAAATCCCTGGTTATGAAGCTTATGAGCTAAATGATGCCACCTTAATTAATGAGGTCATAGGGGATCATGTTGATGCGATTATTGATGGTGGAGCATGTAGTATGGCGCCAACGACAGTCATTGATCTGAGCGAAGGAGCCCCTGAAATATTACGTAAAGGGCAAGGCTCAACAGCTTTGTTTGAATAAAAGTGATACCAATAATTGAATATTGGTGTATAATGCTTTGCTTAGAATAAATCTGGGTAAGATGGTTATTTCATTAGAAGGTTTAACGGACATGAATATTATTAAACAATTAGAGCAAGAAGCAATGCAAGGCAAAGAGCTTCCTGCTTTCAACCCTGGCGATACAATCGTTGTAAATGTAAGGGTAAAAGAGGGCGATCGCGAGCGTATTCAAGCATTTGAAGGTGTTGTGATTGCAATTAAAAATCGTGGAATGGGTTCATCATTTATCGTAAGACGTATCTCTCACGGTGTTGGTATGGAGCGTACTTTCCAAACTTATAGCCCATTAATCGCGAGCATCGATGTTAAACGTCGTGGTAGCGTTCGTCGCTCTAAGCTCTACTACTTGCGTGAACTTTCAGGTAGAGCAGCAAGAATTAAAGAGAAATTACCAGCGCGTAAAACAGCAGCGACTGCATAATTTTCGAAATTCTTTGAATCCAGATGAAGACCTTGGTGATTTTAATCGCCAAGGTTTTTTTCTATCTTCAATCTTAGCTGAACACAAATCTAAATAAAAATCTAAACCAAACCTAACGCTAAATCTTGGATATAAGCGTGATTGATAATGATCGATATATATTGTATTTAGGGGAAAAAGCCTCATATTATTAGGGTGAAGTAGAATTGAAGTAGAATAAATCTTGTCCTGATCGATATAATAGATGATGATCGATTGAGATAGAGAGATAAAAAATGGGATCTGATTTAGATCGAAGCGTTGATCAGATCTGTTAAAAGTATTGCAAGATATTTATAGAAGAGAAGGAGACTCTATGTTTAAACGAGTTGCTTTATGGGTTGCGATGAATATCGCGGTGATCGCAGTGATCACTATTATTTTAAAAATTACCGGCTTAGATACCGCTATTTCAGGTGGGCGAGGCCTCTTTCCGATGTTACTTGCTTGTGCTGTAGTGGGATTTGCCGGTTCAATTATCTCCTTACTAATGTCAAAAAGTATGGTGAAGCGTTCTATGGGGGTTCATGTAATTGAGACACCTCAGAATGAGTTTGAAGCATGGTATGTCAATGTTGTTGAACGACAAGCGGCGGCATTAGGTTTAAAGCGACCTGAGATTGGTATCTTTGATTCTCCTGAACCTAATGCTTTTGCGACAGGTGCAAGTCGAAATAATTCATTAGTGGCGATCAGTACAGGGCTCATGCGCGTGATGAATAAAGAGGAGATCGAAGCGGTTGTAGGCCATGAGATGGCACATATTGCGAACGGTGATATGGTAACAATGGCGCTTCTTCAAGGAGTTCTGAATACCTTTGTTGTCTTCTTATCAAGAATTATTGCTGAAGCGATCGCCTCGAGAGGGAACTCTAATGGGGAGAGTAGCAGTAGTGGAATCTATATGATCAGCACTATTGTGTTGCAGATCGTATTTGGAATTTTGGCTCAAATTATTGCAAGTTGGTTTAGCCGTCACCGTGAGTTTAGAGCAGATGCTGGAGGTGCAAGACTGACTTCTAATCGTCAGATGGCAAATGCATTAGATGCGTTACGTCGTCGACCTGAGCTTAACCAAGATCTTCCAGGACAATTTGCGGCATTTGGTTTTACCGGGTCAATTCGAGATCTCTTTAGTACCCATCCCCCTTTAGAGAAGCGGATTGCGGCACTTCTTGAAGCTGAAAATCGTCAAGGATAGTACTCTCGTAGTCTTAAGCCTTGTAGTAAAAGGGATAAAAAAGAGCGCCTACGGTGGCAACATTATAAGTTATCTTTATCTGTTATCTTATTTGTTGCATTCGCCGTAGGCGTTTTTGCGTTTACACTTTTTATTAAAAAAGTTTATTAAAAAAGTTTATTAAAAAGTTTACTAAAAGGTTATATCAATAAAAAGTTAGATAAATGTTGTTAAAATTGCCGCTGCTTTCTGAAGTGCCGGAAGACATTTATTGATCAATTCATCGATACTATATTTAAGCGTTAAAGCACTAATACTGATGGAAGCGATCACTTTGCCACTTCGATCAAAGACGGGAACAGAGATAGAGCGCAGCCCAACTTCGAGCTCCTGATCGATAATGGAGTATCCTTCGCGTTTCACTTTTTCGAGTTCATCTAAGAGTCGATCGCGATCATAGATAGTACGATCTGTATAGGGTATAAGATGAGATTGGGCAAGAATTTCGATCTGTCTCTCTCTCGATTCTGCTGCAAGAAGCACACGACCAATAGAGGAGCAGTATGCCGGCAGATGGCTCCCTATTGTTAACGTATTGGACATAATCTTTTGTCGATTATCAGATGAGCGGGCGATATAGATCACCTCATCTTTCACTAATACTCCCATTGTTGCCGTTTCATTAAGTTCTCTTGTGAGGTTTTCTAAGATCGGTTGCGCGGTTGTAGAGAGCGTTTGGGAGTTGATATAGTCATGCGCGATCATTAATACTTTAGGTGAGAGCTCATAGTAACGATCATCTTGAAGGACATAACCCAATTCTACCAATGTAAAAAGGCCTCTACGAACGGTGGCGCGAGGAAATCCCGTCTCTTTTGCGATATCGGAAATTGTTTGTGCGCGTTTACTCGTGGAGAGAACCTCAAAGATCATCAAACCTCTGGCAAAGGAGCTTAGGAAATCAGCATTATCTGCATGCTTCTCTAATGTTTTTCCATATTCTTCTATTGATTCTTTCTGCATAAGCGTTTTATCCATGATAGTGGGGAATATCACTCCATCTAAAGATTCCAATAGCGATATTCCCTATCAGTATAGCTCTCTATAGAGCGATTTGTTATTAGAGGCTTTATAGAGAGAAATAGATCGTTGGTAAAGAGTTTTATAAAAAGGTTCGAAGGAGCTGCGCTGAGCGTTGTAGTACCGGCAGGAATTTATTGATCATATCCTCAACAGAATTTCGCATCGCATGGGTACTAATATTGATTGCCGCAATTATTGCTCCCGATTTGTCATAGACCGGTACGGCAATAGAGCGTAGCCCAATCTCCAGCTCTTGATCAATTATGGCATATCCTTGCTCTTTGATCCTCTCCAATTCCGCTAAAAGATCCTCTTCTGTATGGATCGTATTGGGGGTATAGATCTTTAGCTGATGCTGAGCTAATAGTTCGATCTGTCTCTCTTTAGGTTCGGCAGCTAAGAGTACGCGTCCCATTGAGGTGCAACAGGCAGGTAGTTGGCTACCAATTGCTAAGGTATTGGACATGATCCGCTGCGTATTTTCTGACGAGCGGGCGATATAGACAATATTGCTCTGTGCTAGGACTGCCATTGAGGAGGCTTCATCAACCTCTTTGGTAATATTCTCGAGGATTGGCTGCGCGGCATTGGGAAGTGATTGGGAAGAGATAAAGCTGTGAGAGAGCGTTAAGATCTTTGACGTTAAGGTATATTCCCGATCATTTTGGCTCACATAACCGAGTCTTACCAGTGTGTAGAGTCCTCGTCTTACCGTTGCGCGTGGAAAACCGGTGATTTTGGCAATATCGGATATTGATTGAGGACGTTTACTGTTAGAGAGAACTTGGAATATCACAAGTCCCCGGGCAAAAGCGGTGATGAAATCAGGGTCTTCTGCATATTGCTCTAAAAGGGGAGAGAGCTCTTCCATATAGTTATTCTGCATCTTTTCCGTCACTTTGTTCCTATCCGGTTTTCTAAAAAAAAGGGCAATCCTCGATAAATTTTTACACATTATAGACGATAATTTTTTTCTATGTAGAAGATCTGATTCATAAAAGTATTAAAGATTTGACAATCCTAGTGGGGTATGAGATTAATAAGTTGTGGGCGATCAATGGAGATATAGTTCGACAGTCGAACAAGAGACACTGAGTAAGTTAAGAGTCGAGATATCAAGCGCCTTTAAGATCTCAGTGTTCAAAAAAATCGCTTAAAAGAGCCGTGTACAAGAATCGTTTAAAAAAATCATAAAACTATATAAGAGATAACCACTCAAGAGATTATTTCATCACCGAGTGATAGGTTGAGGGATAGATTGAGTGATATAAAAGAGAAGTATCAACAGTATCGAGGAGAGGAAGCAGTGAAGTATCAAGAGCAGCGATATAACGAAAAGATCAATTATCTCTATGTTGCGGGGGAATCTCCTCGTGACCTCATCGTATTCGTACATCCTTTGGGGATGAATCGACACGTTTGGGATGAAACGATCGCCGCTTTTGAATCGCAATATGATCTTTTAGCGATCGATCTCCCTGGACATGGGAATAGCCCGGCGCCAAGCGAGGATGAGCAGTGGCGAATTGAGTCATTAGCAGAGATGGTGTTGGGATTAGTAGATCAGTTAGGTTATCCGCGTTTTCATTATGTGGGGACCTCTATCGGTGGTGCGATTGGTCAAGAGATTCTTCTTCTAGCGCCGGAAAGAGTGAAGAGTTTAATGATCACCAATAGTAGTCATAAAATTGGTGAAACAGCTGCATGGGAGAGTCGTGCGGCAGATGTTCGTCAGATCGGTTTGGCAAAGATGGCGGCAACGATTGTCCCAAGATGGTTTGCAGATGATTATTTAGAAACGGCGACCAGTGAGATTGAAAATTGGCAACGTTCATTAGCGGCAACAAGTAATGAAGGTTATGCACAATTATGTGAAGCATTAGGTGCTTGGAGTGCAACAGATCGGCTCCCTTCACGAGATTCATCTATTCCTGTCCTCTCTCTTGCCGGAAGTGAAGATAAGGCGATGGCGCTTAGCAATATGGAGCAATTAGCAGATCTAATGGGGGATAGAGCACTTAAAGTATTAGCTGTTGGTCATGTCCCTTCGGTCGAGGCACCAGAAGCATTTAATCAAATCTTGGCAGAGTGGTTAATGGCGAAATAGTGTTATTACACCATATTATCTAGAGTTATCATCTAGAGCCATCATCTGTAGCTATTATTTGAAGTCGTTATGAAGCCACTATGAAGTTACTACCGGGAGAGGCTGTGATAGTTTCTCAATAGAGTACCGAGATATAAGGAATAGAGAATGACCCTTTTAGCAAATCAAACATTATTGACAGATCGTATCGCTAAGATTGAGACATTGATTGTCGATCTACCTACGATCCGTGGTCATCAGCTGTCAATGACGACGATGACAACCCAAAGCTCTGTTATTGTGAAGATCTATACAGAAGGGGGCGTATTGGGATTAGGAGAAGCCGCTACAATTGGAGGGCTTAGTTATGGCCCTGAGAGTCCTGAAGGGATGCAATTGACGATCGATCAATATATCGCCCCTCTTCTGACTGGGCAATCGATCGCTTCTATCAAAGCATTAAAAGTACGAATGGCACAAAATATCCGTGGCAATTACTTTGCTAAAAATGCTGTAGAAACCGCTCTTTTTGATATTCAAGGGAAGATTCTCAATGTTCCGATCTCAACGCTTTTAGGTGGAAAAGTTCAGGATAGACTCTCTGTATTATGGGTATTAGCGAGTGGCGATACTGAGAAAGATATCCTTGAAGCGAAGGAGATGATCGCTTCAGGACGCCATAAAGATTTCAAATTAAAGATTGGTCGCCGCCCTGTAAAAGAGGATGTAGCGCATGTCATTGCCATTAAAGAGGCGCTTGGCGATGATAGCATGGTGACAGTGGATGTTAATCAGGCTTGGAGTGAAGCTGAAGCGATAGAGGGAATGCAACTTCTACAAGATGCCGGCATCGACCTTGTTGAGCAACCTTTAGCGCAACATGAAATCGCCGCCCAGGCGCGTTTAAGTGAACGTTTTAATATTCCGATCTTAGCGGATGAGTCAGTAGGGCTCCCCTATGAAGGATTTAATATTGCAAAGATTGCAGGAGCTAGAGCTTTTGCGCTAAAGACCGCAAAATCAGGGGGAATGTTGGGGGTCTTGGCACTTGCTGAAATCGCACAAGCTGCCGGTATCGGACTCTACGGCGGTACGATGTTAGAAGGATCGATTGCTACAAGCGCTGCTGTGCAAGCCTATTCAACACTCCCGAGACTTGAATGGGGGACGGAACTCTTTAGTCCTCTGCTTTTGAAGGATGATATCGTTATCGAGCCTCTCCAATACCACAATTATGGTGTAGAAGTCTCTGATAAGCCGGGGTTAGGTATGGTGCTTGATGAGGATAAGGTTAATTTTTATAGACGTAAGTAATTACCATCATGGAGTCATCATCTGCGATCCCCTATTCATATTATTAAACGAATAATGGGACGAGTGATTTGAGAAATCATTTGATGAGATATTTGATGAGACATTTGGTGAGTCGAGTTAGTAGAGAAATTTTATTAAAAGGAGATGTCATGCTGTTTAAAGTTGAGATGATTGTCAATATTCCGGAATCTATGGATCCTCAGCGTCGTACGGAGATTCTAGCGACTGAAAAAGCTTACTCCCAAGAGCTTCAACGTTCTGGAAAGTGGCGTCATATCTGGCGTGTTGCAGGGCAATATGCCAATGTCAGTATCTTTGATGTAGAGAGTAATGAGGAGCTTCATACGCTCTTGACGGGATTGCCACTTTATCCCTATATGGAGATTAAAGTAGAGGCGCTTTGCCGTCATCCCTCTTCTATTCGTGAAGATGATCATTAGAAAAATCAAAGTTTGAAGAGTCAGAGCCTCGAAGAATCAGAATTGAAATCACAATAGAAGTTTGAAAGTTTTAAAAAGTCTAGATCTCGCTACTCAATAAGCGAGTTATCTAGCAGCAATAGAGCTTAAGAGCACCACACTTAATAAAAAGTACTCAATCTAAGCTTCTAGAATACGATCGACCTTAAGAGTCGAATAGATATAAAAATGGGAAACACCAAAGTTAGGAGAATAAAGATGAAAACAAAAATTTCTAGTCCAGAGTTTTTAGAAGGATTTTTACGTACAGCCGCAGGTTACGATTCAGATGAGGGGAATCCCCGTGTTAAGGAGATTGTTCATCGTCTCTTATCAGATCTCTGTAAAGCGATCGATGATCTTGATATTACGGTAGATGAGTTTTGGCATGGTGCCAATTATCTTCTTCGCTTAGGCCAAGCACATGAGACAGCACTCCTTGTAGCGGGTTTAGGCTTAGAGCATATCCTTGACGTACGTGAAGATGAGCTTGATGAGAAAGCGGGATTAGCAAAAGATGGCGCAACACCGAGAACTATTGAAGGGCCGCTCTATGTTGCCGGCGCTCCAGTTGTTGAAGGGGAAGCTCAGCTCGATGATGGAACCGATACCGAGAGTGATTTGATGCATCTTTCAGGAAAGGTGGTTGATGCCGTAACAGGAGAAGTGATTCCTAACGCAACGGTAGAGGTATGGCACTGTAATAGTAAAGGAAACTACTCTTTCTTCGATCAGAGTCAATCAGATTTCAATATGCGTCGTACCATTAAGACAGATAATGGACAATATACTGCGCGTAGTATTGTGCCAAGTGGATATTCAGTTCCTCCTGGAAACCCGACAGAGCAGTTATTAACGCTTTTAGGTCGTCATGGATCTAGACCTGCACATATCCATTTCTTTGTTCATGCGCCAGGTTATCGTCATTTAACAACACAAATTAACTTAAGCGATGATCCGTTCTGTCATGATGATTTTGCTTACGCAACGCGTGATGAGCTGATTGTTGATGCTGTGGAAGTAAACGATCCAGAGAAGATTGCAGCAGCTAAAATGAAAGGTCCTTATAAAGAGTTAGTCTTTGATTTTTCATTAACGAAAGCAGTAAATAGTGATCAGGAAGTGCGTAGCTCACGTGCAAGAGCGGCACTCTAAAAAGGGCGTTATTAGAGGTGCATCTTTTTTATTGAGTCATTTTAAGGAGGATGCATCGCTATTTCAGTGAGGATTCTCCATAGCCTCACAGAAAGAGAGATAGAGTCGAGCTCTTTATTATGGAGTTTGGCTCTATCTCTTTTCATCTCTCTATGCTCTATCGCCATAATAGATATAACAACAATAAAATAAGAATAATAAAAAAGAACCATAAAAGAATCATAAAAGAGCGATAAAAAATCAGAGAGATGCAATAAGCCTTAGTTGAAGAATAAAAACTAGCACAATGAAAGAATTTTAATAAATTCAACACGTTAAGGTGATTGGGATCCCCTTTTTCGCGCTCTATTTTCTCAAGAAGAGTTTAGAGATTGAGCTTTCAGCCGTTGAATCTTTCAGTAATTGAGCTGTAAGGGAAGACGCTGGAAGAGAAGTGGCAACGAGAGAGTGCAGGGGAGAAAGGCAATATTTATCACCACCTACCATCACAACATATATTTTTACAAAGGGATATTACAAAAGGATCAATATGATTAATAAAATTAGCCCATCTATTCATGCAGCGATCGGAAAGATATTCGATGGCGCCACCGTTATGATTGGCGGATTTGGGACGGCAGGGCAGCCTGCTGAACTCATAGATGCGCTGATTGAACATGGCGCTACGGATCTTACCATCATTAATAATAATGCCGGCAATGGAGATATCGGTTTAGCCGCACTCCTTAAGGCTAAGCGCGTTAAGAAGATTATCTGCTCGTTTCCTCGTCAATCGGACTCCTATGTCTTCGATGCCCTCTATCGTGCAGGAGAGATTGAATTAGAGCTTGTCCCTCAGGGTAATCTTGCCGCTAGAATTCAAGCCGCAGGATCGGGCTTTGGTGCGATCTTCACCCCAACGGGCTATGGAACAGAGCTCGCAAAAGGGAAAGAGACTCGAGAGATCAATGGCAAAAACTATGTTTTGGAGTATCCCATTACCGCAGATTTCGCCCTGATTAAGGCTTACAAGGGAGATCGATATGGCAATCTTATCTATCGAAAAACAGCACGGAACTTTGGTCCTATTATGGCAGCCGCAGCAGCAGAGACTATCGCTCAGGTGAATGAAGTGGTCGAGGTAGGCGCCTTAGATCCTGAATGTATCGTCACACCCGGCATATTTGTAACAGATGTTGTGGAAATTAGATAAGGAAGAGAGAGATGACAAAAAACTATAAACCATTAACGAGAAATGAGATTGCCGCAAGGGTTGCTGAAGATATCTTTGATGGCGCTTATGTCAATTTAGGAATTGGTCTTCCAACTTCAATTGCCAACTACCTTGGAGATGATAAAGAGATTTTTCTCCATAGTGAAAATGGCTTATTGGGAATGGGACCATCGCCGGCACCGGGTGAAGAAGATCCTGATCTGATTAATGCCGGTAAAGAGATGGTAACGCTCTTACCGGGGGGAAGTTATTTTCATCATGGAGACTCTTTTACCATGATGCGAGGAGGGCATATCGATATCTGTGTTTTAGGGGCCTTTCAAGTTGCGGAAAATGGGGATCTTGCCAATTGGCATACCGGTGAGCCTGATGCCATTCCAGCGGTAGGTGGAGCGATGGATTTAGCGATTGGTGCTAAAAATGTCTGGGTTGCGACGAATCATACAACACGCGATGGAACGCCTAAGATCGTTAAAAATTGTACCTATCCTCTGACCGGCATCGGATGTGTTGATCGTATCTATACCGATCTGGCTGTAATAGATGTTCGTGACCAAAAACTTCATGTAACTGAGCTCTTTGGTGGGATTACTTTTCCAGAGCTAGAAGCCTTAACAGATGCGCCTTTAATAGATGCAACTTCAGAAGAGAAGTCGCAGTAAGCATAAGTATCGGCATAAAAAGTGGCAGGCGTGAGTGATATTAAGTTAATAAAGAGCGTAAAAAGAGAGAGTGAGATAAAAGATGAGTGAGAGAAATGCTTATATTTGTGATGCCATTCGTACCCCATTTGGGCGATATGGTGGTGGATTGGCCCCTGTTCGTGCCGATGATTTAGCGGCGTTACCGATTACGGAATTGATGCGCCGTCATCCTCAAGTAAAGTGGGAAGCGGTGGATGATGTTATTTTGGGGTGTGCTAACCAAGCCGGGGAAGATAATCGTAATGTTGCGCGAATGGCAGCATTATTAGCGGGATTACCGCAAGAAGTACCTGGGGTGACGGTCAATCGATTATGTGGTTCTAGTCTAGAAGCGATTGGTTCTGCTGCGCGTGCAATTCGAGCAGGAGAAGCAGATTTGGTGATTGCTGGTGGGGTTGAATCGATGACGCGATCTCCATTTGTTGTGGGTAAGAGCGATAGCGCTTTTGGTCGTGGGCAGATCATGGAAGATACCACAATGGGCTGGCGCTTTATTAATCCAAAGCTAGATCAGCTTTATGGTACGGAAACAATGCCGGAGACAGCGGAAAATGTGGCTGAACGCTATCAAATCTCTCGAGAAGATCAAGATGCTTTTGCTTATGCAAGTCAGATGAAGGCAGCTCATGCAGATACGGCAGGATATCTTGCAGAAGAGATTATGCCGGTCCAAATTCCTCAAAGACGTGGTGAAGATCTAATCGTTGCTAAAGATGAGCATTTGCGTCCGACAACGACATTGGAAGGGTTAGCGAAACTGAAGCCTTTCGTTAAAAAAGAGGGTGTTATTACTGCCGGCAATGCATCTGGAATTAATGATGGAGCGGCAGCGCTCTTAATCGCCTCAGATGAGGCAGTTGCACAGTATGGTTTAACCCCTAAAGCGCGAATCGTAGGAATGCAGAGTATGGGGGTTGAACCTTCAGTGATGGGGATAGGTCCCGTTTCCGCTGTTAAGAAGCTACTTAAACGAGTTGGCTTAACATTAGCAGAGATGGATGTTATTGAGCTTAATGAAGCATTTGCCGCTCAAGCCTTAGCGTGTATTCGTGAATTGGGATTAGAAGATGATGATCAACGGATCAATCCTAATGGAGGAGCGATTGCACTTGGTCACCCGCTAGGAGCCTCTGGTGCGCGTCTTGTGATTGCCGCTCTTAATGAGCTGCAACGCCGGAATGGACGTTATGCTCTTTGCACAATGTGTATCGGTGTCGGACAAGGAATCGCTTTAATTATTGAGCGTGTTGAATAGCGAAGATAGAGCATTTATTGACCATCAATCGATGGGGAATAGATAGCAACGATCACAATAAGCAGAGCGCCTCTTTAGATTGGGGCGTTTTTGTTATTAATTGTTTGATTAGTTGTTATGCAGAGAAATAGTTATAACTATCTGATAGAAGAAGGAGCGAGTGATGATATTGAGTCAATTGTTGCCGGATAATCTTCCCATCGTGAAGAGTACCATCGGGGAGAATTTGGGGTTTATCTATGAATCTTTAGAGGAGATCTCTCGGGAGTACGCTTCAATGCCGGAGTGCGGGAGCAATATCCTCTATGACAAGATGCGAAACTCAACTCGTAATAGCTTCTATCAGCTTCTCTATATTACGGAAGGGGAGGCGATTTTAGAACATGCGACACAAAAGAATGTGATTCGAGACCGCCCCTTTATCTACTATTCGGCTCCCGGGAGAGCGCAAAAAATCACTATTAGCGGTCATGTTAAGGGGCATCTTCTCTTTATTTCAAAAGAGATTTTAGTCGATATTCTCAATAAGCTTCCCGATGCAACGCGCTCTTATCGCGATGAAGCCTTTATTCTTGACCTCACTTTAAAGGGAGAGTCTCATTCGGAAATTGCGATCTTAGAAAATTCTTTAGTATCGATTCAAGAGGAGATCTCCAAAGAGGAGAGCCTAGGGCTTCGAGCACTTCTGCTCTGCTGGATTCGGCTCGCCTATATTGTCTCTTTCCGTCTAGCGCATCATGGATCTGCGCTCTTTTTATGTCAACATCGGCATGCTGAGAAGTTTCGGCGTTATCTTCATCTTATCGACGAGCATTTTCGGGAGCATTGGGCATTACCACTTTATGCGAAAAAACTTAATATAACGGTTTCAACACTTAATAATATCTGTCGAGAATTAGGCGGATTGCCGGCAAAAGAGTATGTTGCACAACGACTTGTTAAGGAGGCGGAGTTTCTTTTAAAGTATCAATCACTCTCTATTATTGAGATTGCACATCAATTGGGATTTAAAGATTCTTCCTATTTTACCCGGTTTTTTAAGCGTTATGCTGCAATCACCCCTAGTGGTTATCGGCAAAAAATAGCATCGCGCTCTGAGGCAGAGAGATAAAAGAAGAAGTAGAGGGGGAGGTAAGGGGAGAAGTCAGAGGGGAAATAAAAAGAGATAGTCGCTTAAGTGATTATGGTCACCGCCGTTACTATCTCTGTAGTGATTATGAGCCTATCGCAACTCATCCCCTACGGCATGAAAAGCCCGGGAGAAGTAGGCAAGGGCAGCGCCTCCGGTACGATTTCGAATTTCAAAGAGTTCAATAAAGAAGAGGGTATGGGTTCCCATCTCCATCGTTTGAATAATCTCCCCTTGTAGATTGGCAAGAGAATCTTGCAAGATAGGTAGTTGATGCGCCCCTTCGCACCATGCATGACGGCGAAAACGTTCTTCGATATTCAGTTGTGTCAAGCCGGCGAAATCCTTTGCGGTCTCCTCATGCTCCTTTGCTAAGATATTGATGGCAACGATGCCATTCTCTTTGAGTGTTGCATTTGTTTTGCTATTTTGGTTAACCGCAATCATCACTGTGGGGGGAGAGTCGGTAATAGAGCAGACAGCGGTTGCTGTTAGGCCACATTTTCCGGCACGACCATTGGTAGTGATAATATTAACTGCAGCTGAGAGTGAACTCATTGCATCGCGAAACTGCTGTTGAATAGGGGTTAATTGAGGTTTATTCATCTTTTTCCTCCTTTGATCCTCTTTTAGATGCAATCTCCCCACCCATAACAGGTCAGTGGGGAGTTGTATCTGTTGGGCTTGATGTTAGCGATCTGCTAATAATTGATTAATGACATTGATGTCATCTGAATTATGGAGATGGGGAACAGTCCAACCATCGACATCATAATCAGAGAGACATTGATCCACTAAGCCGATCATCCGATCGAGCTCTCCCGAGGCGCGAAGTTGACCTAAACATTGGGTACGAATATCATCTTGGTTTCCGGCATAATTGATCTCATAAAGTTCATGACGGCCACCAAATTCAGTTCCAATAGCATCCCAGAGGAGTTTTAAGATCTTAATACGATCGGTATGGTTGATATCATTTGAGCCGCGACAATAGATACTTAAATAGTGATCGAGAGTTGGGTCCTGTAGATCACGTGATCCAGAGGGGAGGTAGATCAATCCACTTGCCACCGTCTTTTCGATAATATTTTTAATACGAGCATACGCTTCAGGTGCATTTGCACGATAGGCATGTACCGCCTCTTGATCAGGAAGGAACGTGCCATTCCACTCTTTTGAGTTTGCCCACATCGCCTCTAGGAAGGAGCTAAAAGCATTACGAAGGCCGGCAACTTCCCCTACTTGTGCTTGAACTCCACGGAATTCAAGAGAGCCGGTACACTCAAGCGCTTTAACTAAAAGTCCTGTAATAAACTCGAGCTTGACCACAAATCGAGCACAAGCTTGCATAGGGAAGAGCTGCACAAATCCTGCTTGACCAAACCATGCCTGGCATTTCTTAGGATCTCTATAGATTAAGACATCTTCCCAAGGGATAAAGACCTTATCGAAGATGAGGATCGCATCATTCTCATCAAAGCGACTCGAGAGCGGATAATCGAAAGCATTGCCAGTGAGGCTACCCATCAATTCATAAGAGGGGCGACAGATCAGTTTCACTCCTTTTGCATTCATCGGGGCGATAAACATCATCGCAGAAGAGGGCTCTTCACCAATTAAGTTCGCAGGGCCGGGACCAATAAAGTTGTAGTGGGTTAAGGCCGAATTTGTCGCAACGACTTTAGCGCCACTGACGATAATGCCATCTTCTCTCTCTTCTTGAACGGTGATAAAGACATCTTTTAATTCACTAACCGGCTTTGCTCGATCAATCGGGGGATTGACGATTGCATGATTCATATAGAGGCAGCTCTCTTGCAATCGCTTATACCAGCGACGAGCATTATCGGCAAACTCACCATAATAGTCGGCATTAACGCCAAAAGTATTTCCAAGGGCAGCTTTATAATCGGGCGAACGTCCCATCCAACCATAAGTTAGTTTTGACCATTCAGAGATCGCTTCAATCTGCTCTCTTAACTCTTCACGACTTTTTGCATAACGGAAGAATTTGTGGGTATAGCCCCCATTGCCGGTATCGGTCTCCCAGGTCAATTTCTCTTTTGTTGCAGGGTCATGAAGTGCATCATAGAGTTTAGCGATTGATGCAACAGAGTTTCGAAATGCAGGATGTGTCGTAATATCTTTGACGCGTTTGCCATAGATATAGATCTCTCGTTCATCTTTTAAGCTCTCAATATACTCTGCACCAGTAAATGGGCGATTTTTTTCTGCACGAAAGTCTTCAGGTAGTTTTGTCATTATTCCCTCCTTTGGTTTTTTATTATTGGTCATGACAACCTGAATTCACGATAGCAAAAAGAGAGGGGACAAAAAGGTATTATTGTGAGATAAATCGGTACTTTTCATCAAAAAAAGAGATTTTTGTCACTTTTTTAGGCTAAAAGTATTCTTTAGTCGGACTTAGGGGCGACTAGTGGACGAGTAAAAACCGAGGGTGACACGATCATTTCCACCATAATCTTGTAGCGTTTCGATCGATTGATACCCTTTTTGCACCATCCTTTGCTGCAAAATTTGACTCTGATCATAGCCATGCTCAAGGAGAAGCCAACCGGCATCTTTAAAGTAGAAGGGTGCATTATCGATCAGATAGAAGAGATCGCTCAATCCACGGTTCTCTGCAATAAGGGCGCGTTTGGGTTCATATTTTACACCATCACCATCAAGGTGAGGGTCGATGGGATCGATATAGGGGGGATTGGAGAGAATGAGATTGTAAGAGGCTTTAGGAAGTGCGCTAAACCAATTGCTCTCGATAAACTCAATATCGAGATGATTTCTTTCGGCATTTTGTGCTGCAACTTTTAAAGTTTGTGGATAGTAATCAACAGCGGTCACCTCAATATCAGGGCGATATTTTTTGATGGCTAACGCAATAGCACCGCTGCCGGTGCCAAGATCGAGTAGAGAGAAGGAGCTCTCTAGAGTTGTAGGAATCCGCTCAAGAGCAGCTTCTACAATCACTTCAGTATCATCACGTGGAATTAATGTCTCTTCGTTGACCGTCAGTTGTAGGCCGTAGAACTCTTTCTCACCACAAATATAGGCATAGGGTTCTCCTGCCGCTCGGCGCGTCAGAAGTTGTCGATACTGTGCTATTACGGTGGGGGAGATCTTCGTTTCAGGAAAGGCGATGAGATAACTGCGATTACGTTTAAGCAGATAAGAGAGGAGCAGTTCTGCCTCAAGTTGAGGGGAGGGAAGATGTGCTAATTGTGCTTTTCCTTCCAGAATCGCATCAATAATCGTCATAGTGATCTCTCATCGTGATCTTAAGTAAAATGGGGATGAGTTAGCCGATAAGCCGGGTTCTGTCGTGGATGATCATTCCTCTAGGCCTAGAATTGCTCCTAGGCTCAAGCGACCTACCCGAGTACAACGCGGATCTCGTCTAATGTACTCCTATTTGGTCTTGCTCCAGATGGGGTTTACCTCAGCTACGAAGAGTCACCTCTCGTACGGTGCGCTCTTACCGCACCTTCTCACCCTTACCGAGATCTAATGATCTTTAGGCGGTATCATTTCTTCAGCACTTTCCATGGACTCGCGCCCTCTAGACGTTATCTAGCATCTTGATCCGAGGAGCCCGGACTTTCCTCTCGTTATTTTGCAATAACCAGCGATCATCTAGCTAACTCAAGCGCACCATTTTGCCTAAGTTTTTCAATTAAAGCAATCAGAAAGGAGATTAGGGGCTATATTTTTTTAAGCAAGAGGGTTACACTCACTATAAATAGCTAGGGAAAAGGGGAATCTATGGGAGAGAGCAGAGAAACCGAACTGAAGAATCAGCGTTATCGAGTTTTACTGCCGGTGATTTTAGCCATCGCGATCTTTATGCAGATGCTCGATACCACTATTCTTAATACCGCGCTTCCCTCGATTGCGCAAGATCTCAATGAGCCACAACTGAAGATTCAATCGATCTTGGTTGTCTATACGTTAGTCTTAGCGATCTGTGCGCCGATTAGTGGTGTTGTCTCCGATAAGATCGGCACTAAGCGTACTTTTCTTCTTGCGGTGATCTTCTTTACGTTGGGATCACTCTTTGCGGCACTCTCTTTGACCTTATTGCAACTTACCTTATCTCGGGTATTGCAGGGGATTGGTGGGGCGATGTTAACGCCGGTTGCCCGTTTGGCGTTAATGAAAGCTTATGACCGAAAAGAGTATCTGCGAGTGATTAATTATGCAATTACGCCGGCGCTGATTGGTCCGATATTAGGACCTGTATTAGGGGGATATCTAGTGCAATATATGAGTTGGCATTGGATCTTTCTTATTAATATTCCGATCGGTGCGATTGTCCTCATATTAGCGCTCTTCTTTATGCCTGATTTTCGCGGTGAACCTTTCCGATTTGATCTTCGTGGCTACTTGATCTTTGCTTTGGGTATTTTTGCCATTACTTTTGGTCTTGAGTACTCCATCAATGGAGAGCAGAAGTGGATTACCTTCCCCCTTCTGATTGTCGGTTTTATTCTATTAATTAATTATTGGTTCTATGCGAAACGAAAAGAGGCGCCACTATTTGCAACGACGCTTTTAGATGTTAGAACTTATCGCATTGGCCTTTTAGGAAATCTTATCGCACGCTTAGGGATTAGTGCGATGCCTTTCCTTCTTCCTCTCTTCTTTCAGGTCGCATTAGGCTATAGCCCGAGTGATGCAGGTTGGCTCTTGGTACCGATTGCAGTGGGAGGCCTCTTTGTGAAGCCGATCGTGACTCGAATTTTAAAGTTGACGGGATATCGCCGAGTGTTGATTTGGAATACGCTCTTTATCAGCCTCTTAATTATCACCATTGGTTTTGTTGGGCGCTTTATCCCTATACCGCTCTTAATTGTGATTCTCTTTATATTGGGGGTCTGCAACTCAACTCAATTTACGGCGATGAATACTTTGACAATTGGTGACTTAAGAAAAGAGCAGATCAGTAGTGGCAATAGTCTAATGGTTGTTAATCAGCAGTTAGCTTTAACGCTAGGTGTCGCATTTGCAGCACTCTTCCTAAACTTCTATGTGGGGCAGGGATGGTTCGTGTCGGAGAATACTGAAAAGGCATTCCAACTGACCTTTATCACGATGGGGTCTTTAACATTCTTTGCCACCTATGTCTTTGCTCGATTGCGCCATGACGATGGTGATTTAATGGCAGGGCGAATCGATGAGGAGAAGGAAGGGCTCAATCCTCATCAGGAAGATCCCCAACATGAAAAAATTCATCAGCGAAAAGCATAAAGTTGATCTAGTTTATTAGTTGACCAGTTGACCACTTGACTAGTTGATTTGGGGAGTAATCTATTTAGCGGGAGACGCCATGGGTGCCATCGGGAAAGAAGATCTCTCCTCGATCGACTTTGTGATTTTTAAAGGTCCCGATAAAGGCCGAGCCATCACTTAAGATTAATCTCCCATGACCTTCAAATATTCCATTTTTATGCTCTCCTTCATAGATCTCTCCGCTACTCATCTCGCTACGTCCAAATCCATGAGCTAAGCCCTTTTTAACTGCTCCCTGGTAGTGGGAACCATCGGGCATTATAATTTTGCCGTAGCCGGTCGCTTCTCCCGATTTTAATTCTCCAATATAGATGCTCTGATCAGGGAGAATCTGATATTGATCGGTAGAGAGGGATTGAATCTGTTTTTGCGCATCAAGGTAGGGTTGATCGATGCGAATGGTATCGGGTGCATGGGTGCAAGCTATGAGTGTTAAGGAGAGGAGAAGTGGTAGTAATTGCTTTTTCATAAAGTGGCTCTTAAATTGAATATCGATAAATAGAGATCAAGTAGGGCTCGAGTAGATTCAAGTAGAGATACGTAGGTATCGATAATAATGGCGGGTGGTAGGTTGTACCGAACCTTGATAGATTTATAGATTTTGATAGGTCTTAAATGTCTTAAATTGTAATATTAGGAGAAATATTTTGGCGGAGTATTTTCTTGAGGCGAAAAAAAAACGTCCTGATGGACGCCGCGTTTTGATGAGTTTTAAACTTTATCACTCATTCTTAATTTAATATAAGCGATTTAATATATGTAATTTAAATGGTCGGGGCAGAGGGATTCGAACCCCCGACCCTCTGGTCCCAAACCAGATGCGCTACCAGACTGCGCTATGCCCCGCACTTAAATTTTGTTCGATTCTTTGGGAAGAATCTATTAAATAAGGTAAATTGGGGTGAACGACGGGACTTGAACCCGCGACAACCGGAATCACAATCCGGGGCTCTACCAACTGAGCTACGCCCACCATAGATGATTTACCGTATTCTTTCTTGGCTCTAATGCACGCCTCTTGCTTAATGGCGCGCTCGGCAGGACTCGAACCTGCTACCCTCGGCTTAGAAGGCCGATGCTCTATCCAGATGAGCTACGAGCGCTTAAAGCACTTTAGGGCCGCATTTGAATCAGATTAAAAATTGGTCGGGGCAGAGGGATTCGAACCCCCGACCCTCTGGTCCCAAACCAGATGCGCTACCAGACTGCGCTATGCCCCGAAATTTTTATTCTTGCTTTCCAAGAAAGAAATGTATCATAGGCTATTATTTTTCTAGCGTCAAATATTTGAGTAATTTTTAATCGTTTCCTGTAGCTTTTTAATCTGTGCTTGTTCAATGATATTAGGAATCTCCTTACGATCGGCATCGGCGATCAGCGGTTTGAGGTCGATCTCCTGTAGTGCTTCTCTGAGGGTTAAGAGGTATTCTCTTTGGGGATATTCTCGTTCAGTAAAGTGTAGACGACCTCTTGCATCGGCCATACAGGCATCAACAAAACGCGTTAGATTTTGCGGTTTACGAATGGCATCTAGTTTTTTAAGGAGCTTAAGAATCGTTTTCGGTTTAAGAACAAAGGCTTGATGCATCAGGAGATGGAACTCTGTTACTTTTAAGGCAATATCGCGAAATTCTTTTGGAACTTTGAGGCGATCACAAAATTGCGCCACGATGGGGACACCGCGAATTTCATGTAATTTATGGCTTGGCCACTCTTCTGGTGGTGTGATCGCTTTACCAAAATCGTGGCAGAGGATGGAGAAGCGGGTTGGAAGATCATCGGTGATTTGGGTTGAAACTTCAAGCGCCATGAGCGTATGGACGCCAGAATCGATTTCAGGATGATATTTTGCTGTTTGCGGAACGCCAAAGAGTGCTTCAACCTCTGGAAAGAGGATCTCTAATGCATCCACCTCCCGTAAAGCGTTAAAAAACTGATGGGGAGTTGCTTCCCCTAGAGCTTTGAGTAACTCTTGGAAGACACGTTCTGCGGTGAGCGCCTCTAATTCTCCAGAGTGAATCATTGTTCGAATAAGAGCTTTAGTCTCATCGGCAATCGAAAAACCATATTGTGCATAACGAGCATAGAAGCGAGCGAGTCGCAAGACCCTTACAGGATCTTCAACAAAGGCGGGGCTCACATGTCGCAATATACGTGCCTCTAAATCTTGTAATCCACCATAAGGATCAATAAGATTCCCCTCACTATCTTCTGCCATGGCATTGATGGTGAGATCACGTCGCAGGAGATCTTCTTCTAATGTAATAGAAGGATCTGCCGAGATTGCAAAACCTTGATAACCTTTTGCAACTTTTCGTTCAGAGCGAGCAAGTGCATACTCCTCTTTGCTCTCTGGATGAAGAAAGACAGGGAAGTCTTTTCCCACTAAAATGTAGCCGGCATCGCTCATTATTTCAGGCGTTGCACCGACAACTACCCAATCATGCTCATGGTATGGGTGTCCTAAAAGTTTGTCCCGAACGGCCCCGCCGACAAGGTAGGTTTGAAATGAACTCATATTGCTTTTTCAATATCCCTTAATGTTTCTAAAAATTCTCTAAATATATTCTCTAAATATTTTCTAAATATTCTTTAGGTCTACTCTAGGATCTATTTACTAGATTTATTTTTTAGATCGATTTTTTGAAGTCTATTCTTTCTCGATCCATCGATAGATCTCTTCTTGATCTGTTTTTCTTGCTATTCCCTATACTTTTTAGCTCTACTTTATAAGCTATTTTATAATGATTTTCCCTTCTGCCCCCATAACATTGCGCCTTTCAGGAAGGTACATATCTTCAATGATAGTGATCGGCATCTGATACTCTCCGGGAACAGCCGCTTCTAAAAGATAACGAAAGGTGACTTTTTCGCCGGCATTTATAGCAAGGGAGGCGATATAGCGATCGAGTCGATACTCTTCATGGAGTAGAGATTGATGATCCCATGAGATATTCTCTGATGTTATGAGATCGATCTCTGCACTATTTTTTGCCATAAGTTGCGGATTAACAAGCTTAAAGCCACCAGGAATATAAGCTGTTAAGAGCGCATCAGGGAGATCGCGCTCAGGGGTGATCTCAATAGTGACTTCGATCTGCTGGCCAACCTGGAATGTCTCTTCTCGCTGCGCAGTGAGAGAGTTATGATACTGCATCTTAAATTGTGTGACAGTAGTTTGCTCTTTAGGTTGCCCTTTAATCATATATTGAATGAAAAGGGGTTCGGTCGCCTCAATGGATTCAATCCCATCGGCTATTAATGGTTGATCACTTGTCAGTATCGCTCTTTGACCATCGATGATTAGGGGAAGGGACTCAGATTCTCTGTGTGCATCACTCCCTAAGCGAATGAGCGCATAACGATCTTGTGTGGAGAAATATTTTTGTTCAGCTAGACGTTGATTTAACTTTACAAAAAGCTCATTTTTCAACTCAACAGCGATAGGGTATCCGCGATCTGTCAGGCGATTAAGTAGATCAATCATCAGTGCTAATTCTGAGATCGAGGATTGATAGTATCCATAATATTGTGCATTTTTCTCAATCTTGCCTGGAAGGGTTGCAAAGAGGGATAACCCTCCTTTAGTATCCCCTAAAACCATTAAGGCAGCACCTAAGTAGCTCGTTGCCAGTGGTGTTAAGCGAGATTCTAATTGTGGTAGAAAGAAAAGATCAGCAAGATAGATTTTTCCTCCATCTGCTAGAAGCCAACTTGCATAGCTGATCGATGCTAGAGAGTCTCGCGTTAGCCATTCGGCATAATCAGAGATCTCAAGGCCGTAGAGATTAAACTCTGCTTGAGTTTGATTGAGTCCTTTTTGGAGATAGCGGTAAGCGGCATTTAAAGCCTCTTGCGTGACGATTGTATAGTGCTCTCGCTTCGCGGTTGCTAAAAGATCGGTGATATAGGCAGTTGCTGGCAGAAAGCTCGGGCCACTATTCCAGAGGGGAAAGCCCCCATCAATCTGCTGTCTTGCTAAGAGTTGTGCTAAATGATCTTCAATAAAAGATCTCTCCCATGTTGAGAAGTGATCTATTGAAGGAGATCCCATCTTCTCACTTGCGCTCTTATCGCTAATAGATTCATCTCCATCTCCATCTCTATCTTCAATGTGCGCCTTCATAAGATCTTCCTTATAAAAGACCCTCTTGACACGATTGAGTGCCGGACTCTGAAAGAGCCAGGGAAAGGTCTTACTTGTGAGCTGTTCACTACAAGCATAAGGGTAGTTAAAGAGATCAAGTGCATAGAGACCAGGATCGATGGTGGGATTTTTAGAGATCGATAAGTGACTCTTATCGCCAGGTTCATATTGTTTACGCCAATGCTCTAGATTAAGACTCTCCCCTTTAGCAAGGTATTGTCGGAGATATTGTGTTGTCTCCACTGTTTTAGGGAGTGTCCCGATAGTGTAATAGCGCGTTGCCTGATAGATCGGGCTATCAAGGGTCAATGTGAGTGTTGCCGGCATTCCCGCTTCAGGTTGTTGAGGGAGCATGATTGGGATAAGTTCAAACTGCTTTTCTTGATAGGGAAGCTGAATCTCTTTTTGCCAAATGATGAACTCATCGATGAACTCATCCTCTTTTACGTTAGCATCTGCATGGCGTGTTTGAAGGTGATCACTTTTGAGGGTTATGGTGATGGGAATATCTCTCTCGCTGATCTTTTCAGATAATGCTTGAGATTGTTGGTCAAGTGATTGTTGAGCCTCGACTGAAAAATCGTTCTCTTCTGCCATATTGACTAAGGTTAATGCTAAAGCGCTCTTATCTCCAACACGGATAAAGGGGGGTGGTAGAAGCTCAGCAATAATGGGCGCACGAATGATGAGGCTCTTCTCGATTTCTCCTACTTGAGCGTTATTGAAGAGCTTAACGGCAACGATCGCTTCTCCATTAAAATCGGGTAGCTCCACTTGCCAGCTCGCTCTCCCCTCTTCAAAGGAGAGCAGGGGGGAGGAGAGGGAGACCGTCGGCATCTCGGTGAGGTTAAGCGCAAGAGTGCTCTCCTCTTCGACAACAAGACCATCCCCGCCAAATTGAGGGTTAAGGAGTGATCCTTCTCCTCGTTTAAAGAGGCGACTATAGTAGTCGATAATTGTTGCACTATAACGGCGTTGGCCGAAAAAGGCATCAAAGAGCGAGAGAGGTTTTTGTGGCATTATATTGAGAATACCGCTATCAGTGATGGAGATTGTTGCATAGAAAGGGCTCTCTTGCTCCGTTCGAGAGAGATTATCGGGAAGCATCACTGTGATGGTGAGGGGCTGATTCGGTTGGGTGATTGCAGGAAGTTCGAGAAGAGGCCTCACCTCACGCTGGGATTGATTCACTTTTAAGGGGATAACGCCAAAGGAGCGAACAAATTCTTCCTCACTATTACGGGAGAGAAGTAACGCTGATAGATAGAGATTGTGTCGATCCCAAGGAAGATCTGCCGGAAGTGTGAAGCTTGTTCTGCCGGCATCGACCTCTAAATTTTCATGATAGAGCGGAGAATCACCCTCTATTAGTAGTGTTAAATGGCCTGCTAAAGGGGCATCAATCGTAACTTCAACCTCCTGATTGGGGGATAAGAAAGGTGCTGATGTGGTGATGTTGAGATGCTGAGGTTTGATCGCCGGCAATTGCCCGCTATTAGATTCTTCCCAGCGCCCACTAAAGTGGTATTGTGATATGAGTCCCGATTGAGGATCTTTCACCTCAAGGAGATATTCACCCCAACTATTGGGCGTCACTTCATAATCGGCGATGCTATCGGCATCGATCATCTTCTGCTCAACAATCTGATAGCGACTACTATATTGACAATCCCAACCACGGGCAGTGCTATAGATCCAGATACAGGAAGGATCTTGATATTTTAAGGTTAAAAGCAGTTGGCTCGGGACAATCTCTCCCTTCTTGCCGGCACTAAAGAGCTCAAACCGTGCAGTATCACCATATCCAAGATCTTGCTCTCTAAAGAGGGGACGGATAATAGGAATCTCCTGATCGGGCCAAAATTGATGCTCTATCTCTCTCGTAATTCCAAGCAGGGAGCCATCGAGAATTGAGACATGGCTTGTAAGATTTAAGATGCCGGAGAAGGGTACTTGGATCTTATCCTCACCATCATTTTCTCCATTGTGCTCTTCATGGTTAGGGAGTTGAAGTTCAACGATACTTCTTCCATTTTCATCTAAAACCCCTTCGATCGCATAATCAGAAGGGAAGCGATCATAAGGAAAGTCAATCAGCCCCACATACCAATCGGGCTTATCGATAAAGGGCGTTCGCGCGATAGAGAGTTGGTTCTCTAGATGGAAGCGATTTCCTGCGGCGGGTGCGCCAAAGAGATAGTGGCTATCGATCTTTACTGTTGCGCTCTCTTGATATTGATAAGGTTTTTGGGTAGAGAGTAGAGTTAATGCCATGCGTTCGGGCAAAAACTCCTCCATATAGAGTTTTAGGGTTCCTAAGGGCTGTTCACTTGCAAGATCGGTACGTGCCTCAAGTTGCCATAAACCCAATTTACCACTTGCCGGAAGTTTAATCTCTTCTTGATAGAAGCCTTCAATCCCCTTGTCGAGATGAAAATCCCGATACTTTTTACCATCAGGCGCAATCAGTGAGAGAGTTATGGGTTGCTCCGGTAGTGGGCGACCGTCATAGTTTCGCATTAAGAGATTGATTGTCGCACTTTCACCGGGACGATAGAGGGTGCGATTGCTATAGAGGTAAGCAATCTCATTGCGGCTCGGTTCCCCGGTGATAGCGTACTCATTAAGATCGAGCGCAATCTCTTTGAGGGGAAGTAACGAAAGATCCTCGCCACTTCGAACAACCACGACATCTTGACTCTTTAAACGTTCAGAAATTTCACAAAGCCCCGCTTCAAATTGGCAAAGATGACGCTTTTTTATCAATTTCCCTTTCTGGTTACGCCAAACCTCTAGCGCTCCCTCTTGAATCGGCGCACCATTTGAGAATTGGTTGGCAATAATAAGGCTCTTTTCAGGATAGAGGCGTGCTTGTAAGCCAATATCTGTCAAAAAGATAATGCGAGCATCAATAGTTTTATAGATCTCTCCGGCAGGATTGACAGTAATCAGATATGCCCCGGAAGTGATCTCTTTAGGGAGAGGAATACGATGATAACGTTCTGTTTGAGTTCCTTGAGGTGCTCTATAGCGGAAGATCGCTTCAGGCGTGATCTCACGACTCAGCTGCGAAAAGCTCCAACTGCTAATATCATTGCCGATATAGTACTCTTCTAAAAGTGAAGGGAGATTATCGATTTTATAAAATTCAAGATCCACTTGGTTGGTGCCGATCATCTCGATTGGCAGCACACCATTTTCTAGAGGAAGCACAGGACCGCGCCCTATAATCTTAACCTGTTGGCTCGGTTGCCCGATATAGATCTCTGCTGTGCGTTGTGACTTTTCCGCTTCATGGTGAAATAGTTGAGTGGAGACCTCATAACTTCCACTGCTGATAGGAAAATAGGAGAGTCGATAACCATCTTTGCTTAACTGCCATTGACCGTCATGATCGATCACATAGCGCTCTTCCTCATTATTGAAGCGTTTAACGGTAAATTGTTTCTGGAGAAGTTCGGGAGAGAAAGTTTGAGGCGTTTCAAAGAAGATCGATAGTGTCTCTTTTCCATCGATCTTGGCGGCATTGATCGATTCAACCTGTGCTGATGCGGGCATGATGCTAAGAAGTAGCGAGAATAGGAGAGAGAAGAGCAGCAACAGAGGCAGGAGGAGTCTTGTCCGAGATCTCCTTAGGGAGTCGTTAGAATCCATAATAGGATCTCTTTTCTGATATCTTCTCATCATTGCTCTCTTCCTCTCTATTGGAATGCTCGGTGGGACATACCCTTCAATTATGCCAAAAAAGAGCAGGTTTTGTGGCTTTTTTGTTCAAACAAGAGATTCTTCTCTTTTTATCTTTTTATTTTTCTCTTCTAGCGATCTTCCTCGAAAGTTCGATAGAATACTTGAGAGAAACGCTCGATAGAAACACTCGATAGAATATTCGATAGGATCAATTCTAGGAATCAGGTTTAGTAATGAGGATGCTTATGTGAAGCGCAGATGTGATCAGATAAATAAATTGGGAAGCTCACTAAGAGTAACCCCGAAAAGAGCGAATCAGCGCCGATTTTTATACCGATTATTGCGCTCTATAACGATGATATTGATCGCTTTATCTCTTCTTTTATCCTCTCTTTTTATAGGGCTTAACTATCTCTTCCCGCTACAAACTCCCCATGTGATGATCTCAACAACAGTTGTTGCCGCTGATGGTGAGCTTTTACGGCAATTTACCGATCAAGAGGGACGTTTACGCCATTGGGTGACACTCGATGAGGTCTCTCCCACCTATCTCTCAACACTGTTAACCTATGAAGATCGTTACTTCTATCGCCATTTTGGTCTCAATCCATTAGCAACATTGAGGGCTTTAGGACAGTGGTTCATCCATGGTGAAATTATCTCCGGTAGTTCTACCTTAACGATGCAGGTTGCGCGACTACTCTATCCTCATCCTCGAACCATTATGGGGAAGATGACACAGATCTTTCGCGCTCTACAGTTAGAACTCAGCTACTCTAAAGCAGAGATCTTAACGCTCTATCTTAATTTAGCGCCGATGGGGGGAAATATTGAGGGTGTTGCAGCAGCTGCAGAGCGATACTTCTCTAAGCCGGCAATTGCGCTCAATCTCTCTGAAAGTGCCTTGCTAGTTGCACTTCCACAAAGACCCTCTATCTACAGGCCAGATCGCTCTCTTCAAAAAGCAGAAGAGGCGCGCAATAAGGTGCTGAAACGGCTCTATGATTTTCAGCAGATCGATGAAGAACACTATCTAAAGACGATCAATGATCCGCTCCGTTATCAACCGAGCGAATCCCCTTTTTATGCACCTCTATTGGCAGAGCGTCTGCGCCGGCAATATCCGCAAGCTGAACGTATTGAGACAACTATCGATTATCGATTACAAAAAGAGGTGGAAGCCTATCTTCTTAAGCGTGCTAAAAATCTTTCAGATCGGCTCTCAATTGCCGTATTGATTGTCGATAATCGTACCCATGAAGTGGTGACCTATGTAGGATCTCTCGATCTCTTTGATCAAGAGCGTGCGGGATTTGTGGATATGGTGCCCGCGATTCGTTCCCCAGGATCTACACTTAAGCCCTTTGCTTACGGTTTAGCACTCGATTATGGGATTATTCATGAGGGGAGCCTCTTAAGTGATGTGCCACGCGCTTTCGATGGTTATGAGCCTCAAAATTTTGATAGACGTTTTCGAGGGCGAATTCCTGCTTATCGTGCATTACAGCTCTCTTTGAATGTTCCGATTGTCCAGATTTTTCGGCAATTAACACCGCTCTATTTTGTTAAGAGCGTGCGAGATGCCGGGATCTTGCTCTATAGTGATACCCCTACTTTGAGTCTTATTTTGGGAGGCGTTGGGATCTCCTTAGAAGAGCAAGTGCGGCTCTATAGTAGTTTAGCTACAGAAGGGAAGGTCTATCCGCTTCGGTGGGTAAAGGGGATAAAGAAAATAAAGGGAGCAGCGGAGGGAGCGAAAAGGCTTAGAGAGGCTGAATTGAGAGCGGTCGATGATAGAGAGTCTGTAGTGGAAGGGGCTGCACTTCTTTCACCTGAGGCAAGCTGGCTTGTTGTTAAGGCGTTAAAGGGTGTAGCACCTCAGGGGCGCTTAAATCATCAAAGGATTGCGTGGAAGAGTGGCACGAGTTACGGCCATCGTGATGCTTGGGCTTTGGGTGTGACGGCAGATTGGAGTGTTGGTGTTTGGATCGGTCGACCCGATGGTATGCCCAATGTTGGTATGATGGCAAGTGATAGTGCTGTCCCTCTACTCTTTGATCTTTTCCAGCTCCTCCCTCTATCGAAAAGAGAGATCGTAAAGCCGGCGGGAATAGAATCTGCCGTGATCTGTTGGCCTTCAGGAAGATCCCAAGCAGTTGTGGCGGAGGGTGAGTGTTTGCAACAATTTTCGATCGATACTATTGCCGGCAAAATTCCCGGTACCCTCTATGATGCGCCGGGGGAATCTCCCCATTCAGGTTGGCCCTCTCTTTTACAACATAGTGTGTTAAAAGAGATCACTAACAGGCCGGCAATTAGCCGTCACTCTCAGCTGATGCCGCATTCAGTAGGAGGGGAAGAGCAATCAGAAGTTAATACGAGAGCAAAGAGAGATACCAGTGAAATGTGGTCACGGCAAAGATTGAGTATTGCCACATTAGTTGATGAGAGCATTATTTTCCAGAGTAATCAGCGCCTTCCTCTTTCAGCTAGCGGGAATGGTCCTTTTTATTGGTATCTAAATGGTCAATTATTAGAGAGCCCTTTTCTCGATCTTCCCAATATGGCGCCAGGATCTTATCGTTTAACCGTGCAAGATGACCAAGGTCACTATCACAATATTCGCTTTGAGTTACGCGCTGTTGATTGATGCTATGATGATTTCTATTGATATTGATATTGATATTGATATTGATATTGATATGAGTATCGATATGGATACGGATATGGATATTTCTACTTATAGTTTTTACTTATAGTATTTATTGAAGCTTGAAGCTTGAAGTTTGGAGGAGAGGATGAATCAACCAACATCACGTTTAGATCAGATTATTGCAGAGACTCACCAAAAGAGACGATTACGAGAGCAAGGCTATCGAGAGCAGGCACTAAAGCTCTATCCTTGGATTTGTGGACGTTGTCAGCGAGAATTTGATCATCGCAATTTACGAGAATTAACCGTTCATCATAAAGATCATAATCATGATAATAACCCGGCAGATGGAAGTAATTGGGAGCTTCTCTGCCTCTATTGTCATGATAATGAGCATCAGCGATTAGAAGAGGCGCATCAATATGGCACGGCTAATAGTGATGGTAAGAGTAAGGTTGCAACCCATAATCCTTTTGCTGATTTAGCGAAGATGATGAAGAAGTGATAGTTTTTCATTTTCAATGAAGCGCTCTCAATAACAGATCAGAAGCAGAAGAAGCTGATCTGACAGCGTTAATGAAGATCGATTTACGTTTTCATAATGCGATTACTGCAGCATCTCGAAATCGGGTTCTCTCCGATATTTTAAGCGGATTGCATGAGCGTCAAGCATGTTTCTGGTTCCTCTCACTTTCAGCTAAAGAGCAGATGACACGTGCCTATGAAGAGCATCTAGAGATCGTTGAAGCGATTGCTCAGCGCGATACTCTGTTAGCGGAATCTGCCATGATTCGTCATGTAGAGAACTTTAGAAAAAATATTGTAGCAACGATTTAAGAGCGAAAAGAATCAAAAGAACTGTACCGCATATTACCGAATGTGTAATCGAAATCTGTGTAACCGCAGAGAAATGGGTAATAGCAGAGTAAGAAGAATCGAAAAACGAACAAAACCTTGAGGAAAATCGAGGAATAACAATCTAACAAGAACAATCTAACAAGAACAATCTAAAAAAAAAGCAATCTAACAAGAGATGAAACAGGAACAATTAGCCCTAGAAGTGCATTTACCAGAAGGACGCGTGTCTCTTAATTTCACCCCGACCCGATTTAGAAGAGGGGGAAGCACTCCTTTGTGGAACGCAAGCAGTGATTGGGAAATTGGGCTTTGGTGAACGCTTTGAGCTTGAACTTTTCGATCCAATATTAAACCGTACATTACAACATCAATATGATGTCGCTCTTTTAGCGGTGGATGAGTAGGAGTAGCACGATGACTCAGATATTAAATAACACGCTCACAGCAATGACTGAACAACTAGAAAGAAGAGAGATTACAAGTGTCGATCTAGTTAGCGCCTCTTTTGAGAGAATTGCTGAGATGGGAGAGGTGGGAGCGCTCGCCTTTACAAAGCTCTATCCTCAAGAGGCGATGGAAGCGGCACGGGTCGCGGATCAGCGATTAATGCTTGGTGATCAGGCTCCCCTTTTAGGGTTACCCATCTCCATTAAAGATTCGATGGATGTTGCCGGTGAAGTCACGCCTGCAGGATCGGTCATCTTTACCCAAAATGGCGCTGCCGAGAAAGATGCACCGGTGATTGATGCGATCAAACGAGCTGGCGCGATTATTGTTGGTAGAACAAATATGAGTGAGTTTGCTTTTTCTGGTTTAGGTGTGAACCCTCACTATGGTACGCCGGTTCATCCTGAGCGACCTGATTATATTGCGGGAGGATCAACATCAGGGGGAGCAGTCAGTGTCGCTTCTCAGGCTGTTTTTGCCGCCTTAGGATCAGATACCGGTGGTTCATTGCGTATTCCGGCGGCTTTCTGTGATGTTGTTGGTTTTAAGCCGACAGCAAGTCGTATTTCGACCGAAGGGGTTGTGCCACTCTCTTATAGCTACGATTCAGTGGGGGCGATAACACGCTCTGTAGAAGATGCGATTGTGATGGATCAAGTCTTATCGCAAAGTGACTATAAAGTGCCGGAGATTCCCCTTTCACAAATGCGCTTTTTTGTCACTAAAGATTATGTGATGGAAGGGTTAGATGCTGAAGTTGAAGCGAGATTTCTAGAGACACTCGCTCAATTAGAGCAGGCAGGTGCAACGATTATCTATCGTGATTTTTATGAACTGTCACACATTCCTAATATTAATAGTCGCGGTGGATTGACTGCTGCTGAGATCTGGTGTGAACACGAACTCTTTTTTGATCAACTGCGTGATCAATATGATCCTTTGGTAGCTCAAAGAATTGAGAGAGGACGAGATATTAGTGCATCTCACTACCTTCAGGTATTGAAAAAGCGAGCAGAGTTACAGGCAATTGCGGCAGAAAAACTCACCTTTTTTGATGCTTGGTTAATGCCAACGGTCGCAGTACAGCCTCCTAAAGTTGAGGCACTAGCGGATGAAGCAGAGTTTTTTCGCTTAAATGGCATTGTGTTACGCAATACGACAGTGACCAATTTCCTCGATGGCTGTGCGCTCTCTCTGCCATTAGGTGCCGGAATAGGTCTGAGCATTTCTGGGCTAAAAGATCAGGATCATCATATTTTAGCGGTTGCTAAAAGTATTGAAAAACATCTTCAGTTATTGCGGTAAATAGTGGCGATTTAAGGTGTAACGTATCAGCGCTTTTATAGTTGCTACGTTAGCTTTTTTAACTCCATTTATCTGCTTCTATCTGCATTTACCGGCACTTATTGGAGTTTGTCAGTATTTATCAGTTTTATCTATTTTCATTTATTTTTATATATTTTTATCTATATCAGTCACAGTAATGTGATGACATAAACCATAGGAGGAATGATGCTATGCACTCATTCGCAAATCAAGATATGCTTCATGATCAAACAATAATAAAAGATCGTGCTTATCGTAAAATTACAATGCGTTTAATCCCATTTTTAATCCTTCTCTTTCTACTTGCATGGCTCAATCGAGTGAATGTGGGCTTTGCAAAGATTAGTACGCTCGATGATCTGCAGTTTAGTGAGGCTGTATATGGTTTAGGGGTGGGGATCTTCTTTATCGGTTATTTTCTCTTTGAACTACCGAGTAACATCTATCTAGAAAAGATTGGGGTGAAAAAGACTCTTGCAAGAATTACTATCTTGTGGGGAATTACTTCTGCTGCGATGATGTTTGTCACCACCCCGATGATGTTCTATGTTTTACGTTTTCTATTAGGGGTATTTGAGGCAGGATTTTTCCCTGGGGTAGTTCTCTACATCACCTATTGGTTCCCTATGGCGAGAAGAGCGAAGCTTTATGACCTCTTTTGCGATTGCCGGCGTTGTGGGCAACCCTTTAGCAGGTTTTATTATGAGTGTTATGGGAGATGTGGGCGGTTTAAGTAATTGGCAGTGGCTCTTTATTATTGAGGGTATTCCATCAGTCATTGCCGGAATCTTTGTTCTACTCTATCTACCTAACCGCCCTCATGATGCAAAATGGTTAACAAAAGAGGAGCAAGATACGATCGTTGCAGATATTGCAAAAGATCATCAAAGTGTCGAGAAAGAGGGAAGTATTAAGGCAATCTTTAAAAAGCCCGTTCTCTGGCTCTGTTGTGCGATCTACTTCTGTATTGTTGCCGGCAACGCTACCATCGCATTTTGGTCTCCAAGTATTGTTCAGGCATTAGGGGTTAGCAATAACTTTGTGATTGGACTTATCTCAGCGATTCCGTTTCTATTTGGAACCGTTACCATGGTGTGGTGGGGTGCTAGCTCTGATAAGAGTAATGAACGTAAGTATCATACTTGTATTGCGACACTTTTTGCCGGTATCGGTCTCATTTTAACTGGCTTCTTTATGGGGAATGCGGTAGCCGCAATGGTCGGTCTAGTGATTGGTTCAGTCGGTATTTTAGCCGCCTTTCCTGTCTTTTGGTCACTGCCTTCCCTCTACTTTGTCGGCGGTGCTGTTGCTGCTGCGATTGCGGTGATTAACTCAGTTGGGAATCTTGCCGGTTTTGTTGCGCCCTATATGATTGGATTTTTAAAGACCAAAACAGATAGCCTCGCATCGGGACTCTACTTTGTGGGCGCGTTAGAGTTATTAGCAGTTCTCTTCTTTATCAAGATTCCACGTAAAAAAGCATAAATTGAGAGCTCTACAACTTATGGTGAGCCGTTGAGGGTCAGTCAGTTGAGAGTGAGTTGTTGGCAGTGTTAGTGTTGCTAACATGATATTCCCAAAAGTATATGGCTAATTGGTCATCTATTTTTGGGAATTTTTTTAATGAGGGTTAGTGGGAGTCCCCTTATTAGTTAATAAGATTTTCAGAGAGCATGAAAGAAAGATTGCCTATGAAGCCTCATAGAAGTTGATGAGACTTAATGATGTGATTGCAGGGTATTTGCAACTTTAATTGATCTCAACCGCCATTTTGTCCCAAAAAGAGACGATTCTCTATTATCAATAAGGAGGAGATAACATATAGTAAGGTAATAGTGCGATGGTCTCTCTAGATCATTATCGGTGAACTATTCTGGTTGTTGTTGCTGGTTATAGTTGTAGTTTCTACTCTGACTTAACCACTATTTAAAATATAAGGATTGTCAGTTATGAAAAAACGAGTTTTAACCTTATGTGCGCTTAGTGCAGCACTCAGTTTTACCCTTTCAACAGCAGAAGCGAAGGGAAGATTAGTTGTCTATTGTAGTGGAACGAATGCTTTTTGTGAGGAAGAGGTCAAAGCATTTAGTGATAAGTATGATGTAAGAACTTCTGTAATTCGTAATGGTAGTGGTAGTACTTTTGCAAAAATTGAAGCAGAGAGAAGAAATCCACAAGCGGATGTTTGGTATGGTGGGACACTCGATCCTCACTCACAAGCTGGGGAGATGGATCTTTTAGAGCCTTATCAGTCAGAAGTTTTGGAAGAGATTATTCCTGAGTTTAGAGATCCCGCAAAGATGAAGGGCAATTACTCTTCAGCGGTCTATATTGGGATCTTAGGTTTTGGGGTCAATACAGACCGAGCCGAACAGTTGGGTATTGAGATCCCTAAATGTTGGTCAGATTTAACCAATGAAGGTCTCAAAGGGGAGATACAGATCGCCGATCCTCAAAGTTCTGGTACCGCCTATACGGCACTTGCAACCTTTAATCAGCTCTGGGATGAAGATACGGCATTTACCTATCTCAAAGATCTTGATAAAAATATCTCGCAATATACAAAATCGGGTTTTGCCCCGGCACGAAATGTTGCGCGTGGTGAAGCAACAGTTGGAATCGGTTTCCTCCATGACTATGCATTAGAGAAGGAGAATGGTGCCCCTATTGAGTTGATCGTTCCTTGTGAGGGTTCAGGATATGAGATCGGTGGTGTTAGTATCTTAAAAGGTGCGCGTAACTTAGAAAATGCCAAACTCTTTGTGGATTGGGCACTCTCCAAAGAGGCGCAGGAGATTGCTTGGAAAAAAGCACAATCCTATCAAGTTCCCACCAACGTGACGGCAGAAGCTTCCCCTAACTCCTTAAAATTAGAGGATGTGAATCTCATTGAGTATGATTTTGATAAATATGGGGATAGCGAGATGCGCACCTATCTTATCGAGAAGTGGGTCAATGATGTGAAGATGCAGAAATAGCGGCATCTCATTTTATTGGGAAGATCGAAGTTGATCATCAGCTTCGATATGATGTAAGGCTTACTCTTCGGGGTAAGCCCCTTTTTATCCACTCTCTCAATTTTATAGAGAGAGAATAGATAATGAGCTTGATAAGGGGTCAGATATGAAGAGAGATCTTGATCGATTGAGTATTTTTTTGAAAGAAGGTAACAATTTAAGGGGGAGAAGATGGCGATAGTGCAACGGCGGATCGACCCGATCTTTTACTGGGTACTATTGGGAGTCGTAGCCTTTTTAGTGCTACCAACTTACTCCTTAGATTATGGTTTATGGGACTCAACAGAAGAGGAGATCTTGGAATCTTTTGGTTGGTCCTCCCTCTCTATCGGTTGGCTCTGGTTTGCTCTACCTCTACTGCTGTTATTTCGCCCTTTGCGACCGACAGTGGCGCAACTTAAATCAGTTAGGCGAAATCGGTTCGATATTATGATTTTAGCATTTTCAACATTAGTGATGCTGGTCACATCGAGTATGATGGGAATGGGGCTCGGTTATAGCGTTATTTTACTTATTCTAGCTTTTGGAATGATCTTAACGCTCAATCTTTCTCGGCTCGATTACTTGGGTGGTGATCGTTTTATTATTGCCGCACTAATATTGATTGTAGCCCTGATCGCTATCTTTATTATCTATCCTATTATTAAGATCTTTATCCCGGTAGTAATGACAAAAGAGGGCTTTGCACCTTTCAATTTTTTCCATGTTCTTAATAATCACTATATCTTACGGGTCATTAAAAACTCATTACTATTAGCCACTGCCGTTGGTTTAACTGCAACGATCTTTGGGCTGATTTTAGCGGTTTATACTGCAAGAATTGCTAAGAGAAGCGTTATTATTGGGCGAATCTTTGCTCTTTTGCCAATTGTCACGCCTCCATTTGTCGTTGGACTCGGGATCACCTTGATGATGGGGCGCTCAGGGTATTTGACGGAATTTGCCGCCAATCATTTAGGCTTGACGACAACTAATTGGCTCTACGGCTTTACCGGAATCTGGCTTGCACAAGTATTAGCTTTCACACCAATGTCTTTTATGATTATCGATGGTGCGATTAAAACAGTTCATCCCTCTATGGAAGAGGCGGCTTACACCTTGCGCGCAACACCTTATAAGAGCTTTTTTACTATTTTTTTACCGTTGTTGCGCCCGACATTGGCAAACTCTTTTTTAATTGTCTTTGTACAATCATTAGCGGATTTTAGTAATCCACTTGTATTGGGGGGAAGTTTTGACGTGTTAGCGACGCAGATCTACTTCTATATTACCGGCGCACAGCTTAACTATACATCAGCTGCGACATTGGGGATTGTTCTGCTACTCTTCTCCTTAGCTGCTTTTGCCGCGCAATATCTCTGGATTGGTAAGCGCTCTTATGTCACTGTTTCTGGAAAGTTCTCTCGTGGGGATCTACAGCCATTGCCCATCTCATTAAAGTGGATCATTATTGGTGTCTTCTTTTTCTGGACCCTCTTTAATGGATTACTCTATGGCAGCATCTTCTATGGCAGTTTCACCATTAACTGGGGCGTGGATTACACCTTAACGCTCAATAACTTTAAGACGCTATTTGGGCAAGGATTTACTGATGGAGCATGGCCATCTCTGATCGATACCATCTCATTTGCAGCCATTGCAGCGCCTGTTACAGCTTTCTTTGGGATTTTAATTGCCTATATTGTGGTGCGACAAAACTTCCGAGGGAAGAAGACTTTGGAATTTACCACGATGCTCTGTTTTGCCGTGCCAGGAACTGTCGCTGGAGTTGCTTATCTTTTAGCTTTTAATGATGCCCCGATCTATATTACAGGAACGGCGGCGATTGTGATTATCTCAATGATTATGCGCAATGTGCCGGTGGGAATTCGTGCAGGGATTGCTGGATTAGGGCAGATTGATAAATCATTAGATGAGGCCTCATTAAGTTTAAAAGCAGGCTCTTTTAAGACGCTTTCTCTCATCTTAATTCCACTTTTAAGACCGGCGATCTTATCTGCCCTGGTCTATAGTTTTGTACGAGCAGTGACAACGGTCAGCGCTATTATCTTCTTAGTGACACCTGATACTCGGGTCGCAACGGCTTATATCCTAAATCGGGTAGAAGATGGTGAATATGGAATTGCGATCGCTTATGGATCCATTCTTATTGTCGTGATGATGGCGATTATTCTTATCTTTGACTATCTAGTAGGGGAGTCACGAACCCAACGATCAGCAGCAAAAAATGGACAGTAATTAGGAGAGATTTAACAATGACAACCTCATATTTTGTTGAGTTTAAAAATATTAATAAGACCTTTGGTAAAAATGTGGTGATCGATGATCTCTCTTTGCAGGTTGAAAAGGGAGAGATGATCTCTATTTTAGGTCCATCGGGTTGCGGTAAAACGACCATTTTGCGTCTTTTAGCAGGATTGGAGCAGCCAACGGCCGGCTCGATCTATATTAATGGCGAGGATGTGACTAAGCGTTCGATTCAAGAACGAGATATCTCAATGGTCTTTCAATCGTATGCTCTCTTTCCCCATATGTCTCTTGGGGAAAATGTAGGGTATGGTTTGAAGATGCTCGGCGTTGGGAAGAGGGAGCGAGAAAAGCGTGTCTCTGAGATTTTAGAGATTGTTGATCTTGCAGGATTTGAAAATCGCTATGTCGATCAGATCTCAGGTGGGCAACAGCAGCGTGTAGCGCTTGCTCGTGCGCTTATTCTTCAGCCGAAAGTGCTTCTTTTTGATGAACCCTTGAGTAATCTCGATACCAATCTTCGCCGAAGTATGCGAGAGAAGATCAGAGAATTACAGCAACAATTTGGAATCACCTCTTTCTATGTTACGCATGATCAGAGTGAGGCTTTTGCTGTCTCTGATCGTGTTTTAGTGATGCGAAAAGGGGAGATTATGCAGTTCGATACTCCAGAAAATCTCTATCGTGCCCCCAATTCGGAGTTTATCGCGAACTTTATGGGTGATGCTAATATTTTTGATGGACATTATGAAGCGAAGACCCAACAGTTAGAGGTGAATGGTTACCGTATTAGACTCGATCATGCTTTAGATCGACAAGATGGTGCCTGTCGAGTGGGAATTCGGCCTGAAGCGACCTCTTTACAGATAACCGGTGAAGAGAGTCAAAAATGCCATATTGAGCATGTTGTCTATATGGGAGCAACCTATGAAGTCACGGTTAATTGGCAGGGGCAGATTCTCTTTCTTGAGGTCAGCTCTATCGAAGAGAAACCGAAGCTCGATCAACACTATTATCTTCATATAGCGACGACAGGGATCTTTGCTCTTTAGTTTCTAATTTTGAGGCTTGGGAGGATTTAAGTATCTATTAAACGCCTATGAAATACCTATCAAATTAATTTCGAGTACTCAATTCGCTCTGATTATTATTTTGATAGTGATTTTTTAGGCGTTAACTTTGTTATCTTTAAAATAGCTTTATGCTGATCTTAGAGTCTTCTGATATTTTTTAATAATCAATGCTGATGATCAGCTTCGATGAATTTCTAGAATTAAAAATGCTACTATTAATTGACTATCTTTTACTGAATAAGGTTTAACGAAATGAGTTTGAAACAACCAATTGATCGCATAAAGATTAAAGGTTTTAAATCTATACAATCTGTAGATTTAAAGTTAACACCATTAAATGTATTAATTGGCTCAAATGGCTCAGGGAAAAGCAATTTTGTATCCTATTTCCGTCTACTTTCTCATTTAATAGAGGGGAATTTGGCATTTTGGATCAATAAGCAAGGGGGGGCTAATCGACTCTTAACTTATGGTACACAGGTGACAGAGAGATTATCATCAAGGTTGTATTTTGATAAAAATAGCTATGAATTTGAGTTAACAGCAACGGTAGATGACCGCCTTATTTTTCAAAAAGAGATCTTCTATTTTCAAGGAGATGGTTATCCAAAACCTTTTGATGTTGATTTAGGGCGGGGACATTCAGAAGCGAAGCTTAAGTCAAAGATTGATTCTGAACGAATTGCAGATTACTGTTATTCGGCAATTTCAAAGTGGCGTATCTATCATTTCCACGATACAAGTGATACAGCAAGAGTCAAACAGCAAGGGGCACTACATGATAATAAATACCTTCGACCAAATGCTTCCAATTTAGCTGCATTTTTATATAAATTGAGAGAGGAGTATAACGACACTTATACTCTGATTATTGACACTATCCGTTTAGCGATTCCTTTTTTTGATGATTTTGTATTAGAACCTAAGGCATTATCTACAGAAGAGAAACAGATTCGCCTCTTATGGCGTCAAAAAAATAGCGATTATGAATTATGGCCTAGTCAGTTATCAGATGGTTCTATTAGATTTATCTGTTTAGTTACAGCATTACTGCAGCCGGATCCACCTTCTACAATTATTTTTGATGAGCCAGAATTAGGGCTTCATCCCTATGCGATTACGTTGTTAGGAGCTCTTTTTAGGGAGGCTTCGAAGCGGATGCAAGTTATTATCTCAACGCAATCAGTTCCCCTTTTAAATCAATTTTCTGCAGATAATGTTATTACGGTTGATAGAGAGGATGGCGTTTCCATTTTTAAGCGTTTAGATGGGGAGACATTTTCGGAGTGGTTAGAAGAGTATACGCTAGGAGAACTCTGGGAAAAAAATATTTTAGGAGCAAGACCTAAATGGTAAGGGTTAACATTATTTGTGAGGGGCAAACTGAAGAGAGTTTTGTTAATGCAATTATTGCACCTTATTTTGCTACACAAGGTATCTGGATTAGTGCTCCTTTAATAGGGAAGCCTGGGCACAAAGGGGGAAATGTGAACTGGGCAAGATTAAAGCGAGATCTCACGGTCATGATGAAGAGTGACCATTCCGTCTATTGCACAACTTTTTTAGACTTTTATGGATTACATTCAGATTTTCCAGGAAAGCTGGATGCAGAGAGAGAATCAGACCTAGTAAAGAAGCTAGAAATAATGCAAGAAGCATTAGTTAACGCTGTTACTGAAACTTTAGGTGCAGAAGCTGCAACACGATTTATTCCCTATATACAGATGTATGAGTTTGAGGCAATTCTTTTTAGTGATCCACAATTGATGGAAGAGAAGTTAAATGTGAGGGGATTCTGTGCAATTAGAGATCAATTTAATTCGCCTGAGCATATCAATAATAGTTCAAGTACAGCACCTTCGAAACGAATAGAGAAGCTTTGTCCAACTTACCATAAGGTGTTAGGGGGAACAATTTTAGCAAGAGAGATGACTTTAGAGAAAATTAAAGCTGAATGTCATCTTTTTCATAACTGGCTCCAAAAATTAGAGCAACTTAAAAGCCGATAATAATCTATAGCAGAGCATTTAATACTTGAATATTAAATATATTTTTCTTTGAAACATGTAGCTTCTAATTTTTTCTAATCATGGCTGATAAAGTGGTTGATACTGTTTAGGGCGACAAATAAAAAAGCAGCTTCATCAATATTGGATCAATTGAGAAGCTGCTCTGTGTTTATATTGTGACTCTTTCTGAGAGACCTTTTTTACAGGTCTTAATTTCTCAGATTAGAGGTTCGGGTTAAAGATTCAAAATCAAAGATTCAGAATCAAAGATTAAAGAATAAAGCGACTGAGATCTTCATCTTCTACGAGATCTTCTAACTCATTTTTCACATACTCTTCTGTGACAACAAATTTTTCACCATCGCGATCAGAAGCGGTAAATGAGATCTCTTCTAGGAGACGTTCTAAAATGGTGTGGAGGCGACGAGCTCCGATATTTTCTGTCTTCTCATTGACTTCAAATGCCATTTTAGCGATTTTGTGTAATGCAGAATCATCAAACTCAAGCTCAACACCTTCAGTTTTAAGAAGCGCTTTATACTGCTTAATGAGTGCTGAAGAGGGCTCTGTTAAGATACGGTAGAAGTCATCCGCATTGAGTGATTTTAACTCGACACGAATCGGAAGACGACCTTGAAGCTCAGGGATCAGATCAGAAGGTTTAGCTAAGTGGAAAGCACCTGATGTGATAAAGAGGATATGGTCTGTCTTAATTGCCCCATATTTCGTTGAAACGGTACAACCCTCAATTAATGGAAGCAGGTCGCGCTGAACTCCTTCACGGGAGACATCCGCGCCGGAAGTTTCCCCTTTACGGCACACTTTATCGATCTCATCAATAAAGACGATCCCTTGGTTTTCGGCAATTTCGATCGCTTTCTGTTTTGCTTCCTCTTCATTGATTAGACGCGCAGCTTCCTCATTTTGAACTACTTTAAGCGCATCTTTGATCTTCATCTTTTTGCTCTTTTTCTTCTCCATACCCGATTGTTGGAAGAGCGATTGCAGTTGATCTGCCATCTCTTCCATACCGGGAGGGGTCATGATATTAACGCCGACACCTGTACTTGCGATTTCGATATCGATCTCTTTATCATCCATCTCTCCACGGATAATTTTTTCGCGGAATTTTTGACGCGTTGGGCTCTCCGCCTTGGGTGCATTAGGTTCATCGGCAAAACCAACACTTTTAGGCGGCGGTAAGATCGCATCGAGAACGCGCTCAATAGCAGCTTCCTCAGCTTTTGGATAAGCTTCTTTAATCATGCGCTCACGTACTTGTTTTACGGCAGCTTCAACAAGATCACGGATAATGGAGTCGACTTCACGACCGACATAACCAACTTCCGTAAATTTAGTTGCTTCAACTTTAATAAAAGGCGCATTCGCTAAAGTGGCAAGACGACGGGCGATCTCTGTTTTACCAACACCGGTAGGTCCGATCATTAAGATATTTTTAGGGGTGATCTCTTTTCTCATCTCATCTGAGACCTGTTGACGTCTCCAACGATTACGCAGGGCAATCGCTACGGATCGTTTAGCCTCATCTTGACCAATAATATAGCGATCGAGTTCTTGTACGATCTCTCTTGGTGTCATAGCGCTCATATTGATAATTCCTTTCTCTTTTAACTATTTTTTAGATCGTTCTTAGATCTTTTTAGATGTTGTTCAGATATTTGTTGTTCAGATATTGTTTAGATACTTTTCAGGTCTTTTCCAAATCTTTTCTAGATTTTTCCAGATATGCTTTCAGGTCTATTTGAAGAGATATACTCTTAAGATATCCATATGCATAGATCCTTTTATGCATCTATCTTTATGCTTTATGGCCTTAATAGAGGTTATCGCTCTTAGAATGAGAGCTTCTCTAATGTCAGGTTTGTATTACTATAGATACAGACGCTGCCGGCAATTTCTAAACTTTTACGCACAATCTCTTCCGCTGAAAGCTCAGTATTTTGTAAGAGTGCTAATGCTGCACTATGGGCAAACATACCGCCCGATCCGATTGTTGCAATATCATGCTCAGGCTCAATAACATCCCCTAAACCGGAGATCACAAAGGTTGCTGTTTCATCAGCAACAATTAAGAGCGCCTCTAATTTACGAAGTGAACGCTCTGTACGCCAATCTTTCGCTAAAGCAACAGCCGCACGGGTAAGATTCCCGCCATGCTGTGCGAGCTTCTCTTCAAAGCGTTCAAAGAGTGTAAAAGCATCTGCGGTTCCACCAGCAAAGCCAGCGATCACTTTACCATTATAGAGGCGGCGAACTTTACGCGCATTGCCTTTCATAATGGTGTTTCCCATAGATACCTGACCATCGCCACCAATGACCACTTCATTGCCGCGACGTACTGCACAGATGGTTGTCCCTCTAAACTGTTCCACAATTAAACTCCTTATAGTTTTAAGTTGGCATGCTAATATAATGTGGCATCTTTAGCCCATTTCAAGATGAAAGTAGAAAATGTGCCAAACTTACACATTTTTTGAAGAGAGAATAGATGGGGAGAAGGTGCATTATCTTAGAGATAGATCAGATAGATCAGATAGATCAGATAGATCTGATGTAGGGTTGCGAGTATAATTCGCTCTTGCCATAAGGGTTATTATTACTATTAGAGACCGATAAGTTTTTAAAGAGTGTCACATTTTCAAATTAAGGGAGAAGGGCAGATGAGAGATCGAAAAGAGAGTGCCGGCGCATTTGATGATTCACTCTTAAGTGATGATGAATTACTACGCTATTCGCGCCATATTATGTTGGATCAATTTGATTTAGCAGGTCAGGAGAGACTTAAACAAGCGCATGTTGTCGTCGTGGGTTGCGGTGGGCTTGGCATGGCGGCTCTTCCTCTTTTTGCTGGTGCCGGAATCGGAAAAATCACATTGGTGGATTATGATCGGGTCGATATTACCAATCTTCATCGGCAGACCGGCTATCGTATGGGGGATCTTAACCTCTCAAAGGTGAGGCAAGCGGCAAAGCATCTGCGAGAGCTCAATCCCAATGTCACGCTCGTTGAGGTGGAGCAGAAAGTCTCTTTTTCCGAATTGGAATCGCTGATTCAGGATGCCGATGTTGCGCTCGATTGTAGTGATAATTTTGCGCTACGAAAAGATCTGAATCGTGCTTGTTTTATCAATCGCGTTCCCCTTGTTTCAGGTTCTGCTGTCCGCTATGAGGGGCAATTGACCGTTTTTGACTTTCGTGATGAAAATAGCGCTTGTTATGAATGTCTCTTTGGGGGAGAGCATGCAGATGATGGTAATTGTGCGCTCTTTGGTGTCTTCTCTCCTGTAGTTCATATTATCGGTGTTTCCCAGGCGCAGGAAGCTCTTAAATTGATTATGGATTTAGGTTCAATTGCGGTGGGGGAGATCTGCCTCTACAATGCGCTCAATTTTAGTTGGCAGAAATTTAAATATCGACGTAATCCCGATTGCCCTCATCATCGAATCTGAAAAATTAGAGGCCAAAGTGTTAACTTCACCTCTTAATTAAGGTAAATTAGGGTAAATTTCGACAGAGAAGTGAGCGATCAATAGATGTCACGCGGAGCAGCTAGATAACTATTAGAGATCCCATTAGAGATAATTTAATGTTGATCGGTTCATGTAGTCAAGAAACGATCAAGAAACAATTGATCGTAGAAAGTTGAGAACAATATCAGAGAATCAGCGAGATTGCCGATCCCTCTATTCCGAACAAGAGAGAAGGTTGAATAATGAAAAAGTTTTTTGCAATAAGTAGTTTAAGTGCGCTTATTCTTGCCGGATGCGCAACGACAGAAGCTCCCACGAAGAGTGTCAGTTATACCGATTATAAAGATAACCACAAACATGATACGGAACTGGTTTCCGATAAACATTATGAGAGTTATCTTGCTTGTGTTCGAAGTGGTCTTAAATCCCATCAAGTGACGGAGTCTGCGCTTAAAGGAAATGGAGCTCGACTTCAGAGTGGTAACCACTTTGTGATTGAGATCTATCGCGCTATCGATAGTACTTATGCGCGTGCCGATAGTGATGATAAGCGTATTATTGATCTTCTCCATCGTTGTAAATAGTGCGTTGGGTAAGAATCAGTTGCCACTAACAGTTATCACTGATGATCGTTACTAACTGTAAAGGTCAGAGCATATTAGAAGAGTAGAAGAGTAAAAGAGTAACCTCATTGGGTTACTCTTTTTTTATAGACTCTATGATTATAGATTTTTAAAAGTGGTAGAGTGGGGCGAGAGTTTAGAGAAATCTCTCCGTAAGATACCATCCGGTAATACTCTCTCGGATCTTTTGGGTCGGTAAGACCTCATGTGGGAAATCTTCAGAGAGAAAGAGGATCATACTCCCCGCTTGAGGGGGTAGTGATAATATTACCTCATCTGATTCGGGCTTCTCACGACTATAGATCAGCAGCTCCCCTCCATCGCCGGGTTGCCACGACTCATTAAGATAGAGAACAGTCGTCACTTTTCGGCGATTCTGATTGCGCGCATTATCGTTGTGCCGTTTATAGTAGGCGCCACTTGGATAACGACAAAAGTGGGTCTCAAAATCACGTAAACCTAAATAGAGTGTTTGATTAAGTGATTGCTGAATCTCTTCCATCTTCTTAAAGTATTGGGCAATAGGCTCTCCCATGGTGGGGTCGAGCCAGAGGGTGAGATCGCCTCTAATCTCTCGATTCCCCTGTAACGTATGGCGGTGACCGATACGAGCTTCTTGTAATTGATCTTCCGGGATTGCTTCTTTAAGATCGGCAACCTCAAAAGGGGTAAGAAAATCATCCCACACATAGTAGCCCTGTGTGGTGAGCGCATCGATAAGATTGTCTGTTTTCATAGTGAATTTCAGAGATAAAAGTTAAGAGAAATTTTATATAGTGAAATCCAAAAAAATTAAAATAAAAAACTTAAATGAAATCGTGCATACCTCCATAACTACCGTTATTTAGGGACTTTTAGTTGTAAAACTGATTGTAAAATATTTCTATTTATTGTCAAAAAAATTAGCAAGAAGCTGTCATTACAGTGTCATATTGCATGCCTACTATAGTGAGTGACCCGATTGCAGAACGGGAGTCCTTCTATAGCTTTTGAATAGCTTTTGATTTTTTGGAGATCAATCATGACACGTAAACGTGATGAATTTGAAGTAAATAATCAGACCACAAACTCAGCCTTCTCGGAAGTGATGGATGCGCGTATCTCACGTCGCTCACTCTTTAAGATGGGGGGATTAGGTGTTACCGCTGGCATTATGTCGCTTTTTCCTTCTAATCTCTTTGCAGATAACGCCCGTGATGAAGTGATAAAAGCAGCGGAAAGTGGTCGCGTCTCTTTTAAGCCGGTTCCTTACTCAGTATTGGATACGGTGATTGTTCCCGAAGGTTATGAAGCGGTTGCCTTCTATAAATGGGGGGATCCTGTAGGATTGCCGGGTAATAACCCTGAATTTAAGAAAGATGGATCAAATAGTGCCGATGATCAAGCGGTGCAAGCAGGGATGAATCATGATGGGATGGCTTACTTTCCGTTAGGAGAGGGGGATGAGGCTTCTCGTCATGGTCTTTTAGCGATGAACCATGAGTATGTCGATAATGGTCTTCTCTTTGTGGATGGTGAGGCGAATTGGTCTGCCGATAAAGTTCTTAAATCACAAAATGCGATGGGGATCTCTGTCATTGAAGTGATGAAGAATGATCAAGGTGAATGGGAAGTGGTACGTCCTTCACAATATGCACGTCGCATTACACCGCATACAGAGATGGGCGTTTCAGGTCCGGCAAAAGGGCATGAGCTCTTTATTACTGCAGCAGACCCTACTGGTTCAAAAGTATTAGGTACCATGCAAAATTGTGCAAATGGTAAAACGCCATGGGGTACCTATTTAACTTGTGAAGAGAATTGGGCCGATATCTTTGTGAAAGCAGAAGGAGCGCATAATGCTCTCGAGAAGCGTTATGGTATTGCTGATAGTGACACTGCTTATCGTTGGGTGGAATTTGATGAGCGCTTCAATGTCGATAAACATCCCAATGAGGTGAACCGTTTCGGTTGGGTGGTAGAGATCGATCCTGAAGATCCTACCTCAACACCGGTCAAACATACGGCGCTCGGCCGTTTTAAACATGAGGGTGCTGAACTTGTTGTTGGACCGGATAAGCGCGTCGCCGTCTATATGGGCGATGATCAGCGCTTTGAGTATATCTATAAATTTGTCAGTCGTGATCAATATGATCCAGCAAAAGGGAAGGCGAATAGTCAGCTTCTCAGTGATGGAACGCTCTATGTTGCTCGCTTTGATGAGAATGGCAAAGGTGAATGGCTACCATTAATCTATGGTGAGAATGGTTTAACAGCAGAGAATGGATTTAAAAATCAAGGGGATGTCGTGATCAATGCCCGTAGTGCAGCTGATATTGTGGGCGGTACAAAGATGGATCGCCCAGAATGGATTGCAGCAGATCCTAAAAATCCCGGCAGTATCTACTGTACACTGACCAACAATAGCAATCGTGGTAAAGCAGGCTACCCAGGAAAAGATGCGGCAAATCCTCGTGATAATAACCTCTTTGGTCATATTATCCATTGGCAGGAAGATCATGCAGATGTCACATCACCAACATTTGAATGGGATATTTTAGCGCTTGCCGGCTCTGATTTAACAGATGATCCTAACTTAAAAGCTCAAAATCGTGGAGATGCTTTTGGTAGCCCTGATGGATTAGCTTTTGATCATAATGGAATCTTATGGGTGCAGACCGATGTCTCCTCATCAACCATTAATCAGAAAGCGTATGCCGGCATGGGGAATAATCAGATGTTAGCGGTTGATCCTGCTGATGGTTATTTCAAACGTTTCTTGGTGGGACCTAATCGTAGTGAGATTACGGGAATCTCCTTTACACCTGATAATAAGACGCTCTTTATCAATATTCAGCATCCTGGTGAGCCCGATAATGGAACAACTGATCCTTCCGCGGCATTAGCGCTCTCAACATGGCCTGATGGTGCGGCGGCAGGGCGTCCTCGCTCAGCAACTGTGGTGATTCAGAAGAGAGATGGTGGCGTGATCGGCAGTTAATCATTTTGATCTCTAATCATAATCTCATTGTGAGTTTATTATGAGCTTATTATGAGATAGCGATAGAGGCTCCTTTAATCTCAATTACATTTTAGTAGTTGGGCTCTTAAAGGGGCTTTTAGTTCTTCTTACATTTTTCTTTTAGCTTTTTTCTTATTTTAATCATCGTTTATTTCGCTTTTTTTATCGATTTTTATAAAAAAAGTGAAAGAGATCAGCCACTCTGATGGTAAAATAGGCAGAAAGTAGAGTGTTATGAGATAAAGGGAGTGATCCTAATATCGCTATTTTTGACATCTCTATCTCAGATTTCTCTTTAATAAGAGCTATGCTAAAGAAGGATTATTAAACTATGCGTAATATCTTCAAAAAATCTCCCCTCCTTAACATGAAAAAAGTGGCTGTTGCCGTTGGTGCTGCACTACTTTTAACCACGGCAGCAGAAGCGTGTACCCGTGTTGTATTCCATGGTGATAATGATCGTAATATTACGGCAAGATCGATGGATTGGAAGAGTGATGTGGGGACTAACTTATGGATCCTTCCAAAGGGAATGGCACGTACGGGTGAAGCGGGAGATCGATCGATTGAGTGGGTCTCTCAGTATGGAAGCTTAGTTGCAACAGGTTATGATATCTCCACAACAGATGGCGTGAATGAGGCGGGGCTTAATGCGAACCTTCTTTGGCTAGCGGAATCGGAATATCCCAATCCTTCTGTTCTCAATGAGAAGCCCACTATGGCAATCTCACTCTGGGCGCAATATATGCTCGATAATTTTGCCACTGTAGCAGAGGCGGTTGAATTTTTAGAGAAGGAACCTTTTATTATTGTTACGGCGGAAGTGCCGGGCGAGACACGTCTTGCGACCTTACATCTCTCTATGTCAGATGCAACGGGAGATAGCGCCATTGTCGAGTATGTTAATGGAGAGCAAGTGATTCATCATGACCGTAGTTACCAAGTGATGACAAACTCTCCTACATTCGATAAGCAGTTAGCGATGAATGAGTATTGGGAAGGCATTGGTGGGACGGTGGTATTGCCGGGAACCAATCGTGCGGCGGATCGTTTTGCACGAGCTTCATTCTATATCAATGCGATTCCGACAGGCGGATCGATGAAGGATTCGATCTCTAGTGTCTTTAGTGTCATTCGCAATGTCTCTGTTCCTTATGGACTGAATACGGAAGAGGAACCTAATATCTCTTCAACACGATGGCGTACGGTAGTCGATCATAAAGAGGGGCTCTATTTCTTTGAATCTGCGATCTCTCCCAATATCTTCTGGGTTGATCTTAAAAAGATTGATTTTGCGCCAGGCGAGCAGAATGTGAAAAAACTCGATTTAGGTCAGAATCAATCGCATATCTATTCAGGCGAGGTCTCTTCAGAGTTTGTCGTAACGCCGGCATTTAAGTTCCTCGGTGTTACTGAAGCACAAATTCAGGATGAGATGGCGAAAGAGCGTGCTGAAGAGAAGGCTTTTGAAGCGAAAGAGGAAGCTAAACTCAGAGAGAATGAGAGTGTTGATAGTGTCCCGCTCTAATGATTGATGGGACTGGTAGGATTGCCGAGATCGATAAGATCCATAAGATCCATAAGATCAATAAGCCTCGATGAGGCCAATGTATTGATCAGTTAAGATATCGCTTTAGCCGGCAATAAGGCTGGTGAAATAGAAAAGCACTGATTGTTAGGATCAGTGCTTTTTGTGTTATTAGGCAATGGAATAGAAGCAGACTCTAAGCTGCGACATTCTCTTTAACAGCTGCCGGTGCATCATCAGATTTAGGCATCTCTTTGAGCTTATTGAGATCCTCTTTCTTGCCATCGAAGAGCTCTTTTGCCTTATCAACGGCATTATCGAGATTCTCTTTTTGTTGATCAAAAAGTTCTTTGACATTCTCCGATGCATTATCAACGCTCTTTTTAAGATCTTCTTTCATCTCATTGAGGGCACTCTTTTTATCTGCTGCATCTTCTTCAATAGTTGTTGCATCAGTTGAGGCAGTCTCTTTGACTTGATCGATCGCAGCATCTGCTGCTGTTGCAGTATCTGTTGCCGCCGCTTCAATAGCCTTTTCTGCGACTTCAGTATCTGCTTTCACTTCTGCTTCACTTGTATCTGTACGGTAGATCTTATCACCACTCATTTTTGCGCCCCAAGGAAGGTCAGAGTTTTGCCAACCATTTTCAATGCGGAAGCCCTTCATTTCACCCTCTTTAACTGCATCACCTTGGAAGCCATTGATAACATAGTGTGCGTTACTAAATCCTGCTTCACGTAGAGCTTCTGCGCTTGGCTTTCCTCGCTCACTACCTGAACGACACATGGTGATAATCATTGTCTCTTTAGGAAGATTTTTAGCTTCTAATGCCGCAGCAACTTCTTTAGCGAATTGATCATTCTTATTCATCTTAAACGCGCCACGCTCATCACTCCATTCTGTTCGATCAACGATTAAAAAGGGAATATTGAGATCGACAACATCAGTACTACCAACAAACATAATCTCTACAGGATCACGGACATCAATAAAGAGAACAGGTGTCTCGCCTTCCGTCTTTAATTGATAAGTCTCTTGAGGTGTTAAGCCCATCTCTTCTGCAGCAAAAGACCATGAAGCAAGAAGAAATAGGGAGGATAAAATCAATTTTTTCATAATAGTCACTCTCTTAACTAGTTGAAAATAGATCATTCGATCGCTATCGATAATTAGCCGATGGTTGAGTTGATCGATATGAGTGATAGACTCGCTCTATCTCCTCTATTTTAACAGATATCATATATTTTTGTATATTGAAGGAGTTTGGTAATGACTGGCCAGATATAGAGAAGTTAGAGCTCTAGAGAAGTACCACAATAATAGGTGTCGTAACGGCAGAGAGGATCGTCGTTAAGATAATACTTGAGGCGACGGCATCCTCAATCACTTGGAATTTTAAGGCCATAAGATAGACATTCATCCCTGTAGCGATGGAGCCTAAAATGACAATTGCCTTTGTCTCAAAGGGAGGAAGTCCCATCAAGAGTGCAACGCCCCAAATGATAAGAGGATGCAGAATTAATTTAAAAAAGGTGATATTAAGGCTCAACTTGAGATTTGCACCTAGACGATATTTAGCTAATCCCATTCCCAGGACCAAAAGGGAAAGGGGTGCGACCATATCAGAGAACATCTCAATGGTATGGGTTGCAAAAGTTGGCATCGGCACTCGAAGAAAGCTCACTAAAAGTCCCAGCATAATGCCGATGACAATCGGGTTTTTAAGAACGCCACGGAAGGTGAGGAGAAACCCTTTAAGAGAGAGCGATCCATGGTCTGCCCATTCAATGGCAACGGAGACTAAACTCCAAAGAAGAAGCGCATTGAAGGAGATTACCAGTGCCGATACTGCAATCGCTTCACTTCCCATAAAGAGCATAATAAGGGGAATTCCAATCATCACATTATTGGAGAAGATGCCACCCATTCCAAAGACAGCCGCCTCTTGCGCACTCCGTTTTAAGATCCACTTGACATAGATTTGTGCAATAAAGAAGAGGATAAAAGAGGCGCCGAAATAGGCAATAATCAGACGCGGGTCCATCTCCTCTTGAGTATGAAAGCGACTCATCACACCAAAGAGCATCACCGGGATTGCCAGATTGAAGAGAAAACGCGTTAATCCTTCTGTAAAGGTATTACTCCAACGGAAGATGCGGACTAGAATATAGCCGGTTGCAATCAGAATAAAAAAGGGTAGAAGGGCGTAAAATTGGGTCGCAAAGGCATGTAGAAAGAGTGTCATGGTCAGCGCTCAGAGAAAAGTGGAGTTAGGGAGAATAGAGTGATCTATCCTTTTAGGGATTTGTGATCTAAATCAAATGTGATCTAAATCAAAAGTGTCTCTCCACTGTAGCAGAGCATTTTCAAAGTAGAAAGAGGAGGTAAAATACTTTTTTATCACTCTCTATCAGAGGATCTTTCAACCTCTTTTGGTTACTAGGAAGCTTGATCTATATAGCCTTTAGCGGGTTCTACCTTTCTATTTAAGATGTGATTATCTATAATATGTAAATATTAATAAAATGATTACAGTTAGGTTTTACTGTAAATATTACGTTAAGTATTACGGCTAAGTATTACGTAAAGAGAGACAAGGAGCCGGTCAGATTAAGGGCAACGTAGTTTCTCCCCTCCTCTTTAGGAAGAGAGCTATGTTGAAGATCAAAGTATTTTGATCACTGATTCGCTTATCCATTGTACTTAAAACAAAAGGCAAAGAGAGATGAAAAAAATTGCGATAGTAGTGGGTTTAGTATTAGGGCTTGCAGCATGTGGGGACCATGATGAAGCGTACTATATGAAGCATCTAAATAAAGCCCAAGATATGGTCAAAAATTGTGAGAAACGCCTTGATAATGCCCGTAAAAAAGGGGGAGAAAAGGGTGTTGCGCTAGTGGAAAATGATCAAGCTTGTATCGCAGCACAGAAAGCTTTGGATCAAGCTGCTTTAGATCTAGAGATGGAGCACTTCTCGGAGATTGAAGCGAGACTTGAGCGTGAGCATGGCGAGAAAAATTGGCAAGAAGTTCTTTCCGTTTATGATGCTATGGCTTGTAATGAAGCGACCACGGCACATGAAAATGTTGAGTGTAATGCCTTTAATAAATTGGTAAAGAACGCAAAGATTGAGGGGAAAAAGGTTCTTTTCGAAGAGAACTTAGATAATCTCTATCGTCATGAGCATCAATTTTGTGGCAAAAATCCAACAGAATCGACACTTTGCCAATTATGGAAAGATGTGCGAGATGAGAAGAGCTATGAGATGTTAACACCGCTCTCATTGATGGAGCTACAAGCGATTCATCCACAGTTTTGTGCTGAAAGCCATGCCGCGACGGCAGATTGTGATATCTGGAAACGCGTTTGGAAAGAGAAAAATAATCTTGCAGTCGAGCAATATAAACAGGATCGAGCGCTCTTTATCTCTGGATACAATCGTTGTGTTGATCGTATGGCGAAAGTTGACCGTAATAGTGGTTTAACTGCTACTGAGAAGCGCAATGCAAAGCGTAAGATTAGAGAGACAACACCTTGTTCCCAAATTGAAGCGGCCTTTATTGAAAAAGGTATGGGAAGTAGCACCAATTTTGGAAAGCATATTGGAGAGTAGTAGGATTCAATAGTCGACTTTATAGTAGAGCGAATAGGTGGGGCGATAATTGCTTCCTTATTCGTAATCATTTGAAAGCGACTTAATCCATCTAGCTTACTCTTTAATAGCAGATGGAAATCATCGTGAATTGTAGAAAACGCAAAGAGGCTGACATTCTATTTGTCAGCCTCTTCTTATTGTGGTGTAAAATTTTAGTGTGCGCTTAGTGGCATCATTCGGAATTATGCCGCTTCCTTCCTGAGTAGGACGAAAGGAACAGGAGAGAGAGGTTCTCTATTTTGCATCAATTGATGCCGGCGATTAATCAATTTTTGAGCGTGATAGAGTGCTTCAGTTAATACTTTTAGCTCTTTGCGTCTCCAAAAAGGTGCCTTTTGTAGCTGGATCTCTGCTTTTGTGATCTTCTCGCCAATTGCCTTGGGGGTTTCTGCACTAAATTCATTGGCGATTAATAGAACATTGTTAAAATGGCGCTCTCTCTTAATACGAAGATTCTCTTTTTGGCGTTGGGTCAATAATAAGTTTAATAGATCGGTCAATAACATCTCTCTTCTCCTTTTAGTGACGCAGTTGAGCTCTCTTAGAATCGACTTAATCACTTTTTTATCCGTTTTCAGTTAGATCTTGATGTGATCTTTGATGTAATAAATATTACATTTATGTAATGGTTATTGCAATACATATTTGTAATATTTCTGCTGGAACTTTTACGGTTTTAGATGCTGTAATTGTAACTCATTGGAATAAAAGGAGAATATATTGAGTGCATCGTACATTTAAAAGTGGTGGATAAAGAGATAGGTAAAGAGAAATGGGAGAATGATCAATCTTATTGATGCAATGAAGAGTAGATTAAACGATCAAACGATCAGACGCTCGAATGAATCGAGCGATATCTGCTCTCTAATTATTAGCAGATATCAACCCATTTTCCGATCACAACACCATTGATAGAGGCATTTCCACGAATCTCTATCGGCTTATCTCCCCAGTTAGGATTGAGAGGGATAATATATTTTTTACCATCTGGTTCAATGACCAATTGTTTGAAGGTAGCGCTATCACTCCCTTCAAGTGTCACAATGATGCATGATTTGTTTTCCGGCATCTTCGCGGGATCGACAAAGATAATATCCCCATCTTCAAAGGAGGGGCTACCATTAGGATTCATCATACTAATGCCGGAGACTTTAAGAGCAAAAGTTCCTTTACTATGGGGCGCAGGGCAGGGAACCCATTTAATGAGATCATCTGCTGGAATTTGGCCGGCATCACTAAAATGACCCGCGGCAACCCAAGAGATCACTGGGATCATTCCTTGTAGCGCGGCAGGATTGATAGGAACATCGGGCTCTTCCGTCTGCTCGAGATACATATTGGGCATCTCTGCTAACTCTTCGATGGAACGAGCTTTTCGCTCCCCAAAAACACGGCGACCATTAATAAGGGCCGAGAGCTCACCTTGATTCATCCCGGTCTTCTCAATAAAGGCAGCTTGTTTTCCCCCGTAATAGCGATCAATCCATGCTTTTAAGTTTTCTGCTCTAATTCTTGCTGCTTCTTTCATTTTTAACACCTCTCTAGTTAACACATAAATGTAAATTATATAGTTGCAATGGTCAATCAATTGCGCACTCAATTACATAAATATAATGAAATAGAGGGGAATTAGATGGTTTTGCTGTGAAAAGAGAGAGGAATAATGATAGTTGAGGATCTACTTATCGATGGCCGTATTATATTTATGAATTGATTATGAATTTACCTTTGTAGCCATATTTTGTACAATTAATCGTGAGATTGTTAGCATATCTGTGGAATTAGTTAAATTAACTATAGCGTCTTAATAGGGAGGTCTGTGATGTATAATGAGTTAAAAACTGCTCAAGCGGCTGCCTATTTAATAGCAAGAGAAGGTGGGCGTATGTACCATCTTAAGTTAATGAAATTGCTCTACTTATCAGATAGAAGAAGCTTAGAAAAATATAATAACTCAATATCGGGCGATACTTACTACTCTATGAAAAATGGGCCTGTATTATCTTATACACTCGATCTGATAAACGAGGATCATCGTTATAACTCCCTATGGAAATCATGGATTACAGATAAAGAAGATCATCAGGTTGGAACAACTTTTGTTTTATCTGGAGAAGAGAGTTTAGATCAATTAGAGGAGCTATCTGATAATGATTTATCAATCTTAGATGAAATTTATCGTCAATATGGACATTATGATCGATGGGCGCTTGTTGATTTAACTCATGACCCTAATATCATTCCAGAGTGGTCTTCTCCTGATCACTCCTGTAAACCAATTGATATCAGAACTTTATTGACGCACTTAGGGAAGAATGAAGAGACTATAAAGTTTTATCTTGAAAGAGAAGAGCTAGAGAGAGAAGTCTCGGGAATTATCGCTAGGAATCAGTGATGATCAGATCTAGAGCATCTATTTTAATGTATACACGCTCTCAAAATAAGGATGATGATAGACATCTATTCATTGTATTAACAAATCCTTGTGAAGATAAAATCACTCAACGACAGGAACTGGTATTGCTTGTTAATTTTACCACTGTCAGGGATGGTGTTGACTATGATGATGCTTGTATTGTGGAAGCGGGCTCTCATCCATTTATAAAGAGAAAGAGTTATATCTTTTACAAAGAGGCGAGAATTGAGCAAGCTCTGTTTATAAAAAATGCAATTGAAGCAGGGAATTGAAGCAGGGGATTTTATTGTAAAGTCAAAAGTATCAAGTGATTTATACTCTAAGATTGTTGAGGGATTGTATAAATCTAGATATGTTGCTAGGAAATATCGTCGGTTTTTCAAGCAGGCTTATCATCAGGGCGCATGTAGCGACCTTCAGCAAAGTATTATTGATAATTACCTTAAGTAGTGAAGGCGATTCTACTGAAACTTGAAATAAAATAAATCATTAAATCATTAAATTATTGAAAAAGCCCTGATTAACTCTGTTTTACGAATAGCTGCTAATCAGGGCTTTGCTATCTTGGCGCGCCTAAGAGGGATCGAACCTCTGACCTTTGGTTTCGGAAACCAACACTCTATCCAACTGAGCTATAGGCGCTTTAAAGTGAGCTATTATAACATTGAATAGAGATGATGGGAATAATGTTTTCGCTTACTCGATGTTTTGAATCTGTTCACGAATCTGTTCAATTAATACTTTGAGGTCAACACCGATCTGTGTGAGGATCACATCTTGTGACTTTGAGCCTAAAGTATTCGCTTCGCGATTGAGCTCTTGGGTAAGGAAGTCGAGTCGGCGTCCTACGGGCTCTTTGCGATTGAAGACATCTCGCATCTCTGCAATATGTGCCGTTAAACGATCAATCTCTTCATCAATATCGAGACGTTGAGTGATATAGACAAGCTCCTGTTCAAAGCGTTGCGGATCATGTTCGATCTCTAATTTCTCTAATCGAGAGAGGAGACGCTCTTCAATCTTCTCAATCGCGATTGGACGTTGCTCTTTAGCTTTTTCAACTAATACTTCCATCTGGTTGAGGCGATCGAGCATCATCTCTTTCAATCTTTCCCCTTCACGCTCTCTATTGGCTAAAAAGGCGATAATCGCGTGATCAAAGAGCTCAAATAGCTTCCCTTTAATCGATTCGGCATCGAGTGAAGTAGGGCGCATAACGCCGGGAAGTTGAATCAGCTCTAGCGCGGTAAGTTCCCCTTTCTTTCCTAAAAGGGCATTTGCGCTCTCATGGATCGCTAAGATCTCTTTTGCAGCTTGTTCATTAAAGGTAAGATGATGGCTCTCTGCATCATCAAAGTTGATACGGATACCGACCTCAACCTTTCCGCGAGATACTGCTTTTTGCAAGCGCTCTCTCAATTCTGGCTCTAAAGCCCTTAAGAGTTCCGGCATCTTGAAAGTAGGGTCTAGATAGCGACTATTAACACTGCGAATCTCAAGACTCAATTGGCCAATATCGCTAGTTGTGGTTTCGCGGGCAAATCCCGTCATGGAACGTAACATAATTATCCTTTATTTTTTAAGCGGTTCTATTTTTTTACTGATGGATTACCATCTATTCTATTGCTCTATCTCTTTCTTCACTCATCAGTGATCAACTATCAACCATTAGCTATCAGCCATCACCTTTCGATATTTGATACTCGATGATTGATATTCGATAGCCGATGATTAAATAGTGGTATCACTAGTCGATCATCTCTGCAAAAACATAAGCTTTGAGCAGATCAAAGGTGGCAATCATCGAATCGATATGTGTTCGCTCTTGCGCATGGGAGGATTCAATACCTGGGCCAATTAAAGCATGGCGAATATCATATCCGGCACGAATTGCCGCAGAAGCATCGGATCCATAGAAAGGGTAGATGTCGACTTGATGTGGAATCTTATTCTCTCTTGCTAAGGTGATCATCTGATTTGTGAGAGCATAGTGATAGGGTCCGGATGAATCTTTTGCACAGATTGAGACGGAGTACTCATCGGTTGTCTGCCCATCACCTATTGCCCCCATATCAACAGCGAGATACTCCACGACCTCTTCAGGAATAGAGGCATTTCCACCAAAACCGATCTCCTCATTATTAGAGAAGTAGAAGTAGAGCGTATAGGGAGGGATTTTAGCGGTTGTGAGCCACTCAAGGAGAGAGAGAAGTAGGGCGACGCTCGCTTTATCATCAAGATGACGAGATTTAATAAATTGGCTCGTTGTATATTGAAAGCGAGGGTCGAATGAGACAAAATCTCCCGGCGCAATCCCTAACTTGAGTGTCTCCTCTTTAGAACGACTCTTCTCATCGAGGCGAACTTCAATATTTTGATCATTACGGGGAAGATCGCCGGCATTTTGATAGACATGGACGGAGGTCTCATGCATTAAGATGGTGCCGGTAAATGTTTTGCCATCTCGAGTATGGATCTGGCAATACTCCCCCTCTACTGCATTCCAGTTAAAGCCCCCAATTTTTGTCAGTTTTAAGCGACCATCACTCTTAACCTCTTTCACCATTGCCCCTAATGTATCGACATGGGCTGTCAGGAGGCGTGCTCGATTCTTCTCTTGACCTTCTACTTTGGCAATAATCGCCCCTTTATTGGTTATCTCAATGGGGAGATCAAACTGGCTTAACTCACTAAAGATTGCCGCAAGAGCCTCTTCTGTATAGCCTGATGGTGAGGGGATATTGACGATTTTTTCTAAACGTTGAAGTAGCGATTGAAGATTGAGTGACATACGATTCCTTCTATCAAATAGAGAGAGTTAATTAAAATTTGGGTAAATTAAGATAATTTAAGATGAGCCGAGATGAGTCGAGATGAGTTGAGATAAATCGAAATGAATCGGTAAGTGCAGAGATAGATATCGATATGATCGGCATTCTATCTCTGCTCCTATCTTTTTTTATTTTGACCTATTTTGACCTATTTTAATCTCTATTGATCTATTTCGATCTTGATATTTTAGATAGCCCTTATATCGAGGGGTAGCGTAGATTTGAACTCTATGAGCGCCATGAACTCTATTGAAATTGAGTTTGAATAGCGTTCGAATGACGCTTGAATAGAGGTTAAATAATTGGTCAAATAATTACGCTCTACTTTTTCGCTCTTGCCAAAGTTTGAGCAATGCCTCGATTAGGTCACGGCCTAAAAAGGAGCCTGTCTCTGTATCAATTTGGCGAATACCGGTTGGGCTGGTGACATTGATCTCGGTAAGATAATCACCGATTACATCGAGCCCTACAAAGTAGAGTCCTCGTTTGACAAGTTCAGGTCCTAGCTTCTCACAGATCATTCGATCATTCTCTGATAGCGTTTGTACGACACCGGTAGCGCCGGCAGCAAGATTACCTCGAGTCTCATTGGCTGCAGGTACACGGGCAAGAAGGTGGGGCGCCGGAACGCCATTGATCAGAATAATCCGCTTATCACCCTTCTTAATCTCTGGAATATAGCGTTGAACCATAATAGAGGTCTGATTATGTTCCGTCATTGTCTCAAGAATCACATTTAAGTTAGGATCATTATCAGTGACGCGGAAGATTGAGCTTCCGCCCATGCCATCGAGAGGTTTAACGATGGTATCGTGATGCTGGGCGATAAACGCTTTGATCTTATCACTTTGGCTTGAGACGAGCGTAGGAGGCGTTAACTCAGGGAACCAAGCAGTAAACATCTTCTCATTACAATCGCGTAGAGAATCAGGGCGGTTGCAGACAAAAGCACCTTGACGCTCCATCAACTCTAAGAGATAGGTGGCATGGATATAGTGCATATTGAAGGGTGGATCTTTACGTTGAAGGACAATATCATTCTCTCCAAAGATGATATTTTCAGCCTCATCTAGTTGATACCAATCCTCAAAGCTCGCAAGTTCTCGCTCATTTTTGAGTTTTAAATTGATCTTCTGTGCCGTTGTTTGGACAGCACCATCTAATAGGTAGATCGATTCTTGACGACTATAGTAGATGGGGAGTCCTAAACTCACTGCGCCCATCATCATGCCGATTGTTGTATCTTTCTGCGCGGGAAGGGACTCAATAGGGTCCATAATAAAGATAATTCGAGCTTCTCTTGTCATAACGTTCCTTTTGCGGGTTGAAATCCCATCTCATAATATCGATTGGGTTATTTTACCACTTTCTCACTAAGAGTGATCTTCCGCAATGCTACACACTCCTGTTTAATCAAATTCTTCATGGGTTTGGAGATATTCATCATTTTCAATCTCGATCGTTCGTTCTGCTGCTTCACTCCAATCGCCGATAATTCCTTGCAGTGTGGAGATCACGGAGAGTGCCGCTGTTTCAGTGCGTAAGATTCTAGGTCCTAACGTCACGCTATGCGCACCCGCTTTCTGAAGTAGTTCAATCTCTTCATCACTTAATCCCCCTTCAGGGCCAATGATAAAGGTGATCGATGCCGGCATTGTCTCGCCATCTTCTAGATCATGAGATAGAAAGTTCCCTAGACTCTGTTCAGCCGTAGGGGAGAGCGTAATGAGCAGTGACTCCTCTTCAGAAGAGTGATTTTCGATCCACTCTTTAAGCGCAATCGGTTCATGAAGTTGTGGGGGAATATTGAGCCCGCACTGTTCACAAGCAGAGGTGATGATCTGGTGCCAACGTTCGAGACGTTTTGGTAATTGCTCCTTTTTCAGGTGAAGAATACTTCGCTCTGTCACAATAGGTGTGATGGAGTGCATGCCGAGTTCACTTCCTTTTTGCAGCACAAAGTCCATCTTCTCCCCTTTAACAAGGGATTGTAGGATATTGATTTTGATACGACTCCCTCGATTGATCGGATTATATTTTTTAAGACGAACGGTTAAGTGTCGTTTTGTAATTTCGATGATAATGCCATGATATTCGCCACCTTCACCATTGAAGAGTACGATAGAATCACCCTCGCGATGGCGTAAGACACGGACAATATAGTTATAATCCTCATCTTCTAAAATAATATCGGCACCAATAGCTAAGGGTTGATTGACGTAGCGACGCATGAAGACTCCTTTATCGCTTGAGTTAAATTTTTAAGTGGAATTTCAAGTGAAATTTTAAGTAAAGTTTTTGAGTGAAATCGGAAAATGAAAGGCGCTTAATCAATTGGCTAAATTGACTAAACGCCTTCTAAAGAGCTTGTAGAATGCTTTCTATTGATTTCGTTGACGCGCTAACTCTGCAATCGAGAGTCCTGCATCTTCCTCATCATCCTCATAGAGTGATTCACGTTCATGAGCTGACTGAATATATTTCACACCATGATTTTTAAGTTGTTGGTTTCTAAATTGAAGATACGCTTCACGTTGGAAGACATAAGGGTCGAGCGCTGCGGTTGTTGTCACCGACTCAACATCGAGTAATTTACTGCGAAGATCGATTCCACCGGCCACTAATACCCCTAGGCTAACCCAATCATTAAAGGCATAAGCATAAGGAGTTGCAAAGACATCGGCAACAACACCGACAGTATCTCGGGAAGTTGATGGACCAATCAATGGAACAACAAAATAGTTACTATTAGCCCAACCCATCTTGGCAAAAGTAACGCCCATATCATTCTTCTGTTTAGGGGGGAGATTAAAGAGTTCTGTAACATCCACTAAACCTAAAAGACCAAAGGTTGAGTTGAAGACAAAGCGGTGGAGACTCTCTAATGCGGCAACAGGTTCACCTTGCGTTAAGTTAACAACGGTATAACGTGTGTCTGCTAAGTTTTCAAGGGCATTACTAACGCCGGTACGAACTGTTTTAGGAACGACCTTAACGTAGCCCTTTGCAACAGGTTTCGCAATAGCATTATCGACAGCGGTATTGAACTCGTAAGTCGCTCGGTTATAACCTTCATAAGGGTCATAAGGATTGGGAGGATTCCCGGCACATGCCGCCACAATCCAAGCGCAAGAGAGCGTTAAGAGGAGTTTTAGATGTTTCATAAAAAAGTCTCAAATAAGAATAACGTTATTCTAGATATCTGTTAGTAAATATAATCTTGAAGATCCTAGGATAGAAAAGAATCTATCGATATCGAAGCGATCGTTCCAAGATTGAGGATTTCGAATCTATAATTCTACCACTTGCCATCTTGAAACGATATCGATCCTGTTATGATTTTAAGCCCGTTCCTTTATGTAGCAGATAGTAAGCGACTGAAAAGAGAACGATCAAAAACCCTAAAAGTAGCGTAATCGCCGTAAAGATATTGATATCGGAAACTCCTAAAATACTATAACGGAAGGCACTCACCATATAGAGGACCGGGTTAAAGTAGGAGATATTTTGCCAAAACTCAGGTAAGAGAGAGACTGAGTAGAAGACGCCTCCTAGATAGGTTAAGGGGGTTAAGATAAAGGTCGGGATAATAGAGATATCATCAAAACTACGGGCGAAAATAGCATTAATTAAGCCGGCGAGAGAGAAGACGAGTGAGGTCAGAAGGAAGATGAGTAGCATCAGAAGGATATTATCGATCTTCATATCGATAAAGAAGAGCGCCACAATGGTAACAATCCCACCAACAGCTAATCCTCGGGCAACGCCCCCCATAACATATCCGGCAATAATCACAATATTGGGTACTGGTGCCACTAACATCTCTTCAATATGGTGAGAGTACTTTGCACTAAAGAAGGAGGAGACAACATTGGAATAGCTATTGCTAATCACCGTCATCATAATTAATCCCGGTGCGATAAATTGGGCATAAGTAACGCCATCCATTGCACCAACACGATCCCCAATCACCTTACCGAAGATGAGGAAGTAGAGAATAGTTGTGATAAGTGGCGGAAGCAGTGTTTGTGGCCAGATACGAACAAAACGATAGATCTCTTTTGTCAAAATAGTATAAAAAGCGATCCAATAAGCGCGGTTACTCATCTTTTGCTCCTGTTGTTTGTGGTTCATTGGTAATGCGAAGGAAGAGCTCCTCTAAGCGGTTTGCTTTATTTCGCATGGTATCGATCTTAATATTTTTAGTATTGAGTCCCATAAAGAGATCATTGATTGTATGGGGCTTGGTGATCTCTGCTTCTAAGGTCATAGGATCGATGAGCTTCAGCTCAATTCCTGGAATTTGTGGTAGCTCTGTTGCCGGCGTACTTAGATCAAGAATAAATGATTCTGATTGTAACTCTCGAAGAAGGGCACTCATTGAGCTCTGTTGAACAATCTCCCCATGGTTGATAATGGCGATATTTTTACACATCTGCTCCGCTTCCTCTAAGTAGTGAGTGGTCAGAATGATAGTTGTTCCGGCAGCATTGACACGTTTCATCAGCTCCCAGGTCTGTCTGCGAATCTCAATATCAACGCCGGCAGTCGGCTCATCAAGGATCAGAAGACGTGGATTGTGGACCAGTGCGCGTGCAATCATCAAGCGACGCTTCATGCCGCCTGAGAGTTCTCGCGCCATCACTTTGGCTTTATCCGTAAGATCTAATAATTTGAGTAACTCTGCAGTACGTTTTCTTGCCTCACTGCGAGGAATGCCTAGATAACCCGCTTGATTGATAACAATCTCTTCGCAAGGTTCAAAGGGATTGAAGTTAAATTCTTGTGGTACTAAGCCGATCATCGACTTTGCTAGATTGCGATTTTTTTGGGTATCGATCCCAAATACCTCAACATGGCCAGAAGTAGGTTGTACCAGATCGGTAATAATACCGATAGTGGTGGATTTTCCGGCACCATTCGGTCCTAATAGCGCAAAGAAATCTCCCTCTTTAACTTCTAAGTTGATCCCTTTCAGGGCGATTTTCCCATTTTGATACTGTTTTTTTAGATCTGTTATCTTGAGTGCTAATGGCGTTGACATAAACGATCCTCATTAGTTTGTTCGATGATGGCGATCTTGATACCGATCTTGACACCCATTTTGATACCAATTTTGCTATTAATAGTAACACTAAGGCTAATATTAATATTGTTATCGAGGGCGACTGATCTGATGCTTATCGGTTAAAATCGCACTATCTCATCGATTGTTATAGGTGAGTAGATGTTTGAGAGATCATTCTATTAGATATTTTTAAGATCTCTTCTCAAAACTTAAAACTTTGAAACTTAAAACTTTGAAATTTAAAACCTTGAAATTTAAAACCTTGAAACTTAGAGAGCGCTAGAAATAAATAAAGACCTCCTGCAATGCAAAAGATCTTTATAAGATATTCCCGCTATCTGGGGCTATGAGCGAGATCGGCGGTCAGAATCGCGATTCCCATCCCGTTTGAAGTCTCGACCAGAATCTCTGCCTCTTCCTGCTCCGCGTTGACCTTCGTTGCGATCGCGGTTAAAAGAGCGTGTTTCTGAACGATTGTGGCGACGCGAATCTTGTGATCCAAAGCTACGATTATCGCGCTCATCTCTCTGGCCACGGTTATCACTACGACCGAAGTTACTACGTTCACCGCGATCACTGCGTTCGCCACGATTGGTACGATCTCCACGATTATCTGGGCGATCAGATGAATTACGGCGCTCAAAACGATCATTGCTACGACCGAAGTTACTACGCTCACCGCGATCATTGCGTTCGCCACGATTGGTACGATCTCCACGATTATCCGGGCGATCAGATGAATTACGGCGCTCAAAACGATCATTGCTACGACCGAAGTTACTACGTTCACCGCGATCACTGCGATCACCACGATTGGTACGATCTCCACGATTATCAGGGCGATCAGATGCATTACGGCGCTCGAAACGATCATTGCTACGACCGAAGTTACTACGCTCACCGCGATCACTGCGTTCGCCACGATTGGTACGATCTCCACGATTATCAGGGCGATTAGATGAATTACGGCGTTCGAAACGATCATTGCTGCGACCGAAGTTACTGCGCTCACCGCGATCACTACGTTTATCACTTCTTGGGCGCGGACTGCGACTCAATTCACGACGGCGCTCCTGAACACTACCGATACGGCGTGCTTTTGTTCTTTGACGCTCTTGCTTTTCATCGAGAACAACGTGTTGATGTTCAAGACCGACAGATTCAACTAACTCTTTTAAGACTTCTGGGTCGATATCGATAAATTGACCTTCACGTAATCCCGGTGGTAACTCCACATTGCCATAGCGAATACGGATAAGATGGGAGACCATCAAACCTTGGGATTCCCAAAGGCGACGAACCTCGCGGTTTTTCCCACCTTTGACGGTGACGTGATACCAGAAGTTTGCACCTGTACCGCCTGACCAGAGAATCTCTTCAAATTTGGAGACTCCATCTTCAAATTCGATACCATTACGCATATTGTCAGCCATCTCATCGGTAAATTCACCAATCACACGTACGGCATATTCACGTTCTAATTCATGAGAGGGGTGCATCAAACGGTGTGCGAGCTCACCATCATTGGTCACAAGGAGCAATCCTTGTGTATTAATATCGAGTCGTCCTACCGTAATCCAACGGCCATCGCGAATAGAGGGAAGACTCTCAAAAATTGTGGGGCGACCTTCAGGGTCATGGCGCGTTGTAATCTCACCGACAGGTTTGTAGTAGATTAAGACACGGCGCTCTTGTTCGCTTTTGTCGATAGAAATTCGGCGATCATCTAGGTGGACACTCTCTGTCCCATCTATTTGGCAACCGAGTTCAGCGACTTCGCCATTCACCTTAATGCGGCCTTCGCTAATCCAACCCTCAATCTCCCGGCGTGAACCAAATCCTAGGTTCGCTAAAACTTTCTGTAAACGTTCTTTCATGCTGTCCTTAAAATAGGAATTTTCAATTAAATAGGTCTTATTATAGCCGATAGAGCGGCTGATTTATAGTAATCATTTTCTCTCTCCGATCAGCTTTGGCGCTTACACTCTCTGTTGATTCTATTTTGACCTCTCTTGAGAGCTGTTTGAGCTATTTTTTAGCTTTAAGTTTCCCCTCTTCACCTCTTAACAGGCGCTCAATATTGCTTTTGTGGCGGTAGATTAAAAAGAGATCCATAAAGATCACCGCCCCAACGATCGCTGTTGGTGCGTTAAAAAAGAAGAGAAAGAAGGGGACAGAGATTGCCGCTGTTAATGCCGAGAGAGAAGAGATTTTGCTAATAAAGAAGATTAGTAGCCATACGCCAAAAGCGCAGAGTGCGACAAATGGATTGAGCCCTAGAACCGCTCCAAATGCTGTAGCAACCCCTTTACCCCCTTTAAAACCGAAAAAGAGCGGGTAGAGATGTCCTAAAAAGGCAGCAACGGCAACCAATGAGATAACGATCGCAGATTGTCCTAAAATTTTTGCTAACAAGACCGGAATTAAACCTTTAAGGAGATCTCCTAAAAGCGTTAGTGCGGCAAGTTTTTTACCTCCGATGCGCATGACATTAGTTGCGCCGGGATTACCTGATCCTTCTGTTCTAGGGTCGGGAAGACCTGCAAGTTTACAGAGAATAATGGCCGATGAGAGTGAGCCGATAAGATAGCCGGCAACAATCAGGAAGAGTCCTAGAAATGTGATATTCATGGGATGAAACCTCTATGGGAAAAGGGGGTAATATCGATAATGGGGTAATATCAGTAATAACTATCGGTAATATTTATTGGTCTATTGATCTATTTTCTCTCTTCTAATCTCCTTTTTACCCTCCTTTTTTATCCTTATCTCTACTTTCGATATAATCAAAAAATCGGGAGATTCTCTCCGGTTTTAAGGTTTTTGTCATCGGAGGAAGGCTATCGAGGAATCGTTTTCCATAGCGACTCTTAGAGAGGCGGGGATCAGCAATCACCAGTAATCCATAATCATCATGATCTCGAATAAGGCGCCCAACTCCCTGTTTGAGCGCAATAATTGCTTTGGGAAGCTGATAAGTATTGAAAGGATCATAACCTTGTTCACGAATGAGATCCATCTTTGCTTGCTCAATGGGATCACCGGGAGAGGCGAAGGGGAATTTCTCAATAATAACGCAGGAGAGGGCATCGCCTTTCACATCGACCCCTTCCCAGAAGCTCATTGTTCCTAAAAGAACACCATTGCCGGACTCTTTAAACTCCTCAATTAGTTGCATTTTAGGGAGATCACCCTGTACAAAAAGAGGATAATCGGTCTTGCGACCTAATAGCTCTTTCGCTTCATTGAGTGCTCGGTAGCTTGTAAAGAGAATAAATGCTCGCCCTTTAGTGACCTCTAAAATGGGAATAATGGCATCGATCATCTCTGGGAGAAAGCGTGGATCGCTCGGTAGTGGAAGATGATCAGGATGGTAGAGCAGGGAGGTTCGAGGATAATCGAAAGGGCTCTCTAACTTGAGCGTATTCTTTTTCGATAAACCTAATGGGCGGCAAAAATAGCTAAAATCATCTTTGACCGCTAATGTTGCTGAGGTGAAGATCCAGCTAGCATTGAGTAGACCACTATTTTTTCGAAACTGTTCAGAGATATCGAGTGGCGTCGAATGAAATGTAATATTGAATGTGTAGGTCTCAAGCCAGTTAATCGCATTGATAGAATCAGGGGTCTTCTCACTTAAAAGGAGAATTTTCCAGGTCATTGTTAGCTCTTCTAAGCGATCGATCAGTTTAGCAAAGATCTGTGCCCGAACTTTGAGAGGATCAACAATCTGTAATAATGTTTTAAGAATCTCATAGATCTCTTGGTAGAGATTGGTAATGATGGGATTATCTGAAAACTCAGTTAAAGCATAACGCTGATTATATTGTGGCAGTGCTTTACGCAGTTCAGTAAGTGCTTTAAAGAGCGCATCCGCAGCGGTATCGTGACCACTGAAATCGGGAGCATCGACCGCAATGGCTTTATTGAGATCATCAATCCAATCATGAAATTGTTTCGTAGAGATCTGGGTACTAAAGAAGAGTCCGGCAGTCTCTGCAAGTTGATGGGCTTCATCGATAATTATAATGTCCGCTTCGGGAAGAAGCTCCCCAAAACCATCCTGTTTCAGTGCCAAATCGGCACAAAGGAGATGATGATTGATAACGACGATATCTGAGTCCATCGCTTTTTTACGCGCTTTAAAGACAAAGCACTCCTCATAGTCAGGACATTCATTATGGAGGCAGTTTTCAGTGGTTGAAGTGACTTGAGACCATAATTCATTCTCTGTAATGCCGGAGAGCTGCGTGATATCGCCGATAGGATCTTGTTGGGAGAAACGCTCAATTCGGAAAAATTGTTCAACTTGCTTCTTATTCTCAAAGCGACCGCGTGCGCGTAGTGTCTTTGTTCGATAGAGACAGAGATAGTTACTGCGTCCTTTTAAGAGAGCAGTGGAGATAGGGTGTTTAATCACCTTTTTAAGGAGTGGAATATCCTTCTCATAGAGCTGATCTTGAAGATGCTTCGTTCCAGTAGAGATGAGGGTCTTCTTTTTAGAGAGAAGTGCAGGGACGAGATAGGCAAAAGTTTTCCCCGTTCCCGTTCCCGCTTCGACGATTAGAGTATCTTGCTCCTCAATGGCAAGTGCAATCGCTTCTGCCATCTCAATCTGCTCATCACGAGGCTGATAGCCATCAATCACGCGGCTTAATGCCCCATCTTGGGCGAAAAATTGGGTAATATGATCTCTATTCATAAGATTTTGACTCTACCGTAGGTTTGATCTGAGGATAAGAGGAAACTATTGTAACGTTTTTTTCTGGGAAGCGGGAGGTAGTTATCAAAGGGGAGAAGTTCAATCGAGCGATTGGGATAGCACCATGCAGAGAGAGAAGATGTGAAGGTAAATATTAGGGGGGAACTAATCAATATAGAACAATGTTACTCTTTGTGCTGAGCTATTATTGCTCAATTTCCGAGAGGCGCATTCTTATGGGGAGGGTTAACAATATAATAGGGCTATCCCAAAACTTATCCACAGCTTGTGGGGATAAGAGGGGATAACCCTATTTTGTTAATAAAAACCCTCTAAAGCCTCAATATTACTGGTCGTTAAAGGGTTTTCTTGTCTCTTTATCGGGAGCGACATATCCACCGACGATCACAGTGGTCATCTCCTGGGGGTTGACATGACGTTTAAAGGCTTCCTGGATCTCTTTAGGTGTAATTGCTCTCACTTTTTCTGGTAAAGTCTCATAATAATCGAGCGGTAAGCCATAAGTTGCAAGATTTAAGATGGCATAGGCTAACTTAAGATTACTATCGAGATCGAGAACTAAAGAGCCGATATAATTATTTTTGGCACGCTCTAATAGCTCTGAATCCGGACCTTCATTGATAAATTGATTGACGACCGCTTTCGTTTGGGTAATGGCATCTTCAACGCTCTCATTTTTGGTAGAGAAGCTAATTGTGAAGGGACCTTCGTAAAAATTGGGTGCAAAACGGCTATAGATACCATACGTTAACCCCTCTTTTTCTCGAATTGTGGTCATCAAGAGCGAAGTTAAGCCACTGCCACCTAAAAGATGGTTGCCGATCATTAAAGGGAGATAATCGGGGCTAAAACGATCGATAGCGGGCTGCCCCATCATCACTTGCGTCTGCGGGCTATTGTAATATTGCTCATAGGTGAGATCCATAGTGACGGGTTCGATCTGTGCCATTGCCGGATGAATTTCGCCTGACCCTAAAATTTGACTAATTTTAGCAGCAATTTTTTTCGCATCTTCTTGAGAGAGATCTCCTACAAAGATGATTTTTGCACCATGCGCATCGTAATATTGCTCTTGGAATGCTTTCACATCACCTAGACGCATTTTTGCAAGAGCATTTTGTAACATCTCTGATGTTGCACCAATCACGCTATTAGGATAGAGCGCCGCGTAGTAGAGCTCATTTGCAATCGCAGATGGATTATCAAGGCGCGCTTTTTGGCTATCAATTGCTTGAGCAACCTCTCTTTTGAAGACTTTTTCATCAAAGCGGGGAGATTGCAGCATCTCATAGAGAATCTCTAATGTTGAGTTAAATTGTTGCTCGCGACTCAATGAGCGAAGCGAGAAGAGAGTGTGGTAAGTAGAGCTTGAAGCGTCTATCGAACTCTGTAACTGATCGAGTTTTAATAGGAGCGCCTCCTCATCGAGCGATTGTGTTCCAGAGGTGACCATATTGGCAGTCATTGCTGCTAAACCATAGCTATCGCCTTCACGAATCGATCCCGCCTCTAGTGAGAGGATTAGATCCACCATCGGAATTTCAGGTGCATGAAGGTAGTAGACTTCAGCACCTTCATCGGTACGCCAAGTCTCAACATTAGTTGCAGCCTGCGCGATTACGGTGCTAAAAAGCGCAACTGTGACGAGGAGGGTTGTTATTAACTTTCTCATAATCTTTCTCATTATCATTCCTTTCTGAAGCAGCATTAGATAGCGGTCTCTTGAGTCTCTTGAGTATTGCTCTTCTCTGAAGGTGAATTCTCTTCAGCGCTCTCGACCGTTTTAATGTCGATCTCCCTGTCAGGCGTCGCCCCGTCAGATATCGCCCTATCAGATGTCTCTACATCGGATATCTCTACATTGGATATCTCATCTCTCTTTGCTGGCGAGTTTTTGATCGTCGTTTGTTGCGGATGGAGCGTTGCGATCGTGGCTTGCTCCTCATTGAGATATTTTTGGGCTACTTGTCGAATCATCTCTGGTGTTACCTTTTTGAGACGCTCAACACGATTCTCTGCATTTTGCCAACCTTCACCTGTTGTCTCTGCTTGTCCAATTAACATCGCTTGGGATGCAACAGAATCTTTACTGTAGATATTACCTGCTTCATAGAGGCCAATAATGCGTTCAATCTCCTCTTCTGAGGCTAATTCATTTTGAAGAAGCGCAATCTCCTCTTTTAAGGCCTGTTCTATTTGTGCAAGAGAGATCCCTTCTGCCGGAACCGCTACAAAGGTGAAGGGTGTTGTATAGCGCGCTCCATAGTTGTAGTAGCTACCTGCTTCTAAGGCGATCTGCTCATCGCGGACTAAACGCTTAGGAAGGCGAGATGAGGAGGTACCATCTAAAATGAGTGAGGCAAGGAGAAGAGCATCGGCCTCTTGATTCTCTGTGGCATCAATTTCATTGATACTAGGGACTTTATACCCCATAAAGAGAAGGGGCATATTAGCGGGAATCGCAAGGTCGATCCGCTTCTCGCCCTGTTGTGCAACTTCAAAGTTGTAAGGACGAGTAATATTTTCACTCGGTGGAATCTCTCCAAAATATTGCTCAACAAGTGCGATCGTTTTTTCTGGATCCACATCGCCGACAATCACTACCGTTGCATTATTGGGAGCGTAAAATTGTTGATACCAGTTCGCAAGATCTTCTAAGGTCCATCCTTCAATCTCCGGCATCCAACCGATCACCGGATTACGATATGCACTTGTGGTAAAGAGATTCGCATTAAAAGCTTCATAGAGTTGTGCTTGAGGATTGCTATCGGTGCGTTGACGACGCTCTTCTGCAACAACAAGTCGCTCGGGGGCAAAATCTTCAGCGCGTAACTCTAAATTTTGCATGCGATCAGCTTCTAATTTGAGCGCTGTTTCAAGCTCCCATGCCGGCAGATTTTCAAAGTAGGCGGTATAGTCAGTAGAGGTAAAAGCATTATCTCGTCCACCAAGATTAGCAATAATCATCGAATGTTCATTAGGGCCTAAAGTGTCGGTTCCTTTGAACATCATATGCTCTAACATATGGGAGATGCCGCCTAAACCACGGGGTTCATCTACCGATCCTACTTTATACCAGACCATCGAAGTGACAACCGGTGCACGATGATCGGCTCTAACAATCACCTTCAATCCATTATCGAGTTCGGTTTCATAGGTATTATCGATAATGGTGATTTTTTCTGGGGTTATCTCTGCCACAGCGATGATGGAGGAAAAAGAAAAAGCGGCAATAAAGAGAGTTGCCGCTTTTTTGAGAGGGTGTATTTTTTGCATCGTCTCCTCCTAATAGAAGATTGGATTAAAAATTGAGATTGATGATTGATGGGGTGGGCAGATTGCCCAACACTGCAACACTATTTACTCAACGGTTAAGGTTGTTCCTGTTACAAAGGGTTGTTCGGGATCATTAAGTTGCCATACAAGATCGATCACCTTGCGCAACTCTTTAGGATTAGGCGCTCCTTCCGGCATAACACTCATTCGAAGGGCAGAGTTGATGCAGACAGGATCGATCGAGTTGAAGGCGATCTTCTTTTCTGACTCATTCTCAAGTGCAAAGATCTTCATCATGGTCTCTAACCCTGCTTTAGCAATGGCATAGCTCCCCCAATAGGCACGATCCCCTTTGGCAACCTCATCATGGGTAAAGAAGATGACAGAAGCACGATCTGATTGATCAAGAAGTGGCAACATGGCATGTGTTAGGAAGTAGGGTGCGTTGAGAGTAATATTGAGCCCATGATGCCATTTTTCAGGGCTGGTATGGGCAAGGGGGGTTAAGTAACCGAGATTGATTGCCGCATGCACAATACCATCGAGCTTTCCAAACTCTAACGCTAAGTTTTGAGCAAGATTGTAGTAATCGAGATCTTCTACTTTTAGAAAGTCCATTGCCACAATAGCAGGTTCTGCTCCCCCTCGGTTGACAATAATGTCATAGATGGGATTGAGCTTCTCCTCTTTTCGGCCCATGAGGATAATGGTCGCACCTAAATCAGCGAGACGAAGTGCTGATTCTTTCCCAATTGCGCCGGAGGCTCCTGTGACTAAAATGACACGACCTGTTAATGGTTTTGACATATAAAAATCCTTATTAAATCCCTTGATTAAATCTCTTGATTAAATCTCTTATTAAATTGTTACCTGATTTAATTTTAGCGTTCGGTATTAGCGCTATTGCAACTTTCAAGATGCGGTCATCTTTCTCACCAATGATGAGTTACGCTTTCGTTGCATAGAGCAGATAATTCATACTTACATCATCGGTCAGAGTTGCGACACGTGTGAAGGGGTTATAGTTCATCCCTTCAATCTTTTTGACGGTTAAACCATAGCTTTCACACATCTCATAGAGCTCTAAAGGGGTAATGAGCTTGTTATAGTCATGGGTTCCCTTTGGAACAATACGTAGGATGTTCTCTGCGGCGAAGAGCGCTAAGGCTCTCGATTTTAAGGTGCGATTGATGGTTGAGAAGAAGATATGCCCACCTGGTTTTAACATTTTGCTTGCAGCTTCAATAATAGCGCTTGGGGTAGGGACATGTTCGAGCATCTCAAGACAGGTGATGAGATCAAAAGATTCATGATGCTCTTCGGCAAATTCTTCAGCCGTGATTACTCGATAATCGATCTTAAGATGATTCTCTTTCGCATGCGCTTTAGCGACAGCAATGGCATTAGGTGCCATATCGATGCCGGTCGTTTTGGCATGTCGTTTTGCTAAACCTTCAGCGATGATGCCGCCACCACAGCCGATATCGAGTGCTTTAATGCCGGCAAGATCAACAAATTGCTCAATAAACTCAAAACGGGTAGGGTTGATGTCATGAAGAGTCTTTAATTCTCCTTCACGATTCCACCAATCTTGATCGTTAAACTTCTCAATTTCTTCGTGTGATACATTACTCATTACGGGTAGCCTCCTCGCGTAGGCGCGTCATCTGTTCGATCGCTGCTTTTTGCGCAGCCTCTTTTATGCTATTGCTATTTTGCTGAGCGGCCCCTTTGGCGGGCTCAATCACAGTGGTGTTAATGCTCTCTAAAAAATTCTCAGGAATCATTGATGCTAGTGTTTCCGCCCAAGAAGAGGCCATGCCGGAAAATTTCGCATTTTTCCAATACTCACTCTCTTTAAAAGGCGATTCAATAATAAAAAGGGAGATAACGGCAACAATAAAGATCCCTCTTAAAAGACCAAAGATCGTACCAAGGAGGCGATCAGGCCATGAGATACTCAATTTTCGCAGTACAAAAGTGATAAGAAGATTGACTAAACCTAAGATAATCAGTAGGGCAATAAAGGTGATTGCAAAGCTGATAAGATCGCCAAAGATCGACTCATCACCACTTAAAGCATTGGCGCTGCCACCAAAGAGATTAGGGAGCATCTTGCCGACATCTTGATAGTAGAAGACGGCTCCCATAAATGCTAATACCCAGACGATCAATGAGAGCGCTTCTGAGATAAAGCCTCTAAAGAATGCCACAATGACTGAAATAGCGATGATGGCAATAATAACGGCATCAATAATGGTTGATATATCCACGTTAATGAGCTCCTAGTCTAACTGTTTTTTTATGGGCAGATAGTGCTGATACTGATCCTTCACTCTTTTGAAAAAGATCGCTCTTTGAAGGTCTCTTTTTTAAAAAGAAGGAAGATGCATATTGCATGATTCTGCGTTGGTTTATTTAGCCTGTACAACAGAGGGCTTTAATGATCCGCTCCTTGTACGAGATTGTACTTGCTCCGCCTCTTTTTTGGTAGCATAAGGACCAATTTGAACACGATTTAACTTGTTATCTCTTAAGATGCGGACGTTATAGCCTTTCTGCTTAAATTCATTCATCAGTTTTTGTGCATTGGCACTGTTGCCAAAAGCACCTAGTTGCACATACCAATGGCCTTGTGCTGTTGCTTTAGGAGCTTGTTGGACCGGTTGCGTTTTTTGTGGCGCCTTTGCTGCGCTCTTTTCGCTATCGGCGATCAATTCAATTTTGGGCATCGCCGGCTCTTTTTTTGGGGTTACTTTTGGTTTCTCAATCTCTTTTTGAGGAAGAGGGGTTACTTTAGGCGGTTCGATGCTTGCTAAAATAATCGCATTCTCTTCTTTGATCTGATGACCTTGTTCAACACTCTGCCATAGCTCTTCACCCACAATATCTCCCGGTGCATTGCTGACAATCTCTTTACCTGATTGACTCTCTAAAATAATGGGCGGAGCGATCTCTTGCGGCTCTTTTTTCCCTGTAGAAGTGATGCTAATTGCCGGCTTCTGCACGTTATTAGCTTGTGGTGTTGTCGTTGGAAGTTTATCTGAAGGTTGCAATAACAGTACAGCAATGAGCCCGACAAGAGCGAGAAGAAATATCCCACCGATAAGACGTTGTAATAGCGATTTTGTTAGCGTATTAGACATATTGATTCTCTTTAAACCAGTTGAGGCTATCTGCCATCATATGAAATGAGCCAAAAACAATAATAATATCTTGTGGCCGTGCCATTTCTAGCACCTGTTGGCAACCTGTCGCGATAGAGGGTGCCACAAGAATAGTTTGTTGAATAATAGGTTGAATCTTTGTTGCCAAAGCTTCTCCTGATTGACCGCGTTCACAATCATCGATTGTTGCCGTAACCCATGATTGAATCGAATCTTTAAGGGGAGTTGCTAATGCTACGGAGTCTTTATCTTTTAACATTCCTAAAAGGGCGATAATCTCAAAATCCTCCCCCTTTTCAGATCGAAGATCCGCAATTAATGATTTTAACACATGCGCTCCTTGAGGGTTATGTGTCACATCAAGATAGATTGTTGGGCTATTAGCTCTTGTGAGTTGCTGAAAGCGCCCCTCTAATGTTACAGCTCTTAAGCCCTTAGCGATACTCTCTTCTGTTGGTGTGATCTTCAGTTTTTCAGCACCGAGATAGAGCGCGGTAATTGCTGTTGCCGCATTCTGATATTGATGGAGACCTTTTAGTTTAGGTGCCGGCAAAGTAAGGCGCGCTTCCTCTTTAAACTGATAGCTAAATTCGCCAGATTCGAGGCGTTGATAGTGAAAGTCTCGCCCATTTTGGTAGAGTGTTGCCTCCATCTCTTTTACTTGGGTTAAGATCGAGATATTCGGTGCTGTTTCTGCAGTAATGACCTGTGCATGCGTTTTGATAATGCCGGCTTTCTCTCGAGCGATCTCTTCAATGGTATTCCCGAGTTGCGCAGTATGATCGATACCAATAGGGGTGATCACCGCGATATCGGCATCAATGATATTTGTTGAATCGAGCCTACCGCCTAATCCCACCTCAAGAACGGCAACTTCAACCTGCTTCTCCTTAAAGAGATAGAATGCAGCTAATGTTGCAAATTCAAAGTAGGTGAGAGTGATATCGCCACGGGCAGCCTCAATTGCCTCAAAGGCGGCGATAATATCATGATCCTCCGCCTCTTCTAAGTTGATGCGGATCCGTTCATTAAAGCGCCAAATATGGGGAGAGGTGAAGAGTCCAACGCGCTTCTCGGCAGCATGATAGAGGTTCGCAATTGTTGTGGAGGTTGAACCTTTTCCATTGGTGCCGGCAACGGTAATGATCAGGGGCGCTATTTTGCCGAGATTGAGGTTTTTTAGAACATTTTTAATGCGTTCTAATTTAAAATCCATCGAAAGAGGATGTATGGCCTCTAAGTAGGTTAGCCAAGATTGAAGGGAACGATTCGAAGCCATGGTCATCTCTGCCCTTAAATAGAATCTGATAAGCGATTAAGTGATAAACAAATCCAGGATATATCCAAGAAATATCCAGGAGAGATCCAAGAAAAATTCAAGGACTCAAAGAAATCAGAGTGAAGTAAAGATCGATCATCTCTCATCATTTCTTTAAAGATATCTGAGTCAATATCTAAAGCGGTATCTTAAGTAATGACCCAAAGTGATATCTGAAACAGTAATATCTGAAACAGTTATATTCCCAATAACCTCTTTCGCTGATATCGGTTGTTGTTCAATGATCGATAGCGCTTGAAGCATTATTGGGAAATATGATTATCCGTTTTGGGGAGATTCCATTGAGTCTATTTATTGAGTGAATTTAATTGAGTTGTGTTAACGCAATTAACCTACTTCTTCCAAAGGTTTTCCTTGATGAGTCAGTTTTGCAAGGAGGCTTGCAATCTCATTGCGAAGCTCTCTACGATCAATGATCATATCGATTGCCCCTTTTTCAAGGAGGAATTCAGAGCGTTGGAAGCCTTCAGGGAGTTTTTCACGAACGGTCTGTTCAATAACACGAGGACCTGCAAAGCCGATCAACGCATAAGGTTCAGCAATATTGATATCTCCTAACATCGCTAAACTAGCAGAGACACCACCAAATGTAGGGTCTGTTAAAACAGAGATAAAGGGTAAGTGCTCTTCATTAAGGCGCGCAATGCCTGCTGATGTTTTTGCCATCTGCATCAATGAAGTTAAACCTTCTTGCATACGCGCACCACCACTTGTCATAAAGCAGACTAAGGGAACTTTATGTTCAAGACTATGATTCACCGCACGGATAAAACGTTCACCTACAACGGATCCCATCGATCCGCCCATGAAGTTGAAGTTAAAAGAAGCGGCAACAATCGGCATACCTTTAAGTGTGCCCGACATTGCGATTAATGCTTCTGTCTCACCTGTTGATTTTTGAGCATCAAGAAGGCGATCACGGTAGCGACGGCTATCTTTAAAGTTTAAGAAATCAACTGATTCGATATCGGCACCAATTTCAGTTGTTGAGTCTTTATCTAAAAATGCTATTAATCTTGTACGAGGATCGATGCGCATGTGAGCATTACATTTAGGGCAGACTTCAAGGTTTGCCGCAAGCTCTTGTTGATAGAGAATGGCATCGCAAGAACGGCATTTAGCCCAGACACCTTCAGGAACTGTATTCTCCTTCTTCGTTGTGCGGATCATTGGAATTATACGCTCAAACCAGTTCATTCTATAACCATCCTTTTTTTAATATATTCTTTAGTATCGTCGAAGCATAAGCGGTTCTACCTTGAGATTTTCGCTTATGCTCATCAATGTGTTAGGTTTCGAAATATGAAAATTTCGAGGTCAATACTCAATTTTCTCATAAAACAGCAAAATAGCCAATGAGGATTTTCGGCCGTTGTTAGGAAGCTCACCTCAAAAGCATCCCACGCAATCGCAGGACGATATTCGATAGAAATAGTCACAGCAATCAATCAATGCTCGTAAATGGAATTTTGATCCGTTATAATCTGTACGAATTTAGTGCTAATTTAAGGTTGAAGATATTTACCATGAGTTTTGATATTAAAGCGCTCTACCAAGAGGTGATTTTAGATCACAATCGTAATCCTCGAAACTTCCATAAAATTGACCCCTGCTCTCATCATGCAGAAGGGCATAATCCGCTCTGTGGTGATCAGATTGAGCTCTATCTCAATATTGAAGAGGGCATTATTACAGATATTGCCTTTCAAGGTGAGGGGTGTGCCATCTCAACAGCCTCAAGCTCCATGATGACAGAGGCGATAAAGGGGAAGAGTATTGCTGAGGCAGAAGCGCTCTTTCAACGTTTTCATAATGCGGTAACGTTAGAAGATGTCGATAGTGGGGATTTAGGTTCTTTAGAAATCTTAATGGGAGTCCGGGATTATCCTACTCGTGTGAAGTGCGCCACATTACCGTGGCATGCACTCTATTCAGCAATTCATGCAAAAGATGAGATTGCCCAGACGGAATAGGATGCTTAAATGAGTGCTTTATCAAGCGTGACTAAAGAGTAACTAAAGAATAACTTGAATGAGTAATATACGAGTGAGTCATATAAGGCACCTAGCAAGATATTTAGCAGTGAAACCTTAGGCTAGATTGAGACAGTAAATCAGATAGATACTTTAAGTAGGCACTTTAACTAGATAGTTTGAATAGACAATTTAGATAGACAGTTTAGATAGATAAATTAGGTAAATAAATTAGATTAATTATTAGAAGGATAGAGATTTAAATGGATATGAATCGCGATGAACCCAATTTCCCGCAGATTCTCTTTGCAGAGGGTGTAGCGCCGGATGAGAAAGTAGATCAATTAATTGAAGAGATTATCGATGCCATTAAGAAGGTATATGACCCTGAAATTCCCGTAGATATCTATGAGTTAGGTTTAATCTACGCGATTGAGTTTCTCGATCTGACGGAGAATAATATTCGCATCCGTATCGATATGACTTTAACTGCGCCAGGATGTCCTGTTGCCGGAGAGATGCCAAGTTGGGTCTCTAATGCGGTTTACTCAATTCCTGAAATTAAAGAGTGTATGGTGGATCTAGTTTGGGAACCTTTCTGGACGCCTCAGAGAATGTCACTTCGGGCAAAACTTGAGCTCAATATGCTCTAAAAATAGAAGAGATATGGCTGGCATCAAGGCCTCTGATTGAGTATGCCCATGATCCAGATCCCATGCCCCACATGTTATATATCTAAAGCCCTCAAAAGAGCGACTTATCGTTATCTTTTGAGGGCTTTTATATTTAAAATGATTTGCTAAAAACAGGTTGTTTCTATTTTAAGGATGATTTAAAGACCATTGCTGACTAGAGAGCTTTGAGTAATTTCTGAAATACTGTTCGCGCCGGTAAGGGTCATTGCAACACGCATCTCTTTTTTAAAGAGATCGAGTAAATTTTCAACTCCTTTTTGTCCTTGTGCTGCTAATGCATAAGCATAAGAGCGACCAATCATTACACTATCAGCACCAAGTGCAATCATCCTGACAACATCAAGACCGGTTCTAATGCCTGAGTCAGCTAATATTTTAATATCACCTTTAACTGCATCGGCAATTTCTGGCAATGCTCTTGCGGAGGAGAGAACTCCATCTAATTGTCTACCGCCATGATTAGAAACAACAATGCCATCAGCACCAAATTTTACAGCATCCCTTGCATCATCTGGATCTAGAATGCCCTTAATAATCATTGGGCCTTCCCAGAAATCTCGAATCCATTCGAGATCTTTCCAGCAGATAGATGGGTCAAAGTTTTTAGTTAACCAACCAATGTAATCTTCTAAGTGCGTTGGCTCACCCCGGTATTTGGATATATTTCCTAAGTCATGAGGTTTTCCATGAATGCCGACATCCCATGCCCATTTAGGATGATACATTGCTTGCAATACTCGGCGAATATTCGCATAAGGTCCACTCATGCCAGAGTGGGCATCCCGGTAACGTGCGCCTGGCGTTGGCATATCAACGGTGAAAACAAGTGTCTTTACACCACTCTCTTTTGCGCGTTCTAGCGCATTCTTCATAAATCCGCGGTCTTTAAGAACATAGAGCTGAAACCACATGGGGCGATCTATCGCGGGAACAACCTCTTCTATGGGACAAACAGAGACTGATGAAAGGGTAAAAGGAATTCCCTTGTTGGCAGCGGCCTTTGCTGCTTGTACTTCTCCTCTTCGAGCATACATTCCTGTCAGCCCAACCGGTGCTAATATTACAGGAATGTCGAGTTTATCCTCCCAAAGCGTCGTTTCGGTACTGATATGCTCCATATTATTCAGTACTCGTTGTTTTAACTCAATTTCAGCAAGATCTTCAACATTTCGTTTGAGTGTATGCTCTGCATATGCGCCTCCATCAATATAGTGAAATAGAAATGGCGGAAGAGTCCTTTTTGCCGCTTTACGATAATCGGTGGGTACAGAAATGATCATTAAAACCTCCTTTGAATTTTTATTTTTGATTATCTAGATAGACATAGCTATCCCTTATCTAAAGATATATTAAAGATTAGGACACGGCACTGTTTAATTCATAGATATTCTAGGTTATAGAGATACTGCATAGTTTTATATTGAAACTGCATATTAAAAATGAGTACGTTTAATATTATTGGGTGAAGAGAAGGGAGGATGTTATGAATAAAATTTTAAAAATTAATGAAGAAGATAATTTAATTGTTGCTTTATCTGATATTTCACAAGGAACAGAGGTGTTTTGGGAAAATGAAAGTTATGTGTTAATTACAGATGTCCCTGCAAAACATAAGTTTGCAACAGAGGAAATGTCTGTAGGGGAAATTCTTTATATGTATGGTGTGCCTGTAGGTAGAGCGATTATACCAATTCAAAAAGGAGAGATTATAACAGTTGATAATATTGAGCACTATGCTGCGCCGATAAGCCTTGAAAATATGGACCCCTATATTTGGAATAAGCCTAATATTGATAAGTGGGTAAAGCGTACTTTCAAAGGTTATGTGCGAAAAGATGGTCGTGTTGGGACACGTAATTATTGGTTAATCATTCCTTTAGTTTTTTGTCAGAATAAAAATGTTGCCAAGCTTCAAGAAGCTCTATCTATTCCACTAGGTTACAAAACGTCTGATTATAGTAATATTACACGTAATTTGTTGGGAAGTACTGATCACAGTTTTATAAATAAAAGGTACTACCCCAATATTGATGGAATTAGAGGTCTTCATGTAAATAGTGGGTGTGGTGGGACTGAGTTTGACGCACGGTCATTATGTAAAATTTTAGCCTGCTATGCAGATCACCCAAATGTTGCTGGCGTAACAGTGTTTAGTTTAGGTTGTGAAAAAGCTCAGATAGGGATGTTTAAGGAAGAGTTAGCAAAGATAAACGTCAATTTTGATAAGCCTTTGTTAATTTATCGACAGCAGGACTATTCAAGCGAAGAATTAATGATGACGGAGGCAATTGAAGACACTTTTCAGCAACTTGTTGAAGCAAATAAAATTAAACGAGAAGAGGTTCCGTTATCTAAGTTAAAAATTGGTGTTAAGTGTGGTGGTTCAGATGGCTTTTCTGGAATATCAGCCAATCCAGTAATGGGAATTGTATCCGATAGAATTGTAGCATTAGGTGGTGGGAGTTGTTTAGCTGAGTTCCCTGAGCTATGTGGAGCAGAAGGAAATATATTATCAAGGTGTGTAAATTTTTCCGATAAAGAAAAGTTTATGCTTCTTATGAAAGATTATGAGCAAAAGGCAAATTCAGAAGGAGCTTCAATTGCGGATAATCCAAGTCCGGGCAATATCAGAGATGGTTTAATTACTGATGCAATTAAATCAACTGGAGCCTCTAAGAAAGGAGGTTCAGCCCCAATTATTGCAGTAAAAGAATATGGGGAGCAAATGCCCGACTCGGGTTTATCTTTAGTATGTACTCCAGGAAATGATTTAGAGGCTGTTACGGGACAAGTAGCTGCAGGAGCTAATCTTATATTATTTTCAACAGGGTTAGGAACCCCTACGGGAAATCCTATTACCCCTGTAATTAAAATCGCTACAAATAGTAAAGTAGCAGTGAAGCTTGCAGATATGATTGATTTTGATTGCGGACCTATTATTGAAGGCAAATCACTAGATAATGTAGCAGATAATCTTTTAGAAGTAATTATAGCCTCTGCTAGTGGCAACTATGAAGTGAAGGCAGATAGGCTGGAGCAATATGATTTTATGTTTTGGAAAAGAAATACTTCATTATAAAAAACAATAATAATAAAAAATAGCTTTGGTTTTTTTAATCAAAGGAGGAAACATGGATAAAAATAATACATTAAATACTGATTTAAAATCAGCTCTTTCAAAAGCAAAATATAAACTTCTTCCTTTAGTGATGCTTATGTTTGCTCTATCAATATTAGATAGATCTAATTTAGGGTATGTTAAATCATTCATAGAAGTTGATGCAGGAATAAGTGCAACTGCCTATGCGCTGGGAGCAGGTATATTTTTTATTGGATATGCTATTTTTGAAATACCTAGCAATCTTATTTTACATCGTGTGGGTGCGCGTGTCTGGCTTAGTCGTATTATGGTGAGCTGGGGGATTGTTACAATGTGCATGGTTTTTATTAAGGATGAAAAAAGTTTTTACATTTTACGTTTTTTGTTAGGAGTTACTGAGGCGGGTTTTTCCCCAGGAGTCATTTTATATATGACTTATTGGTTTCCGGCTAAATATCGGAGTCAAGCTTATGGTCTATATTATCTAGGAGTGCCGATAGCATTAATGTTAGGAGGCCCAATTAGTGGTGCTTTATTAGAGTTGCCCACTACTTGGGGAATTAAGGGGTGGCACTGGATGTTTCTAGTAGAGGGCGGTATTACCGTTGTAGTTGGAGTATTCGCCTTTTTTTGGTTAGTGAGTAAGCCTGAAGAAGCTAAGTGGTTAAGCAGTGCTGAAAAGAAAGCAGTTGCTACTGCATTTGAAGAAGAGGAAGGTATCACCCAAGACAATCTTCCTGTTTCTTTAAAGTCTATTTTTAAAAATTTAAGGGTATGGCAATTTGTTTTAATTTATTTTTCGATACAAATGAGTGTTTATGGTGTGCTTTTCTATTTGCCCACTAAAATAGCTTCATTATTAGGTACTAAGGTTGGATTAGAAGTAGGCTTGTATACATCAATTCCCTGGATTTTTACATTATTAATGATCCCTATCGTAACACGTTATGCTGATAAAAATCACAATTGGCAAAAAATGGCAGTCTCAATGTTACTCTTAGCCTCTTTAGGCATGGCTTTATCGACAGTCACATCGAGTGTTGTATTATTTATGCTGATTATTAGTATTGCTATTTGCGGCTTTATTGTAGTGCAACCACTTTTTTGGAATTTACCAACACAGTTTTTATCTGGACGTGCATTGGCAGGAGGGACTGCATTAATTGGAGCAATGGGAAACTTAGGAGGATTTGTTGCTCCTCAGATGAAAAATGGTGCAGAACAGTTTTTTAATAATGCTTATGCCGGTTATATGTCACTAGCCATTGTAGGTCTATTAGGTGTTTTATTATTACTTTCTTTAAAAAAAGCATAAATTTAATCAATAATTAAATCTATCAATTAGTTATGTTGATTATAATTAGCCTCATAATATTTATTATGAGGCTAATTTTTTATCTTATGTTGTTTTTTCTATATTGCCTAGGTGGTATTTTTTTATATTTTAAGAAACTTCTATTAAATGATGAAATTGACTTGAAGCCAGTTTTTTCACTAATTTTTGTGATAGGTATATTAGTTGTAGCTAATAATCGACAAGCATATGACAGACGTTGTTGGGTAATATATTGCAATACGCCAGTTTGAAGTATGCTACTAAAGAGTCGCGATAAACTACTCCGTGAAATAAAAAATCTTTTTGCAAGTTTGTCTATAGTGATATCTTGGTCAATATAATCGTTTATATACTTTAAGATGTTGTGTATTTGAGCATATCTTTTAATTGATAAGTTATCTTGAGGGTTGTTAATGTCTGTTATTTTATAGATATTGTCTTTGTATTTTCCTAAATAAACAATGAAGAGGATTAGTTCAATAGTCTGTTCTAATCCCTGTTTTAATAATGTGTTAGTAAAAAAAAGCTCTGTATTTTTACTTTTGGGGAATTTAATGCCATTGAGGGATAACTCTAATATTTTGTTTATTTGAGTACTCATAGAGCAATGGAAGCTAGGTAGCGATAAAATTTCTGCATGAAATATAGATGAGATTGAGTGATGGTTTTGACTTTTTTCAATGAATTCATGAGGAATCCAAGGGGCGAATAGGAATAAGTCCTGAGGTGTGTATTCAATGATTGCAGAGCCATATTTTAGAATTCCATGACCCTCTTTTATAAAGACCAACTCATACTCAGGATGAGAATGCCATTGTGATTTAAAGGAATGGGTGCGAGTTTCAAAAAACATACAGCTGCCGATTGGAACTTCTCTACTAAAAATATTTGCTTTCATTTTTTGTGCCTCATTATAGTTATTTATAAAGAAGATAAAATAGATAGAACTCTATTTTTGGTGGTTTTAGCACTAGATATACAGAAATAACATATGAGATTTATAAATGGTAGAGTATTAATACTCATCTTCAAATTAATATATTGTTCGCATAATAGATGACTCAATTCGCATAGTTTTAATAATAATAGTCGCTATATTGATAGAGAGTAGGTTATTCACTATAGGGATTATGTTATGAGCAATAAGTTTAAGGGGGTATGGTGTCCCTCAGTAACACCTTTTACTAAAGAAAATAAGATTGATGATACAGCGCTTGGAAAGCACTATAAACGTCTTGAGAGTGCAGGTATTGATGGCATTTTAGTTATGGGAAGCATAGGTGAATTTGCAACGCTTAAACTCCAAGAAAGAGAGCAGTTGATTGCAAAAGCTAGAAGTTTGACTAACTTGCCTTTAATTGCTCATGTGTCAGATACATGCGTGTCCAATATTGTTCATTTGTCCAGTCAAGCTAAGGCCTTAGGATATGATGCTGTAATGATTTTACCTCATTATTACTATGCACAGAATGAACAACAGTTATTGGAGTATTATTTAGATCTTGATCGACAAATTGGCATGCCTTGGTTTATTTATAATTTTCCAGCTAGAACAGGCTGTGATGTTAATGCCTCACTCGTTATTCAATTGATTGAAAAATGTCCTAATTTTGTAGGAATTAAGGATACAGTTGATACCTTATCTCATACAAGGGAAATAGTTTTGAATGCAAAGTCTATTAATCCCGAATTTTCAGTATTGGCAGGATATGATGAGTACTTTGCTCCCAACTTATTAAATGGTGGTCATGGTGTATTGTCAGGCTTAACGAACCTTATTCCTGAAGTATTTGTAGAGTTAGTATCAGCATATAAAAACCGGGATATGGATCTATTTATTGAAAGTCACCAAAAAATAAGTCGTTTAATGAGTATCTACAGTATTGGTAATGATTTTATAACAACTATAAAAATAGCAGTAAGCCATAAGTATGGATATATGAATGCCGATTCTAGAAATTATGCAGGAAAATGTAATCATCAAGATTTACAAAAAATAGATGAAATGTTGATTTAGTCTACATTTCATACAAAAAACATCAAATAATAAGAATGGAGGAGAAGTGATATGAAAAAAATATCTATGTATATTAATGGGCAGTTTATTAATGAGTCAGAAAAATATGAAAATGTTTTAAATCCATCAACGGAAGAGGTTATTGCCCAAGAGCCAATTGGTACTTTAGATCATGTCAATTTAGCTGTAGCTTCAGCTAAAAAAGCACAAAAAGACTGGGAAAGAATGCCTGCTTATCAGAGAGGAGAATATCTTCATAAAATAGCTGAAGGAATAAGAGAGAGAGCTGATGAAATAATCTCAACCATTGTTCAAGAGGGTGGTAAAACTAGAGATCTTGCGAAAATAGAGGTGTTTTTTACAGCAGATTATTTAGATTATCAAGCAGAATGGGCTAGGCGTTATGAGGGGGAGATTATACAAAGTGACAGGCCTAATGAGAATATAATGCTCTTCAAGCGACCTTTAGGGGTTGTTGCCGGCATTTTACCTTGGAATTTTCCATTTTTTTTAATAGCAAGGAAAATGGGGCCAGCTTTAATTACAGGAAATACCATTGTTATTAAACCTAGCAGTCTAACGCCAATTAATTGTTTTATTTTTTCTGAAATTGTGGATAGTGTAGGACTCCCCGCAGGGGTGTTTAATGTTGTTAATGGCGGGGGAGCCGAAGTGGGTGGGGCATTAGCTCGTCATCCAGATGTTAACATGATTAGTTTAACGGGCTCAGTTCCTGCAGGAGAAGCAGTAATGCGAGAAGCAGCTAAAAATATCACAAAGGTATCTTTAGAGTTAGGGGGGAAAGCGCCGGCAATTGTTTTAGAGGATGCAGATTTAGATATAGCAATAAAGGCAATTACAGCATCTCGCATTGGTAATACTGGGCAAATTTGTAATTGTGCTGAAAGAGTTTATGTTCATAAAAACATTCGTGATGAATTTATTAAAAAATTAATTTTGGAATTTCAATCAGTAAAATTAGGTAATCCTGCTGAATTTAACGAAGGTGATCTAGACATGGGTCCTCTTATTAATCAAGGGGCATTAAAGTCTGTTGAGGAAAAGGTTAGAGTTGCCGTAAAACAAGGTGCCGTTATTGAATATGGTGGGAGTAGAATAGAAGGGAAAGGTTACTTTTTTGAGCCAACTATTCTAAGTAATGTTACGCAAGAAATGGATATTATGCATCAAGAAATTTTTGGACCTGTTCTTCCTATTTCCACATTTACGGATTTAGATGATGTAATTGAGATGGCAAATGATTGTGATTTTGGATTAACAAGTTCGGTTTATGGCCGTAACATAAATGATATTTTTTATATTATCCGTCGCTTAGAGTTTGGTGAAACTTATGTCAATCGTGAAAACTTTGAAGCAATGCAAGGATTTCATGCTGGATGGAAAAAGTCAGGTGTAGGTGGGGCCGATGGTAAACATGGTTTGGAAGAGTTTTTACAAACACAAGTAGTGTATTTAGAAACGAATAAGTAATCCAAGTATTTTCATAAATTTTAAGGTAAAGAAAATCCTAGAGTTTGTATAACTTTAGGATTTTCTTTATGTAGAGGTTATCTAGAGAGGAGGATCATTTTACTAAAAATAGTCCTTTTTTACGACCCATCCGCTAAAATAGAGTGGTCCTTATTTTAAGGTAACCCTTCATTATTGAACCTATTATTTTCAATCTACTGGTCGATCGATTGATCGACTACCGGACTTTTACTCTTTGATGATTTCGATGATGGTTATCGATAATCTTTATCAAAGCCTGAAACAGCTTTATACCGTATATGGAGCGATCTTTTATGTCTTTAACCCTCTCTCAATTTTTGAAAAAAATTCCTAAAGCAGAATTGCACTACCATCTTTTAGGGGGCGTACGTCTAGAAACGATGCTCGATCTTGCCCATAAATATGGTGTTCCGTTGACGGAGAAAGAAGCAAAATCTTATTATCGCGCTTATGCGCATGAGAATGAGGTCATGAAAGGGGGAATAGCGGCGCTCAATTTTCTCTATCCGTTACTTCGCGAGCCGGAAGATTATGCGCGCGTTGCTTATGAGATCTTAGAAGATGCGAAAAATAGTGGTATTCGTTATGTGGAGTTCTTCTGGAATCCCAATGATACTGAGCTCCCTTATCAAGTTGTAACGGATACTTTAGCGGCAGTTTTTGAGGAAGCAGAAGCAAAGTGGAATATTAGTGCCTATCTGATCCCCTCAATCAATCGAGAGAAGAGCCCTGAAGAAGCGGTGGAGATGGTCGAATGGATGATCGCTTACCCCCATCCTCGCGTTTTAGGGATCGGTATCGATTATCGAGAAGATGATGCACCGATTGAGAAGTTCTGGAAAGCATATCGTCTTGCAAAAGAGAATCATCTTCGCTTAACGGGACACTGCTCAGAGTTTGGGCTTCATTGGCGAAATGTGGAGACAGGGCTCGATCTGATTGGGCTTGAGCGTATCGATCATGGCTATACGGTTGTTGAGAATCCCGAGCTGATGCAGCGTTGTGTTGATGAGCGTATTCCCTTTACCGTTGTGCCGAGTAATACTTTTTTCTTAAAAAAGTGGCCTAATCTAGAAGAGTGGCAGATGAAGCATCCTATTCGACAGATGGCGAAAGCAGGTATGGTGATTATCCCGGCAACGGATGATTGGCATATGCACAACACCGATGGAGAGAAATGTTACCGAGTGATGATTGAAAATTTCGGCTTCGATCTCGACGGTGTACGTCAATGTATTGAAAATGGTATCGATGCTGCATGGCAACCTGAGTCGGTGAAAGAGGAGTGGCGTCAGGAGTGGCTTGCTGAATTTGATCAGCTGCGTTCAGAGCTTACTGAAGAGCCAACATTTGATCCTGAATTTCACACTCCTTACCAATTGAAATAGGAAAGAGAGGTAAATTTCAGAGAGAAGAATCTCTAAAGTTCTAAAGTCCTAATGTTCTAAAATGGACGAGATTCATTGATTGCTAATGTAATAAATTCAGACTCCTGACAATTTGCTTCTTGAAGTGATTGTTTCAGATAACGAGGTGGCTCATCGAGCGCTTCATCTGTTAACTCAAAGACGCCCCAATGGATGCCGATCGATTGTTGAATGTTTAACATTTGATGAATTTCGACCGCTTCCTTGGGGCTAATATGTTGCGGCGCCATAAACCAACGTGGCTCATAAGCCCCGATCGGTATGAAGCCAATATCGATAGAGAAGCGTTCCCCGATCTCTTGGAGAAGAGGGGTAAAACCTGTATCGCCGGCAAAATAGAGCGTCTTTCCCCCTAATTGAATAATATAGCCACACCATAAAGAGGTATTGCGATCTAAAAATCCTCGCTTACTCCAATGTTGCGCGGGAACGGCGGTGATCGCTATAGGTGCTTGTGAAAAAGAGAGCTTCTCGTAATCCCACCAATCAAGTTCAATGACTTGTTCAATTCCCCGTTTTAAAAACCACGGTTTAAGTCCTAAGGGGACAATGACAATAAGGTTTGGGAATTTTTGATAGAGTTCCAAAATCGTTCTCTCATCAAGATGATCATAATGATTATGGGAGATTAAAATCAGATCTAAGCAGGGCATCGATTCAATTACTGACGTTGCCGGTGTTTTTCGAAGCGGGCCGAGAAAGGAGAGGGGAGAGGCACGGTGAGAGAAGATGGGATCGGTTACAATCGATACTTCAGGTGTTGAGATATAGATCGAAGAGTGTCCTAACCAGATGAATGTTGATGCCTCTTTTTCGGGAAAGTGGAGCGGCACCATATTCTTCTTAATAAAGTCTTCATATCCCGTAGAGGGAGCTTGAGGCAGTCTCTTCTGCCGGCGCTCTTGCATCCATCGTAGAAGATCTCGCCAATCAATCCTTGTTGGGGGAATATTTTCAAAGCCGTAAGGGCGATGATGAGCTTTTCCCGGATTGTAATGGGGATTGATCCGTTTTTTAAATAGCTGCTTTTTTAACATCTGCACCTCTATTATCGTGTTTTTTCATAATTATCATAATTTTTTAAATTCAGTAAGGCGGTTACGGGTCAAAAAAGAGCATCTAAAGGTTACTCTAGATGCTCTGAAGTTGTTGATACAAGTCGTTACTGATATGAGTTATAGAGAAGTTATAGCTCATGTTGTTTCGATTAACCTATTTTATCGTGAGTCGTACAATTTTATGCCCCTTATCCATAGATATCGTAAGGGAGTCTACTTGAAAGATATTATGAATGCTTCCTCCGATAAATCACCTGCCGAGTGCCGATAGATTGATGAATGAGGGAGGAGGTATGACAGTTGCCGGAGCATCCACCACACAGAGATTGAGTATCGAGGCTAGGGCAGGGACGGTTCTCAAGTTTTTCAATGATACCTCTTTTAACCCATTGCGCCATCATCATCTCTACTGTATTAGGATCAAGATTGAATGAGTGGGCAAGGTGCGTTAATGGCACCTCACCTCGCTTTTCGATATAAGCTTTCATCTTTAAGAGGATCATTGGCAGCAACTCCCTTTTTGCCCATTTTTATGGCTCTTTTGAATAAACTCTTTACTCTCTGTAAAGATCTCCTTTTTCCCCATATAACGCAGTAAGAGAAAGAGCGCAAGAAGTGCAGCAAGTAGGGATCCTAACCAAATAATAGGTGTGACGCCGCCTTCGGTGAAGAGAAGATGGAGTTGGAAATAACCGGTTGCTAAGATCCAGCCAATAATAAAGGTCCAGCTCGCAACTAAGAGCGTCCAGCGAATGCCAGCTTCTCGATAGACTGCACCGAGTGCTGCAACGCAAGGGGTATAGAGGAGAATAAAGATAAGGTAAGCGATCACCGATGCAGATGAGGTGAAGTAGCGCTCAATTTCTGAGATGGTTGTATCATCCACATCATTGGCTTCTTGAATAGATTCGATCTCCCCATCAGCAACTTGTTGGTTAATGCCGAGAGGATCGAGTAGCAGTGCTGGTAATTCTGCAAGATTTTCCGGAATTGAGGCAAAAGCTTCTTGTACTTGTGGCCAAAATTGAAACTCTTCATTCTCTTCATTGTGTGAGTGGAGCGAGTTGAGTGTTCCGATAACTTCACTTTTTCTTTGGTATAAAGACGCCAAATCTCTTCACGATGATAAGGCGTTAATCTGGTATTTTTATGCATATTCATAACAGTATTTTCTCCGAATACTGTAAACAACGCTAGTAAATCCTACAGATTATTGGTGATAGAAGACCGCCAACTGCCGGCGCGGGGTTTTTGGAAGTACGCAGTAGTGAGATCCGGCAGCGTTCTGCTTTTGTTTGGAACCATAAAAAGCCATCATCTTTTAAGATGATGGCTGATATCAATTGTTAGATCTCTCTTATTACATTTGATCGTTACACTATTTTTTCTCTAAAAGCGGTTTAAGATATTTGCCGGTGTAGCTCTCTTTACATTGGGTGATCTCTTCGGGAGTGCCGGCAAAGATGATATTTCCACCTTTCGCTCCCCCTTCTGGACCGATGTCGATGAGCCAATCTGCTGTCTTAATAACATCGAGATTGTGCTCGATAATAATGATGGTATTCCCTTTATCACGTAAGGTATGAATCACTTTAAGGAGCTGTGCAATATCGTGGAAATGCAGACCGGTTGTTGGCTCATCGAGAATATAGACCGTTTTGCCGGTATCTCGTTTCGAGAGCTCCCGGGAAAGCTTGACTCGTTGAGCCTCACCGCCGGAGAGTGTTGTCGCATTTTGACCTAAGGTGATATAGCTTAAACCCACTTCCATCAGTGTTTCGAGTCGACGATGAACAACTGGAATGGCATCGAAGAATTGATACGCTTCTTCCACCGTCATATTGAGAACATCATTGATCGACTTTCCTTTATAGAGAATATCGAGGGTTTCGCGATTGTAACGCTTTCCTTGACACTCATCACACATGACATAGACATCGGGAAGGAAGTGCATCTCAACTTTGATAAGACCATCCCCCTGACAATTTTCACAACGTCCTCCCTTCACATTGAAGCTAAAACGCCCTGGTTGATAGCCTCGTGCGCGTGCTTCTGGCGTATTGGCGAAGATCTCTCGAATCGGGGTGAAGAGTCCGGTATAGGTCGCAGGATTGGATCGAGGTGTTCGGCCGATAGGGCTCTGATCGATGTTGACGATTTTGTCGATCTGATCTAATCCTTCAATCTTCTGATAAGGTGCAACTTCGATGCTATTGTTTTTATTTAAAATACGTGCGATAGCGCTGTAGAGCGTATCATTCACGAGAGTTGATTTTCCTGAACCTGAAACGCCGGTCACACAGGTTAGAAGGCCGAGCGGGAAGGAGGCGGTCACTTTTTTGAGGTTATTGCCTGTTGCGCCAATCAGCTTAATTTCTCTCTTAGGATCTCGTGGCGTTCGCTCTTTCGGCACCTCTATTTTCTTGCGTCCAGAGAGATAATCGGCAGTGAGAGAATCTTTATTTTTCAGTACTGATTGAGGGGTTCCTGCAGCAACAACAGAGCCTCCATGAACGCCGGCGCCGGGGCCAATATCGACAATATAATCTGCGGCTAAAATGGCATCTTCATCATGTTCTACCACAATGACGGTATTTCCAAGATCGCGCAGATGGAAGAGGGTCTGTAAGAGGCGATCATTATCTCGTTGATGAAGACCGATTGAGGGCTCATCTAACACATAGAGAACACCCATTAAGCCGGCACCAATTTGGGAGGCAAGACGAATTCGTTGTGCTTCACCTCCAGAGAGTGTCTCTGCTGAACGAGAGAGGTTGAGATAGTCGAGTCCGACATTGACTAAAAAGCCGAGTCGTTCCTGAATCTCTTTAAAGATCTTATCGGCAATCTCTTTTTTAGCGCCCGAGAGCTTCACCTCTTCAGCCCATTTTAAGGCCTCATTGATCGGTAGGGCGGTGATGTTATGGATCGCTTTGCCTTCGATAAGAACATTTTTTGCAGCAGGACCTAGGCGACTTCCTTCACAGTCAGGGCAGACACGCATCGCTAAAAATCGCGTTAAACTTTCACGGACAATTTGTGAGTCGGTCTCATGGTAACGACGCTCTAAATTATTTAAGATCCCCTCAAATGGATGGATGCGGATGGAACGTTGTCCTCGATTACTTAGATAATGGAACTCTATCTCCTCCTCACCCGATCCGTAGAGTAGAATCTTCTGAATCTTTTTCGGAAGCGCTTCAAAAGGCGTTTCTGGGTTAAAGCCGTAATGTCTCCCTAAAGATTCGATCATGGAGAAGTAGTAGCTAGAATTTTTATCCCAGCCTCGAATAGCACCACTAGCTAGTGATAGAGAGGGTTCGGCAATAACGCGATCAGGATCAAAATATTGATTAACCCCTAAACCATCACAAGTTGGGCAAGCGCCTTCAGGATTATTAAAAGAGAAGAGGCGCGGTTCTAACTCGGCAATGGTAAAGCCGCATTCAGGGCAGGCGTAATTGGCAGAGAATTGAAGCAACGTCTCTTCACTCTTCATATCGACAATTGCTGCTAATCCATTCGTCAGATCGAGTGCTGTCTCTAATGACTCTGAAAGGCGGATACGAATATCATCTCGGACACGGAAACGATCGACAACAACATCGATATCGTGATGCTGTTTCGGGTTGATCTCCGGCAACTCATCGATCTCATAGGTTTTTCCATCAACACGAACACGCAGAAATCCTCGTGCTTTAAGCTCTTCAAAGAGTTTGAGATGCTCTCCCTTCCGATTGCGAACAATAGGGGCTATCAACATCAGTCGAAGCTCTTCAGAGAGTGCCATCGTCATATCGACCATCTGCGGAATGGTCTGAGCATTGAGCGGGAGATGATGGGTCGGGCAGTGGGGCGTACCGATACGGGCGAAGAGCAGACGAAGATAGTCGTAGATCTCGGTGACCGTTCCCACTGTTGAGCGTGGATTGTGGGATGTTGATTTTTGCTCGATAGAGATCGCCGGCGATAGACCTGAGATATGGTCAACATCAGGCTTTCCCATCACCGAGAGGAATTGTCTCGCATAAGAGGAGAGTGACTCCACATAGCGACGTTGCCCTTCAGCGTAGAGTGTATCGAAAGCAAGTGATGATTTCCCAGAGCCAGAGAGCCCTGTAATGACCACGAGTTTATTACGGGGAAGGGTTAAACTAATATCTTTAAGATTGTGCGTACGCGCACCTTGAATAATTATATCTTCCATAAAACCTTCAGATAGGAGGTAGGGGATAGAGCGGTAATAAGATACCGACTCCCTTAAATGATCTTTTTGTACTATGTGAGAATATAGGGTGATCTTTAGAGATTTCAAGGCTGAGAGTGATTTTAGGGGGTTCTCTCACTACATCTCATCTCTTTCAATCTCACCGCTATATATCTTACCTCTATATATCTCTATTCTCTTTAGCACTATTGAGTTGTGGATAGCGTGTGATTCCTTCGAGGAGTAGAATACTCTCGTAGAGGGGATAATCATTCTCTAGGAGATAACGCTTCTGCTGTGTGAAGTGATCTTCGTGCGAATGGGATCTTTTATCGATTCCATTTCTATCTGTTTTAGGGCTGACTTTAAGATCAGGGATGAAGATATCAGGGGTAATCCCTTCATCTTGAATACTCTTGCCATCAGGGGTGTAGTAGCGCGCGATGGTATAGCGAATCGCATCGCCATTGTTGAGGGGAACGGCATATTGGACAGAACCTTTCCCATAGCTATTCTCCCCGACGATTAATGCTCTTTGATGATCTTGAAGTGCGCCGGCAACAATCTCTGCCGCTGAGGCGCTCTGTTGGTTGATAAGAATAATTAAGGGGGTGGCGGCTAATATTTCTCGCTCAGTGGCAAGATATTGTTTCTGATGCTGAGTTGCTTGACCTGTTGTGTAAGTGATCACACCTTGTGTCAGGAAGAGATCAGCGACATCGATGGCGGCGGAGAGAAGTCCGCCATGATTATTACGGAGATCGAGAATCATCCCTTGGATCGGGGTATTTGCTGTTTTAGATTCAATCTCAAGGGCGAGAAGGGCATCTGCAATCTCTTCACTGCTCCCCTCTTGAAAACGGCTTAAGGAGAGATAGGCAAATTGCCCATATCGTCTCGCTTTTTCCAGACTAGGGAGGGCAATATCGGCACGGACAATCTGGCGCTCTTTTAACTCTCCATTATGAAAGAATTCTAACTGAACGTGGCTCCCTTTTTTGCCTTGCAGTCGTTGCTCTGCCTGCGCTACTGTGAGTTGATCTGTCGGTGTTTGATCGATTGTGACAATGCGATCCCCTATCTGCAATCCTGCCTTTTCTGCCGGACTGTTGGGGGCAATTGTTTTAATCACCATCGCCCCTTTTGTATCGTAGTCATCTCGACTCTCAGCGCGAAGGGTGATACCGATACTGCTCTCTTTGCCAGAGGTCTCATTTTTGATCTTTTGAAACTGCTCGGCACTATAATATTTTGAATGAGGATCGAGGTTACTTAACATCCCCATAATGGCATTTTGAATGAGGGTGGCATCGCTCAACTCATCGACATAGTTGCGTTTTAGCTCATCAAAGACTTCGATAAAGCGGCGCAGATCATCTACGGGGATAGAGGGTTCTGCCGGCGTTGAGATAAGATCGATCGTTTCATGATTTTTTTGAAGAGAGGTGCTTATAGAGGGGCGCTTCTCCTTTGGCGGATCACTATCTGGAGTACTGATGATTGTGATCGGAAGTATCTCGACAGCCGCTTTCTCTTCTGCATAAGCGGATGGCATTAAACTTACCGAAAGAAGTGTGGAGAGAAGAAGTGTAGATGAGAGCGCTCTTTTCATAATAGATTCCTTGATGGGTATCACCGAGAAGTTGATCAAAATTGTATCAGTCAGACGATTAGTGGTTGGCTATCAATGTCTCTTATTAGCATCTGTGGATAGGAGTCTGTCTATTACTTATTGTATCAATCGCTATCTGAATTGCGCTATCTGAATTGCTTAATTGCATAATTGCTTAATTTATTGTTGCCATAAAAAGTTATCTTTATATCCCTATAGGTTGTCTTAATAGGGGACTATTTTCAGCGATTGATTAGTTAAAGGTATCGGTTGAAGATAAAAGTTGGGGTAAGTGACTTCAGAGATGGGCAGAAGTAGCCTCATCGAAAGAGATGTTAGAAGCGTAATGAGTGTGAAGAGTCATGATCTATCATGATGCGCCCAATCGAAATCTCAATCGAGATTCTATTGGAGATCGATTAGGCGCTCACGACGACTATTTCTTATACAGCTCTATAACATCCTTATAAGAGCCTTATAAGAATCTTATAACAGCGCTACTGCTACTGACTGCTCTTTTGGCATCGCTATTTTTGGAAATGGATCAGGTTTTTCCCCGTCATCTCTTCCGGCTGCTCTGCGCCTAAGAGATAGAGAATCGTTGGCGCAAGATCACAGAGCGCACCATCGGGTTCTAATGTTGCTTTACGGCCAACATAGATGAGTGGTACTGGCGTTGTGGTATGTGCCGTGTGTGGCTGATTAGTCTTCTCATCCCAGGTTTGTTCGGCATTACCGTGATCGGCGGTCACTAACATCTCGCCCCCCACTTTTTTAACTGCCTCATAAACCTTGCCTAAGCCGGTATCAACTGCTTCAATCGCTTTCACAATTGCTTCAAAGACACCGGTATGACCCACCATATCAGGATTCGCATAGTTACAGATGATCACATCAAACTTCTCAGATTCGATCGCCTCGACAAGTCGCTCTGTCACCTCGGGCGCACTCATTTCAGGCTGAAGGTCATATGTTGCAACTTTAGGAGAGTTCACTAAGATTCGCTCTTCTCCCTGAAAGACTTTCTCCTCACCACCATTGAAGAAGAAGGTGACATGTGGGTACTTCTCTGTCTCGGCAATACGTAGCTGGGTATAACCCTCTTTTGCTAAGACTTCCCCAAGACCATTATTGAGTTCTAATGGAGGATAGGCAATCTCTGTATTGAGCCCCTCTTTATATTGTGTCAAAGAGACAAAATGTGAGAGTTTAGGGCGATACTTGGGGGTAAAGCCGGCAAAATCATCTTCTACAAAAGGATAGCTCAATTCGCGCGCACGATCTGAGCGGAAATTCATAAAGATTACGGCATCCCCATCGACCATTTTGACAGCTTCTTGAATAACAGTCGCCTTGACGAACTCATCATGCTCACCACGGGCATAGGCATTTTGTAATCCCTCTTCAGCCGTAGCTGCTTGGTACTCGCCAATCCCTTGACTTACCAGATCGTAAGCTTTTTCAACACGATCCCAGCGATTATCACGATCCATTGCATAGTAGCGGCCAATGATTGTTGCAATACGACCACGACCAAGCTCTTTAAAGAGCGCTTCTGCTTTTTCAAGAGAAGGGGTTGCCGATTGTGGGGGCATATCGCGACCATCGAGAAAGGCATGGAGATAGATCTTCTCAACGCCCCGTTTTGCCGCAAGGCGAATCAGCGCGAAGATATGCTTCTCATCAGAGTGAACGCCGCCGGGAGAGAGTAGTCCAAAGATATGGAGCGCGCGCTCTTGAGTCACAAGATCTTCCATCACTTCATTGAAGATGGGGTTATTATCAAATTCACCGCTACGAAGATCTTGCGTAATGCGGGTGAAATCTTGATTAACAACACGCCCAGCGCCGATATTCATATGGCCCACTTCTGAGTTACCCATCTGTCCATCGGGCAATCCTACCGCTTCCCCTGAGGTTTTAATGAAAGTGACGGCGCCTACTTCCCGTAGATGATCCCAATGTGGGGTGTTTGCTGCTGCAATGGCATTATTTTCAACTTCGTTACGAAATCCCCAGCCATCAAGAATGGTGAGCACAATCGGTTTAGGTCTAGACATTATGCGTAATTCCTTGTCTGAAATGTTTCAAAGGTGTTTAAAAGAGTTTAAAGGTGTTTGAAAATGCTTTAAAGCATATCTGTATAAAGACTGTATAAAGAGCATTGTTGAGTATGAGGGCTCTTTAATGATCTCTCCTATTATAGCGAAAAAGGGTATCTCGGGGAGAAAACCTTTCATTGAGTTTTTCTTTGCAGAGAGCCGGGTATAAAAAGGAGCATGAGAAAGTAAGTAGGAAGCGTGAGAAAAGGGAGGTGAAAGATTAGGGGGGGAGAAACTAAGAGATGAGAAGGAGGGAAATCGCGAGATATTCGTTGTCGGCCATAATATCAGCCTCTAAAATAGATCGTTAGGATAATAGGATAATAGGATAATAGGATAATAAGATAATAGTATTCAATATTTATTGATACTCACTGATACTCACTGATACTCACTGATACTCACTGATACATCATTGATGCTCATTGATATTTATTGATGTTTATTACGATCTGTTATTTTGACTATTTATTGAAAATAATAGAGCGATTAATGAATAAGTAATAGATGGGTGGTAAATATGTAATAGTATGTAAAAATGTATATATAAAATAGCATTGTTTGTTTATAATTGTTCCGAGCAATGTTGTCCTGAGATAATGGAGTCTCCTGAGCAATGGACTCTCCTTATATACTGTGAAGCTACTTTAAAGAGTTGTTTAAAAATAATCATTTAAGACGAATCATTTAAAAACGAATTTGAGGAGTGAAATGAGCAGCATTAAGAAAAAAGCGAGTAATCTTACTGAATGGAAACGTATCGCTCAAGATCTATTAGATCAGGCGGGTATCGAGATTAATGGAAGTCGTCCCTACGATATTCAGATCCATAATGATCATTTCTATCAGCGAGTCATGGAAGAGGGATCTATTGGCCTCGGAGAGAGCTATATGGATGGCTGGTGGGATTGTGAGAAGCTCGATCTTTTCTTTACAAAAGTGATGCGTGCAAAACTCGATGAAAAGTTGCCGAGTAGTTTTAAAGATATCTTAAAGATCCTCTTCGCGCGTTTACGCAATTTGCAGAGTAAAAAGCGTGCTTGGATTGTCGGAGAGGAGCATTATGATCTGGGAAATGATCTCTTTACGGCGATGCTCGATCCTTATATGCAATACTCTTGTGGTTATTGGGCGGAAGCGACAACATTAGAAGCGGCGCAGCAGGCAAAATTAGATCTGATCTGCCGAAAGTTACAACTTGAGCCGGGTATGAAGCTCCTTGATATTGGTTGTGGTTGGGGCGGTCTTTCTGCTTATGCTGCAGAGCACTATGGCGTTTCTGTAACGGGAGTGACGATCTCTAAAGAGCAGCAGAAGTTAGCGCAAGCGCGTTGTCAATCACTCGATGTTGAGATTATTTTAGAAGATTATCGCGATCTCAATGGCGCGTATGATCGGATTGTTTCCGTCGGTATGTTTGAGCATGTCGGCCCTAAAAACTATCGTAAATATTTTGAAGTTGCCCACCGTAATCTCAAAGAGGATGGTCTCTTTCTTCTTCATACTATCGGTTCTAATAACAACCAATACAATGTTGATCCATGGATTGAGAAGTATATCTTCCCCAATGGTGAGCTTCCCTCGATCCAAAAAATTGCCAATGCCAGTCAAGGCAAGTTTGTGATGGAAGATTGGCACAATTTTGGTGCAGATTATGATCGTACATTAATGGCATGGGCAGAGCGATTTTTAGAGCATTGGCCGGAGTTAGAAGCCAACTATTCTCCCCGTTTTAAGCGAATGTTTATCTACTACCTTATGGCTTGTGCCGGCGCATTTAGAGCAAGAAGTATTCAGCTATGGCAAATTCTCTGGAGTCCATTGGGCGTTGAAGGGGGAATTCGCGTTGCCCGTTAATGGTGGTTCTCATATGAGGTAATTGAACCTCTTTTTGTATGTGACAATATTGTCATATTACTCTGTTAGAGTAGTTCGGCAGATGTTAAGTCAGTCGATCGAATCTGTCATAGGAAATAGAAAGCTTCTTAAGTGATGCTCTGATTACGAAAATACTTCGTTACTTATCGTACTCATGCTCGCTCATTCGTTAATCATTCATGAGGTATTCGTGGGTCATTTCTTAAAATTTAGCGGAGAATGGGCTATATAAAGCGATGTTTTTAGAGTATCATTAGGGAGAAATTATTTAATACTCGTACACTCTTAGAGGAAATGTAATTATGGGTTCATTTAGTATTTGGCACTGGGCGATTCTTCTTGTTGTCGTACTTTTAGTCTTTGGTACTGCAAAATTAAAAAATGCAGGAAAAGATCTTGGAAGTGCAGTAAAAGGCTTTAAAGATGCAGTTAAAGATGGGGAGAAAGAGGCGAAAGAGAACGCTACACCCCAAAATTTAGAGAATAAAAAAGCAGATACTCAAGTGAAGGATGAGAGCGTTGTTGATGAGCAGAAGAATAGTCGTGTGGAGTAATTTTTACACAAGATTCTCATCAATCTTATTCCCATCAAACTTAAAGCGTGATTGGCGCAGGTAAGAGGAAGGATGCTGCATGTTTGGAATTAGTAGCACGGAATTTCTCATTATTCTCGTCATCGCGCTTGTTGTCATCGGTCCACAAAAGTTGCCGGAGATGATCCGCACTGTGGGTAAATGGGTGGGGAAGATTCAACACTTCACGAGAAGTATTAAGAATGATCTTACCAATGAGTTAGAGCTTGATGAGATTAAGCGCTCCATTGAGGAGCTTAAACAGAGCTCTGAGTTGCAGAAGTTGAAGAGCGAGATCGATAGCACAAAGACAGAGTTAACTCAATCTCTGAAAAAGGTTGAATCCACCGTTCTTGATACACAATCTCAGGTTGAGAGTGAAGTGAAGAAGATGGATGCTTATCTCGATATCGCTGAGAAGCCAAAATCTGATAAGCCAAACTCTGATAGGCTCTTAGATCAGGGTGCGCAACAAAAGAGAGTGCTCAAAGATGATACGATCGATGATGAGGAACTTTTCGATCTTGAATTAGATGATACCTTTTTAGAAACAGAAGCTGAGTATATTGCAGATGTTGAGTCGGAAGGGGGCGTTATGACAGCTCCTCCTAAAAATTATGGCAAACGTCTTGTAACCTCGACTGAAGATGAGCTTGATCGCGATGCATTAATCGCACGTATTGTTCGGATGCGCCAAGCAGAGATCGCGGCAGATGAGAGCGAAAAGGTAGCATTGCAATTTGCCTTAATGGCCGCGAAAGAATCTCGCAATCTTTTAAGTCAAGATGAGGTGCGTCGCCGGATAACGTTACGACAATTAGAACTTAATCGATAACTGATAATCGGGTGTCGAAAACCTCCAACCATCTCAAAAAGATTGTTTGTCGAGATTATAATGAGATTGATCAGTTGGTTCAGCTGTTGTCATCAATATTAATGTCAGTGTCATTAGTGTCATTAATATCATTAATGTTGTTATTGGTTAGTCGTTGATATTTGATATAGAAGATAGATCTAGTAGCGCAACCTATTCTTGGGAATCGAGTGGTGCTTCTAGATCTATCGTTGTTTTAGGAGATTCGTTTGTGAATGATCGTTCTATCCAGTACCTTTTTGAGCAGTCAGAATCAGATTCTATCTATGCGCAAAAACGGCCCTGTAATCGTTTTACCTTTAATGAAGAGGTTGTTAAAGTCTTCCCCGATATGATTCGGCGTTCAGCGGCGGGATATACCACGATTGTGGAGAATATCGGTAATTTAGCGCCCCTCTTTGCGCAAGAGAATAGTAAGATTTACGATCTTGGAAGCTCATTAGGTGCGGTATCGATGGTTTTGCGAAGTGCGATCAAGGTGCCTAATACCGCTATTGTTGCGATCGATAATTCGCCGGCAATGGTAGAGAAATCACGAGAGTATCTCAAAGCACAGGAGATGATGATCGAATCTCTCCTCCCCATTGAGGTGATTGAGGCCGATATTACCAATTATCCCTTTGAGAAGGCCTCCCTCTTTGCGATGAATTTTACGTTGCAATTTATTAAGCGAGAAGAGCGCTTGACATTATTGCGGAAAATTGCTGATGCGCTCTTGCCGGGCGGCGCACTCTTTCTGTCGGAAAAATTGAGCTTTAGTGACCAGAAGGAGCATCAGATGCTCAATAATCTCCATATTCAGTTTAAGCGCTCTCAGGGGTATTCGGAGTTGGAGATTGCTCAAAAGCGAGAATCGCTTGAAGATGTGATGAAGATCGATACTTTTGAAGTGCATAGAGCTCGCCTTTTAGAAGCAGGATTTAGCGAGGTCTATCTCTGGTTTCAATGTATGAACTTCTCCTCCATTTTGGCGATTAAGTAGTGTGGTCAATGCTGGCAACTACAATTAGGTAGCCACAATTAGGCAACTAGAGCTAGAACTAGAATTAAACAATTAAGAATTAGAATTAGAGTCAGAATTAGAATCAGAGTCAGAATCAAAAGAATTAGAAAAATAGAAATAAAAAATAGATTAGAGAGATCAAAAAGAGAATATGAATAAGATGATTTATCTCGATCAGCTGCTCAATCATTTTAAAGGGCAGAAGATGGAACAGTTTAGCGCGATACTGCCCGATTTTTTAGCAGAGCGATTACGTAAAAAACATGGGGATAGTCCTCGTTGGGAGCATGCGCTATTGGATCTACCGCAGATTGAGGATCTCTCGGTGGATCTTCAGTCGGGAGTGATATTGAAAGGAGAGTGTGATGAAGCGTTAATGCAAGATGCTTTAAAGCGACTCAAGCCTTGGCGAAAAGGCCCTTTTCAGCTCTGTGATACCTATATCGATACCGAGTGGCGCTCCGATTTTAAGTGGAATCGAGTGAGCCAACATATCGATTTAAGCGGGAAAAATATTCTCGACGTCGGTTCTGGGAATGGTTATTACGGTTATCGCATGTTAGGTGCAGGTGCAAAGAGTGTGATCGGTATTGATCCTAATTGGCTCTTTCTCTACCAATTTTTAGCGGTAAGAAAATATCTGCCGGAAGCACCGATTTGGCAATTACCGATGACATTAGAGGAGATGCCGGAGGAGCTTGAACTCTTTGATACCGTCTTCTCTATGGGCGTTCTCTATCATCGCCGTTCGCCGATCGATCATCTCTATCAACTCAAAGGTACTTTGCGTCCCGGGGGTGAGTTGCTTCTTGAGACGATAGTGATCGAAGGGGATAAAGAGCAGGTATTAGTGCCGGAAGATCGTTATGCGCAGATGCGAAATGTTTGGTTCCTTCCCTCTGTTGAGGCACTGATTCTCTGGTTAGAGCGTGTCGGCTTTGTCGATGTCCGTTGCGTTGATCTTGCTAAGACAACGATCGAGGAGCAACGAACCACCGAGTGGATGGATTATCTCTCCTTACCCGATTTTTTAGATCCGGAAGATGATTCCCGAACGATAGAAGGGCATCCTGCACCGATTCGTGCTGTGATCCATGCAAAAAAGCCCCGTTAATAATGGCGGGGGCTTACCTATGTTTTCTCTTTTTTACTGTTAATTCCTATTGACTTAACCTTGTGGGATCTGTGCTGACATCTCCATAATCACCTTGATCAGATCCATTGAGAGGTAGCTGATAAGGAAATAGATCAGCGCCGTGATTAGAAAGGTGATGATCATGCCGCGCATTGTTCGTAGCGCCTTAAAGAGTGCAAGGCCGATTGTGGTAAAGGCTGAAGCATTGAGGAAAGCGAGTAGGTAGAAACCAATTTGAAATGCTTGAGGTCCTCGAATATCGAGAAGACTGACAACCTCATAACGGAACCAGATGGTACCAAAATAGGTCAATGCAATAAAAAGGATGCCGATCGCAATGCCGATTAAGGCAAAGGGGCGTAGAGTAGGATTATCTTTATAGAGCGCGCCGGCAGTAAATAGCATAAATAGGGCAATAACGGGCACAGGAACCGTGGAGGTCGTTCTTGCAAATAGGAAGTTAAAGATAAACAATCCAATCCAAGAAATGATGAATATGGTGGTTCGACTTGGTGTTTTTGCAGATTTTGTCATATCAATAAAACTCTTTAGGCTATCAAAGGAAAGATTTCATAAGCATTTAGTATACCGCACATTCTATGAAAATAGCTGATACATGTTCTTTTGCGATAGATTTATTCCTATGTTTTCCTTGCAAATTAGCGGGGTAAAATGCGGTTATATGGTTTTAATAATGTTCGTGTGGGGGGAATAAAGCAGAGTAGTGCAATTCCTGAAATAAGATGTTTAATCACATGTCCGCCAAGAAATTCATGGCTAAGTGTAAAGATTACGGGATCTAACATCTCACAAGCTTTTGCAATGCTATATCCAATGAAGAGAATCCAGTAAGGGCGATCTAGAGGAATACCGTGAGGACGGAAGATTAAGATTGTGCCGATAACCCCTATCGTCGCAAATTGGGTAATACCGTAAAGACGCAGATCTCCAAGCTCTATCAATTCACCGAGATGCCAGTGAATAACACTGTAAAGGCTAAAGCCTAAGAGTAGAAAAAGAGGTGTTTTTCCTTTTAAAGTGGAATAACGCTCTGCTAAAAAATTGGCACTTAATAGCGCAAAGCCTAAGCTCATCGGCAGACGATCCCAAAAAAGGGAGTATGTTGAGGGAGATAAATGATAGTAGCTAGAACCTAATCCCACAAGAATGAGTGAGATAAAGAATGCATTCCAACGGATTTTAGGAAGTTCTAATTTTCGGTTTTGAACTCTTATTATCCCCATGATTCCCGCAAGGAGGTAGAAAATATTAGATGCCACGTTCATAAAATTGGGAATACCAAATATGGGCTGATCCCCAGAGAATTGATGGTAATGCTCTGGTTGCGGGTAGAGCGGCAGTAACCGGAGGTATTTGTAGATTGCAGTTGTATATTCATTAGAAGCTACTCTTTAAAAAATGGGTCATTGTTTGGGGAGATATTTGAGGCGTGATTTGTGCGATGGAGTTCTCCATCAATACTTCATTTTGCTGTTGGCGATATTGATGCCAACCGATTGCGAGAGATAGGCTGCCTAAAGTGACAATAATTAAAAATAGATAGATCATTTTCTTTTTCATAATGAACTCCTTTTGGGGTTGTAAGTAAACGTTAGTTAACTTTATGGGTTCTATATTAGGAGTAGGATCTTTTTTTGTCAAACAAAAAAGTAATCAATCGTTAACTTTTTATTTTTAGTTTTGCCTGAAATCTCTTCGAATGCTCTATTTCACTAAGATCTGAAGCCTTTTTTTATTGGATGATTTTTCTGTTTTTTAATAGAGAGAAAGCTATAACTTATTAAAAAGCTGTTAATAGTAAGTATTTTTCTAAATGAGATGAGTAGATGTTCAATGGAAATGGATGAATGATTCTCTGAATGCAGATATAGCGACGAAATGTAGAAGGATTTAAGACGATGAGTTGTAAAAGGATCTATTTGCAATTGAAATCTTATATTTTTTTATGGACACAAAAGTAGAGTAAAAGCAGAGTGCTGTAGAGTAAGGTGCCGATCATCCAAACAGTGCCATCCCAGAATTCAGCTGTTTTTCCATAAAGTAGGGCAAAAATCGGTGGTCCTATGACGCCGGCAAGATTAGTTAAACTCACCATAATTCCTTGGAGTTTACCTTGATGTTGCTCGGCAGTGTTGATGGAAATCGCTCCTTGTAGCGCTGGTAAGGCAATTCCGCCGCCTGCGAGTAAAATTAAGGTGGGTAATAGCATCCAAGCTTTTGTGATAAACGCTAAAAGGGCAAAAGCAGTTGCATCCAAAATAAATCCTAAGATAAAGACAACTTCATTTCGATATCGGGAAGCGATATATCCTGCCACAAAGGCTTGAAAAAAGATATGCATTAACCCAAGCCCAGCTAGTGATAATCCCACGTTAAAGGTATTCCATTCAAAGCGAGCTTCGGTAAAAAGTACCCACAATGTTGCCGGCACTTGCCCAATCATTTGGACGGTAAAAAAGAGTGCTAACAGAAAGATCACAGGTTTAATAAGCGTCAAGAGTTGTGATTTTGAGCTATTTTCTAAGGGGATTTCTGCGATATCGGTGGAGGAGTCTTGTATTGGTGCGATCTTTTGATGAGGAAAGAGCATGATTACTAAAATAAGCGCTATTCCATTTAAAATCGCGGCGGCAATAAAAGGGTAATGGGCTGAGTATTGCCCAATAAATCCGCCGATAGCTGGGCCGGCGATTAAACCTGCGCCAAATGCCGCGCCTAATCGGCCAAACCATTGGGTTCTTTGGGCGGCTTCTGTATTGTCGGCAACGATTGATGCGGCAACGGCGCCAGTAGCTGCTGAAATGCCTGCAATCATTCTTCCCAGATAGAGCATCCATAATGCGCTTGAAAAAGAGAGTAGTGTGTAATCGCAGACAGCACCGACTAGAGAGATCACTAATATCGGTCTTCGACCATATTTATCGGATAATTGACCGAGAATAGGGGCGAAAATCACCTGCATTAAGGCATAGAGAGCCAAGATAAAACCATAATGTGTTGCGATAGTATCTTTCAGTACAAACTCTTCTAATAGTGAGGGAAGTACGGGCATAATTAAGCCCATTCCTACCGCATCTAGGAGGGTGATGAGTAAAGCAATAACTGTGTAACGATTCATAGTAATTATACTTCCCTATCATTGATAGATTTCAGGTGGTGGAAATATAACTCTATCAATGATAGAGTGTCAAGAAAATTATGAGGATTGATCGTGACAAGATTAGATAAAAAGAGAGTTATTCATTCAGCATTAGAGCTGTTAGATGAAGTTGGAATGGAAGGATTAACCACCCGAAAATTAGCGCAAAAGCTCAATATTGAGCAGCCATCGCTCTATTGGCATGTTAAAAATAAACGCGCTTTATTAGATGCATTATCGGTAGAGATTTTAATGCGGCATCATGATCATTTTGAGCCAGAAGAAGGGGCGCATTGGCGCGATTTTCTTTATGAAAATGCGAAGAGTTTTCGTAGAGCGTTATTGAGTCACCGAGATGCCGCTAAAATTCATTTAGGAACAAGACCATCCCCCGAGCAGTTTCAGATTGTTGAGAAGCAGTTACAGTTTTTATGCGATCAAGGTTTTAATTTAGAAGAAGCCCTCTATACATTGGGCGTGATCAGTCATTTTGTGTTAGGTTCCGTCTTAGAAGAGCGCGAGTATTTGGAGGCGATGCGAGATAATGATCCGGCAATCGATGCAAAAATGCCGCCCCTTTTAACTCGGGCATTAGAGATTATGGCGCAAGATACTGGTGAGAAACCTTTTCTATTTGGTTTAGAGGTGATTATTGCCGGGTTAGAGGCGAGAAAAAATAGGTAGAGATTATTGCTGTGGATTGAAAATAATGGTATCTATCAAAGATATTATTTAAATTAGAGTTATTAAAAAGCCATAAAGATCATTTTCATGAGAAAAGAGCGCTCTATGGCAGTATTGAATATAGTAGATGGGAAACTAAATTTCGTAAGGGTTGCGAATCCCTAGTTTTGCTAAAATCTGAATTTCTAAGTTTTCCATCTCCTCAGCTTCTTCATCCTCAATATGATCAAAGCCCAAGAGATGCAATGTGCCGTGAATTGTCATATGTGCTAAATGATCTTCAACGGTTTTTTGCTGCTCTTTTGCTTCATCTTCAATGACCGGCATTGCAATGATGATATCCCCAAGCGTTGGCTCTTCATCTTGTAAAAACTCCGGCACATCAAAAGGAAATGAGAGCACATTTGTGGGTTTATCCTTATCGCGAAAATCTCGATTGAGGTTTTGGACTTCTTCATTTGTGGTAAAACGAAGGGTTATTTCGGCTGCTTTCATAAAGCCTGCAGTCTCTAAAGCAGTATTGACCCAAAGCTGAAGTTTTTCATCAGAAGGGACATTTGTTCCGACTTCACGTTGGCAGTCGAGAATGAGGTGTTCTGTATCTCTCATAATATTGAATGATCTTTTATAAGCGTATTAGATGAAAATAGTACCCGTATTTTATGGGGATTATGCGGGTTCTGCTACAGATTTTTCATCAGCTTTTAAAGCTGCTAAACGTTCTCTTTCGCGAGCTTTTTCTCGGCGTTTTTTCTGGATTCGTTCCGCTTCATCAGCTTTGTCGTAAGCATCAATAATTTTTGCAACCATTGGATGGCGCACCACATCGATTGATGAGAAATGGCTAATTGAGATACCTTCAACATCTGCTAAAACTTCAAGAGCATGCTTTAAGCCCGATTGAATATTTCTTGGTAAATCTACTTGTGATGCATCGCCGGTAATGACGGCAGTTGAGCCAAAACCGATACGCGTTAAGAACATCTTCATCTGTTCAATCGTAGTATTTTGTGCTTCATCTAGAATGATATACGCATCATTGAGGGTTCGGCCACGCATAAAGGCAAGTGGAGCAATCTCAATAGTATGACGTTCAATCAATTTATTGACAGTTTCAAAACCGAGCATCTCATAGAGCGCATCGTAGAGAGGGCGAAGATAGGGATCGATCTTCTCTGTTAAATCACCTGGTAGAAATCCTAACTTCTCTCCCGCTTCAACAGCAGGACGGACGAGGATAATACGGCGAACCTCATCTTTCTGAAGCGCTTCTACCGCAGAGGCGACGGCAAGAAAGGTCTTACCGGTACCGGCAGGGCCGATCCCAAAGTTGATATCGTGCTTGCCCATATTGTAGAGATACTCTTTCTGCGCCGGCGTTCGCCCTCTAATTAAGCCCGCTTTTGTCTTAATGACACGATCTTTTTTATCCTGTTTGAGCGTTTTAAACTCAGGGCCAAACTCTTGAATGACAAGATGAACATCATTGGGCTCTAACCATTTCTCATCTGTTTGGCGATAGAGCTCCTCTAAGATCTCTTTTGCGCTCTTAACATCTTCTTGATTGCCGGCAATCTGAAATTGCGCCCCACGATTGCCGATATCTACCATAACGCGTTTCTCAATTAATCGAAGATGTTCATCAAGATTGCCGCAGAGGTTAGATAAGCGCTCATTATCGCCATCAAAGGCGAGGGTGATTGTAGTCATTCGTTCTTCTATTTTCCTTTTAGAGATAGTCTCCCTACTTAAGACTTAAGATGAGATTGCTCAGATCTGTAGGTCAACTTATTTCAACTTATTGATCATCGCTTTGAAAGATCCATTTGAAAGATTCATTTGAGTGATCTGTCTGATGCAAGATCATGTCGATAAGCCTATGGGGAGAGGATTTAAAAATGCTCTATAACTCTACCATTATGAGCTCTATAGACTCAAGAAGTAGTGCTATAATAAGAATAATTTTGGGGCAAAAAGCGATAATACAAGTGATATAAACAACTATTATTGTGTCAGCTCAATCAGATTGCTCAAGAGAGTGCTCAATATTTAATGCAGAGGTTACGTGTGAAATTGGAACATAATCCGTTGATTCAGGGGCTTATTGAGTTGAAGTGGATGGCTAAAGAGGCGATCCCCCTTCTTTCAGCAAAGATGTATGAAAATGAACGTTCAGTGGTTGGGAAATTAAGGGCTCATGGACTGACGAGTCAGGCAATTTTTGAGGCGGCATTAGCGGCAAATAGCGCGTTAGAGGAGCCGTTACCTGTTGTGGATTTAGCCTATTTTCAACCTATTGAGAATTTTGACTTTGTCGGCTTTGCAACTAAAGAGGAGCTCTTAGCGCAATATGGGGTCCCTTTGGTTCTACTTCCTGATCGTTTAGTTGTCGTTACAGCAGATCCCGGCAATGAGAAGTTTTTCGATACTTTAGCACTTCGTTATCCTGGCAGAATTGAGTATTGGTTAGGAGATAGCGATCAGATTAAAGCGATGATTGATCTCCTCACTTTCCCAGAACAAGAGACACTCTTGCCGGAAGTGCCTGCTCTAGAGATAGAAAATGAAGCGCAAGAGGGGGATGAGGTAGAAGAAACAGCGGTAGAAGAGGTTTTATCTCACTCTCTTGATGGGAGTGAGGCAGGCGATGATCAATCTTTTGTGATCGACAATCGTATCAACTTAGAACAAATTGATACCGCGGTTGAAGCAGAGATGGCGTTGATGTCCGATCAACTCTCGCAAACGGAAGAGGATGATCCGCGTGCGGAGGTGTTACGTGATTCTGCACTCGATCTCTCTGAGATTGAGTCGCGAGCCGATGATGAGGATGAGTCATCAGAACTCGAGGAGATGGTATCACTCGCCGCATTAGAGGAGTCCGCTACTCCCCATTCCTCTATTGCACCTATGGCAGAAGTGGCCGATGGATCGATATCCGATGAGGCGACGCCGGCATTAGAAGATTCAACCGAGATTTTAGAATCGGTTCTTGCTGAGATACAGCAAGAGACAGAACAAGAGACAGGACGAGAGACAGAAGAAGAGGCGGCGCAAGCGATAGAGCCAGAGGGTCAGAATTCTCCAGAGTCGCAACTAGCGACAGAATTAGCCATTGAAGAGAGTGATGGCGTTGTTGATTATCTCAATTTTGTGCTCCTCGATGCGATTACACAGAAAGCCTCTGATATTCATTTTGAACCTTATGAGTCGAGTTATCGTGTTCGTTTTCGAATTGATGGGGTTCTGCATAAGGTCTATGTGGTGCCGGAAGCCTATCGAGAGACTTTAGCTTCTCGCCTTAAAGTGATGGCAGAGCTCGATATTGCCGAGAAACGCCTGCCCCAAGATGGACATATTACCCTCTGTTTAGAAGAGGAGGAGGTTGATGCGAGAATCTCTGTTATTCCGACTCTCTGGGGAGAGAAGGTGGTGATTCGTCTGCTCGATAATTCGGAGATCAATTATTCCCTTAATAAAATCGGTTTAACTTCGGCACAAAAGAGTGTAGTGCAATCGGCGATTGAGCGCTCACAAGGCTTGATATTGGTCACTGGTCCTACCGGATCTGGTAAGACCGTGACGCTCTATGCTTGCCTCAACTACCTCAATGATGTTTCGCGCAATATTGCAACGGTAGAAGATCCGATAGAGATCAATCTAGAGGGGATCAATCAGCTTCAGGTACACCCTAAGATTGGCTTAACGTTTGCTGAAGCTTTACGGGCATTTTTACGACAAGATCCCGATGTCTTGATGGTCGGTGAGATCCGTGATTATGAGACGGCTGATATTACCATTAAAGCAGCACAGACAGGGCATCTTGTCCTCTCCACGCTTCATACGAAGAGTGCTGTAGAGAGTCTTGTTCGCCTTAAAAATATGGGGATTGAGCCCTACAATATCGCTTCAACAGTAGATCTCGTGATTGCTCAACGTCTAGTGCGTGAGCTCTGTCACTGTAAAGAGGAGGATATTGTTGATTCTGCCTATCTTGAGACATTAGGGTTTACACCGATGCAGGCGGCAAGTAAGTTCTATCGTGCGAGCGGTTGTTCTGAATGTCATGATGGATATCGCGGTCGTTTTGCGATCTTTGAGGTGATGCCTATCTCAAAACGGGTTTCACAGATGCTCTTAGAGGATGCTCCCGCTTCTGAAATTGCAAAGCAGGTCGAACGTGAAGGGGTTAAGGATCTAAGAGCTGCGGGTATTGAGATGGTCTTAGCAGGCAGAACCTCCTTAGAAGAGATTTTACGGGTGACGACGGAGTAGTGAGATGGGAGAAAAAGTGCAAGAGAGCTATCGTCTCGATCAATATCTCCAGCTAGCGATGGAGGTTTCTCGCAAAGAGGCAGGAAAGATCATTCGCAATGGTTGGATTAGTGTGAATGGTGAGGAGATCAGCGAGCGTAATTTTAAGGTCACGGAATCGGATCGAGTAGAGCTTGATGGTGAGCTACTTCTCTATAGCAGTCAACCTCGCTATTTTATGCTCTATAAACCTGCGGGCTATGTCTCAAGTCATCGTCATGATGGTCATATCTCGCTCTTTAAGTTATTAGAGGGAGAGCATTCGCTTGAGCGGCTTCATATCGCCGGTCGCTTAGATGCCGATACGACAGGAATGGTCTTAATTACCGATGATGGCGCATGGTCTCATCGTGTGACTCATCCAACACATCGCACGGATGAGGATATTGAGAAGGTCTATAAGATTGAGCTTGCGCGTCCGATGACATCTGAGATGATTGATCAGCTTGAAACGGGCGTTGCATTACGGGGGGATGATGAGATCACAAAGCCGGCACAGGTAGCGCTTCTCTCTGAGCGGGAGATAGAGTTAACCTTAACTGAAGGGCGCTATCATCAGGTCAAGCGGATGTTAGCGGCAGTTGGTAATCATGTTGAAAAATTACATCGTTCACAAATAGGTCATCTAACATTAGATGGATTAAGCGAGGGTGAATATCGCCCTTTGACAGAAGCAGAGATTAAAGGATTTTAAAAGATGGCTGAAGCAAGTATTGCGCTCTTTCGAGATAGTGAACTCCTTCGTGAAGGGAAAGGATTATTGATTGCTGATGAGAGTTTTGAGCTCTCCGGCATTAGCGCGCGTGATAATATTCGTTATATTACCAATCGCAAAGATATCGATCATGCGCTCGAAGTGATTGGTTTTGATGGTAACTTGAGTGATTTTGAGTTAGAGAGTGCGCCCGATGAATATTTTGATTTTATTCTCTTTAGACTCAATAAGGCGAAAGTTTTAACGCACTATCTTTTAGAATCTGCGGCACGCATCTTAAAAGTTGGGGGAAGCCTCATTTTAACGGGTAATAATCAGGAAGGGATTAAGAGCGTTATTAAGCATGCTGAAAAGATGGGGTCATTAGCGGAGCTTGAACTTTTAGGGAAAGGGCTTCGTTATGCGCGAATTATCAAAGAGGGTGGAAAAACTCTCGATCTCAAAGGGGATGAGTATCGTCAATTTTTAGAGATTAGAGATGAAGTGCAAGATCTCACCTTTATCAGTAAGCCCGGAATCTATGGTTATAAAAAGATTGATGAGGGAAGCCGTTTTTTAGCAGAGACTCTCAATAGCGATCCTTTTGCGTTAGAAGGGAAAGTGTTAGATCTCGGTTGTGGTTATGGTTATCTCGCTGCATCTGTTGGTAAAAATAGCAAGATTGAACAGTTGGTGGCAACCGATTGTAATGTTGCCGCCGTTCAACTTGCAGCGCACAATCTTGAGAGTATGGGGATTGAGGCGCTCGTAACGCTCGATGATTGTGGCTCAGAGTTAGAAGATCGTAGTTTTGATCGGATTATCTGTAATCCCCCTTTTCATCAAGGATTTGGGACCTCTAAAGAGCTAACGGTCAAGTTCGTTGAGAATAGTAAGCGACTCTTACGTCGCCGAGGTATTGCCTATTTTGTAGTGAATAAATTTTTAGCCATAGAGGAGGTCTGCTATGCACAATATGTGAAAGCAACAGAGATCGCCTCTAATAATCATTTCAAGATTCTTAAGCTAGAGCGGGTAAAATAGCTCTCACTTACGTAAGAGAGGCACAGGAAGAGCGCGCTGTTTGTATCCGGCAGCGTTCAGGTTCTTTTGTTGTGAAAAATGATTCTTAAGAAAGTCTATGGAGCGATGGGAGCTTACTATTTCGTTCTTTTAACCGGTGTATGCCCACCATTTGGCATTCTTGATGCCGAGAAAATCTCTCTATTTCAAAAATTATTACCGGTGATGAAACTGGAAGATTGTCCTCTGCCGGCGCGTGATTGATGGAAGAGCGCGCTGGTTGTATCCGGCAGCGTTCAGGTTCTTTTGTTGTGAAAAATGATTCTTAAGAAAGTCTGTGGAGCGGTGGGAGCTTACTATTTCGCTCTTTTAACCGGTGCATGCCCACTACTCGGCATCGATGATGCCGGGGATAAATAAAAGAAAGCCCGAAGAGTTTATCTTCGGGCTTCTATTTTTCAGTTTGAATCTATCCGTGAAGGATAGTACTCATATAACTTGTACTCTGATTACTTCTTAGGACCTACTTTCGCAAGTTCTGCACCTAATTTTGTATCGGTATACTTGTCAAAGTTATTTTCAAAGAGTTCAGCAAGTTTTTCTGCTTTCTCTGTCCACTCAGCTGGATCTGCGTAAGTATTGCGTGGGTCTAAGATTGTTGAGTCAACATTAGCAACAGCTTTAGGTACTTCAAGATTGAAGATTGGAATAATTTCTGTCTCTTCTTTATCGATATCACCACTTAAGATAGAGTTGATGATATTACGTGTATCTTTAAGAGAGATACGTTTACCGGTACCGTTCCAGCCTGTATTTACTAAGTATGCTGATGCACCTGCTTCTTCCATACGTTTTACTAATACTTCAGCATATTGTGTTGGGTGAAGAAGAAGGAATGCCGCACCGAAACATGCTGAGAATGTAGGAGTTGGCTCAGTGATACCACGCTCAGTACCTGCAAGTTTAGAGGTAAAGCCTGAAAGGAAGTAGTATTGCATCTGCTCAGGCGTTAATTTTGATACTGGTGGGATAACACCGAAAGCATCTGCTGTTAAGAAGATTACTTTCTTCGCAGGACCTGCTTTTGAAACAGGCTCTACAATATTTTCGATATGGTAGATCGGGTAAGAGACACGTGTATTCTCAGTTTTTGATGCATCATCAAAATCAACAGAACCATCTTCTTTAATAACAACGTTTTCAAGAAGCGCATCACGGCGGATAGCACCGTAGATCTCAGGCTCATGCTCTTTTGAAAGGTTGATTGTTTTTGCATAGCAACCCCCTTCAAAGTTGAAGACACCATCATCATCCCAACCATGCTCATCATCCCCAATTAATTGACGATTTGGGTCAGTTGAGAGAGTTGTTTTACCGGTTCCTGAAAGACCGAAGAAGATCGCTGTCTCACCATCTTTACCCACGTTTGCAGAGCAGTGCATTGAAGCGATGCCTTTTAATGGGAGAAGGTAGTTCATGACAGAGAAGAGACCTTTCTTCATCTCGCCACCGTACCATGTACCGCCAATCAATTGCATATTTTCAGTTAAGTTGAATGCAACGAAGGTTTCAGAGTTAAGACCCATCTCTTTGTAGTTCTTGTTGGTCACTTTCGCACCATTGAGAACAGTGAAGTCAGGCTTAAAGTTTTTAAGCTCTTCTTCGCTTGGGCGAATAAACATATTTTTTACAAAGTGCGCTTGCCATGCAACTTCCGTTACGAAGCGAACCGCAAGACGCGTCTCTTCGTTAGCACCACAGAAACCGTCGATGACAAAGAGGCGTTTGCCTGATAACTGATCAAGAACAAGCTCTTTTAATTGCACCCATACCTCTTCAGTAATAGGTTTATTGTCATTTTTTCCTTTACCGGAATCTGCCCACCAAACGGTATCTTTAGTTGTTTCATCACGGACAATATATTTATCTTTAGGCGAGCGACCTGTATAAATACCAGTATCTACACCGACGGCACCTAGGTTTGTGACAGTCCCTTTATCATAGCCTGTAAGGCTTGGGTCAGTCTCTTCCTTGAAAAGAACATCATAGCTTGGATTGTATATAACTTCTGTGGCGGTAATACCTTGTGCTTTTAGATCGTCAATAATCTGTTGTGACATGTCTCTCGTTTCCTAAAAATTTAATTCAAAAAATAAACACACCTTGTTTATGGGGAAGTATGATAACTAATAAACTACAAAAATACTACAAAAAAGTGGCTAAATTTAGAGCGCTTCTTTGAACTTATTGATTTTATTGTTGAGTTTTATTAAGAAGCTATTCCATAGACGATGGAAAATGCCTGTTTTTTCTACATTATCGAGCGCAATAACGGGAAAGCTGTAGAGAAGATGCTTATCGATATAGAACTCTAAATTCCCCACTTGCTCCCCTTTCGTAATGGGCGCTTCTAAGCCGGGGTTAACATGGATCTGTGCTTTAAGATTATCATACTGAACGCGGGGCAGGGTCGCTGTGATGCTCTCGCTGACACCGACAGGAACACTCTTTTCAATGCCGTGAAGGACATTTGCCTCAGCAATCACTTCATTGGCGCTATAGAGCTGTTTGCGATCAAAGTTATTAAATGCAAAGTTAATGAGTTCACGAGAAACGCGTTGACGATAGGCTTCACTATCCGCTCCCATAACAATGACAATTACACGAAAACCATTGCGCTCTGCACTCGATGCAAGAGAGTAGCCGGCACTATTGGTATGGCCCGTTTTAATTCCATCAACAGAAGGGTCTTCCCAGAGTAGCGTGTTGCGATTATTCTGCTTGATATTATTCCAGGTAAAGCTCTTTTGGGAGTAATATTTGTAGTGTTCAGGAAAATTATTGATCAGCGCGCGAGAGAGAATCGCAAGGTCATAAGCGGTTGTGAGATGTTCCGGATCGGGGAGACCACTTGCATTTTTAAAGTGGCTCTTTTTCATCCCCAGTTCAGCCGCTTTCTCATTCATCTTCATGGCAAATGATTCTTCAGAGATCGCAACATGTTCTGCAAGCGCAACAGCCGCATCATTGCCCGATTGAACAATTAAGCCTTGTAAAAGGTTATCGACAGAGACGAGTGTCCCCTCTTCAACAAACATTCTCGATCCTGGCATATTGCGAGATTTTGAAGAGATGAGCACTTGGTCATCATGGCTGATGATTCCCTTATCAATTGCATCAGCGATCACATAATCAGTCATCACTTTTGTGATGCTCGCAGGTTCAAATTGAATAGTACTATTATATTCTGCTAATACGGCACCGGTATCGTAATCCATAATAATCCAAGATTTTACGGCATACTCAGGAAGCTGTAATGTGCTAGGTGATTGCGCAAAGGAGAGTGAGACAGTTGTCACCGCTATTGCGCAAAATTTAAAGATTTTTTTAAACATAGTTGTTTTCATTTTTAAAAGTGGATAACAGTTGTGGATACAGGGAGAGAGAAGGCAACATTTCCTGCCTCTTCTCGACTACGATAGTTTCCAATATAGACTCGATAGAGCCCTTTATCATACTTTACTTCTGTTGGTTGCTGTAGCCTATTTGCCATACTTTGCTGGAAATTGATGGCATTTTGCTCACTGCCAAAAGAGCCTAGTTGAATATGGTAGCTTGGCGCTTGAGGGGTAAATGTAGCACTATTTTGGGTGTTTTGCGGAGCGTGTGAATTGGTGAGAGCATAATCTTGGTGCTGATAGCTGCTCTCTATAAATTGTGGTGTTGGATATTGATCCACTGATGACGGATCCATTGATGACGGATCTGTTGGTGACGCGGATATCGACCCTGTTGGCTCCTGCCAGACAACTTCAATTGGCTCTCCTTTATAGGAGATTGTACTCTCTTCCAATTTAGCCGTCTGTGGCGCACCACCTCTTCCGGTATCGGATCCTCCGACTTCAACCATTGCAACGGGATTCTTTTTCGGTTTTTTAGAAGGGTCAAGATATTGGTGAGGTCCAATGGCTTCAACAAGAACTGGTGCAGTACCATTTTTCACCACATCAAGCTCTTTTGCCGCAGCATAAGAGAGATCGATAATACGCCCTTTAACAAAAGGGCCACGATCATTGACTAATACCGTGATCGATTTATTGGTCTCGGTATTGGTGACAATAACATAAGTGGGGATTGGGAGCGTTTTATGAGCTGCTGTAAAAGCGTGCATATCATAGGGCTCACCACTTGAAGTGGGTTTCCCATGGAACTTATCGCCATACCAAGAGGCCATTCCCTTCTCTTTATAACCTTTGGAGGTGGGAAGGACACGATAGGTCTTTCCGAAGACGACATAACTTGCAGGATTGCCCGATTTACTCAAAGGATGTTCTTGAGGAGTTGCCCCTTTAACAGTGGTTCGATATCGCTTATGACCTGTTGAGGAGCAGCTCGCAACCACTAAAAGTAGCAGCGAGCCCAAAACAATCTTTCGATAAGTGCCTAAGTTCCCTAATTGCATTAACGAACCCCTCTTCTAATTGCTTCAGCGACTTGATAGACAGCAAGCGCATAGAGTTTAGAGTGGTTGTAGCGGGTAATGGCATAGAAGTTCTGGTAACCGATCCACCACTCATCTACTTTAGGTTCTGCACTGACTTCAAATTCAAAGAGTGTCACTTTAGCGTTAGGTGTTCCGTTAGGAATGATCACGCCGGCATTACGTAACGTCTGGATGCTCTCTTTAGGGGGCGTTAAACGGCCACTCTGTTTCAATTGTTGATAAGCAAGATTCTGTTTGCTGACCTGAACTTCTTCTGCGATCTTGCCACCTCTTACCCAACCGCTCTTCATTAGGTAATTTCCAACAGAGCCGATAGCATCAACAGGATTGTTCCATAAGTCACGTTTGCCATCACCATCAAAATCGACAGCATAAGCAAGATAGCTCGATGGCATAAATTGTGGATACCCCATAGCGCCGGCATAAGAGCCACGATAGCTGAAGGGATCGCCACCATTTTCATTAAGGATCTTAAAGAAGTTTGCTAATTCTCCAGAGAAGTAGCTCGCGCGTCTAGGATACTCAAAAGCAAGTGTCGAGAGCGCATCGACAACTTTCCATGATCCCTTATTTTGTCCATAGCCGGTCTCAACACCGATAATAGCGGCAATCACAAAGCGATCGACCCCATAGATCTCCTCTGCGCGTAAGAAGGCATCTTTATATTGATTATAGAATTTAATGCCATCATTGATTCTCTTCTCAGTGAGGAAAATAGGACGATATTTCCCCCAATTCATCACCCCTTCTGCCGGTCGATTCATCGCTGCAATAATTTTTGGTTGAATATTGGTATGATCGAGGATTTCACTCATCCAGCGTGGGTCGAGATTCTGTTCCCGGCTCACTTTGTTGATAAATTCTTGTACATCAGCACGATTTGCTAAGTTACTCTTTTCAGGAAGCGTGCTGCTATTTGTCACTGCCGCTGTTTTAGGGGCAGATTGTTGCATCGATCTTTGGATATGGGCTGGTTCGCTCGCTTGAGATTGCGATAAATTACTCTCTTTCACACTATTAGATGCACAGGCAGAGAGCGTCATTGCGCTGATCAATGTTACTGTTAAAAGTCGTAATCTCATTTATTGAATCCTCTTTGTAATAGATGCGGGATGTGAATAGATGTTCATTAATATACCAAAGGAGATAAAGAGAGTCATAATTGAGGTCCCTCCATAACTAATAAAGGGCAGTGGGACACCTACAACAGGGAGTACACCACTGACCATGCCGGTATTAACAAAGACATAGAAAAAGAACACGAGGCAGACCGCTCCCCCCACTAATTGATAGAAACTATCCCGAGCATGATAGGAAATATAGAGTCCGCGCCAAATGATCATAAGATAACAGATTAAGAGAAGAACAGAACCGATTAGCCCAAATTCTTCACCAATAATGGCATAGATAAAATCTGTTGTCGCTTCAGGAAGAAACTGAAGTGAGACCTGAGTACTATTCTCCCAACCTTTTCCATAGATGCCGCCAGAGCCGATAGCGATCTTCGATTGAATAATCTGATATCCTTTGCCGAGCGGGTCAAGTTCTGGATTGAGAAATGTCTCTACGCGATCTTTCTGATACTCCTTCATACCAAAAAACCAGAGAGAGGGGAGTGCGATCGCAATTAATCCAAAAGCGATTAAGATATAGCGCCACTGCAATCCGCCTAAAAAGAGCACAATAATGCCGGAGAAGAGCACGATAATGGCCGTTCCAAGATCGGGCTGAAGGAAGATTAGAGCGACCGGTAGCGCAATGAGAAGGAGTGAGCCGACAACATTAAAAAAGGTTGGGGGAATTTTACGTTTATGGAGATAGTAGGCCACCATCATGGGAACAGCTAACTTGGCAATCTCGGAGGGTTGGAAGCGAAAGAGCTTAAGATCGATCCAACGATAGGCGCCATTGGCCTCAATCCCGATAAAGATCACAGCAAGCAGGAGGAGAAGCGCGACAATATAGATAATAGGGGTCAATTGCTTCAGTCGCTCAGGGGGAAGAAAGGCGATAAATACCATAATCACAAATCCAGCTGCGATTTTGAGCGCTTGGGAGGTGATATAGGCTGTATTGTGGTTTGATGCACTCCAGAGAACGGCAATACTAAAGAGCGTTAACATAGAGATAAGAAAGGTTAAAACAGTATCGAGATGGAAGAAGGCGAGTAATCCTTTTGGCTTCACCTCGATGGTATGGTAGAGCTCTTCATGTCTCATAGCTCATCCTCCTTCTGATAAGGTTCACTTCGTTCTAAGAGAAGATTGTTCTTGGGAGTTTTTGAACCTAAGCGAATATTCATCAATGATTTAAGGTCGGGCATCTGTTGATTAGGAGATGAATTCTCTTCTTGCTTCTCTGTAGGAATCTCTTCGAGATAGGGCATCGATTCAAGTTCTAAGAGAGGAAGCGCCATCTCCTCTTCATGAGCAAATGCCCCCTCTTCCGCTTTAACGCGAGCGAGAGTCTCTTTGGCATAAGGTGTGTCAAAGTCGAGAAGCCAAGCATCTAGAAGCTTTTTAGCAATCGGCGCAGCAACGCGAGAGCCCGACCCTCCATTTTCAACAATCACTGAAATAGCGATTTTAGGGGATTCTACCGGCGCAAAAGCGACATACCAAGCGTGATCTCGATGGCGTCGATCAAGTTTGTTAGCATCATATTTTGCCCCTTGGGCAATCGTTTTAACCTGGGCTGTTCCGGTCTTTCCTGCTGTTTTATATCGATCCGATTTTGTTGCTCTTGCTGTTCCTTTAGCGCCATGAACAACAGCGACCATTCCATCAATAGCGACATCCCAGTACTTCTCATCTTTGAGTACAATCGGTTTGATAGGATTGGGGATCACAAACTCCTTCTGATTAGAGGGAGGCATTGCTGTTGCCCCTAAAATATGAGGTTCGAAAGCCTCACCGCGCATCCCGACAATGGCGGTAGCTTGTGCGATCTGTAGCGGCGTTGTCAGCCAATAACTTTGACCGATGCCGGCAGTGATGGTATCTCCGGTGTACCAAGGTTGTTTAAAGCGCTGACGTTTATACTCCGGTGTTGGTGCAACCCCTTTCGATTCTCCTAAGAGGTCGATGTTGGTGGGAGTACCAAGCGCAAATGGTTTTAGAAAATCAGTCATAATGGTCACGCCCATATTGTAGGCTAACTCATAGAAGAAGACATCGCAGGAGCGCTCGATCGATTTTCGTAGATCGGAGGGGCCATAGTAGCCCATATCTCTAAATTTATGATTATTGCCGGGAACAGAGAAATATCCTTTACAGTTGATGATGGTATTCTCTGTAATAAAATCGTTCTCAAGGCCGGCAAGTCCGATCTGGGGTTTAATGACCGAGCCGGGAGGATAGAGCCCTTGCATCACACGGTTAAGGAAAGGGGTCGAGGGATCATTATTTAACTCATTAAAATCTTTATGGGTAATTCCATCGACGAAGAGATTGGGATCATAGGTCGGCTTTGAGACAAAGGCGAGGACATCCCCACTTTGAGGATCAAGCGCAACGATAGCGCCATCATAATCTTCTAGCGCCTCTTCTGCCAGAATCTGCAGACGCAGGTCGAGTGTTAAGTAGATATTTTTCCCCGGCACAGGAGGAACTTCATCAATTTTGCGAACCGTTCGGCCTGAAGAGCTTGCCTCCACCGTCTCAAAACCCATGGAGCCTCGTAAAATATGTTCAAAACTCTTCTCCGCACCTCTTTTGCCGATATGAGTGATGCCACTATATTCATGTTGTAAGCCTTGCTCCTCAATCTCTTTGAGATCGCGAGTATCGACTCTTCCCACATAGCCGATGGCATGGACAGCACGATTCTTATAGGGGTAGATACGAACTAGATCGGCCTGCAGATTGACACCATTAAGCTTATGGAGATTGATGGCAATAAGGGCAGATTCCTCTTCAGTAAGTCCCTTCTTTAGAACAACACTCTCCTGCCGGTTAGCTCTGCGAAGTCCCCGTTCAAACTGTTTGATCTCCTCATCTGTCAGTGGAACGAGGGTATTAATCTCTTCGAGTACCTGATCGAGGGGAAGGGTGAGATCTTGCCGGACAATCTCGAGATTATAGATCGGCACATTGGTCGCTAAAACCTCCCCATTACGATCGAAGATCTGGCCTCGAGTGGGTGGGAGTGGAAGAAGCTTAATACGATTATCATTGGAGCGAGTGGTATAGAGTTCATGTTCGATCACCTGAAGGTGAAAGAGGCGGCCGATAAGAAAGAGAAAGCCGCAGAGAACCAAGATAGCGCATAAGATCGCTCGCCCTAAAAAGAGAGAGTTGCTATTTGTTTTCTTCTTATTGCTCGTTACATTCATAGGTCTATCGATTCATCTATCCATTCGATGGTTTTAGCTTTTTGTAGGGGTATTGACTATTGATTCTATGACCATTGATTCTATCGTCCCTCTCTTATCCTTTTCTTAAATATTTTTCTCAGATCCTTTCCTCAGATATTTTTCCTCAGATATTCTGTAGAATATTCTGTTTTTACTTATCGTTAATACCAAAAACTTCACAGATCTCATTGAGAAGAATATTAAGAATAGGCCAGAAGAGACTTGAGACGACAATGGGCATGACCCAGTGGGTAAAACTAGGGGTTGAGTTGCCTAAAATACCATTCACCCAGATTGTAATGAGTGATTGGGCAGCAAAAAGAAAGGGGATAAGAATAGTCTGCTCCGGCAATGTAAAGGACTTTATTCGAGGATAGTAGCGCTTCACAATATAACAGAGCAGGGCAAAGGTAAAACCATGCAAACCCCAGACAAAGGATTTAGAGATATCGAGTAGCAGCCCCATTAGCCATGCTGAACCAACACCAAAGTGTTTTCGGAGTTTGACGGCCCAAAAGAGCATCGTCATTGTGGTCCAGTTAGGGCGAATCGCCTCAAAAAAATTGGGCATTGAGATGGTATCTAATACGATGGAGATACCAAAGGTGATTAAAATAATAATCAATCGTTTAAGGAAGGTCATCATACTCTCCCGGCGTTAAGATTAAGACCTCACGAATCCGATCTAATTTTGCAGTGGGGGTTGCGATAATTTTAGCAAAGTATCCTGTCGAGTCGACGGTAATTGTCTTAATGACAGCAACAGGGTAGCCTTGCGGAAAGCGTTCATCTAACCCTGATGTCACTAGAAGATCGCCCACCTTTACATCATCATCAAAAGCGATATTGGAGATCTCAATCTCATTGAGCTTTCCATTTCCATTAGCAATTCCTCGAATACCATTACGATTGACCTCAACCGGAAGCGAGTGGTGAGGATCAGTAATGAGAATCACTTTGCTCGAGGAGGGGGAGACAGAGACTGTCTGCCCAACAATACCAAGATTATTTAAGACGGGAAGATTCTCCTCTACACCTTGATTAGCGCCACGATTGAGAAGCACAATATGGCGATAGGGGTCGGAGTTAATATTGATCAGTTGCGCAATAATGGTGGAGTGATCAAGCTTTGAGGAGGATTGTAGTAGTAGGCGAAGACGTCTATTTTCGGCGGTTAATGCCGCCATCTGTTGCGTTTCGTAAGCAAGATAGAGCTCTTTCTCTTCTAATGTTGCGATTCTTTGTAGAAGCTCCTCTTTTTCGGTATACCACTGTTTGAGTCGCTCAATACCGCGATAGGGGGCTTCTGCAATAAGTGAGAGTGGATGAATAATCTCTTCTAGATAATATTTAGGAAGGCGGAGATAGCTTGTTCGGTGGTCAAGAAACATCAGAGCGATCGAGAGCAAGCAGAAAAGAATTGTCTTTCCTTTAAGGCCAAAGCTTTGGAACTCAAATTGTTCCTGCCCTTTATCTTGCTTATCCATAAATATTAGCTCGTCTACTTTGCAAAAATAATAGTGAAAGATCGGGGATGCCGGTGAGGGGAAATTGGTAAGAGTGATAGCGAAACCCCTACCTAGATATGACTCGAGATAGGGGTTTGATCGTTTTTAAACTTACTCTAAACCAAAGGCATTGTAGCCGTAGACCCCTTGAAGTTCGAGGGCTTTTCCACCACCACGAACAACACAGGTTAAAGGATCATCAGCAATAAGTGCATCTAATCCGGTCTCTTCAGAGATCAACTGATCAATATTACGAAGTAGTGCGCCACCACCGGTAATGACGATGCCTCTTTCAGAGATATCAGCTGCAAGTTCAGGAGGTGTCGATTCAAGTGCTAATTGTACGGCACTTACAATTCCTTGTAGCGGTTCCATTAAGGCTTCTAAGATCTCATTCGAGGTGAGTGAGAAGGTACGCGGTAAGCCCTCACTTAAATTACGTCCACGCACTTGTGTTTCAAGAACCTCAGCAGTGGGGAATGCGGTTCCAATATCTTTTTTGATTCGTTCTGCTGTCGGCTCACCAATCAACATCCCATAGTTGCGGCGAACATAGTTGATAATTGCCTCATCAAACGTATCTCCACCGATACGAACTGAGTTAGCATAAACAATACCGGTTAAGGAGATGACAGCAACTTCAGAGGTTCCCCCACCAATATCGAGAACCATCGATCCCGTCGCTTCATGTACAGGAATGCCGGCGCCTAATGCGGCTGCCATCGGCTCTGGAATGAGACGTGCTTCAAGCGCTCCGGCACTTTCAGCTGCTTCCTTAATGGCGCGACGTTCAACATGGGTGGCGCCGGATGGAACACAGACGATTACGCGAGGATTAGGGCGACCTAAGAGAATATTGCGTTTGAGAACTTGGTTGATAAAATTCTCCAGCATAATCTCTGTTTTAGGAAGGTCGGCAATAACCCCATCTTTAAGGGGGCGTGTTGTTTCGATCGTATCAGGCGTTCTACCAAGCATTAATTTTGCCTCTTGACCTACCGCTGAGAGACGCGGACGACCCGTTTTAAGATCGCGCTCAATGGCGACAACAGAAGGTTCATTTAACACGATCCCTTGACCGCGCATATAAATCAGAGTGTTTGCCGTACCAAGATCGATGGAGAGATCTCTGGAAAAAAAAGCCTTCAAACGTTTTGGGATCATAATTAATACTCAATGTGAATTCGGTTGACTTTATTAACCTACCTATCAATCTTCTATGAATCTTTTATAAAGTAGGCAGGCTCCTAGAAAATAAGGTACGATTATAGCAATTAATGGCGCCAGATGATTAAAATATTTAGAAAATTTTTATTGTTATCGAGTCTTGAAGGAGAATTAGATGGATCGTAAAAAGCAGTTTGTTGCCGGTAACTGGAAGATGAATGGATCACTTGCGGAGAATCGTGAGCTTCTCAATGAGCTGATGGAGCTTGTGAAAGATGCTGATGCGGAAGTGGTGGTATTCCCCCCTGCGATCTATATTCAGCAGGTCGCTTCTATTACTGAAGGCAGCAATATTAAAGTAGGTGTTCAGAATGTTTCGGCAGAAGCGAAAGGCGCTTTTACTGGAGAGATCTCGCTTGCGATGGTTGAAGATTTTGGTTGCCGTTATGTCTTAATTGGTCACTCAGAGCGCAGAACGCTCTATGGCGAGACAGATGCAGATGTTGCCAAGAAGATGAAAGCAGTTGTTGATGCAGGTCTGATTCCTGTTATCTGTGTTGGTGAAACGTTAGAAGAGCGTGAGTCGGGCAGAACAGAGGCGGTGATTAAGCAGCAGTTAACCTCTGTTATCGATGCTATTGGCATTGAAGCTTTTAAAGAGGCAATTGTTGCATATGAACCTGTTTGGGCAATTGGTACAGGTAAAACAGCGACGCCAGAAGAGGCGGAGAGTGTTCATAATTTTATTCTCTGTACTTTAAAAAGTTACGATGATAAAATATCGAACCTCGTAAGGGTTGTTTATGGCGGTAGCGTGAATGCATCAAATGTAGAATCACTCTTCGCACAAGAGAATATTGATGGGGCTCTCGTTGGAGGCGCATCGTTAAAAGCTAAAGAGTTTGCAAAGATTGTTTTAGCCTAATTTAGGATAAGGTAGAGAAGAAAGATGCTTGAAAATCTAATTTATGTTCTTCATGTTGTAGTATGTCTTATTATTATTGCATTAGTACTTGTACAGCAAGGTAAGGGCGCGAATATAGGTGCTTCTTTCGGACAAGGCGCATCCGGTACAGTATTTGGCGCAGCGGGTAAAGCAAACTTTCTCGCACGTCTTACAAAATGGATGGTTGCGCTTTTTTTCATTACAAGTCTTGTAATGATGTTTAATTCAGGTAAGATTAGCGCTAGCAGTAGTGTGATCGATTCACTCCCAATTCAGGAAGTTCCTGTTATTGGTGGCAGTGAGCCTGTAACGAAGTAACTCTGCAGCAGATTTTAAAAATTTTAAAAGTTATGCCGGCGTGGTGGAATTGGTAGACACGCTACCTTGAGGTGGTAGTGCCTAACAGCGTCCCAGTTCAAATCTGGGCGTCGGTACCAACATAAGATCCTAGATAGATTATTCTATCTAGGATTTTTTCTTGTCTGTTTTTTATTATTTCTGGGTAAGAAAGGAGATGGAGCCGCGGGAGCCGACTATCGCACTCTTTTCACCGGTGTATGCCCGCGGTTTGGCATCTTTGATGCCTATTGCCGGCACGTGATTAATCGAAGTATGTAGGAGTAAGATCCGGCAACGTTCAGTTTTCTTCATTCAATCTTTTTTAATTAATTATTAATTATGCTTAAGAGAGGTTGTTGAGCAGCGGGAGCCGACCATTGCGTTCTTTTTCTTGGTGCATGCCCTCCGGTTGGCATCTTCAATGGCAAGAAGAATTGTTATTTGGAATAATATTGAAGCGATTAGTTTACCGGTATTTTAGAAGTTGCCACTTGCCGGCGCGTGATTGGTGGAAGCATGCAGGAGTAAGATCCGGCAACGTTCAGCCTATTTTATGCAATAGCTTTATGGTAATTTTAGTGATTAAAGATCGTTATCTGCCGGCGCATGATTGAGAGATATGCAGTGGTGAATCCCGGCAATTCAAAATATTTTGCACTATTTTTTCTCACATACTTGTTTTCTTGTTGGAAGGGTTGTAATATTGTTTTCCTCAATTCAGCAAGTAGTTAAAAGAGTTGATTGAGCAATGCCGGCGTGGTGGAATTGGTAGACACGCTACCTTGAGGTGGTAGTGCGTAACTGCGTCCCAGTTCAAATCTGGGCGTCGGTACCATACAAAGAGAAGCTCTAGTAGAAATACTAGAGCTTTTTTATTGTCTGTTATTTATCAGTGCCTCACCTTATCGCTTCCCGAAAATTTCTCCACTTCACTAAGCTTAACGATGCTTGCTTGGGATGATAGGGAGTAAGATATGCAAACTTTAGAGCGATTGGAGCTGCGCTGGCAGGAGCGACATTTCTTTACCGAACAGATGGCACTGCTCCTAGATGCCGGAATTTCTTTAACGAAAGCATTACAATTACTGGCAAACTATAGCCAGCGCCGACGATTGCAGTTTCTCTTTCAAGAGCTGGAAAAGAGCGTGATGGCAGGGCGAGCACTCTCTACTGTTTTGGCAAAAGCCCCCAAAAGCTTCTCACATCTCTATCTTGCTCTAATCCGTGTTGGTGAACAGTCAGGACAGTTGCCGGCTGTTTTTCATTATCTTGAATCGTTAGAGCGGACTGAGAGGGAGAGAGGCATGATGATTCGTAAAGCATTACGCTATCCTCTAACGGTTTTTATTGTCGCTTTAGGGGTTCTTCTCTTTATTCTGACAGCGATTGTTCCCACCTTTGAGTCGATCTATCGCGCAAGTGGTGAGCCGCTCCCTCTATTGACACAAAAGGTGATCGATTTCTCCCACTTTCTCTTCTCTCCCCAATTGCTCTATGGGATCACATTACTCTTAATCCTTTTTTGGGGCATTGTTCGTCTCTATCATGCCCAAGGACGCTTTCGATACGCTTTTGATCGAATGGTTTTAGAGATCCCCTTTTTAGGCTCAATTCTACAGGAAGGGTTGATTGTTCGTTGTGCAGTTGTACTCCATTTGATGTTGCAAAGTGGTGTCACGCTAGTTAATGCGATGAAGCTTTTTGCAAATAGTGTGGAGAATTGTTACCAAAAAGAGAGGTTAGAAGCGATGATTGTGGATCTAAGCGCCGGAAACTCTCTCCATCAAAGCGCTATGAAGAGTGGGTTGATGAGTGATGTTGCATTAACCATGATCTCGATTGGTGAAGTGAGTGGGGAGTTAGAGATCATTATGAGGCGGATTGCTGATTATCATAGCATGCGACTTAAAGGGCGTATCGAAGGATTGATTGCGCTGATCGATCCCCTCTCTTTGCTATTGATCGGGACGCTTGTGGGAGTTATTTTGATAGCACTCTATCTACCCCTTTTCAATATTGGTACTGCGCTCTAAGGTTAAAATGGTAGAAAATGATGGTAAAAGAGTTACTCTTGTCGGCATTGGTTGCGTTAGGGATTCTGTTTCTCTACGCTTGGCTTTGGTGGATTCGTAAAGGGATCTATGATTTGCATTTTAATCGTCATTTGCCTCGGAATCTGAGTAATCGGCACTTGTTCCTTTTTCAGAAGGGAACGCTTTCAATGCTTTTGTCATCACTTTTCTCTCCATCTTATAAAAGGGGGGAAGAGATACTCTCTTTTGGTACTCTCTTGAGGCTTTTTCTGCGATTTTTTCTATTTTTATTCTCTCTACAACTCTTTCTTTCGCTGAGCTTATCTCTTCTCTTCAATTATCAACTTCAGTGGCAGGATCGTCTCTTTCTTCTCCTTTTGATGCCGTTGATCCTCTTTGACCTGCGTTACTATCTCATCCCTGATCCGCTTCTCTATCCGCTACTATGGTGTGGTATTCTCCTCTCTCTTTTGCAGTTAGGGTCTGTTGCGCTCGAATCTGCTCTTTTAGGCGTTATGGGCGGATATCTTCTCTTTGAGGTCTGTTACTGGAGTGGGGTGCTTTTTGTGAGAAGGGAGATTATGGGGCGGGGAGATATTAAACTCTTTGCAGCACTTTTAGCCTGGGTTGGGGTGCAAAATTTATCGCAACTTCTGCTATTAAGTGCGCTATTAGGATTGGGATATGGATTCTTTATCACTCTAAAAGGCATTCTATTGCAGAGGCGAGCTGAGAAATTAGAGGGGGAGTTAGAGCGAGCGTTAGAGGTGAAAATCGCCAAAAATTTGGGGGATAAAGTGATACCCTTTGCGCCGGCATTAGGTTTTTCAGGTATAATTCTCTACTTTAACCTACAAATTTTCGGCAATTGAACGAAAAAGAGAGAGGATTGATCGCATCAATTGGCGTGCATTCTCTTATTGGGTTGTATAAAAATGGTAAGAGATGGGCGTGATGAGCGCTACTGCGTATGGATTATTGCATATTTTTGTAATGTAGTGAGTATGTGGAGCGTTGTGGTGTAATATCGCAGGGGGAGAAGATGGGCGAAGCGTTAGATGATAAAGTGAGAGTAGATCAAGGTGAGGAGCAGGGAGATTTGGCTCAAAGAGCAAGGCGTCTGCTTTTGACCGGGGGGATTGCAAGTGGTAAAACCTTTGTCTCCGACTATCTTGCTTCAAAAGGGGCGATAATTATCGACACCGATCAGATCTCCCGGCAGTTGACGCAAAGCAGTAATGCTCGTGGTCGAGCAGCGCTTGCCGAGATTAGGGATACTTTTGGTGATCAGCTCTTTACCGCGAAGGGTGAGCTTGATCGCCCAAAGATGCGTGAGTTGATCTTCAATGATGAAAAAGCGAAGCAACAGTTAGAGGCTATTTTGCATGGGCGTATTCGTAGTGCGGTTGAGGAGTTGATCAATCAATCTCACCATGCGCCCTACATTGTGGTGGTTGTCCCTGTGATTGACCAAAATTCCCCCTATTTAGAGTTGTGTGATGATGTGTTAGTAATTGAGGTTCCTTATCAATTACAGTTACAGCGCTTAATGGCTCGTGATAGTATTGATAAAGATTTAGCGGAGAAGATTATTAATGCGCAAATCTCCCGTTTAGATCGACGAAAGCTAGGTAATCATATTATCATCAATGAAAACAACCAGTTTGTGGAACGGCAACTTGATAAACTTCACCTGTACTATCGAGAGCCTGTAGCTCTAACTTGAAAGGGTAATAATTTATACAGTTATACAGTTATACAGTTAAGTAGTTAAATGATGCATTCATGCAATGATGCAATAGCGCAATGGCAGATCATGTAACTGCTTAAAAATGGTCAAAATGAGAGCTGGTGGGAGTTGATGCGGTGAGGGTTATTAGCAATATTCCAGAGCGAGATAGTGAAATAATAGATAAGGATCAGAATGATTTACGAGTTTCCATTAACAGAAGGTATCAGACGCTTTTTAAGAATCGAGATGTTAGCAGAGCAGGCAGTGGTCTATATTGAGCATGATTCAGAATATAGTACTATCGCTGCCGTTCGCGCATTGTTAGATCTCGTCACGCTGGTCTCTAAAAATGATACAAAAATTGAGTTGATCAAACAGCTCGATCAGATGATCTCTATGAATAAGCTTGAAGGGGATGATCAGCTTGAAGCTGTAGAGCTCAAGAATATCTTAAGCCGGCAATCATTTCGTGCTTATGATGATGTTAAGGAGAATGTCTTCCTCAATACATTGCGCCAACGATTTGTCATTGTTGGTGGGATCTGTGCATTTGATCTTCCTGTATTGCATAATTGGCTCAATATGCCCTTCGAGCTACGGAAACAGCACTTTTATCAATGGATGTCTGTAATCGACAATGTGATGCATGCCGTCCGTTTTGTCTTAAAGCATCTTCGTAGCAAGATGATTGAAGAGGAGTGTGTCTTTAAGCATGGCTTCTACTATCGATCCGTGAAGTGGAAGGCAGGGCTACTGCGCCTCAATACCGATGGTTATGATTTCTTTCCAGAATTTAGTGGGAACCGTCATCAATTGAGTATTCGATTGGTGGCGCAATCAACACCTTGGGAGCCTCCTCGTCAAGTGGATACAGATATTACCTTGAAGGTGGAAATTTGTGGTGCTTAACCTATTGCGTTAAATCTATTTAAGGCTATTTTGAGCGTTATTAGAGGTTGATTATTAGAGATTGATTGTTCGGGGATGATCTTAGATGTTGATAGTATATGAGCGTTTATCGTTCATCATTTATTCATCATTTATGTTGGATAGCTTTTGATGCCAGAGAGATCAGGAAGATCAAGTAGGATTAGGTAAGATCAGGTAGACCAGATAGAATTTTATGATTTTATGTTCAATCGCTTAAAAGAGGAGTGGTTGAGTCGTTAATTCCTTTATTTTAATGAGGTATTTATGAGTTTAGATGGAAAGATTGCATTAGTCACCGGCGCAACGCGCGGTATTGGAAAGGCGATTGCCGAAAGTCTTGCCCGTGAAGGTGCTTATGTCTTTGGTACGGCAACATCAGAGAAAGGGGCTGAAACAATCTCCGCTTATTTAGGAGAGTCAGGTGAAGGATTAGTGCTCAATGTCACAGATCAAGAGAGCATTGAATCTGTTTTAAAAGCAATTACTGAAAAGAAAGGATCGCCTGCAATTTTAGTGAATAATGCCGGCATCACCCGCGATCAACTCTTAATGCGAATGAAAGATGATGAGTGGAATGATGTTATTTTAACCAATCTAACAAGTGTCTATGCACTTTCAAAAGCACTTCTTCGTCCGATGATGAAGGCGAGATATGGTCGAATTATTAACATCAGCTCTGTTGTTGGTATTACAGGTAATGCCGGTCAAACGAATTATGCGGCGGCAAAAGCAGGTGTGATTGGTTTTACAAAATCGATGGCAAAAGAGGTAGGATCACGTGGAATTACAGTCAATTGCGTGGCGCCAGGTTTTATCGATACAGATATGACTAAAGATTTACCAGAGTCTGTTAAAGAGTCTCTTTTAGCCAATATTCCCGCTGGTAGACTTGGGGAACCTGAAGAGATTGCAGCGGCGGTCACCTTTTTAGCTTCCGATCTTGCTGCCTATATTACAGGCGAAACCATCAATGTTAATGGTGGTATGTTGATGGACTAATGATTTTTTATTAGTTATAATTGCCATTGTATTAATTTTGGTGAACTGTTAATTCAACAGTCGTTTTTTTAGTACAGAATTGGCACGAGCCATTTTGTTATAATAATTTAAGGATTTAAAGTTATGAGCGACATCGAAGCACGAGTCAAAAAAGTAATTATGGAACAACTTGATGCTAAAGAAGAGCAAGTTGTGAATTCAGCATCTTTCGTAGACGATTTAGGTGCAGATTCTCTTGATACTGTTGAGTTAGTAATGGCTCTTGAAGAAGAGTTTGACTGCGATATTCCAGACGAAGAAGCAGAAAAAATTACTACAGTTCAGCAGGCTATCGACTACGTAAATGCTAACCTATAGTAGTTGATTTACAGAATGTGATTTTGGGTAGATGTTAGGAAACAAGCCTCTGCTCGAATGCATATGTAAATAGAAGCGACTGTTTAGGACTTATATTAAGCTCTATACAGTCGCTTTTTTTTATCGATAGTTTTTCAGTGTAGAACTTTTAATTGTAGAAATTTTAATTGTAGAAATTTCAACTGTAGATTATTGACAGATAATACCGATTTACTTGATGGATATAGATAAAGCTGACAGACAAGGGGGCTTTAAATGAAACGACGAGTGGTTGTTACAGGGCTAGGAGCAGTAACGCCTGTAGGAAATAGTTATGAAGAGTCTTGGAAAAATATTTTAGCAGGGAAGAGTGGAGCGGCACCGATTACCCATTTTGATGTGAGTAATTCCCCTGTAACATTTTCTGCCCCTGTAAAAGATTTCGATATATCGAAATATATCTCCCCTAGAGATGCGCGAAGACTCAATCTCTTTATTCAGTATGGTATTGCTGCTGGCTTAGATGCTTTAGCAGATTCTGGACTTGAAATTACAGATGAGAATGCAGAGCGTGTTGGTGCTTTAATTGGATCAGGTATCGGTGGATTGCCAGGAATTGAAGAGAATCACTCAACATTGATCGATCGTGGATCCAATAAGGTGAGCCCATTTTTTGTACCTGGATCGATCGTGAATATGGTATCAGGACAGATCTCGATCTTGACGGGATTGAAAGGACCTAATATTGCGGCAGTTACTGCTTGTGCTTCTGCAACACATTCGATCGGTCTTGCAGCGCGTTTAATCGAGCATGGGGATGCGGATGTGATGTTAGCAGGTGGTGCGGAGATGGCAACAACGCCATTAGGCGTTGCAGGATTTGCCGCAGCTAGAGCACTCTCCCGTCGTAATGATGCCCCGGAAAAAGCATCTCGCCCATGGGATGTGGATCGTGATGGTTTTCTATTAGGGGATGGTGCCGGTGTGATCGTTCTAGAAGAGTATGAGCATGCTAAAGCCCGAGGCGCACATATCTACTGTGAGTTGATCGGTTTTGGAATGAGTTCAGACGCATACCATATTACAAGCCCTTCTCCCGATGGTGAAGGTGCATCACTCTGTATGAATGCAGCGATTAAAGATGCAGGAATTGATCCATCTGAGATCGATTATATCAATGCTCATGGAACCTCAACCCCTGTCGGCGATCTGATGGAGCTCAAAGCGATCAAAAACAGTTTTGGTGATGCGGCAAAAGATGTTGCGATCAGTTCAACTAAATCGATGACAGGTCATCTTTTAGGTGCCGCCGGTGGGATCGAGGCGATCTTCTCCATTCTGGCAATGAGAGATCAAATTATTCCTCCTACGATCAATCTAGATAATCCCGAGCCAGAAGTGGCAGAGTATCGTATCATTGCCAATAAGGCAGAGCCGGCAGAGTTGAAGGTCGTTCTCTCTAACTCATTTGGCTTTGGCGGGACAAATGGTAGCCTGATCTTTAAAAAAATAGATTAAGTGAAGAGGTTTTCTTTTGAGATTATTGGGTAGAGTTATTCAGACCTTTTTTCGTTATCTTCTATCGAAAGTAAGCGTTATTATCTTCTTAATTATTTTGCTAGGCGGCTTCTTTGTTGTCTCTAAAGATCTAGAGGACTTTTTGCAGACCCCCGTGAATTTGCCGGAAGATGGGATCGTTCTTGAGATTAAGCCGGGGATGACGATTGATGATGTTGTTGGGATATTGCGTAGTAAAAATATTATTCGCAATGCTCTCTACTTTAAGTGGTATGCCCGATTTACCGGTGATGCGAGTAAGTTGAAGGTCGGGGAATATGCGCTCTTACCGGAGATGTATCCTCTTGAACTTCTCTCAATTATTACCAGTGGTCGTGTCTTGCAATATAACTTTACCATTATTGAGGGGTGGAACTTCTCTCAGCTACGGCAAGCTTTGGAGAAATCCCCCCATCTCAATCAAACTTTAAAGGGTTTAAGTAATGAAGAGGTGATGGCTGCGATCGGTTTAGAGGGAAAACCTTATGAAGGCTATTTTCTCCCCGATACCTATCTGTTTCCTAAAAATTATAGTGACGCTGAACTCTTGAAGCGTAGTTACGCGGCGATGAATGAGGTGGTCGATAAGGCTTGGGCGACGCGTCAGCCGAATCTCCCTATTAAAAATAAGGGGGAGCTCTTAACGCTAGCTTCTATTGTGGAGAAGGAGACGGGAGTTGCCAGTGAAAGGCCGGAGATTGCCGGTGTTTTTGTGCGGCGACTCCAGAAGGGGATGCGTCTACAGACTGATCCAACCGTTATCTATGGTTTAGGGGATCAATATCGTGGTGTAATCTATAAGAGCGATCTTCAACGTGATACCCCTTACAATACTTATACTCGTGATGGGCTTCCCCCTACGCCAATTGCGATGCCAAGTCGAGAGGCGATCTATGCGGCGGCAAATCCAAAACCGGGTAAGACGCTCTACTTTGTCGCAAAGGGGGATGGTTCTGGTGAACATCTCTTTTCAGAGACATTAGATCAGCATAATCGAGCGGTCAAGCAGTATCGCGATCGAATGAGAGGGAAATAGTAGTGATCGAGCAAGAGAAAGCAGCAGAGAGATCAGAAGTGAAATCGGAAGTGAAGCCTAAAGTAAAATCATCTATACAAGACTCCCTTCAGAATAAGAGCCCCGTTCGGGGTTCTTTTATTACATTTGAAGGAACTGAAGGTGCCGGAAAAAGTACGCAGATTGCATATGTAAAAGCATTTTTAGAGGCGCAGGGAATCGATGTTGTCACAACACGAGAGCCAGGAGGTACGCCTCTAGGTGAGTCGGTCAGAGAGTTACTCCTCACAAAGGAGATGTCCCAGATGACAGAATTGCTCTTAATGTTTGCAGCGCGAGCAGAGCATATTGCAAAGGTGATATTGCCGGCGATGAAGGCAGGAAAATGGGTTCTCTGTGATCGCTTTACCGAATCGAGTTATGCCTATCAAGGTTATGCGCGAGGTCTCCCCTTGAGCGATATTGAGGCCTTAGAACAACTTGTGCAAGGGGATCTTCGCCCTGATTGTACCTTTTGGTTCAATCTTCCTGTAGTTGAGGGGATGAAGCGCGTTCAATCTCGTGGCAAAAAGGATCGCTTTGAGGCGGAAAATATTCATTTTTTTGAGAAGGTATCTGCCGGATTTGAGGCACTCTCTCAAGCAAGACCTACGCAGTTTTGCGTTATTGATGCAATGGCGCCGATCGATCAGGTTACCGATGCGATCTTGAAAAAGATTGAGAGTCTCCCCGCTTATCAAGCACGAGGAGGAGATGATGAAAGATGAACAAAAAGAGATGAGGGACTTAATACGCTTTAAAGAGATTCCTTGGCTTCAGGCAGGTTATCTCGATTTAATGCAGCGAATCGAAAGCCCTTACCCACCCCATGCGCTCTTGATCTATGGAAAGTCCGGCGTCGGTAAACGGTATCTGGTGGATGCGCTTGTTAATCGGATTTTATGTCAGAATCCTCAGGATGGGCATGCTTGTGGCGTGTGTCAAAGTTGTCGCTGGCTGCAATCGGCGTTTCATCCCGATCTCTATATCATTGCCGGAGAGAGTGAAATCAAGGTGGATGATATTCGTAAAATTCACCATTTTGCGCAACTCACGCCGGAGACCGGCCGGAAAGTAGTGGTGATTAAGCAGGCGGATCGAATGAATCTAAATGCCGCCAATAGTCTTTTAAAGGTACTTGAGGAGCCGCCTCACGATCTGCTCTTTCTCTTAGAGAGTAGTGAGCCGGAGAAGTTACCGATCACCGTTCGAAGTCGGTGCCAATTCTATTTTGTAGAGTCCCCTTCAGAGGAGGATTCTCTCAGCTATCTACAGAAGCAGATTACAGGGCATTACTCCCTAAAAGAGGAGCAGTTGCGGCTGCTCTTAGCGGTGACCTTTGATGCGCCTTTTTTAGCGCTCAACTATCTACAACAGGGCTATATTGAGAAGCTACAACCGTTGCAAGAGAGTCTCGAGCGATTACTATTAGGCGAGATACTCCCAAGCCGAGAGTTAACGCTTCTTCTTGAGACAGAAGCGCTCACCTTTGGCTTTCTCTTTTTTCTTCTTCGAAACTCTTTTGATCCCACCGCGGGAGAGCGTTTTCCTACATTAGCGCCGCTCTTTCTCTATCTTGCGCGTCTTTCGCCCCAATTTCGTTTAACGCAATATGAGCAATTAGTTGAAATTAGTCGATTGCGAGAGGAGCAGACACGAACCGATTGGGCATTAGAGGCTTGGTTTGTCTCTTTCTTTGGCTAGTCTCATTGCCGGTTTCTGTAGGTGCCGGCAACGCCTATTTTTCTCTCTCCCTCTCTCTCCTTCTCTCTTTTAGTTAACGAGATGGGCCACTTTAGGAATCTGCGATTTTAGTGTTGTAATTCTTTCCGGTCCTGATGGATGGGTAGAGAGAATAGAGCTACCACTACCGCCGGAGGCATTTAACATCTTCTGCCAGAGGGTGACCGCCGCATTGGGGTCATAGCCGGCAAGCGCCATCAATTCCAATCCTAAAATATCTGCCTCACTCTCCATCGTTCGGGAGAAGGGGAGAGAGAAGGCGACATCCCCTGCTTGTTGCATCAATTCATTGCCAATCTCTCCAACACCTAACACGGAGGCGACAATAGAGATCCCAGACGTTTTGACTAATGCTTGGGAGGCTTTCTCACGACTATGTTCTCGTAAGACATGAGCCATTTCATGCCCTACAATTGCGGCAATCTCGTCATCGGTAAGATTGAGTTGCTCAACAATACCGCTGTAGACTGCCATCTTTCCACCCGGCATAGCAAAAGCATTGAGCTCATTGCTACGAATCACATTGATCTCCCACTCAAATTGTTCACTATCGGGGCGGAAGTTTTGCGTATGGGGTACTAATCGTTTAAAAACACGCTTAACGCGTTGTGCCGTGCGGGAATTATGATCGACTGCACCAGATTTTTTAGCATCAAGAATCATCCCTTGATAAGCCTGTTTCGATTGCGCATTGAGTTCTGCGGCCGGAATCAATTGTAGTTGTGAGCGCGTAACACCCGTTAATCCTGCTTGAGTACTACTTGCACAAGCAGTGATAATTAATGTTGCTGCCACAATGGAGAATAATTTCTTCTGTTGATTGCCCTGAGAGGGAATAACGGCTCCTATCTGCCCCAATATCGTTTTAATCTTCATCGCTTCTACGCTCCTAAACAAGTTATATTCTTCGATGCTTTGACCGATTGGTTTTTCGGTTTGCTATCTCTACTATGAGCTGAAAATCAGCAGTGGATTGGCGATCAATCCGTTGATTGATGGGCGCAATGGGAGATTTGTCTTCCGGCATCTTACCCTTCACCGTAAATGGATCTATTGTACTACTTTTAGGGGCGATCTTATTGAAAAAGCGCTAGAAAATAGTAGGAGGTTACATGAGATCGATGATCAGCTTTTTTAGAGAGTGGTTTTTATCACGCGTGACTTTTGTAGAAGAGGCGATAGGGGGTTCACCAGAAGAGCGGCACATCATTGAGGAGCGATCGAGAGAAGATTGTATGGTGGAAGATCGCATGATGGCAGAGGGCGGTTTTACCCTGATGGAGCTTCTAATTGTGTTAGCTCTAATTGCGACTATTAGTATGATCGCGATTCCGGTCTACAGTAACTATCTACAACGTGCAAAGATTACAGAAGGGCTCACTTTAGCAAAAGGTATTCAATTGGAGGCTGAGCTCTACTATGCCCTCAATGGTGATTGGCCACAAGAAGATGCTCATGAGCAGTTAGGATTAGGGGCGGCAGAGAGTTATCGTGGTAATAGTGTGGGGTCTATTGCGCTTGCCGGGAATCATATCATCATTACTTATAATGATGAGGTCAAAAGTGAAGGGAGTGACTCGGCTAAATTACGCTTAACAGCTCAAACTGCAGGTGGCACTATTCAGTGGGTTTGTCAGGGGGAGAATATTGCTAAAGAGCACCTTCCGAAAGAGTGTCTCACTCAATAGCATCTTCTGTAAGGCTTTGCGTTAGGGGTATGATATAATTCTTCTTAAATATCCCTAGTGGGTGAGGAGGTAGCACTCTCCTGATAGGGGCATTTATAGAAAAATCATATGAGTAGTCATATGAGAAGTCATGTGATAAATCATATTAGAAATCATATTAGAAATCATATTGGCAACCGATCGAGAATAGTGATTATTTTTGATCGGTTATCTCTTTTATTGTGTTGATCATTTTTGATAATAGAGCCGTTAATTGTGAAGACATTACTATTGCGTAGAGTAAAACCTGAATGGATGATCACCCTAATTTTAGGGTTGATTGTTTTGGCTTTAGTGGCGATTATTGCGCGTGATATTATGGAGCGTCGCCGTATCGACCAGGCATTAGAGGAGGCAAAGACCTTAATATCGGAAGTAGCGCTTAGTTTAACCATCGAGCAGATGACAACACCACTTGCTGTCTCAAATGCCTTTTTAGCAGAGCGTACCCCCAATATTGCTGACATCATTATCTACCCGGGAAATTATCTTGAAGTAACTTTCTCTCCAATGTTGATCAATCTTCCGAATAGGACATTACAGCTCTCGTTCAACTCTCTTGACCAATTAACGCGGGGAAATGTGGAGTGCCGTGGAGGAGATCTCCCCATGCCGATCACTCCTTTACAATGTCGTCGATAGATTCGGCATCAAAGATGCCAATAGGCGGGCATGCAGTTGTAAAAAGAACGAAATAGTCGGCTCCCGCCGTTCAACAATCTCTCTTAAGAATGATTGAAAGATATTCATTGAAAAAAGAAGCTGAACGCTGCCGGTCCTTACTATCGCGTACTTCCACAAATCGCGTGCCGGCAAGTGGACATTAAAGATGGCAATAGGCGGGCATGCAGTTGTAAAAAGAACGAAATAGTCGGCTCCCGCCGTTCAACAATCTCTCTTAAGAATGATTGAAAGATATTCATTGAAAAAAGAAGCTGAACGCT
>NZ_JBVPGU010000005.1:0-121749 GCF_055813795.1 Ignatzschineria sp. PL_is040
ACGAAGAAAGACCTCATGAGTCACTGGGAAATTTACCTCCCAGTGAATTTAAAAAACAATTAACCGAAAAAGTCTCTAGTTATGAACTGTGCGCTTGACGGTAAGCTTACGACTACTTTACAAAATAAAGATCTACTCTTGAGTATTTTTTTCAATAAACATGGAAGAAAATTATAGAAATAAATCATGTGTGGACGAGCAATTAAGTTGAGAAACAGACAAAATAGTTGAGAACTTTTAGAGGTCTAGTTATGCTGTGAAAAAGCATACTGGACTTTTATTATGGCTAAAGCAAAATCTTCATTCTCAGAAGTACAAATTGCCCGTTGTATTAAAGAGGGGCGTGGTCAAGGGCATGGTAAGGACTATATTCCATGGTTAACAGTACAAGAAGTCTCTTCAGCAGGTCGTTCCCACCGTATTTACTCTCATAAAATGGGACTAGTTCACCATTTGCTCTCTGATTTAGAACTTGCTGTTTTTCTCAGTCTTGAATGGGAGAGCGGCGTGTTGGGTATACGTGAGCATTTTCCCTTATTACCTAGTGACACCAAGCAGATTGCAATAGATAGTGGCATTAAGCATCCTGCTACTCCGGCTATCGACCAAGGGTAGTCATTCGAAATAAAAGTAGATACCATATTAACCATGACTACTAAACTAGATACCATATTAACCATGACTACTAAACTTCCAGAATCGATAGCAGACCAATTATCCGATACGCTATCAATTTTAGAAAACCATCTTGGTGAAACTATTCAGGCGGTTCATCTGTTTGGTTCTGCAGTTGATGGCGGTTTAAAACCATTTAGTGATATAGACCTGTTGATCACTGTGAGTACTCCTTTAGGCGAATCAACTAGGGTGGCATTGATGTCCGACCTGCTGTTGGTATCAGCTTTTCCAGGCACCGATGCTAAGCGCCGTGCACTTGAGGTGACTATATTGGCACAAAAAGACGTGGTGCCGTGGCGATATCCGGCGAGACGGCAAATGCAATTTGGTGAATGGTTGCGTCACGATATCAATGCAGGTATTTTTGAGCCGGCAATGACGGACCACGACCTAGCTATCTTGTTGACGAAGGTGAGGCTGCATAGCCTAGCTTTGTATGGTCCAGCAGCTCAAGAGTTTTTCGATGAGATTCCTGCTATTGATGTGCAACGTTCACTGCTGGAAACGTTGGCGCTCTGGACTACAGAGGCAGATTGGGAGGGAGATGAAAGAAACATAGTTCTTACCTTAGTACGTATTTGGTACACTGCGATGACCGGAGATATTGCGTCTAAGGATGCCGCTGCTGATTGGGCTCTTCAGCGTCTGCCCAGCGAGAACAAGCACATCGTTATTGCCGCAAGAGATGGGTATCTTGGACTGGGAACAGTCGATCTGGCAGCCTATCCACAAGAGCGGGCGGAACTTCTGAACTACATCCGGTCTAGCGTGACGACGAAGCTGCAATAGCTGAAGCTGTTTAATCGAATAAATGTCCGTTTCGGGTCGTTTGCTGCCGTCCATGTTGACTGGCTACGGTAATCCCCCCACAAAAGCTATTTAGCAGTCTTGGTGAGGTTCAGCTTAGAGCCATTGCTTGGATCTATAACAGCGGGTGACCTAACATCGACTGTGCGGATGCTTCGAGTTACCCTGAGACTTTCTAAAACCCTAGTAGCTTTTGCCGTTGCTTAGCTAGAGTTAGTTCCGAGATCTTCGTGCAGTCCGCAGCGTTAGACTAGAAGGAGTCGTAAGTTTCTGAGTGGCCCGCTAATAAATTGAATAAAAGAATTGAGGGCATTATAAACCATGAGTGTTTTTTAGAGTGCTTTTTCTCATTCTAAGATTGATTTAAAATTTGAGTTGATAAAATATGAAGCAAGAAACAATTGTTCAAAAAATTTGGAGTTTATGTAACATCTTGAGAGGTGATGGGATCACCTATTACTAGTATGTTTATGAGCTTAGTTATCTACTGTTTCTCAAGATTGCGCAGGAAAATGGTTCAGAAAAGCAAATACCTCAAGATTACCGATGGGCTGATCTAGAATCCCATGAAGAGAAAGGATTGTTAGGATTCTATCAGGAGATGCTAACTCATCTAGGTGCAAATGTTGAAAATGAGGTTATAAGAGCAATTTACGCATTTCCTACAACGGCTTTCCCCCATTCTGAAAATTTAAAAGCTGTGATAAATGGAATATCCAAAATTGAATGGCATCGAGTAGGAAAAGATGGGTTTGGTGACCTCTATAGCGGTTTAATTGATAAGAGAGCTCAAGATGCCCGTTCGGGGGCTGGGTAGTACTTTACCCCACGACCTTTAGGTCAACACTATTGTGAGATTAATACAGCCGAGTCTTGGAGAGTTAATTCAAGATCCAGCGACAGGAAGCGGTGGTTTCTTAGTTTCTGCCGATGAGTATATTCGAAAAAACAACTCACGAGAGAAATATAAAATTAATCCTCCTCAATATCAAGGGGTAGAAATAGAAAAAAATACTCGTAGAATTTGCTTAATGAACACCTTTTTGCATAATTTAAATGCAAAAATTATTCATGGTGATGCACTGGCATTTTTTATGCGCATGGAGTTAAAACTAATGTGTTATTTTTCACTAAAGGTTCTGCTAAAAATAAATTTCAAAAGGAAAGTTGTACTGAAAACGTCTGGATATACGATCTACGTACTAATATGCCTATTTTTGGTAAACGTACGCCATTTGGTGATTATGACATTGGCTTTGCGTCAGAAGAGTTAGGTACAGATCAGCACCTTGGTGCGTTCGAGAAAGTGTTTGGTGAGAAAGCTAATGGAACCAGTAAGCGTACCGAAGGTGAGTCTAGTTTTGAAGTACAAGATATTGAAGTGGATGAAAATATCTTAGAGGAAAATCCAGATATAGATGATTGTCTTTTGCATCCTCGTTGGCGGCTGGTTTAGCCGTGAGTGGATTGCTAACGTTAAGGGAGACTCTCTGGATATATTTTGGCTGAAAGATAAAGGTAGTGTCGATACTGCTAATCTGCCAGAGCCAGGGATATTGGCAAGTGAAGTAAAAGAGGAGTTGGAAGCGGGCTTCGAGTGAGTTAGATGGTTTACTGGCGGCACTGGAAGGGGTTAATTGATGAGCAGTGTTGAGTTCCCAAAGGAATGGTGCCTTACAAATTTAGGAATTATAGTTGAATTAAAATACGGAAGGTCCTTAACAGCTTCTAAAAGAGATGGTGGTAAATTTCCGGTATATGGTTCAAACGGTGTTGTTGGGGGTCATTCTGAACTATTAGTAGAAAAAGAAGGGATTATAGTGGTAGTGGGTCGAAAAGGCTCATGTAGAGAGGTGCAATTATCAGATTTTCCGTTCTTTCCAATCGATACAACTTATTATATAGATGAGCTGTTTAGTCAGCCATTAAAATACTGGTTCTATCAACTTAAGTTTTTGCACCTAACAGAGTTGAACAGGTCTACAGCAATACCTGGTTTAAATAGGGAAGATGCATATAGTCAAGATATAGCACTCCCACCTCTAGCTGAACAAAAAGTTATAGCTGACAAGCTCGACATTCTATTAGAACAGGTAGAAAAAACCAAAAGTCGCCTTGAACGCATATCTGAAATACTAAAAACCTTCCGCCAATCTATCCTTGCAGCAGCTGTAACTGGGAAGTTAACGGAGGAGTGTAGGCGTAAGCTTACGTATATAGCTCCTAAATATGAAAATCATGTTTCCTTTACACGAGAAAAAAAGCATTGATTTAATGGCTAAATTCACACAAATTATTAGATAAGCCTTAAAGTACATACAAGTAGAGAACTGTGAATGTTATTAAAATTATATTTTACGGTTCTCTATTTTTGGTTTCACCTTAAAATCATTCCAAAAAAATTCATCAGAATAATTCCTCCCTCCTATCCAATCCTTCAACAAACCATCTCCTGAGTCATTATTTCCACTAATTAAATAGGAATATTTATAAAAATTGAATATTATTGATGAGTTAATTGCTTTGAAAATAATAGAAACTATAAATGCTCTTTGATTTATCATTATCAGAGAGCATTTAATCGCTTTGCGGATCGGTCTTCGGGGTGTTTGATGATCTGATCGAGGGCGGAATAATCATTCTGATAACTAAAGGAGCTGGAGATGTCTAATCTCGTTCATCTTGAATCACAATTTAATACTATTAAAAATGAGATTCCCACTACGGTGAATCTTCGCGCTTATCGTTGTTTGAGTTGGTTGAAGAAGGCGGCGGCTTCGTCGGATGATTTGGATATGCGCTTTATCTCGCTCTGGATCGCCTTTAATGCGATTTATGCCAAGGATCTTACCTTTGTGGAGAGTGATAAGTCGGCATTTCGTCAATTTCTGCATTTTATCAATCAGCGCGCGGGAGAAGAGCTCTATCAGTTAACTTGGGAGAAATTCCCCGAAGATATTCGGATCTTTCTCAATAATCGATATGTCTTCCAACCATTTTGGGATTTTCATAATGGTCATTTTAGTGAAGCGGCATTGAAAGAGGATCTAGAGAAGGAGCGCGAGCAGGTGAAGCGTTCTTTAGAGCAGCAGGATTCGGCCAATCTTTTAGTGATGCTCTTTAACCGAATCTATACTCTGCGCAATCAGGTCTTTCATGGCGGTGCTACTTACAATAGTAAGGCGAATCGTCCGGCATTGAAGAATGCTTGTAATCTTTTAGAGGTCTATACCGAGCTCTTTTTGCAGGTGATTTTAGATAATCCTTGTGAGAAGGAGTGGGGCAGACCTTATTATCCCTACATTACAGAAGCTTAAAGGATTGTGGTGAATCGATAGAGATTCAATACGCACAATACTTATGGAGAAAGCGCTACTGATGAGCGTCTTCCCCGGTTTCGAAGCTTGTTTCGCTACAATCTTGTTGGAGATCTTTGAGCAGAATGAGATCGTAGCCGATCATCACCTTTTCGATCTTATCCGGCGTGAGATGGCGCTCTGCAATTTTGCGATGCTTATAAGGATCACAATTGTATTGGCCATACATCATCCAATCTTCTCCCTCTCTTTCTGCCATATCGGCCGCCCATTGTGACGTCCAGCCGTAAGAGGCTTGGGTGGAACTTGCTAACACTTCAATAAAATTTTCCACGCGAGAACCATTATAGTGCTCATAGATCACCGGGTCGAAGGCATTACCACATGCGATGCCGAAGCAATCTGCAAAGTAGGTGGTCGGTGCCGGCATATCCCCAAATTTGAGGCTATTGGCCGGCCAAGGTGCCGGATTCTCTTCATTGTGGGCGATGAAGTTATTGAGATCAAAGCTACATTTGGGCGAAAGCGTTAGCTCTAAAGCACGGATTGAACCATTGGCGGTGTAGGTGTTGATCCGGCAACCGTTGAGTAGATACTCTTTACCATTATCCCGTGTGACGCGAGCAGGGCCGGTGAAATATTCGAGATAAGCAGTATCTGCACCGATAAAATCAGGGGTAAAGATCTCTTCCACACTGATCTTTTGGGCAAAAGAGGCAGGCGGGAGGAGGAGCAGGGCACTGATAAGAGGAAGAAACGCGAGTCTGAATCTATTTTTTACCATGGTGAAATTTCCTTTACGGAATCGAATAATATCTAAACGTGCTCAGAGCGAGCATGATTTTTGTATCAATACAACTCGATCTCAATCTTCTCTTTAATTTCCACCATCAACAACGACACTTTGAAGTAGACGCAATAAGAGCGCGATACTTTAAAGTGCTGATCGGATAATGTTAAAGGAGATTGGGGCGATATAACCTTTTATAAGACGATCTCTACAAGGATGCTTCCGCCATTTATGAGCGTTTCTCAAAAGGAGAAGGGAAGATCTCAAGTGGATCGTGAAAGGTTATATGATGCTTATCGCTTTAATAGTTACAACCGGCTCAATATAGCACCAAATCTTATACTTTGGCAGAGGGGAAGCAGAGTATTTCTTTATGGTGAGCATTAAAAATTTTATTTCGCTCTTAAGCTCTTTTCTTCTCCTTTTCCTCTCTTTTTTCCTCTCCTTTATGAGCACTTATTTTCAGGTGTGGATTCTTAATTAACTTCCAAAATTAATTCAAAGTTAATTCAAAGTTAATTCAAAGTTAATTCAAAGTTAATTCACAATTTATTCTGGGTCAAGATTTGATAAAGGTTCGATAAAGGCTCGGTAAAGAGGCGATAAAGATGCAATAAACGATTCTGAAAGGATCTTCATTAAAATGATCGCTTAAGCTTGAAACTCCCCGATAAACACGTAGAATAACAGCCTTTGATTGTGTGCGTGCAGCAGAGATTGGGCGTGCTAAAATAAGATGGAATCAGCGGTAGAGCATCCCTCAAACGCTATAATAATTAAAATCGATATGAAGGTTGGATTGTGAGTTATCTGTCTATAGAGTTTGCCGTTGTCTTTATTCTTTTCTTTCTTCTCTATTGGTTATTTAGACGGAGCATTGCGATTCAAAACGGGCTACTATTGGTGGCAAGTTATTGGATTATTGGCCTTTTTACCATCGATTTCGCCCTCATTTTGGCCGGCTATACCACTGTTATCTACCTGCTTTCTACCGGTATTAGTTATGGGCGATCGCCTAAGTTTTGGCTGATTACCGCTGTTGTTGTGGCGATTGGCAACTTAGCACTCTTTAAGTACTTTAACTTTTTTGCGCCCCAATTTGTCTATCGTCTCTCAGAATGGGGGATCGATCTTTCATTGCCGGTGGCGGAGATTATCTTCCCGATCGGAATCTCGTTCTACACTTTCCACTCTATTAGTTATCTTGTATCGCTCTATGAACGTGCCGTCGATCAGCGAGAAAGACCACTCGAAGCCTCATCATGGCGCGGAATGGCACCGATCAGCTTCTTCGATTTTGCGCTCTTTCTTGCCTTCTTCCCCAGTGTGATTGCCGGCCCGATCAATCGTGCGAATCGTTTTCTTCCCCAAATTCAGCGAAGATCACCGCGGGAGATTGTTGGATTTCATCGTGCATTTGCGCTCATTATATTGGCGGTGATTAAGGTCTATTGGCTCAGTAGTTATGTTTCACAAGAATGGGTTAAGCCGGCATTTGATACGCCGCAATCGCTCCATACGGTCGATCTGATCCTCGGTGTCTACGCTTATGCCGTAGAACTCTATCTTAACTTCTCAGGTTATACCAACTTAGTGACGGGGATCGCTATTCTTCTTGGCTTTCAATTGCCGAGAAACTTTAAAGCACCCTATCTTGCCACTAACCTTAAGCACTTTTGGAGCCGTTGGCATATCTCTCTGTCGCGCTGGATTCAAGATTATATCTATATCCCGCTAGGGGGAAGCCGTAAAGGATTGGTGCGGACGCAGATCAATGTGCTTATTGCGATGGTTCTTTCAGGTCTTTGGCATGGCGAGACCTTCAACTTCCTCATCTGGGGCTTGCTCCATGGTGTCGGCGTTCTCTTCTTAAATGTTAAAGATCATTATCAGCAGAAGCGCTTAGTGGCAAAGGGTTTGAGTCGTGCGGAGATTCGTGCTCATTTTAGAGAGAATCGACCGGTAACTTATGGAACCTATTTCAATCGTTTTCTCACCTTCAACTATGTCTGTTTAGGGTGGATCTTCTTCCGCAATATCACCTTCGATGATTCTCTCAATTATCTCTCTTCGCTCTTGACCAATTTTACGTTAGAAGCATTCCCATACCATTCGCTCGGGCTACTTTTGATGATTCTTGCTGTGACGCTCTTCCTCTATCCTATTTTGGTGAAGGTGCCGGCACAATTTGTGCGTCTTAGCCGGAGAGTTCCTTGGTTTTTACTACCGATCCTCTATATCCTTATTTTGTGGGGAGCGATCTATTTAGCGCCATCAGGCATTCCGCAATTTATCTATGCAAGCTTCTAAGGAGTGAATATGAGAGCTAAAGTCGCCTATATCTTAATTATTACCGTTGCCGGTATGCTCTTTCTCTTTAGAGAGTCGGTCAATACCTACTGGATGCAGAGCTATCATCAAGATTCTCCTCTAATGGAGATTGAACGCTGGATCACCGGCAAGAAGCCCGAATTTGTCGATTCTATCGCAGCAGTGGATGAGAAAGTGGGTGAGAACGTAGATGAGAAAGCAGATGCGCGAGAGGAGAGCGATCACGATCTGTTGGCAGGGCAATCTGCCGGTCAGCAAGATTTCGCCAAGCAGGAGATAGTGAAAGAGGTGCCGGAAGAGGTGTCGAAAGAGATGTCGAAAGCAGCGCCGGAAGCAGAGATTTCCGAGGCTGAAGAGGTGCTGGTGATGGGGTTTGTTGGTCCTCAATTTCCGCAACTGCCGGGAGATCGAGAGGTTCGTGCCGGCGATAAGCTCTTTTTTGTGGGCGATTCGATGATGCAAGGTGTTGCACCTAGAATTAAGCAGGCGCTCTATCAGAAAGAGGGGATTGATGGCGTTGATTTGAGTAAGCAGAGTACCGGGCTCTCCTATCCTAATTTCTACAATTGGCCCAAAGTGGTTGAAGAGACGTTAGCAAAAGATAAAGATATTCGGGTGATGGTGGTCTATCTCGGGGCGAATGATCCTTGGGATTTCCCGGTGCCGGGGCGTAAACAATATCTTCGTTTTAAATCGCCAGAGTGGGAGCGCGCTTATCGATCGCGAATTCGTCAACTGCTTCTATCAGCAAAAGAGCATGATATTCCTGTCATCTGGCTCGGTGCGCCCTGTATGCGTAAAGATCAACTTCATCGCGATATGATCTATCTCAATCGACTCTATCAAGAAGAGGTGGAGCGTTTTAATGGACACTATCTCCCTACGAGCGATATTTTAGGATGTAGTGATGCCGGCTATGCCGCACATGTGGTGACCGATAAAGGGCAGCAACGGGTGCGAGCCAATGATGGAATCCACTTTACCGTTGCCGGGCAACGAATGGTGGGGAACCGTGTGATCGATCTTCTCTCCATTAATCCTCAAGAGGCGTTAGATGAAGCGGAAGAGAATCAAGAATTAGTGAATGAATCAGTGAATGAATCAGTCACTGAATCCGCATCTTCAGAAGTGAAAGAAGCGAAAGAAGCGAAGATGGGGAAAGCGGGGAGAGCGCAGGGAGAAGCGGAGAAAAATGGGCGAAATGCCACAACTTCTGCCGCACCAAAAGCAGAAAAATCGACCGTAAAGCCCGCGCAAGGGGATAAAAAGCTCGAAAGTCAGCATATTGCACCGCCATTACAGCTACAGAGTGCGCCGGAAATTGAACTTGAAAGGGAATATTCACCGCGCCGATCGGAGCGATCGATAGACAAGTCGGTAGAGAAGCGGGCAGAGAAAAAGAGGGAGAAAAGTGTTGAGAAGCCTCTTAAGAGCGAGGGGACAACACCGGAAGTGCTCTTATGGGAATGGGCGGATGGATCGCCTATTGAGCCTACCGAGTAATCTATTTCACCGATAGAAGTGAAGAATTTAGTACGCTAAATGTTAAAAGGTTTAAAATCGGTGAGTGAACAGCGCTACGAGATATTGATAGCAGACCTTTAAACAGCATTTGAAGTCTATTGAAAAGATATTTAAAAGATATTCAGAAGATCGACAAAAGATGTTTAAGGGATGTTTAAAAGATGTTTAAGAAAGGTTTAAACTAAGAATGAAACAATTACAAAACTGGGCACTCGGTGCCCTAATGATGATCATTATTGCTGGGTGTAGTAGTGCCGGCATTGGTGATTATCGCCGAGAGATTGGCCCCGGGATTACCAATTACGGTGAGGCGAATCTCTCTCTATTACAGCAGAAAGTTTCGCGTCTTGCTGCCGGCGGTCATGAGGTATTATCGGTCACACAATTTGGGGATTCCCACTCGGCGGCAGATTTCTTCACCGGTGAGCTTCGGACACAATTACAAGCACGCTTTGGAAATGCCGGTATCGGTTGGGTAACACCGATGGATGTAAGAGGTCAACGTCATGCAGAGGTGACTTGGCGCTCACAAAATTGGCAGCTGATCAATAGCCGAACTGATGATCATCCCGCTTATCCGATGGGTGGCTATGTAGCGCGCTCTACTAAGGCCGGCGGTTATATCGATCTCTTACCGCGCAATAGTATGAGCCCTCATGAATCGTGGAATATTCGTATGGTTGTGCGTGAAGAGGTACCGGAATCGCTCTCTCTCTATAGTACTTTTGGACGGACCAATATCACCTTACCGCTGAAAAGTAATAGTTGGCAGATCGTAAAGATGAAGGGCGCATTACCCTTTAAGTTAGTTGCCGGCGAGAAAGGGATCGAAGTGGGTGGATTTTGGCTACAGCGAGTGAATCGTCCCGGCGCGATTGTCTCTTCCATCGCGACCAATGGTGCGCAGCTTTCAATCTGGAATCGTTGGTCACCTGAATGGACAGCAGAGCTTGCGGCAACAGAGAGTGATCTTGTGATTTTAGAGTATGGTACAAATGAAGCCTTTAATGATCGACTCGATAAGGATCTCTATCGTCAAAATTTAGTGGCGAGTATTCGTAAAATACGTCAGCGTCTTCCCAATGCCGTGATCTTAATGGTCGGACCGGGCGATGCGCTATTACGTGATGCTTCCGGTAAATGTGTCGATCGTCAGCCTCCATCTTATAAGATCGTTAAAGCGGTGCAGAAGTCTGTAGCGCGCTCAGAACATACGCTCTATTGGGATTGGCAGATGGCGATGGGTGGTAAGTGCAGTATCGATCAATGGGAAGCAGAATCCCTTGCCGGCCGTGATAAAGTTCATCTCACCGGCGCGGGCTATCGTCTCAGTGCGAAGATGCTCTATAAAGATCTTATGCAGCTCTTAAATGTACGTCATTAATCGAAGCTAAAGTTCGAAAGTCAATATGATAGAAGCCTCTCTACTCCTCAAGGATAGAGAGGTTTTTTTATGGTTGTTTTATATTGTTGTTTTATATCAAAACAAAATAGGCTGATGAGGTGCCGGTCCTCACTATCGCACGTTTCTAGAAATTCCGCGCCGGTAGTAGGCATCAAAGATGCCAAATAGAGACATGCAATGGGCGGGCATGCAGAGGTAAAAAGAGGGAAATAGTCGGCTCCCGCCGCTCCATGAATTGTCTTAAGGATCTTCTTCTGAAGAATCAATCATCAAAAGAAAAGAGGCCGATGAGTTGCCGGTCCTCACTATCGCACGCTTCCAGAAATTCCGCGCCGGCAAGAGGCATCAAAGATGCCAAAAGGCGGGCATGCACCGGTGAAAAGAAGAAAATAGTCGGCTCCCGCCGCTCCATGAATCGTCTTAAGGATCTTCTTCTGAAGAATCAATCATCAAAAGAAAAGAGGCCGATGAGGTGCCGGTCCTCACTATCGCATCCTTCCAAAAATTGTATGCCGGCAATAGGCGATTTTCTATCGTCAATAATCGTTACTTTAATGATATTGTCTCGGCATCGAAGATGCCAAATAGAGACATGCAATGGGCGGGCATGCAGAGGTGAAAAGAGGGAAATAGTCGGCTCCCGCCGCTCCATGAATCGTCTTAAGGATCTTCTTCTGAAGAATCAATCATCAAAACTATTTTAAAAAGCGATTTACATATCTCAAGATATATCTTAAGATATAAACATCAACTATATCTTACGATATAAAATCATCAACAAGAAGGAGTCTATGATGAGAGAATTATCAAGAATGCAATATGATCTATTAGCTTGTGGAGATTGCTCTGCAAGAGGCCATCAGCGCGGAAGAGGTGCCGGTAGAAGAGGGCGCCATCATTTTTCAGAACATTGCCGTAGAGATGATCGTTTTGAAATGGGCGGTCGCGGTGGCGGACGAAGAAGAGAAGGGGGGCGCGGTCATGGTCGCTTTGGTGGCGGAAGACGCATCAGTAGTGAAGAGCTACAGCTACTGGTCTTAATGCTTCTTTCAGAGCAATCACTTCACGGTTATCAGATTATTAAAGAGCTAGAAGAGCGCTCAAAGGGCTTCTACAAACCGAGCCCCGGCATGATCTATCCTCTTTTAGCATATCTAGAAGAGAGTGAGCTAGCTGAGGTAACGATGGATGGCTCTAAAAAAGAGTTCTCCCTTACGAAAAAGGGTAAAGAGGAGATTAGTGAAAAGCTTGATGAGGCAGAAGTGCTCTTCTCTTGGCTCAAAGCACAAGGAGAGCTGATCAATGCGATGGAGCAAGCATATGCGGTAGAACAAAGAAGCGCAGAATCCCCCCATCGAGCAAAACTCAAAGAACTCCGCCTACTCTTAAAAGAGAATCAAAATGCCGAGCATGAGGCCGAGATCAATTCGATTTTAGAAGAGGCGATCGCTAAAATTAAAGCACTACTTTAAGTTATTTTAAGTTTCTTAAGTGCCGAAAAATATTTTAAAAAAAAGAGAAGGAAGCTCTAAGGCTTCCTTTTCATCTTCTCGATCTTTCTCAATTCCCTCAATTATCTTTCCAATTATCTCCCAAATTATCTTCCAAATGAAGCTAAAAGCAGTAGGGGATGAATCGTAGGGGCTTTCAATAAATCGCCGGCATCATCCTTCAGAAAGAGCGTGAGCCGATGCTCTGTAGAGACCATCTTTAACGCATCAATCATCGCGATCGATTCTGTGGCAATAACACGAGCGATATCATCAATGGTTCGATTGAGCAATGCAAGATCCATCTTCTGATCGATAGATACTACCGTTTCAGGGCTTTTGTAGACCTTTCCCTCATAGTCATATTCTGTCTGAATCGAGAGCGTTGCTTTCCCTTCTTTCAGCATGTCGAGATCGGCGGAATCAATATAGTGATGCATATCTTTCCTTCTAAATTAAATTATCTAAAAATGAGATTACTAAAATCATTACCAATTTTAAATTGTTACTTAATGAGTTTATAAGGTATATAGGTAGTTATCGAGTTATTTAATTCCGATTAATTTTTGGGGTATCGATTCAAGTTGAAGGTTGGTTTATGGGAGATTTATGGGCATCTATGGGCTATCGATTAAGTATTCTGCTCAATATACTTCTTAGCCGCTTTAGCTAGAAAGCTCGAACGAGTATCAGGATGCAAAGTGGTATAGCGATCGACCTCTCTAATTAGGTACTTCGGCCAACTAACATTGAAGCGCTCAGGTTTAAGCGTATAAGAAGAGGTATCAATATCAACAGAGATCAGATCCGCCCCTTGATAATCAGGATGTGCCTTAATCTCATCTAATGTGAAGTGTTTAAATTCAGGTTCAAGACCATCTTCAAGAATCCCTGTAAGATGAAATTCGATCGCTTCTTTTGCGTTCGATACAGCTTCTTCTAGTGTATCTCCATAAGAAAAAACACCCGCTAAGGAGGGGATAGTCACTCCATAGGCGCTATTTTCATCTTTATGAATGACTAAGTGAAATAACATCGTTTTCTCCTGTGTAAGATTATATTTAGCATTTGAAGATTAAGTTAGATACCAACTGCTCTTATACAGAATTTTTCTTGTAAGCTTTATGTGACATCTCTTAACTATAGTAGATTATCTGAAGAAGTATCAGTGTTTGGAGTCGTGATGAGTGAAGAGAATGTATACTATAATTAGAGATTCTTATAGATAGATTACTATAGACTATAGAGATTATGGGCGATTTGTCGTGAAAGATAGAGGTAATAAGATGATTTCTTCTAAATTTGATGAACTAAAGGCTTTAGAGGTTATTTTATATGTCTCCTCAAAAGTGGAGTGGATGTATCATGTTGGAAAAATTATCTATTTTGCCAACAGGTATCATCTAGAAGATTATGGACGATTTGTTGTAAATGATGAGATTATCGCAATGAAAAATGGTCCGGTATTATCTTCGATATATGACATGATTAAGCTCGCTAGAAACGGTAAAAATAGTTATAAACAGTTTAAAAATCAAGATGAAATTTTGCATAGTTTGCTATATATCAAAGGAAACTCACCGATAGAGCCCGATAGGCTGATTCCCAAGCGACCCGCTAACTTAGAGTATCTTAGCCAAAGCGATATCACTGCTTTAGATTGTGCTATAGAAAAAATAAAGGATCTCTCATTTACGGAGTTAGAGGCTTTTAGCCATGATGACTTATACCATACTGCCAGATTGAATGATGAGATCTCGATTGAAGATGTTATTCGTTATTCTAAAAATCCAAAAGAGTTATCGGAGTATTTAGCAGGTTAAGTAAATGGCGCCATTTAGTAGTCTCTTATCAGATAAAAAGAAAGAGGGGAAACTAAGGCCGGGTGTAGTGACATATTATTATTGTCCCGTTACAACTCCTCCTAAATATAAGTATCAAGTTATTTGTAATATAGATCCATTATTAGTACTTTTGATAAATTCACGTATCCATGAATTTATAGCAAATAGGCCTGAGTTATTAAGGTGTCAAGTAGGACTAAAGAGCGAAGATTATGATATTTTTAAAATATGATTCGCACTTAAATTTGTGTTCTTATGAGTTTTGATTGCTATATTTTTTCTATCAGGATAATGATGATAGAAACCATTAGTTTTGGCCTGTGTTTTTAGGGGGAGTTTTTTTGGAGTAATAGTCCCTTTTATATCCCCTAAAACAAAAAAGAAGCTTGCAATCTATTGATATGCAAGCTTCTTTTTATTAAAAATGGTACCGAAGAAGAGACTCGAACTCTTACGCCTTTCGGCAAGGGATTTTGAATCCCTCATGTCTACCATTCCATCACTTCGGCGCTATTAAGAGGGCTATTTTAGAACCTTGAGACCTTTTTTGTCAATGAAAATTTTTACTTTTCTTAAAGAGAATGATCATAATCTTTATCTTATCATTATTCTTGTTATTATCTTATTTTGCACTCTTAGTTCATGATGATTCTTACGCCCGATCCAAAAAGGTTAAAATTGCTTTTACGACAAGATCTGTCTTCTGTGCGTGAACCCAATGCCCGGCGCCGGCGATAATAACGGCGGTTGCATTGGGGAGTTGGGCTTCTACTTCTGCTTGATACTCTTTTTGCACATAGTTGGAATCACCCCCGATGATAAAGAGGACTTTGCCGGACCATGTGGGAATTGTTTTCCAGCCGGAAACCTCTTCATATTGTTTGTCGATCACCGGCACATTGAAGCGAAATGCACCATTTCTGAAGGATTTGAGGAGAAATTGGATCACAAAATCCCCTTCGGAGATATACTCCTTCATCAGCTCAGCCGCTTCCCGGCGATCGGTAATGCCACTTGCTTCTACCGCTTTAAGTGCTGCTAAGATATCTTCATGCCGGCGTTCTTGATAATCGACCGGCGCGACATCAATCACAACCATCTTTTCCACGCGATTAGGAATTAACTTCGTGACGGTCATCACCGCTTTTCCGCCCATTGAGTGACCGATAAGAATGACTCTATCGATCTCAAGATGATCGAGCAGGGTGACGATATCTTGTGCCATAAGATCATAATTCATCTCATCGCTATGGAAGGATTCGCCATGATTGCGCGCATCGATCTGAATGACCGTATATTCCTCTAATCCACGGGCAATCATTCCAAGATTATTCATATCCCCAAAGAGGCCATGCATGATCAGAATCGGTGTTTCATGCTTCTTCACTTCTGGTTGAGTGATTTTATAGTTGAGTAGTTGTGTCATTATCTTCTCTTTGTTACTGATTGTTTTGTAATAGGTCGATTTGATGTATTAACCTGATCCTCAATATCACTTTTCATATTAAGAGCGCAACTTCTTTTGCCATTGATAGATCAGATCGAGTGCCATTCTCGGCGTTAAATCATTAGGATCGAGATTTTTGATCTCCTCTTCAACTTCAGAGGGAATTGTTTCCATAAAGAGAGGAAGCTCCGTTTGTGGGCTCTCATATTGTGGAGCGCTCTTCTTCGTCTGTGATGGGGCTTTATTGAGCTTCTGCGCGTTGTCGCTTGTGCTGCTTGAAGAGATTTGTTCTTGGTTGACCTCTCTATCTGCATCTTCTACTTTTTGATGTCTTTGAGTCGCAGCTTGGAAGCTCTCTTCTAATTCTGCCAATTTTGCTTTTGCCGCATTGATCACTACTTTTGGTACGCCGGCAAGGGCGGCAACTTGTAAGCCGTAGCTCTTTGAAGCGGCACCTGGTTTAACCTCATGCATAAAGATAATCTCATCTTTATACTCCACTGCATCGAGATGGAGATTGCGCACCGTTGGATAGAGCTCTTCCAATTCTGTCATCTCAAAGTAGTGGGTGGCAAAGATGGTCATCGCTTTTGCTTTTTCGGTTAGGTAGACCGCGCTACTCCAGGCAAGGGAGAGTCCATCGAGTGTTGAAGTACCGCGCCCAACTTCATCCATTAAGACAAGGCTCTGCGCCGTTGCGGCATTGAGGATAGTGGCGGTCTCTGTCATCTCTACCATAAAAGTCGATTGCTCTGAGTTGAGATCATCCTGCGCACCGATACGGGTAAAGATGCGATCGATCGGGCCGAGCTCAACGCGTTCTGCCGGTACAAAGCAACCGATATGTGCGAGCAGTACAATGAGTGCTGTCTGGCGCATATAGGTCGATTTACCCCCCATATTAGGACCTGTCACAATCAACATATTGGATTCTGGATTGATGGTGAGATCATTGGGAATAAAGGGGCGCGATAATGTTCGCTCAACAATCGGATGGCGCCCTTTAACAATTTCGATCCCTAATTTTTTATTAAATTGTGGACGGCACCAATTGTAGCGATTCTTCAATTTTCCTAAGGTGATAAAGATATCGATATGGGAAAGCGCATCACTTAAGAGACGGAGCTCTGTCTGATAGGGCTCTATCTCATTGAGAAGCTGATCCCAAAGCGCTTTTTCGAGGGCTAAGGAACGCTCTTTAGCAGAGAGAATCTTATTCTCAAACTCCTTGAGCTCCGGGTAGATATAGCGTTCAACATCTTTTAATGTCTGCCGGCGCACATATTCTGCCGGCACCTTATCAGAATGAGCTTTGGAGACCTCAATGTAGTAGCCATGAACACGGTTGTAACCCACTTTTAAGGTAGGGATATTGAGGCGCTCGCGCTCTTCTGTCTCCAGATTGAGTAGGTATTGATCCCCTTTGGTGCTGAGATTTAAGAGTTCATCAAGATCGCTATTGTAACCCTCCCGGATAACACCGCCATCTCGAATTAAGAGAGGCGGTTCATCGACGACGGCGCGCTCTAGTAGATCACAGAGTTCAGCTTGAGGCTTGAGCCAATCGAGCCAGAGAGGATCGATTTTTGTAATCTCCTCATTATTGGCGACCGCTTCTACAATCTGTGGTGTATTTTGTAAGATCTTGCGAAGCTGAGTAAGATCGCGGGGGCGCGCGGTTTTTAAGACAATACGGGTAACAAGGCGCTCAAGATCACCAATCTCTGCCAATGCTTCTAAAATCGTCTGATGCTCTCTCTCTGCCTCTAATGCTTCAATTAGATCGAGACGCTGATTGAGGACTTGATGGTCTCTCAATGGGCGATTGAGCCAACGGGAGAGAAGGCGTGATCCCATCGGCGTTTGACACTCATCGAGTAGCGCGCGGACGGTATGATGTGTTTCGCCATAAAGGGTGCGTTCAATTTCGAGATTACGGCGCGTTGTCATATCGAGAATCACCGCATCATCGATCGACTCGAGGGTAATCTGATCGATATAATTTAAAGGATCTTTCTGCGTCTCTTTCACATAGGTGAGAAGGGCGCCGGCAACTTGAGTGCCTAGATCATGATCTGCAATTGAGAATCCCTGTAAGCTCTGAGTTCTAAAGTGTTCGCAGAGCAGAGTATAGTTGCGCGCTTGATCAAAATGCCAATCGGGATAGGGGGTAAAGTGGCAGAGGCTACGGATCTTCCCGGGAATGGTTAATGATTCTCGCACAACAATTTCTGAAGGTTTAATGCGAAGAAGTTCTGCTGTCATCGCCTCTGTTGAAAGCGGGGGCATCACGGCAAATTCAGCTGCCGCAAGATTGATCCATGCGATGAGCCACTGATCTTCCACTTGATCGAGGGCGACAGTGATACTCTCATTTTTAGCATCTAAGAGATAATCATCGGTGAGGGTTCCCGGCGTTAAAATCCGTACGACATCCCGTTCAACCGGCCCTTTCCCCGTCACTTCACCTACTTGTTCGCAGATCGCTACCGATTCTCCCTGTTTGAGAAGACGTGCAAGGTAGCTCTCAGAGGAGTGATGGGGAATTCCCGCCATAGGAATCGGCGCGCCGGCAGAATTACCACGCTGTGTTAGGGTGATATCGAGGAGCCTTGCTGCTTTTTTAGCATCATCATAGAAGAGCTCGTAGAAATCTCCTAAGCGATAGAAGAGTAACATGTTGGGATAACGCTCTTTAATCTCCCAATATTGCTGCATCATCGGGGTGTGTGCTTTTAGATCTTGCTTTCTCTCTGTCATTCGTTTTTGCTTTTTGTTATCAAAAGTAGGGTTCCATAGGAGGATCAATTATCGATCGAATCATCCATTCAATCATCTACTCAATCATCTATCGAATCACTCATTGAATCATTCACTAAATGATCTATGAAATAATCTATGAAATGATCTATTAGAAATCATCGGTATCAATCATCGATATCAACCAACGATATCAACCATCGATATCAATCACCGATATAAGTTATCTATAGAGTCATCTATAAATTGAACGTTAAAATCGTAGGGAAATGGTCTGAAGAATCATGATTAAATCAGATTGCCCTTATTAAGTTTTTTAAAAATGGTGTAAAATAAATCGCATTATCTGTTATCTTGCGACTATATTGTAACCTCTCTCAAAATCTAAAGTGGATTGAGTAGACTTGAATTTATAGTCGTCTAGATACCATATACTCTTTATGTCATATATTCTGTATGCCATATACTTTGTAGACCATATATTCTTAGAATTCTTAGAAGGAGAATCATGGAAGTATTTTTGGGGTCGTTGATTGATCCATCAGTGTGGGTATCGCTCGTTATCCTTCTGTTATTAGAGGTGATATTAGGGATTGATAACCTAATTTTTATTGCTATTCTTGCCAATAAACTTCCACCCCAACAGCGTAACAGAGCCCGTGTGATCGGTCTCTCCTTAGCCTTAATAATGCGCATCATTCTGCTCTCTATTATGAGCTGGTTAATTACGCTAACAGAGCCTCTCTTTGTTGATCCCATCTTCCATCATCCCTTCTCATTTAGGGATATTATAATGGTCTTGGGTGGATTTTTCTTGATTCAAAAAGCCACACGAGAACTTCATGAGCGAATTGAAGGGGAGATTGAGCTAAGTAATCGCTCTAAAACCTATGCAAAATTTTGGCCCATTGTTCTGCAGATTATTGTGCTTGATGCGGTCTTCTCCTTTGATGCGGTAATTACGGCAACAAGTATTGCCAATTACCTCTGGGTGATGATTTTAGCGGTCACCATCTCTATGGGAATGATGATCTTTGCTGCAAAAGCCTTAACGATCTTTGTCCATAAGCATCCAACGATTGTGGTGCTCTGTTTAAGCTTCCTCTTGATGATCGGTTTAACCTTAGTGGTAGAAGGTTTTGGCTTTGAAGTACCGAAAGGGTATATCTATGCCGCGATCGGCTTCTCTCTCTTTATTGAGTTGATCAATCAGTGGATCAATCGTAAGCAAGAGAGCGCTAATAATCAATACTCTCGCCGAGAGCGTACCGCTAATCTTGTGCTTCGTCTTTTAGGTAATCAGCCAGAAGAGTCCGATGAAGAGGATAGTGAAGAGAAGAAAGATGAAGAGACTCCAATCCTCTTTGGTGAGGATGAGCGCAACATGGTCAGTGGTGTCTTAACTTTAGGGGAGAGAACGATCCGCTCTATTATGACGCCTAGAAATGAGATCTCCTGGATCAATATTCAAGATTCTAAAGAGCGCCTTCTTGAAAGCATGAATGAGAATCCCCATAATCAATTTCCGATCTGTGATGGCACCTTAGATAATGTTAAAGGGGTTGCACGATCGAAAGATATTGTAATGGATCTTATTGAACATGGTCGCATCCAAGAAGAATCGATTAAGCATGTGATCTTCTCCCATCGCTCAACAAGCGTCTTGAAGATGATGGATATCTTCCGGGAGAGTAAAGCGCACCTTGTTGTCGTAACCGATGATTTTGGTGGTGTTCAAGGGGTTATTACACTATTGGATGTCTTTGAAGCAATTGCCGGAGAGTTCCCTGATGAAGATGAGGGGCTCTCAATTGAAAAGGTCTCCAATGATGAGTGGAATATCGATGCAGGCTGCGATCTATTACTGGTAGAGCAGACACTCAATATTCGCGGTCTTGTTGATGAAGATGGTGATTACAGCTCATTGGGAGGCTTGATGGTGGATCAATTCGATAGCCTTCCTGAAAAGGGCGATTCTCTAGATATCGAAGGTTTCCGTTTTGCGGTGACAGATGTAGATGATAAGCGAATCTTAATGGTCAATGTAAAGCGGCTTGAAGAGAGCAGTGACAATATAGAGGAAGAGCATGATTAATAATAGAGAGAAGAGTGTGGATCATTTAGATCGTTTTATCTTTGATAAATTACCGATTCGGGGTGAGCGCGTCTTGTTAGAGCATACTTGGCGCGAGCATCTCGTCCGTCGTCACTATCCTAAGAATGTTGAAAAGTTATTGGGTGAGTTGATCGCAACCACAGCGCTTTTAGGGGCATCGATCAAGATTGAAGGTCGATTAACGGTACAGATCGAAGGGAATGGTCCTGTCAGTCTCTTAGTGGTTCAAGTCAATCATCTTCATGGTCTGCGCGCAACGGCTAAAATCGATGGCGATGTTGAAGGGTTAACAACCTTAAAAGAGCTCTGCGGTGATGGAAGAGTGGTGATTACAATCGATGCTCCCCACTTTAAACAGCCCTATCAAGGGATAATCTCTCTGACTGAGGAGAGTATCGCAAAAGCGATCGAATATTACTTTGAGACATCTGAACAGTTACCAACACGTCTCTTCTTAACAACAGGTCCTAAAGCGGCGGGCGGATTGATGATTCAACGCCTTCCAGGAGAGATTCATAATGAAGATCTCTTCAATCGTGCCATTATGCTCGCAGAGACGGCAACAGAAGAGGAGTTATTAACGCTCTCAACAGAAGAGTTACTCTATCGCCTTTATGAGACTGATGAAGAGCTTGCTGTCCGTCTTTTTGAGCCAGAGCAGTTCCATTTTGAGTGTAATTGTTCAAAAGAGCGCTCGTTGACGATGCTCTACCATTTAGGTGAGAGTGAATTGCGGGAGCTTTTAGAAGAGCAATCAGGAAGTGTCTATGTCGATTGCGGTTTCTGCGGTAAGCGTTATCTCTTTAGTGAGAATGATATCGATTTCTCACTCTGTACGCCGGAGGAGCAGCAGAAGTTAGATGCTTAAAAGAGCAATGTTTGGCATCAAATTGAGATCAAATTGGCATCAAATTTAGATTGAAATTTAGATTGAAATTTAGATTAAACTTGCATCCGATTTAGATCAAATTGACATCAAACTTCTATCTAATTGATTGAAGCAAAAATGATGAATCAAAATTTATCAATAGTGAGAGCGTTCTGTGAAGCATCATAGAGCGCTTTTTTATAAGAGAGCTGGTGAAGAGAGCTGGTGAAGAGAGAGGAGCAGCCTATGTTTGTAACAACGGCCGCGATAGAGCGTCTTATTGAAGAAGATATTCCCTATATCGATCTAACATCTGAGCTGTTAGGGATTGATCAGGCACCGGCAGAGATCCGCTATATTACACGGATGGATGGGGTTGTTGCCGGTACAGAGATTGTGGCAAAGCTCTGTCGTCATCTCGATATTGAGCTTCTCTCTATGAAGCGTTCCGGCACAAGGATTGTCGCTGGTGATGAGCTTCTTAAAGCAAGAGGGAGTGGTGCAAATATTCACACACTTTGGAAGGTGGGGCAAAATATTCTCGATTATAGCTCCGGCGTTGCGACGATGGGCGTTGTGATATTATTCAATTTGATAAGCTCTCTGTTGAGGCGCTAAAAGAGGCTGTTGCGGAGTTGCATATCCATTATCCCGATCTCCATATTTTAGCTGCAGGTGGTATTAATGGGAGTAATATTGAGCAATATTGTCAGACAGGGGTGAATGGTATCGTTACAACAGCCCCCTATTATGCTAAAGCCCTCGATATTAAGGTGGAGATCGAGTGTGAAGCATCAAAATAACGCTTCAGAGTTGTTCTTTGAAGGTATTCTTTGAAGCCATTTTATGTGATTTTATACAATTTTATCTATCGAGTTTTATCTATCGAGTTTTTATCAAATTATAATCTTAAGAATCAGGAAGGGAAGCGTCTAAAAATGGGTGATCGTTACTATAAAGCCCCGGAGAAACCTTATCGAGAGCGAGATCGCGTGACCGTAGCGCTCTCAGGTGCATCGGGTGCGCAATATGGATTGCGTCTGATTGAGGTCTTAGTACAATCGGGTTATCCCGTCAATGTTCTCTTAACACAGGCGGCATTGATGGTCCTTGCATTGGAGATGGATATTCACCTCGGCAGTAGAGGGGCGGAGCAGAAGCAGCGCTTGATGCAGCGATTTTCGATCACTGATCCTGACTTGATTCAGCTCTATAGTGAAAAGGAGTGGACAGCGCCCTTAGCTTCCGGCTCAAATACCTCTTATGCTATGGTGATCTGCCCTTGTTCGATGGGGATGTTAGCGGCAGTTGCTTCGGGGCAATCGAATAATCTGATCGAAAGAGCGGCAGATGTGATGATTAAAGAGCGTAGAAACTTAATGTTAGTGGTGAGGGAAGCCCCCTTTAATCAGATTCATTTAGAGAATATGTTGCGCTTAAGTCAGATGAATGTGCAGATTATGCCGGCAAATCCAGGGTTTTATCACAGACCCCAATCGGTTGAAGATATTATCGACTTTATGGTGGCGCGTATTTTAGATCAGCTCGATATACCCCATCAATTGATGGCACGTTGGGGAGAGTAGAGCACTTTAAAACCTTATTGGAAGGTGTGTTAAAATGACACAGATAAAATTACACAGACAAAGTTACACAGATAAGATTGGAAAAGATCAATGAGTAATAGAGAGAAGAGTAGAAAGTATCAGGTTCGCTTTACAGGCGAACTATTACCGGGATTTGCGAAAGAGCAGGTCATTTTAGCGATTGCAAAAGCATACAACGTCGCACCCGAAGAGATCTCTAAATGGTTTGTTCCTGGTGGCGTTACCTTAAGGGAGGAGGCTTCCGCAGAAGAGGTGGCTCAGCTTGAGGGATTCTTCCAAGCGCAAGGGTTGCGTCTAGAGATTGTCGATCTCTCTATTGGTGATCGTGCTACTGACGTTGAACGCCCCAAACTCGATGAGAGCGCTGTACATGAAGCTTCCGTGAACGATCAATCAACAGCAGCAGATTCTGACACTCCCCACACTCGTCAAACGGATCACGTCTCTGAAGAGAGATCTTCTTCACAAGAGATGGAGGTTGCAGATTCATCGAGTCATCAGGCGGCGCAAGGCAGTCAGGATGATCTTCGTCGGCAAGAGGAGAGTGGTGAAGAGCATCGAAATTCTCAGCAACAGGGGATCCCGCAACTTAATCTGAATGATTTGAGTAAAGAGAATATTGAGAAGATGTTCGCGCAAGTGAAAGCGATGTTGATTCCTCCCTCCCTTGCAGGTTTTATGCCGGCAAGATTAGGGCGAAGAACATTAGCATTTATTCTCGATTACCTTATTATCTCCTTTCTCTCTTTTGTTGTGATCTATCTATTAGGGATGCTCAATCTTATCGATATTACCCCTTTTCAGGAGTATTTCAACCTAGCAAAAGGGCATCTCTCTGTTGAAGATCTGATGGCGAATCCCGAACTTCAGCCGGTTATACAGGAGATGATGTCAACGCTCTCTATCTGGGTGGGCCTCACCTTTGTTCTCTACTTTATTCTGCTAGAGAAGCTCTATGGCGCATCGCTAGGTAAGCGACTCTTCAATATGCGTGTCTATAGCTTAAGAACGGGTGGATTGATGAGTTGGAATATCGCGATCTTTAGAACAATGCTCTTCTATATCGGCATCAACTTCTTGACGGCAATTCCGATCATTGGTGGCATTCTCTTTCTGCTTACGCTTCTCTGGGCAACTAGAGATCCGCTCTTTAGAAGAACTCTCTACGATCTCTTTGCCGGAACCATTGTAGGATCTCTCCCTCAAGAGGAGCGTCGTTAATCTCTATATTTCACAAAAATCGCTCTGAGAGGGAGTAATCGGATGAAAAATAGGGTAATATTTAGTAATTGTGCGTTGATGTGAGATGCAGCGCACATCGCTATTACTTTGCCATCTTAATTTAGTAGGAAGTCATCACTATTATGATCATTGTCTATATCTTAATTGCGCTTCTTTTGATTGCGGCAGCCGTCTATTGGGTTCGCCTTGAGCGGAATAATGTCAAAGAGGAAATTGCAGATAAAGTAGAGCCTGATTTAAAGGATCTCTTTATCGATGGTGAGAGTGCGGAAGGGGTTGAAATGAAAGAACCTTCGGTAGAAAACCTCACCTTTGAAGAGATGCCGGGGATCGATCATGATGATCTCTCCTATCGTCCAAAAGGAGATGATCGGGGTGATAATCTCGCTAGAGAGTCTGTCGTGCGAACTGAAACCGTGAGTGCTGATGCGGCAGTAGAGGGAAGCGATCCGATAGAGTCGAGACAATCGATAGGTAATGAGGGTGACAATAAGAGTGGCAATGAGAGTACAGAACCTACTTTTGTGGCAGATGAAGAGATGGTGATCGATGCACCCCTTCGTCAAGATGATGAAGCACCTAAGAGTGGTTTTTTACAGAAAGTCTCCGACTTTTTCCGAGGCAATCGTGCAGAGCTCGATGATTATAGTGATGATGGTAATTTGATGCGCCCTGCGGCGGTAGAGACTGTCGCTCTGATTTTGAGTGCCGCACCTGATCAGCCTTATACCTTTAAAGAGATCTTAACAGTAGCGCATGAGCTCGATCTTCGGGTAGAGAATGGTGGATTTATCCAGCTTCTAACAACCACCCATTATGGTGATGAGCCGATGTACTCAATTGGTCATCTATTGGGAGAAGGGGTGTTTGATGAGGAACTTGTGCGCCATCATCTTGATGATACAACGCCGGGACTCATCTTCTTCTCCAAAATCCCTGGACCTGATCCCGATATTAGTACGATTGAGCAGCTTCTTGCCGGCATCTATCACTTTAACTCCGCATTAGGGGGGACGATTCTAGATACCCATCAGCGCCCGATGAGTCGTGAGGATCTGATTGAGCTCTTCCATAAGGTGAATAAGCTCGATAATGAGGAGTGGGAGCGTGCTTATGAGGCGTATGAACAGCGCCGCCGTTAATTGCCGGTGAATTGTTTTGCAAAAGAACGAAAGTGAGGAAGTGCTGTTACAATAACAGCACTTTTTTTATAATCATTTCAGAAGAGATGAATAGAAGAGATGAATAGAAGAGATGAATAGAAGAAGTGGTTATAGAAGAAACCAAAAATCAGAAACCAGAAACCAGAAACCAGGAATCATTTTAGAAGCAGTCGATTGAATCGATAAGAGCAGAAAGGATAGAGATGAGTAGAGAGATGAACCCAGAGAAGAAGGAATCGATGAGTGCGTCAATGAATGAGTCGACCAAAGAGTCTATCAAAGAGCGGATCGCTGAATTAACAGAGACCATCAATCGTTTAAATTATAACTACCATGTCCTTGATGAGACCTTAATTCCTGATCATGAATTTGATCAGCTCTTTCATGAGTTAAAGGATCTTGAGGCGCAATATCCACAATATAAAGATCCCAATACGCCGACAGAGAAGGTGGGAGGGCGCGTTCTTTCTGGTTTTACTGAAATTAGACATGAGCGACCAATGCTCTCTTTAGATAATGCTTTTAATGCCGAGGATCTCACCCATTTTCATGAGCGCATTTTAGAGCGTCTTGGGGGAACGGTGACCGAGATTGAGTACTTTGCCGAGCCGAAGCTCGATGGTTTAGCGGTGAGTATTATCTATGAAAATGGTCTTCTGCGCCAAGCGGCAACACGGGGCGATGGTATTACCGGCGAAGATGTGACAGAAAATATTCGTACCATCCGCAGTCTTCCCCATCAATTAAAGGGTGATTTCCCCGCTCGATTAGAGGTTCGTGGTGAAGTCTTTATGCGTAAATCGGTCTTTGAGAAGATCAATGAGCAGCAACTTAAAAGAGGGCAGAAACCTTTCGCAAATCCTCGAAATGCCGCAGCAGGATCGATCCGGCAGCTCGATTCTAAGATTGCTGCCTCTCGACAGCTGAGCTTCTACTGCTATGGGGTTGGGCTCTATGAATCGCTTCCGGTAGAGATTACGCGTCACTCAGAGTGGTTAAGTTATGTCGAGTCCTTAGGTATTCCTATCTCGCCGCTCAATGAGAAGATCGATACTTTAGCGGGGATTGTCGATTATTACCAAAAGATTGAAGCCTCGCGAGATCAGCTTCCCTTTGAGATCGATGGCGTTGTGATTAAGGTGGATGATCTTCTATTGCAAGAGCGATTAGGATTTGTCTCCCGCTCGCCACGTTTTGCGATTGCGGTAAAATTCCCGGCGATGGAGGCGCGTACACGCCTTTTGGATGTCGATTTTCAGGTAGGACGAACGGGAGCGGTTACGCCTGTTGCACGTTTAGAGCCGGTTGAAGTGGGCGGCGTTGTTGTTGCAAATGCGACACTCCATAATCAAGATGAGATCGCACGCTTAGGGGTAATGATCAATGATGAGGTGATGATTCATCGTGCCGGCGATGTGATCCCTAAAGTGATTCGTGTTGTCTTAGAGAGTCGTGATCCTGAATTGGTCAAGCCGATTCTTTTCCCCACTGAGTGCCCTATTTGTGGCTCTCCCATTATTCGTCTTGAAGGGGAAGCGATCGCCCGTTGCAGTGGCGGTTTAACCTGTGATGCTCAAAAGCTAGAGGGATTGAAACATTTTGTCTCCCGTACGGCAATGAATATCGATGGTATCGGCGGCCGTTGGCTAGAGGTGTTGTTGCAGGAAAAAGTGATCGATTCAATTGCGGATCTCTACCATATTCAAAAGACGCGTCTTTTAGAGCTCCCACGGATGGGGGAAAAGTCAGCAGAAAAGATGATTGCCTCTATTGAGGGGAGCAAGAAGCCGGCATTTGCCAACTTTATCTATGCATTAGGCATTCGTGAAGTAGGGGAAGCGACGGCGCGAACATTAGCCAATCATTATGCGAGTCTTTCTGACTTGATGAAGAGTAGCGAGGTTGAGTTGATGCAGCTAGAAGATATTGGTCCTATTGTCGCACAGCGTATTGTTGAATTCTTTGCATTACCCCATCATCAAGCGTTGATTGATGCATTGTTAGATGCCGGCATTAAGATTCAATATCCTCAAAAGGTTGTCGCGACTGAGAATGCAGCTCTCCCATTTTTAGGGGAGACTTGGGTGATTACCGGGACTTTAAGTCATTTTGATCGAAATGGGGCGAAGGAAAAGTTGATCTCTCTCGGGGCGAAAGTGACCGGCTCTGTCTCTAAATCGACCACGCGTCTATTAGCCGGTGAGAAGGCAGGCAGTAAATTGACGCAGGCAGAAAAGAATGGCGTTGAGGTGATCAGCGAAGAACGCTTCTTAGAGATGATTGAGGGATTGTAATGGGCTTTAAGGAGTCATGGGGTCAGGAGCAGTGGGATCGGGAGCCGTGGGATCAGGAGGCTTGGCGCCGGGATCATTGCCGTATGATAGAGCCGATTGCTTGGATGGAGAGCTGTTTTCCTGAAAAGTTTGGCGTGCCACGACAAGCAGGTATCGTTCCATCGGCAGAAGGGGTGATTCATCTGATTCCCCCATTCGATCATGAGACCTATCTCACAGGATTAGAGCTCTCAAGCCATCTTTGGCTCACTTTTGGTTTTCATCAAAATGAGTGGAAAGGAAAGGGGACTGTTCGCCCACAACGTTTAGGGGGCAACGCACGAATGGGAGTTTTTGCCACGCGGAGCTCTTTTCGACCTAATGGTTTAGGTTTGTCTGCTGTAAAGATTGAATCGATCGATTTTCAGGCGGGAAAAATTACCGTTTCAGGACATGATCTTGTAGAGAAGACGCCAATCTACTGCATTAAACCCTATATCCCTTTTGCTGATGCGATTATTGAGGCAAAGAGTGATTTTGCCGTGATGCCACCGGAGCAATATCCCGTATTTTTCAGTGATGAGGCGGAATCAGCGCTGCAATTAATTCTTCCGCTTGCGCCCGATCTGAAAAGATTGATTATCGAGGTAGTATCGCAAAATCCACTGCCACAATTCCATCATGATTTCTCTCGTATCTACGGCGTAAGATTATTGCATTGGAATATTCAATTTCAGAAGATCGATCTTCAAGCCGACATGGCATCGGATCTGCAATATACGTCTAAAAATCAGCCAAATAGGGAGGCGATCGGCTTTAGAGTGATAAAGATCAATATTGCTGATCCTAAAATGAAGGATACTTAACGGAAAGCGAACTTCGTTTTTTAATTCCTATTGAGTGAGTAGTTTACCCCTTAAGATCTACAGATCCTAAGGGGTCTTTTTTGTTCCTGATTTTAATTTTAGTCGGGATCACCATCTTGCCTGAGATATCAGGTCTATGACGTATGCCATAATATGAAAGATGGGATATAAGAGGTGTGAAGCGTTAAGGTTTCAGATAGGCAAAACCATTGTTTTGATCTTCCACGATGGAGATAATCCCAACAGGAACGATTCCGATTTTAGAGGGAATTGTATCGGGATTGAGCATCGAAGGCGTGACATTTTGTCCGATGAGAGAGTTGTTACAAGCAAAGAAGTGAATATTAGGATCATCAATCGCGGTGATCTGTTCGCGAATTTTGGGATCGAGATATCCTTGAATCGCATTCACATTGGCAACAACATGAATGGTGTAGCTATCGCGCAATCCCTTCACACTATTGTTGATATTGTTAATAACCGTTTGCCATTTATCGAGATCACTAATATGAATCACTAATTTAAACATATGAACTCCTTATAAGAATGCTTAAAAAGGGGAGATCCCCCACGAAATAGAAGAGCTTTTATCGGCACTTGTTTCCGCCTTATTTATCTCTTATTGATCTATTATTAAATATATTATTTGATGATATTATTGAATGGTGTTATTTAATAATTTTCTATTACTAATATTGATTATTGTCACTGATTATTAAAGACTACTGTTTTTGATTGTTACTTTTTGATTGTGACTATTTATCATAACGGCTTACTAGCATCACTGCGATAATTGCTTACAATCACCCTCAATCACCCTCAATCACCCGATAATCATCACTTTCATCGGTATTATCTTTTATCTCTTCTTTTATCTCTTTTATTATCTATATTATAGTGTTGAAGAGAGATTGTATATCTCTTATCGAGTCTTGATGGCTCGGTCGAGCGATTAGTAGTATATCGAAGAGCGTATCGAAGAGTGTATCGAACACTCTATTGTTTGATTGATATTGAGGTTGATATTGAGGTTGAGATTGAGCAGCGTTATGTAGGCATGAATATCGCCTGATATCGATACTTTTGCTAAGATCAGAGTTGAAACTCTGCTAAAACGCCCATTTGTGCGCTATTCTCCCTGCTAAATATTTCTCGGATCATTGCAATAGTCGGGCGAATTGCTTACTATTTTTGGATATAAAAATAAATAGAGATGGAGAAGTAGATGTGTCAAAGTCAATTACATTGACCGCTCTCCTTGAGTGGCTACAAAGTAAAGAAGCGACGTGGAAGCCGGAGTATTATGCGGCCTGTATAAAACATCAGGAGCATCCTCTTTTTAAGATGGCATTAGAAACGGCATTCTATCTGGAACAGTTAGAGATTGAGGCGATGCCACAAGTCGCACTGATCCTCTTTGTTTTAGGCGTTCCTGTTGAAGAGCAGCCTGAAGGCACACGAAAATTTATCCAATATCTCGGCGTTGTCAATTTCTTAACATCAGGGGCGATCTCTCATGAGAAGTCACCTGAGACTTTGCGGAAGATGTTTTTAGCTTTTGCCGAAGATGTGCGCGTGATTGTGGTGATGCTCGCTTATCAGGTGATTGTGATGCGAAATGCGCGTGATTCGCAAGAGGAGAAGCAGCGTCTTATCGCCCAAAATACCAATACCATCTTTGCGCCGATCGCCAATCGTTTAGGATTAGCTCAAATTAAGTGGGAGTTAGAGGATTACGCTTTTCGTTTCTTAGAGCCTGAGTTTTATCGCGAGATTGCCTCTAAATTGGATGGCAAGCGTCAGGTGCGAGAGCAATATATTCTTGATGTGATCGAAATGATCGAAAAGCTTCTCGAGCAGCACGCTATTGAAGGTGAGGTGACCGGGCGCGTTAAGCATATCTACAGTATTGCGCGGAAGATGCGCCAGAAAAACCTAGCTTTTGAGCAGCTCTATGATATCCGGGCGGTGCGTATTTTAGTCGATAGTACCGCTGATTGTTATGCCGTATTGGGGATGATTCATGATCTTTGGACCCCGATTCCCCGCGAGTTTGATGATTATATTGCCAATCCCAAACCTAATGGATATCAATCTCTCCATACGGTTGTATTAGCGCCTGAGGATCGTACCTTGGAGGTGCAGATCAGGACGCATCAGATGCACAATGATGCCGAGAAGGGTGTTGCTGCTCACTGGAAGTATAAAGAGGGGCGCGGCACCTCGATCGATCAAGCGGACCTCAATTGGTTACGAGATCACTTAGATCGCGTTTTAGAAGAGGGGGAAGAGCAGATCACAGAGGAGAGCATCTTCAATGAGAATGTCTTTGTGATGACCCCTGCCGGCGAGCCGATTGAGTTGATTGCCGGCTCAACGCCTCTCGATTTTGCTTATAAAATTCATACCGGTTTAGGGAATCGCTGTCGAGGTGCGAAGGTCAATGGTGCTATTGTTCCACTCACCTACGTGCTTCAAAATCGTGATGTCGTTGAGATTTTAACCGGAAAACTCCCTAATCCAAGTCGTGATTGGATGTCGCCCCATTTGGGCTATACCGGCTCTAGTCGAACACGTTCTAAGATTCGTGCTTGGTTTAGAGCACAAGAGATTGAGAGTAATCTTCAAGCGGGCAAGCAGATGGTGGAAAAGGAGCTTGCGCGCCTCAATGTCCGTTTAAGTGATGAGGAGTTAAGACGTCTTGCAAGTCGTCTACATTGCACGAGCCTTAATGATCTCTATGCCAATATTGGTGCCGGAGAGATCACGATAGCGCAACTTCTATCGCGTCTGCCGGGGGAGAAGCCGAAGAATAATTTCGATCCAGAATTGATGGTGCGTCCACAGAGTAAAAAGGCACAAAGTGGTATTCAGGTGAAAGGGATGGGGAAATTATTAACCACCATCGCGACCTGCTGTAAACCTGCACCTCCCGATCTTATTGGCGGCTATATTACAATCAATCGTGGTGTGACGATCCATCGCATTAACTGTGTTAACTATCGCAATATGTTGGAACAACATCCAGAAAGGGAGATCGATGTCGATTGGGGCTCAACAGATGAGCGCGTAGTGCAGGCGGATATTCATGTAACGGCCTATGCTAATGTCGATCTTTTGCAAGAGATTAGCCAATTAGTCTCCGCAGAGCATCTTAAGATCACCAATATGAATATGAAGAGTGAGGCAGATGATACCCGCTCTATTAGCTTTACCTTAGAGATCAACCATGTAGATCAATTGAGTCGTCTACTCGATCGAATCAATCAGATTCCTGCCGTCTTACAAGCCTATCGAAAGTAGTCAATCGAAAGGAGCTGATCATCGTCGCCGGCCGGACACACGATCCATTATCAAAAGGATAATAGTGAAAGGGATGGTAATGCCGGAATAGCGGATAAGAGATAGCGGATATATTGCTAGAAGAGAGTCTACTGATCGGTAGGCTCTTTTTTTTATTTGTTAATGATCTATTTTCTACTTCTCTCGACCCGCTCTTATCTTTCTCCTTATCTTTCTCCTTATCTCTCTTATTTTCACCCGTGTGTTGTATCACGCGGTGAGGAGATGATCTTGATAAATCTCTTAAGAGATTCTTAAAAAAATCTTAATACCTATTGTTTTTATATGATAGGTATGTTTTATTATAGAGAGTCGCTCAATAGCAAAGATTGGTAGAAAGAGTTGTAGAGAGAGTTGCATTGAGAAACAATCATCTAGAAGAAGCATCGCTATGAAGATTGCGCTTTTACATAAAAGGTTGAATAATTGAGGGTTGCCATTAGCTTTAATGGCAGGCTAAAGGGTAGGATTGAGAGGAGAATGGGAGATGTCTCGATTGAGAGAAAGCCAGCGAGCAGGCGGGGAAGATCGCAGAGATTTATCGATAAAGATGGAGGGGATGATGCCATTATGGATGATGATTTCGATGCTAAGAGAGATCTGTTGTCGCCCCTATCAATCTCAATATCAATATCCATCTCAGTTCCAATTCCAATCGGTTTTATACCCAGTTAATAAAATGGAGAGACCCCAGTGATTCAATTTAAAAATATTTATAAAACATACCTGCGCAATGGTGTAGAGACGGAAGCGTTAAAGGATGTCAATCTTCATATCGAAAAGGGTGATATTTTTGGTGTTATCGGCTATAGCGGTGCGGGAAAGAGTACCTTAATTCGTCTTGTGAATGATATTGAGAGCCCAACGCGAGGAGAGGTGATTGTCGATGGGCGAAATCTTGCCTCATATACACCGAAAGAGCTCCGTTTAGCCAAAAAGAATATCGGCATGATCTTCCAACACTTCAATCTCTTAGAGACCAAGAGTGTTGCTGAGAATATTGCGCTACCCCTTACTCTCAATGGTAAGCACTCAAAGGCTGAGATCGATGCGCGTGTTGAGGAGCTCTTAAACTTTGTTGAGCTGCCTGATAAAAAACATGCTTACCCTCGGGAGTTGTCGGGCGGGCAGAAGCAGCGAATCGGTATTGCAAGGGCATTAGCAAATAATCCTAAAATCCTTCTTTGCGATGAGGCAACCTCAGCGCTCGATCCGCAAACAACTATCGCTATTTTGGATCTTTTAAAGAAGATCAATCAGGAGCAGGGGGTCACGATTATGATGGTCACCCATCAGATGGAGGTGGTTGAATATCTCTGTAATAAGGTTGCGGTAATGGAGAAGGGACGTGTTATTGAGACGGGGCGTACCATCGATCTTTTTGGAAATCCAGAGCAACCTACAACAAAGAGCTTTGTTCGTACTGTAATTGGTGATTCTATTCCAGAGCGCGTGCTCGCGAATTTAGATGATCCCTCTATCAAAGATATCTACCGTTTTGAGTTTTTAGGGCGTTCTGCACAGGAACCGGTGATCAATGAGTTGATCTTGAAAGGGGATGTGGTGATCAATATCCTCTTTGCCAATATGATTGAGATTGAGGGCAATATCTTAGGAAGTACCTTTGTGCAGATGAAGGGGGCGCCGGAGAAGGTGGAGGAGGCGATTGCATTTCTCCGATTCCATGGAGTTCGTGTAACGCATGAAGGATCTAAAAGATCGATCAATATGAGTCAACGAGTCTTAAATAGTGATGATCTTGGGCAGAAAGCGCAAGGCAAAGAATCCACAAATAGAGTAGAGGGGTAGAGAGATGTTGGAGTGGTATTTAGAAAAATTCCCGACGCAGATTACTTTAGATCAATTTTTACAAGCCTGTTGGGAAACGGTTGTTATGGTGAGTGTTTCGCTCTTCATCGGTATTATTATCGGCTCATTGATCGGTATTACACTGGTGTTAACGCGCCCCGGAGGGATTCGCCCCAATAATAGCATCTATATGGTTCTCAATTGGGTGGTCAATATTACAAGATCGCTCCCCTTTATTATTCTTCTGGTGGCGATTCTTCCCTTTACGAAGTGGTTAGTTCAGACATCGATCGGAACACCAGCGGCGATTGTACCGTTAGTGGTCTATATCTCCCCCTTTATTGGCCGTTTAGTGGAGAGTTCACTTCTTGAAGTGGATAAAGGGATTATCGAAGCGGCAAATTCAATGGGTGCAACCACATTTCAAACGGTATGGAAGTTTCTCTTACCTGAAGCGCGTGGCTCACTCATTTTAAACTTTACCACCGCGATTATAGGCTTGATTGGCGCTACGGCGATGGCTGGGGCTGTAGGAGCCGGCGGTATTGGCGATTTAGCGATTAACTACGGTTATCACCGCTATGATAATGTGGCGATGTTCTACACTGTGATTACCTTGATTGTTGTTGTACAGACGATTCAATCTTTAGGAAACTTCTTAGCAAAACGTTATCGCTAATCAAATTCTGGATAAGATTCTAGATAAAATTTCAGATCCCGCTCTTTGGTAGCTTTCTTTTTATTATAGATCTAGATCTATAGATCGATATTGAGGGATGAGATAAAGAGGCGGTCTTATAGAAGGCATCGAAGGGTGGGAGCATATTTATTACCATGTTTAACAACATCAACAACATCAACAACATCAACAACATCAACAACATCAACAACATCAACAACATCAACAACATCAACAAGATCATCTAGTCTGGTCTAATTCTATTTAATTCTATTTAATTTCATCTATTTTAATCTTAATGACTGTGCGCTCTTTAGCGTGCATTCGATCAATTCATCTTGGAGAAAGTATGACAGAGCAATATGACGGGGGAGGGGAATCTCAGATCTCCCCTCAAGCAAAGCTAGATATCGATTCACTCCTGAAAAGAGCTTTTGATGGAGAGATCAATCTCCTCACCTTAACGCGCCGTGAGCGCTTAGAGGTGGTGGCAAAAATTGCACAATATTTTAAGGAGAATGCGGAGAAGCATGATCGTGCCGGGACCTTTCCTTTTGAGAATTATCGGTTATTGCGAGCGATCCATTTCCCGGCATTAACGATTCCTAAAACACTTGGTGGTGGCGGGATCTCTTTAGAGGAGATGCTTCGACTGCAAGCTGAAATTGCTAAAAATGATGGCTCAACAGGGCTTGCTATCGGTTGGCATATGGGGATTAGCAAACATCTTGGGGAGAATAAGCTCTGGGCGGAGGCCCTCTACCGCGATTTTGCAGAAGAAGTGATATCACAAGGCGCATTGATCAATAATGCGGCAACAGAGAGAGCAACCGGAAGCCCGACAAGAGGGGGAAGACCCGAGACAATAGCGGTAAAGGAGGGGAATCATTGGCGCTTAAATGGACGAAAGACCTTTACAACGCTCTCACCTGTTTTAGACTTTTTTGCCGTCAGCGCCTCAATTGAGAGGAGCGATCAGGTTGCGAGCTTTCTGGTACGAAGAGATCTTCCCGGCGTATCGATTGAAGAGAGTTGGGACTCGATCTCGATGAGTGCTACCGGCAGCCATGATCTTGTTTTAGAGGATGTTCTCTTAGATGCCGATGATTTAGCGCAATACTTAATCCCCGGGGAGAAACAACCACAAGGTTGGCTACTCCATATTCCGGCAGTCTACTTTGGCATCGCGACAGGGGCTTATGAAGAGGCGCTTCATTTTGCGAATCATTATCGCTCAAATGCAATGCCGGCACCGGTCGGGAATTTCCCAACAGTTCAGCAGAAGCTCGGTGAGATTCGAGTTCTTCTATTGGAGATGGAGTATTTTCTCTTTGGTGTTGCCAAAGAGTGGGATGAGGCGGATCAAGCAATGCGTTCAACGATGGGGGAAGTATTGAGTGCCGTTAAGATTGCCACTGTGAATAATGCCTTAAAGGTTGTCGATTTAGCGATGCGAATTGTCGGGGCGCGAAGTCTTGCACAATCCCATCCGCTTTCACGTGCTTATCGCGATGTTCGTGCCGGGCTCCATAATCCACCGATGGAGGATATGGTCTATACGCAACTGGCAAAGGGAGTTTTAACTTTTTAGGGCGTTATTGTCGGGGCTCATGCCGTAGAAGAGGGATGAATTGATCATCATAAAATCGATAAGTACAAAACAACAAAATCAATAAAACAACAAAAACAACAAAAAAACAGTAAAAGAAAACACTCAATAGGAGAGTATTTATGAAACAGAAGTATATCAGCCTATATAGGCAAACTTTTAGGGGATTTTATCTTCATCAACAGAGATTGAGGCAAGTATTGAAAATGTCGCTCCTCTTTGTGAGCAGTCTCTTCTTAATTGCTTGTGGTAAAGAGGGTGAAGAGAAACAGATTGTTTTTGGATTAGGTCCTTCCATCTACGTAGATCAGGTTGAAAATGGAATTATTCCTCTTTTGGAGAAAGAGGGATATGAAGTGGTTATCCGTATCTTTTCTCATAACTCTCAAATACCGCCGGCACTGAAAGATGGTGCAGTAGATGTCTCCGTTCATATTAGTACAGCAAATCTGCATGAAATGAATCGTCGATTAGGGGGAGATCCTATGATGGTTTGGGCGGATACACCGAGCGCGCCCCAGACAATACGCTCTACGAGATATCATTTGATCGATGATGTTCGTGATGGAATGACAGTAGCGATTCCTAATGACCCTGTCAGCTCAGAAAGAGCAGCAAGATTATTAGAATCGGTTGGCTGGATAACGTTAGCACCTGAAATTGATGTCTCCACATTCCATGTAAAAGAGATTAAGCCAGGAAGTGTGGCGCTTAATATTATTGAGATGGAGTCAGCACAGATGTTGCGGGTCATTAATGACGTGGATTTTGTTGTTGTAAATGGCAATTTTGTGACCAATGCTGGCCTCCGTATTCAAGATGGGTTAGCAATTGAGAATTCGCCTGAAGAACACCTTGTTAAGGTGGCTATTTTGGAGAAAAATCAAGATACAGCATGGGCAAAGGCAGTGAAGGATGCTTATCAATCGAAGGAGTTTGAAAATTATATTAAATCAGATCCCATCTATGAAGGATTAATCTTCCCCACCGCTTGGGAGAAGTAGTTGAATACTATTTCTCACCTTAAAAGGTGTTATTCGCTATAAAGTTCAGTATCATCACTCTTTGTTTCTATTGATAAGTGAGTCCTATCTGTGTCAACTTTACATTTTTCTGATCTCTCCCTTCCTAAAGCACAACTTCGAAATTTAGAGGAGTTAGGTTATCACCAGATGACGCCGATTCAGGCGAGCTCTCTTCCAACGATTTTAAAGGGGGGAGATCTGATCGGTCAGGCGCAGACAGGAAGTGGTAAAACTGCTGCTTTCGGAATTGGCTTATTGGAAGCGATCGATCTTAAGCATTTTACAACACAAGGATTAGTGATCTGTCCGACAAGAGAGCTTGCTGAACAAGTTCGTCAAGAGATTCGTCGCTTAGGTCGTTATCTTCCTAATTTAAAGATCTCTGCGATCTGTGGTGGCGTACCTATTCGGCATCAGATCCATTCACTGTCGCAACATGCGCCCCATATTGCGGTGGGAACGCCGGGGCGGCTTCTTGATCATTTAGGAAGAGGGACGCTCGATCTCTCTTATACTAAAGTTTTAGTCTTAGATGAGGCGGATCGCATGCTCGATATGGGATTTGCAGATGAGGTGGCGGAGATTATTCGTTATATCCCTAAAAAGCGGCAAACACTCCTCTTCTCAGCAACATTTCCTGAAGATATTCGTCGGATGAGCCGCCAATTTCAACATCGACCGAAAGAGGTTGTTGTCGAAGCTTTAGTGGAGAATCGCCCGAAAATATCACAGAGTGTGGTTCTCGTAGAAGATGGAAGAGATAAGCCGGCAGTAACCGCGGAGATTCTCTACCACTATCGACCACAATCTTCGGTGATCTTCTGTAATACCATTGCTACGACCATTGAAGTTACCGATTTCTTACAGCGCCATCGAATCGATGCCTTAGCACTCCATGGAGATCTTGATCAGAAAGATCGGGATCAAGTTTTGATTCAATTTAGCAATCGAAGCTGTCCTGTCTTAGTGGCAACGGATGTAGCGGCAAGAGGACTTGATATTGATGATCTCTCTTTAGTGCTCAATTTTGATGTCCCTTTTGATCCTGAAGTCTATGTCCATCGCATTGGCCGAACAGGGCGTGCCGGCAAAGAGGGGCGCGCACTCACCTTTTCGTTAAGCTATAAGCAGGAGCGAATCGAGATGATTGAAGCGGCATTAGAGCAGCAATTTCCACGAATCTCAGCCTCAGAGCTGAAGGGAACGCCTGCACCCCTTCATGCGGAGATGGTAACTATTGAGATTAATGAGGGGCGGAAAGCGAAGATTAGTGCCGGCGATATTTTAGGGGCATTAACTGCAAATGAGGCTATTAGTGGTAGTGATGTCGGAAAGATCACCCTGTTGCCGATGAAAGCCTATGTTGCCATTAAGGCGCCACTTGCTAAAATCGCTGTCGATCAGATCTGGCGCCGACCGATTAAAGGCATTGAGTGTCGAGCAAGAGTTTTAAGATAGTTAAGCTCCACAGATCTATGATGATGGTGAGTATGGCGCGATGATCGATCTTCAAAGAGCTGACACTTGCATTGCAATATAGTGTAGAGTTTCCCATCTTAAAGAGAATGCTGCCTATACGTTCTATGAATTGAGAGAGGAGAAGGCGCAAGAAGAAGCATTACAACTCTGGCAAGAGGCGGGGAATGAAGGGACCTACTGACTCTCTGGGAAATCTCGCAACCAAGAGTGCAGATAGGCAAGCGGTTCTCGCAGATGAGCGATGATCCAAGGTTTTATTCTTGGAGGCGTATCACTTCCTAAGCCATCTATTGTCTCCCAAGGGAGATTGCTTCGCCGGGCTAACATCATCGCGCGGGGGAGATGAAAATCATTGGTAATAATGAGCGGATGCTTAATCTCAATTCCTTGTTGCCGGAGGATCTGATCGCTATTGATAAATTGTTCGGCAGTACGGGTGGATTGTTCTTCAACAAAGATCTGCTCGTCAGGGATGCCGAGGGCGAGAAGGTAGCGTTTCATCACCATCGCCTCACTCTCTGTTAACTGATCGGGATAACCGCCTGAAGTGATAATGAGCAGTTCTGGATGTTGTCGCCAATAGTGATAGGCAAGATCGAGTCTTTCTTTCAAGGTTGCCGTCGGCCTGAGAGGCTCCCCCTCAATTTTAGCGCCGAGAACAATGATCAGATCGATTCTCTCTTCAGCCTCAGCGGTTAACTGCCGATATTGGGCGCTCTGAGTGGCGATCATTATATTGCTGATGATAAAAAACAGTAGGAGAGCAGAGAGGAGAAGCGCTAAAAGGAGTCGCGCGCGTCGAAGCGAGCAGAGTCGTAGAGGGGCGCGTCTAGCTGAAGATTGGATTGGCATCTTGGTTTTGGTCTGAATGCTAATTGATATTTTAAGGTTGATAAAAAAGGTTATCCTCTAAGAAGGATAACCTTTTTTCTAATGCTGCGTCTTATCGTCTGATTACCTTATACCACTGAATCTGGATAGACAGGGAATTTGTCACAGAGTGAAACGACATTTTTTGCAACGCGCTCAATCACAGAATCATCATCGATATTATCTAAAACATCACAGATCCAGTTAGCAAGCAGATCACATTGCGCTTCTTTAAAACCGCGTGTAGTAATTGCAGGTGTACCGATACGAATACCTGATGTCACAAAAGGTGATTGTGGGTCATTAGGAACAGAGTTCTTATTGACGGTAATATTAGCGCGACCTAAAGCTTCGTCTGCTTGTTTTCCAGTTAAACCGCGATCGATAAGATCCACTAACATTAAGTGGTTGTCAGTACCGTTAGAGACAATCTTATAGCCACGAGATTGGAAGACGCGAGCCATCGTTTTTGCATTGGCAATCACCTGCTTTTGATACTCAATAAACTCAGGTTGTAGCGCTTCAAGGAATGCAACCGCTTTTGCTGCGATCACATGCATCAGTGGACCACCTTGAATTCCAGGGAAGATTGCTGAATTGAGTTTCTTCTCAAGTTCAGGGCGATTTTTACTAAGGATGAGACCACCGCGTGGACCACGAAGTGTTTTATGGGTTGTGGTTGTTACCACATCAGCATAATCGATCGGGTTAGGGTAGAGACCTGCCGCAACTAAACCGGCAACGTGGGCAATATCAGTAAAGAGATAAGCATCTACTTTATCGGCAATCTCACGGAAACGTTTGAAGTCTAAAGTTTTTGAGTATGCAGAGAAGCCCGCAACAATCATTTTAGGCTTATGTTCAAGCGCAAGGCGTTCCACTTCATCATAATCGATCAAGCCATTGTTATCGACGCCGTAATGGACTGCATTATAGGTTTTGCCTGAGAAGTTAACCTTCGCCCCATGGGTTAAGTGACCACCATGATCGAGGCTCATTCCTAAAACGGTATCGCCAGGATTTAAGAGTGCTAAATAGACAGCACCATTTGCTTGTGAACCTGAATGGGGTTGAACGTTGGCATAATCTGCACCAAAGAGCTTTTTCGCACGCTCAATGGCAAGATCTTCAGCGATATCGACAAATTCACAGCCGCCGTAGTAACGTTTGCCGGGATAACCTTCCGCATACTTGTTGGTCAGTTGTGAACCTTGAAGTTCCATCACAAGCGGAGAGCAGTAGTTTTCAGAAGCGATCAATTCAATATGATCTTGTTGACGTCTATTTTCTTGCTCAACAGCCTCAAAAAGGGCGGGATCAAACTCTTTTAATGAGATATTTTTAAACATGAATCATTCCTTAGGGGTTAAGAACAAAAGATGTGGTGCGCTCTTAGTTTAGTTTTTCCGGCATAAGCTTGCAACTTAATTGTCATTCTCTAAGGGCATTCTTACCGGCATCGCTTTAGGTTTATTCTTTAGGGAAAATATCTTGCATTAAAGAGAATGGAAGAGAAGAGAATGGAAGAGGGAAGGGAGAATCAAAAGAGGCGTTGGAAGGAGAGACAAGAAGAGAGGTAAGAAGAGAAGTAAGAAGAGAAGTAAGAAGAGATGAGGGAGACACAGGAAGATAAAGAGTGCGAGAAGTTGATGGATGTCGATTTGTGATTGAATAATTTCAATGAGCTTTTGAATGGTGGTATGATGTGAGGCTTATAAAGCTATTTTAGTGTTGTAGCTTAGAGCGGTCGCTTTCTTAAGATTAAGCTATCAAGAATTAAGCTATCAACAGAGATTAAAAAACAGATCAACCGTGTTAATAATTGCGCAGAAGATTTCGGTGATGATTATTCGCTTTGGAAAGGTGGAAAAATGTTAGATAACGAACTTAAAATCCAACAAGCTCGCACAAATATGATTCAGCAGATGTTGAGACCTTGGAATATCCTCAATCAACGAGTACTTGAGGTTTTCGATGTGGTGCCCCGTAACCATTTTGTCCCTAAAGAGTATGAAGGTCTTGCTTTTTCAGAGACAAGAATTCCCCTCAATGAGACCCACTTGATGTTGCCACCGACTTATGAAGGACGTTTTCTTCAAGAGACTCGTATCGAAGATCATGAGAGAGTCTTAATTGTTGGAAGTGGTAGCGGATTTTTAGCAGCGTGTGCTTCGCGTTTAGGAAATGAAGTCGTTGCGGTTGATATTGTTGAGCGCTTCAATGTCAATGCAGAAGCGATTACCCGTGAGCTTGGTTATACTAACATCACCTATCAAACAGGTGATATTCGCGATATCTACCAAGATTTAGGTGCTTTTGATGTGGTGATCTTTACCGGTTCACTTCCTGAGATGCCAGCTGCATATTTTGAGCTTCTCAATGAGAAGGGACGTATCTTAGCAACAGTGGGTAAGAAAAATGCGATGCATGTAACACTCTTTACTAAAGTTGCCGGAGAAATTAGAACCGAACCTGTCTATGAGCGTGATTTAGAGCGCTTGATCGGCTTTGAGGATAAACCTCAGTTTGAGTTTTAAGTCGATATTTAAGAGAATAGGTCACGGCAGATAGTCTCAATCGACTATCCCTGAACCCATCTATCTTCTGAGATTAGATGGGTTTTTATTTATCACGCTACTCAATTATAGCGCTGCATTTTTTGATTACTTTTCCAGTGGCTTTTCAGACAGTTTTCAGATCGTTTTAAACAAATTTTACTTTATTAAAAGTCATAAAATGATATAAACCTACTTCTTTCTTGTCTCTACAAGGAAGTGTTCTCTTCTCAAGCGAATTGAATTAATTTTGCTTGGGATGCAAGACATAGTTGAAACAGTTGAAACAATAGCGCCAATTGAATAAATATGGATTAATGTGGACAAATGGGAAGATTATGAGCCATCTAGCGAATAAAAACTTTGAAGTACAACCTGTTGCCGATTTTGCGCAAACGGCCTATTTAAACTACTCGATGTATGTGATTATGGATCGTGCGCTCCCCTATATCGGCGATGGATTAAAGCCGGTTCAGAGACGTATTATCTATGCAATGAGTGAGTTAGGCCTCAATGCCGCCAGTAAGCCTAAAAAATCAGCCCGTACCGTCGGGGATGTTTTAGGTAAATATCATCCCCATGGTGATATTGCCTGTTATGAAGCGATGGTATTGATGGCACAACCCTTCTCCTATCGTTATCCATTAGTGGAGGGTCAGGGTAACTTCGGTTCGCTCGATAATCCCAAATCATTTGCGGCGATGCGTTATACCGAGTCGAAGCTCTCTCGCTATGCAGAGCTTCTTCTTAAGGAACTGGGTGAAGGGACGGTCGATTGGGTTCCTAACTTTGATGGTTCGCTCGATGAACCTAAACTTCTGCCGGCACGTGTTCCTAATATCCTCCTCAATGGTGGAACAGGGATCGCTGTCGGGATGGCAACTGATATTCCTTCACACAACTTACGAGAGGTGGCGAAAGGGGTCTGCGCGCTGATCGACAACCCTGACCTTACCGGTAAAGCACTCCATAAGATTATTCCGGCACCCGATTATCCTACGGGAGGAGAGATTATCACTCCTAAAGAGGAGCTTTTGAGTATCTATGAAAAGGGTCGTGGTTCGATCCGTGTTCGTGCAAGATACCGTGTTGAGAATGATGAGATCATTATCTATGAATTGCCTTATCAGGTCTCCGGCGAGAAGATTCAGCAAGATATCGCCGCTCAGATGCAATCTAAAAAATTGCCGATGATTGAAGATATTCGTGATGAATCAGACCATGATGAGCCGGTTCGTATTGTCTTGATTCCTCGCTCGAGTCGTGTGGATGTTGAGATGGTGATGAATCATCTCTTTGCGACTACCGATTTAGAGAAGTCATTTCGCGTCAATATGAATATGATCGGGCTCGATCTGAAGCCAAAGGTGAAATCATTGGTGGACATTTTACGGGAATGGATTGAGTTTCGTCGTGGAACGGTGGTTCGTCGCTTAACATTCCATAAAAATCGTATTGAAAAGCGATTACATCTCCTAGAAGGGCTCTTAATTGCTTTTCTCAATCTCGATGAGGTGATTCGTATTATCCGTTTTGAAGATGAGCCGAAAGCAGAGTTAATGGCACAATTTAACCTGAGCGAAGCGCAAGCGGACTATATTTTAGAGACAAAATTACGACAGCTCGCAAAGCTTGAGGAGATGAAACTTAAAGGGGAAGAGGCAGAACTTCGTGCCAAGCTTGAAGAGATCCTAGCGCATCTCAATGATGCCACAATGATCGATGCGTTGATTAAGCGAGAGATCACAGAAGATGCCGAAAAATATGGTGATGATCGACGCTCTAAAGTGGTGGAACGAGAAGCCGCTGAAGCGATCGATGAATCGGCATTAGTTTCAAATGAGCCGGTGATGATTGTTCTATCGAAGATGGGATGGGTGCGTGCGGCGAAGAGTCTCGATATCGATCCTGAAGGCTTAAGTTATAAGACGGGGGATCAATATCTCACCTCATGTATCGGTCGAAATAATCAGCAATTGGTTCTTTTTGATAGTACCGGTCGCTGTTATAGTACGCCGGCACATACATTGCCAACCGCAAGAACGCAAGGAGAGCCCATTACGGCGCGGATCAATTTAGCAGATGGGGCGAAGATTGAGCAGATTATTCTCGATAAAGAGGAGAGTCACTATCTTCTAAGTGCCACAAATGGTTACGGTTTTATCGGCAGTTATCGTGAATTTTTAACGCGTCAACGCGCAGGGAAAGCGATGATCAATCTTAATGATGGTGCGATGATGCTTCCGCCTCAAAAGATTGAAGATATTGAGAATCAATGGGTGATTGCGGTTAGTGAACAAGGACGCTTTTTGGTGGTACCTCTGCGTGAATTACCACAAATTGCAAGAGGAAAGGGGAATCAGATTATCGGTATTCCCGGCGCACAATTTAAGGCGAAGAAGGATTCCCTTGTGGCTACTTTAGTCTTCTCTAATGAGGATACTTTAGAGGTGGAATATGGTAAGCGTCGCTTTAAATTGACACCTAGTGAATGGCAGCCTCTGATCGATGAGCGTGGAAAAAGAGGAGAAGAGTTACGGGTTAATCTGAAGTTAAAGTCGATTACGATTGCAAATAGAGCAGAATAGACTTATAATTTCGGGCTTGATAGTTACAACTGGTCGCGGTTGTAACACATTTTAAACACTTTTAATTGGAGCTAACCAATGTCAAATTACTATTTTGAAGGTACCGTACGTTCGGATATGGGTAAAGGTGCGAGCCGCCGCCTACGTCGCGAAGGTAACATTCCTGCAATTATCTATGGTGCAGATAAGGATGCAGTCAGCATCGTTTTAAATCATAACGAAGTTTTAAAACGTTTCCGCCATGAAGATATCTACACTTCAATCGTAGATGTGATTATCGATGGTAAGAAGGAGTCTGCAATTATCCGTGATGTTCAACGTCACCCTTATAAGCCAATCATCACTCACTTAGACTTTATGCGCGTACGTGCAGATGAAGCGATTGTTGTTGATATCCCAGTTGTTCTTCTTAACGAAGAGAAAGCAAAAGGTGTTGTTAACGGTGGTATCGTTCTCCTTCATGAAGCGACATTAGCAGTCTCATGTTTACCGAAAGATCTTCCACATGAGATCGCAATCGATATCGCTAACTTAGATGTTGGTGAGCACCTCATGATCTCTGATATTCCAGCGATCGCAGGTGTTGAGTTCGTTAATATCATGAACGAAGATGAGATGAATGATCAGCCTGTTGTTGCAATTGTTGAGCCACGTGCTGCAGTTGAAGAGACAACTGAAGAAGGCGAAGAAGCAGCTGAAGAAGCAACAGAAGAAGCTGAAGATAAAGAGTAATTCATCACTCTTGTTACTTTGAACTGAGTAATAGATAATGATTAAAATGATTGTAGGTCTTGGAAATCCAGGACTTCAATATGCAAAAACCCGCCACAATGCGGGTTTTTGGTTTATTGATAGTATTCGAAATGCACCACTTTCTCTCAATAATCGCTTTAAAGGATTGGTCGGAGAGCAACTCTTTGGTTCCCAAAAGGTCTATCTTTTAGAACCGGAGACCTTTATGAATAAAAGTGGTGATGCTGTAGTTGCACTTGCGCTCTTTTATAAGATAATGCCAGAAGAGATTTTAGTGGTTCATGATGAACTCGATCTTGCGCCGGGTGTTGCTCGCTTTAAAAAAGGGGGCGGTCATGGAGGACATAATGGCTTAAAGAGCATTATAGAGCGATTAGGTTCTCGTGATTTTATGCGCCTTCGCATCGGCATTGGGCATCCTGGACACGCCTCATTGGTATCGAGCTATGTTTTAACAAAGACGCCAGAGAAGGATGAGAATGAGATCTTCCAAGCGATAGATGCTGCTCGAGCGGTTCTGCCGCAATTTGTAGCAGGTGAATATGAGAAAGCGATGAATGAGCTTCATCGCCGATAGAACAGTTGAGTTAAAGGAAATTTTATGGCTATTCAGTGTGGGATTGTAGGACTTCCAAATGTTGGTAAGTCGACACTTTTTAATGCATTAACCAATGCGGGCATTGATGCCGCAAACTATCCATTCTGTACCATTGAACCCAATGTGGGTCGAGTCAATGTTCCAGATGAGCGTCTTGCACCTTTGGTGAAAATCGTCAATCCTGAGCGCGTACAGCAGACCTATATCGACTTTGTTGATATTGCTGGATTAGTTGCCGGTGCTTCAAAAGGGGAAGGGTTAGGAAATCAATTTTTAGCCAATATTCGTGAAACGGATGCGATTGCACATGTCGTCCGCTGTTTTGAGAATGATGATATCGTCCATGTCTCCGGTCAGGTGAGTCCTATTGATGATATTGAGGTGATCAATACGGAACTTTCTCTCGCTGATCTTGCAAGTGCAGAACGTGGTCTTCAGCGTCTTGAGCGTGTTGCAAAAGGGGGCGATAAGACAGCTGTTGCGCAAGTCGCGCTTTTAAAAGAGAAGGTCATTCCAACACTGAATGAAGCAAAAAGTCTTCGTTCTTTAGGTTTAGATGCAGATGAGCGTCTACTTTTAAGAGATTTTCATTTCCTTACAATGAAGCCGGTGATGTATATTGCCAATGTCAATGAAGATGGTTTTGAGAATAATCCGCTTCTTGAAGCGGTAGAGGCATATGCCGCTGAAGAAAATTCCTTTGTGGTACCGATCTGTGCAGCGATAGAGGCTGAGATCTCACAATTAGAAGATGAAGATAAAGAGATGTTCTTAGCGGATATGGGCTTTGAAGAGCCGGGTTTAAATCGTGTTATTCGCGGTGGTTATCAGCTGCTTGATCTTGAGACCTATTTTACCGCAGGGGTCAAGGAAGTCCGTGCTTGGACCATCAAAAAAGGATCAACCGCACCACAAGCTGCCGGTGTTATCCATACCGACTTTGAGCGTGGATTTATTCGTGCAGAAGTGATCGCTTATGATGACTTTGTCGAATTTGGGGGTGAAAATGGTGCAAAAGAGAAGGGTAAAATGCGTCTTGAAGGGAAAGATTATATCGTTCAAGATGGTGACATCATTCACTTCCGTTTTAATGTCTAATTCATTGATATAATTAGCTTATTGATATGGTGAGAGTACCATGAATCCCAATGACAGTTAGTGGCATCTGGTTAGTGGTATCATCATAATGTTTTGATAAGAGAAAATCACTGTTGCAACTCAATTGCACAGTGATTTTTTTATTTGTGGAGATAAAAGGGCTGATGAGGTGTCGGGGTTTACTCTTGCATACTTTCTAAAATCGCATGCCGGCAAGTGATGGTCTCTATTATCAACAATTAGGAGATAAACCGTTGGGTGAGGGCGAAGCCGATGATTGTTGCGCCGATTGCACCGATAAAGTGAAAGAGTATTAGAGATAGAGCCATTAGAAACTCTCGGTTTTGGAGCAATTTCATCGTTTCTAATGAAAAGCTTGAGAAGGTGGTAAGCCCGCCACAAAATCCTACGATCAGAAAGAGACGAATGGTTTGATCTGGTTTATGGAGAAGATAACCGGCAATTATTCCGGCAAGTAACCCCCCGATGATATTAACGAGAAGAGTGGAGATTGGGATAGGTGTTGAGAGGCGACTTTCGATCAGCGTGAAAAGATAGCGACAACCTCCACCAAGAGAAGCGCCCAACATAACAAGTAGAAGATTTTGAATTAAGTTTGGCATATTGCGTGCGCCTGATTACAATAGTGCCACTTGTGATGGCGCTATTAAATGGGTTAAGAAGTTCATTGAGTGCGTATTAACGGATGAGCATTTTAGTCATGAGTCGTGAATGATTAATTTGTAGAGATGTTTGTAGAGATGATGATAGGAGTCTGTGTGAAATTTGATTTATCGAAGATTGATCCACAATGGCGTGATTTTATCAAAAGCGAGATAGAAAAACCTTATTTTCAGAAAATCGAGCAGGGGATCGAGGACTCCGTAAATCGGGGCGTTAAAGTTTTTCCACCAGTTGAATCGATCTTTAATGCCTTCCAGATCGCGCCAGATCAGATTAGAGTCGTTATCTTAGGGCAAGATCCTTATCATGGTTTAGGGCAAGCCCATGGTTTAGCCTTTTCCGTTCAGCCAGGGGTTAAAATCCCTCCTTCACTGCGCAATATCTATCAAGAGTTAGTCACTGATATCCCCAATTTTCAACCACCTCAATCGGGTGATCTCTCTGCGTGGAGTGAGCAGGGTGTTTTTCTTCTCAATACTGTTTTAACGGTAGAAGAGGGAAAGGCCCATTCTCATGCACAGATCGGCTGGGAGCAGTTTACCAGTGCCGTCATCGATTATCTCGCAGATCATTACCAGCATCTTGTCTTTATCTTGTGGGGAAATCATGCTCAGAAGAAAGGAGCGAAGATCGATCGAACGCGGCATCTTATTTTAGAGAGTGCACATCCTTCTCCTCTTTCAGCATATCGTGGATTTTTTGGCTCTAAGCCTTTTTCTAAGAGCAATCAATATCTCCTCGATAAAGGAAAGGGAGCGATTGAGTGGCAACTTTAAAAAGTCGCTACACTGTATCGCTCTCTCTTCCTATTTATTGCTGTTATGCCAGCCTATTATGCTCATTGTCGCAGTTTTAGTGCGGCTACAACTACCAGTAGCCGAGTACTTTCCACCAAAGACCACCGACATAGAACCAGATTGCAAGGTTGACGATACTCATCACAAAACCGACGCGCCACCATTCCGCTAAGGTTGTATAGTTAGAACCAAAGATAATGGGCGCTGTTCCTGTTGCGTAGTGAGTCAATGACATCATCAGAGAAGAGGAGAAGGCTAAGGTGAGGGCTAGTAACATCGGGGGCGCACCTAAGGCGACACCAGCTGCTAAAAAAGCACCAAACATTGCAGTAATATGGGCAGTGGTACTGGCAAAGAAGTAGTGAGTATAGACATAGATTAACACTAGAATTAGCATGGAGAGAATCCAACCAAGGCTCAGCTCATCAATGCCGTGGCTGACCGTTAAAGCCAGCCATTTAACAAGCCCCAATTTTCCTAAAAATGTTGCCATCATAATGAGCGCTGAAAACCACATAACAGTATCCCAGGCGCTCTTATGACTCAAAGCATCATCCCAAGTTAAAACCCCGGTTAGAAGTAGGATGGAGAGTCCGATAAAGGCCGCAGTTGCTGCATTGATCTGTAGACCAAAGAGAAGATCGGGAACTTCAGCCCACATTAAGAGTAAGAGAATAAAGACACCAGCCGTAATGATTTCAGGGAGAGACATCTTCCCGAGCTCCGCCATCTTTTGCTTTGCAAAGAGTGGCGCATTAGGGGTCTTCTTAATCGTTGGTGGCACTAAGAAGTAGATGACTAAAGGCATGATCAGTAGTGATAAAAGCCCAGGGATAATTGCCGCAATTGCCCACGCACTCCATGTGAGGCGAAATTCTGCGCCTAAACCTTCCGCAATAAGATTAACAATTAAAGGGTTCGGTGCGGTTGCCGTAATAAACATTGCGGAGGTAATGGGGTTGGTATTGTAGTTGACAAGTGCCAAGAAGCGCCCAATCTTCTTCGATGAAGCGGGATCGTCAGGTTGAGAGTCGAAACTATCCGCGATCGACTTCATAATAGGGTGGATAATTCCACCTCCTCGTGCAGTATTACTCGGGGTGACCGGTGCTAAAATCAACTCTGAAAAGGTGAGTGAGTAGGCAATACCTAATGAGCGTTTACCAAAAAGAGAGATGAGCCAATATCCGATGCGTGCTCCTAACCCTGTTTTATTGAGACTGACAGAGATAATCATGGAGATTCCGATCAGCCAGATAAGATTGTTAGAAAATCCACTCAATGCATCATTAAGTGCTGCAGTTGCATCGCCAGGATGGGTCACTTGGGTTAAAGCAACTGCAGAGATTGCAATCACAGAGATTGCTCCAATTGGAAGTGCCTTACCAATAATCGCGGCGATAGTTCCGATAAAGAGGGCAAGTAGCTGCCAAGCATTCTCCTGAACTCCTTCCGGCGTTGGGATAACAAACCAAATGAGAAGTGTAAGACCCAGCGCAATGGCGCCGGGGATCGGCTTTACAGGCTTTAGTGTGATCATATTATTCCCTAATATTGATAAATTTTAATAGGTCGACTCAATTCAAAATAGAATCGAAATCGAATCGATATAGAAGTTACAACTAAAACTATTATTGTATGGTTATTATTAAAAATGGGTATCATTATAAATAGGTGAGTCCATTACTGGTACTCGAATGATCTAGCAGAATCTCCTTATAATATCTCTATATAGCCTCTCTATATAGTTTCTCTATATAGTTTCTCTATAGCTCTATTATAGAGGAATATTAATGATTTTTTATCGTTATTTGATCTATTTATGTTGATTGTATTTATGTATCAATCTTTTAGTGATTATTTTCTCTCCTTCTTTCTTACTTCTGCTCTTTATTTTTCTTGATCGATCATCCTTGCTATGATCCATTTTTCAGCGTTATTTATAATGGATATTTTCAGATTATTTCATGATATTTAGTGTCGGTGTTGCTGTGAAGATTAATATTGAATATTTATGAGGTTATATAAAAAGCCTACTCGCAAAATAGAAGAGTAGGCTTTGAGTGATTCTTAGTGATCTCTGTCGAGCGCTGTCGCTTTTTATGGATCTGATCAGTTTTGATAAATTGTTACGCAGAGCTTAAAGTGCAATGACAAAACAATCTGTCTTTTTCTGCCTTAAACTTTGGCAGGTCTTTTCTGCTTCGCTCTCATTAAATCCTGAGAGAAGCGCGCGATAATATTCACCGGTGTTAAAGACTTGAACGGTACCGCTTCTTACCTTTTCATAAGCACTGCGTGCTTCATTGCGTGCGGCATTGTAATCTTTAAATGCGCCTACTTGTACTGCATGACTCAGTCCTGAAGCGCTCACGATGGGTCCGCGGATAGGGGCCGTGCCTGGTGAGTAATCTCCTGTACCGGCGATAATCTGATCGGAAGAGGATTCTAAAACCAATGCCGGAATAGGGGCTACGACTTCTGCTGGTTTTACAGGCTCTATTTTAGGAGCGGGCGGTGCTTTAACGATTGCGGTAGAACCACTTCGACGTCCTTTTTTGCTATCGAAGAGTTGCGTTTTATCACTCGGTTTCGCTTTTGTGGGAGTGAAGAGAACGGTCATATCTTTTGTGATGTAAGGGGAGATTTCACGAATAGAGCGCCCTTTATAACCATCATTAAAGCTCTGATCGAGAAGTGAGATCATCAAATCATCCCGTAGCTGTGTGGTTCTTCCCCCTAAAACAACGGCAAAAACACGATTGTTGTTGCGTTTAGCGCTGGTTAAGAGATTAAATCCTGATTTACGAATATAACCTGTTTTTATCCCATCTGCACCGGGGAAATCTCGGTTAACGCGGTTGTGGGAGCGGAAAGTGACGCCAGCATATTCAAACGAGGGCGTTTGAAAGAGATGATAATATTGTGGGAAGTGATTATGAATCGCGATCCCTAATTTGATCATATCTCGAGCGGTTGTATATTGGTTATCATTCGGTAATCCATGAGGATTGACAAAGTGGCTACTATGCATCCCCAATTTTTTTGCTGTCTGATTCATTCGGCGAGCAAAAGCTTCTTCTGACCCGGATATCTTTTCGGCAACGGCTAGCGCCACATCATTTGCGGATTTAACAATTAAAGCTTTAATGGCAGTCTCTAATGTGATTGCGGTTCCCTCTTTCCCACCAATTTTTGAGGGTGGTTGAGCCGCTGCTTTTGCTGAGAAGGGGACTTTGGTATTGAGATTGACCTTACCTTTTGCGAGATCCTCAAAGACAATATAGAGCGTTAGCACTTTTGTTAATGATGCCGGATAGCGTCTTGCATCGACATCATGTTCATAGAGTGGCTTACCTGTTCTATGATCAACCACAAAAGCGGAGAACCCTGTCTCGGCAAAGGCGAGAGTCAATAGCGTGCAGATCAGTAGATTTGCTGCTAGGAGATATCGGAGTGTCTTTTTCATTGGCGCAATTTACGATTCTAGGTTGAGGGAAATAGTCAGGAGGTATGAGAGGCGGTCAACTTCGGTGATTCTTTAACTTCAAAAGAGATCATTAAAAAGCTTGAACCCCATCTCTTATATTGATCCTCAATGATAAGATTGTTTCCCATTGAAGAGTCATTGTCAAAAAAAGAGCTATTATTTCAGTGTACAATTATTTAATTGAGAAAACCATAGTCGTGAGAAGAGATTCTATAAAACTCCCCAGATACTATGGTTTTCATTGTTTGTCTGCGACTCGATAGAGGGCTTTATTGATCTTGTCAGATCCAGCAGATCGATCTATAAGACCGATCTACTATGCCGATCTATTAGGCTGATCCTATTGACAGTTGAGACGCTCTTTAAGGGCATCAAATGCCGCACGAAGCCCCATCGCTTCTCCCCCTTTAGGGCGACCTGGGCGATGACGAATATTCCAAGCCATTAAATCGACATGGGCAAAAGGAACATTGCTCTGTTTCGTAAAGCGTTCAAGAAAGAGTGCTGCTGTAATCGCGCCGGCAAAGGGGACGCTTCCTGAGTTACTAACATCTGCTGTCTCTGCATCGATCCATTCATTGTAGGCTTGATGGAAGGGGAGTCGCCAAACGGTATCACAATTCTTCTCACCACTCTTTTGCATGATCTGCGCAAAAGCATCATCATTGGTAAAGAGTGCCGGGATCTCCGTACCGAGAGCGACGCGAGCGGCACCAGTCAATGTGGCAAAGTCGATTAGGAAATCACATGGTTTTTCTAATGCGTAGGTCAATGCATCGCAGAGAATTAAGCGTCCTTCCGCATCGGTATTGTCGATCTCAACGCTCATACCATTACGACTTTTGACAATATCACCCGGGCGCATAGAGCGATCAGAGACACTATTTTCAACGATCGGGAGGAGGATACGAAGAGAGACATTCCACTCCTCTTGTAGTATCCATTTTCCAAGTGCGAGCATATGCGCTGCACCCCCCATATCTTTCTGCATATAACGCATGCTATTAGATGGTTTAATATCGAGCCCGCCGGTATCAAAAGTGACCCCTTTTCCAACGAGGGTTAATTGTGGGGCTCCCTCTTTTTCTGCAATAATTTCGACAAGGCGAGGTTGATATTTACTGCCGGCACCTACGGTATAGATGAGTGGGAAATTTTGCTTTAAGAGTTCACTTCCCACAATCTCTTTAATGGTGACGGGAAACCCTAAGAGTTCTGCACGAATCTGTGTTACAAAATTATCGGGCGTTAAGGTATTTGCCGGCTCATTGATTAGATCGCGAATTAAGTAGTGAGCACTCAAAGCATTTTTAACACGTTTTGCAACATTTTCAGGAAGATAGAAGGAGATTGCGCGTTGCTTTGCTTGTTTATATTGATTGAATTGATAAGCCCCTAAACCAAAGGCGAGGAGATGGTTATAGAGCGCCTCTTCTCTCAATGTTTCAGGAAGGCGATAGTGGCCTAAAGGGAGTTTTTGATAGCTATCGCCCAAGGTGAAGAGAGGTTCTTTCTCATTGTAACCGACAACCACCTCTTTAAGTTCTCCTTGCTCATCATAGAGCGGAACGATCTCTCCGGCATGAATTGTCTCATCTTCCTTTTCTCGCTTTAATCGCGTTCGTTGTGCATCTGTTAGCGTTATCTCAGAGAGAGTGCTTGCAAAACTGAGGGGGATAGCATCTGCTTCCTGTTCACTATAAAGATGATCTAATTCGGTCTGTAACATCATGGTTTCTCACTTTCCTGTTAAAAGTCTATCTATCTAAAATTGATAAGCAATGGATATAAAATGGATATAAAGTTGATACAAAATTGCCTCAAAATTATCTCAAAATTGATATAAAACTGTCTCACAATTGATTGAGGCAAAATTGCTATAAGATTCAGATAAGAAGACTATTTTTCATAATGAATTAAAATTTCTCGGTTGCCATTTGCGGCAGGAGCAGAGATGATCCCTTGCTCCTCCATCGCCTCAATAAGGCGAGCTGCTCGCTGGTAACCAATGCGAAGTTTTCGTTGAACATAGGAGATGGTGGGGCGCTGATCTTCTAAAACGATCTTCACCGCTTCATCATAGAGCACATCTTCCACATCATCAGGTGAAGCAACATAGCCAGAGGCATTCTCTGAGAGCCCTGGAATCTCTTCTGTAGGATCTTTTAAGATATCATCCACATAATCGGTATCGCCTGTTAAGCGGAGAAAATCGGTGACGCGATTGACTTCATTGTCATCGACAAAGGCACCATGAACCCGTTGAGGGAAGGGCGCACCGGTAGGGAAGAAGAGCATATCTCCATGACCTAAAAGGTTCTCCGCACCTTGCTGGTCGAGAACGGTACGAGAGTCGATCTTACTTGAGACTTGGAAAGCGATACGGCTTGGAATATTGGCTTTAATTAAGCCGGTAATAACATCTACCGATGGACGCTGTGTTGCTACAACCATATGAATCCCGGCAGCACGGGCTTTCTGTGTTAAGCGCGCGATCAGCTCTTCCACGGCTTTCCCCACGCTCATCATCATATCGGCAAGTTCATCGATCACAATGACGATGTAGGGAAGGGGTTTGAGAAGCGGCGCTGTCGCATGGTCAGAGACCTCACGCGATGCATCCCAAAGCGGGTCAGCAATAGGGGTATCTGCGGCAATCGCCTCTTTTACCTTCTGATTGAAGCCATCGATATTACGGACACGAAGTTTACTCATCAGAAGATAGCGACGCTCCATCTCCATCACTGCCCAGCGTAACGCATTTGCAGACTCTTTCATGTCGGTCACAACCGGCGCTAAAAGGTGTGGAATGTTATCGTAGACCGAAAGTTCAAGCATTTTCGGGTCAATGAGTATGAGACGAAGATCTTCCGGACGCGCTTTATAGAGAAGGCTTAATAAGATGGTATTAAGTCCAACCGATTTCCCCGAGCCTGTGGTCCCGGCAATAAGAAGGTGGGGCATCTTAACAAGATTGGCCACAACTTGATTGCCCGAAACATCTTTCCCAAGCAAGATCGTAAGGGGATGTTTACTATTGCGATACGCTTCGGCATAGAGCCCCTCTTTGAAGTAGACGATTTGTCGCTTCTTATTGGGAATCTCAAGACCGATATAGGGTTTTCCAGGAATAATATCGACGATACGAACACTTGTGACAGAGAGCGCGCGAGCAATATCTTTATTAAGATTATTGATCTGCGCGATCTTCACGCCGGGAGCAAGATCGAGCTCAAAGCGGGTAATCACGGGACCTGGTTCAATATTAACGACAGAGACTTCAATATTGAAATGTTTAAATTGCTCTTCAATGAGAGATGCAAGTTCCGCAAGTTCCTCTTCATCGTAACTCTCGGTAACAGGGGGAGGATTGCCTAAGAGATCTAATCCCGGCAGACGACCGGCCATCGGAAACTCTTTGGGAGCTTTAACGGGGATGGGCATACCACTTTTAGGGTCGATCTCATGGCCGATATAGCGCTCTTTGGGTGCCTCAGGTGTCGGTGTTTTCTCTTGCGGTGTTTCAAATGCCGGTGCGATGACCTCGACGGCTTCATTCTCACTCTCTTCTATCTCAAGATCTGCAACGGTAAGATCAAGCGGCTGAATCTCTCGCTCCTCATGCTCTAATGTCGGCTGATCTTCCATTAGGTGATTCTCATCTTGTACCTCTGAAGGATCAGTGATGGCAAATTGAAGCGGGGTAAATTGAAGTGGATCGCTCTCTAATAGATCTTGATTGTCACTATCTATTGGTTCTGTTTGATCTGATTGTGCTGTAAAAGCATCAATATCTTCTCCACTTTCTCCCCCTCTCTCTTCTTGCTCATGAGGCAGTGTATCTATTGAGGCACTCGCTACTACTGCCGCAGTTTTGAGAGAATCGAGAGAAGGTTCAACTTTAACAGGGAGTTCCTCTTCCACTTTTTTGGTTTTACGGCGCGCTTTAAAGAGATTACGGAAGATAGAGGGAATACTCTTCTTCTCTTCCTCCTCTTCAATCGTCTCATGAGTAGCGCTCTCTGCGATCTCATCTTCTTGTGAAGATTGAGGTGCACGAATGAAATCATCCCAAACCTCATCAAGTTTGGGCTCTAGTGGATTGATGTCGAGTCTTTCAGCTGTTTCCGTTGTTTCTACGATTGCCTCTTCTGTCGTGGTGGGTTCGTTATGATTTTTTTTTAAGTTACGGAAAATGGGGGGGATGTTGTTTTGTGCTTTTTTCATTTCGTCTTGATCTTCCGCAGGTTGGTTCTCTTCCTCAAGAGGTTGATAATGATAGCTACTGAGTTCCTCCTCTTTGAGAGGTGTATTCGGCATTGTTAAATCGGCATTAGATTCATAGTTTTCATATGATTCCTCTTTGAGAATTGTTTCATCGATCTCAATAAAATCTTGATGTTTACCCTCAAGGCCATCATCAGCACCGGCAAAGATCTTATTGAAGAAGTTTGGTGCTTTGCGTCCTTCAGTCTCATTGAGCATGCGATCGATCGTCTCTTGCTCAATATTGCCATCATGATCAGGGAGATGTTGATTAACAATATCTGCCTCTACCTCTTTTGAGGGGAAGATAGAGAACCAGAGCATCAGGATGAAGGCGCCACAATAATCCATCCAACCGATAGGGCCTGAGCCGGTAACAAGATAGAAGCCGACAAAGGTTAAGATCGCAAAGAGGATCTTTGTACCATAGGTTAAAAGCTCAGGATCGATGGAGAAAGCAGTGCTGAGAATATTGATAAGTTCTGTCCCAATAAATCCGCCCATCATTCCACCATTGCCACTATGAAGATCGAGTAGTGCTGAGAGAGAGAAGATTGTAATGAGGACGCCTAAAAGTCGAAAACTGATCTTATCTAAGGTGACTGTTAAGATCTTTCTTTTCAAGAAGAGCTGATAGCCAAAGCCGATCAGAAAAAGGGGTAAAAGCCAAGCCGTACTTCCAATGGCAGAGAGCATAATATCGGCGAAATAAGCCCCACGCTCGCCCATAATATTATGGACAACCTCAGCAGTGGTTGCGCTACTCCAAGCGGGATCATCGGGATGATAACTGTAGAAGCTCAGTGACATTGCAAGCGCAATAATGAGCGTTGCAATAAATAGTACGATTCCTACCGTCTTTGAAAATGCCGTCAGAAAAAGCGTAGAGGCTTTCGGTTTTTTGGGAACAACTTGCCGCAAGATGAGCCATCCTTATTGCAAATAAAGTGAGTAATAAAGTGAGTAACAGTGAATACTTTATGGAACTCTCTTAGAGATTGATGAAGATCCTTTGGAGAGAGTTAACTTCAAGAATTTACAATTTAATAATCTATTATCAAATCTACTATCAAATCTACTATAAAAATCTAGTATAAAATTTAGTACAAAAATCTAATATAACAATCTGTATAGCAATCTGTTTTATGCTTCAATCGGTGATTTAATGGCCGGTCGATCTAACCGAACCTATTTTGCCTCATTGATTCATAAGACTCCCTATTCTAGCAAATTGCCCCATGAATAAAAACCTTTACACCTGCGAGATGTAAAGGTTTTTTAGCGATCCTTATAGGGATCTATCAAATAGTTGATAAGGGGGTGCTACTCTAGGGCAATGTTGAGTTGCTCTGACTATCTCCCTCATCGATAACGATCCCATCTTCCTTAGCAACAGGCGGCGGAATAAGATCTTCCCGCTTAAGCCCTAAGACGTAGGCTCCTGCTGCGGCAATGAAGATTGAAGAGTAGGTCGCAATCACGATACCAATCAACATAATGAGCGAGAAGGAGTGAATCACTTCGCCACCAAAGAGATAGAGTGCTAAGACTGCTAAGAAGGTGGTCAGTGATGTCATTACCGTTCTCGAGAGTGTCTGATTGATCGAGGCATTGATAATCTCTTTAGGGGTATCGGTACGATTGAGTCTAAAGTTCTCACGGATACGGTCTAAGATAACAACCGTGTCATTGACGGAGTAACCGATCACCGCCAAGATCGCCGCAAGAGAGGTCAGATCAAACTCTAATCCTAAGATAGAGAATGCCGCAACCACAAAGAGACCATCATGGACTGTGGAGAGAATTGTCCCCATAGAGAGCTTCCACTCAAATCTAAACCAGATATAAACAAGGATTAGGAAGATCGCAAGTGCTGATGCCATTACCCCATCAGATACTAATTCGCTCCCCACTTTGGCGCCAATATAGTCGATCTTTTGAATCGTCATTGGATTATCAGGAAGTGTTAAGGCGAGTGTTAGATCCTCTGTGATTGTGGTGGACTCTTCAATATCATCGGTCGTAGGAATGTTGATTAAGACATTACGTGCTGAACCGAAATGTTGTGCCACGACAGAATCAAAGCCGATCGCCTCTAACTGCTCACGAACAGCATCGATCTCTACCGGTTTTTCATAGACCGCCTCAATCTCCGTTCCCCCTGTAAAGTCGAGCCCCAATTTGAAGCCTTTCGTGACAGAGATTCCTACTGCAAGGATACAGACCACGATACAAGCGCCAATCCAAAGCTTAGCATAGCGCATAAAGTTGTAGGTGGTCTCTCCTGAGAAGATATGAAGGCGCTCGCGACCGCCGATAGAGAGTTTCTTGATGGTGCGACGACTTCCGTAGAGAAGATTGATAATCGCTCTATTGAAGTAAACGGCAGTAAAGACAGAGGTGATAATCCCTACAGAGAGAGTAACAGCAAAGCCTTTAATAGGGCCTGAACCAATAAAGAAGAGGGCGATAGCTGAGAAGAGGCTCGTTAAGTTGGCATCCATAATTGTGCCGAATGCTTTACCAAACCCATTGTTGATCGCCTGTTGCGGTGTGCTGCCTTTTCGCAGATCTTCTCGAATCCGTTCATTGATCAAGACGTTGGCATCAACACTCATCCCTAATGAGAGGACAATACCGGCAATCCCCGGGAGCGTTAAAGTTGCTTGAAGCAGTGAAAGAACCGCTAAGATCAGAACAAGGTTTGCGAGTAACGCAACGTTCGCTACCACCCCAAAACCACGATAGCGTAAGATCATAAAGACCATTACCATCAAGAGTCCATAGAGTGATGCATCAACACCGCGTTGAATATTCTCTTTACCGGCGCTCGGTCCAATCGTTCTCTCTTCAATGATATGGATGGGTGCAGCTAATGCCCCTGAACTTAAGGTAATCGCAAGATTGTTTGCTTCTTGAAGTGAGTTGATACCTGAGATCGAGAAGTTGGAGAAGAGCTGCTGTTGAATCGTTGCGACGTTGGCAATCTCTTCTGTTGTGATACTTTTACGAATCTCATTACCATCTTTATCAAAAGTTGTCTGTAACTTATTTTCGATAAAGACGGTCGCCATCGGTTTTTTCACATTGGCTTTTGTACCCTCAGCAAAGCGGTCAGCGCCTTTCGAATCGAGCGTGATATAGACTTCCGGCAAGTTAGTCTCATGATTGAGTCCTGCTGTTGCCTTAACGATAGAGTCTCCCGTTAAGATCACTTGGCGTTTTAAGAGGTAGGGAACTCCATCACGAGTGAGATAGAGCTTTGTTCCTAATGGCGCACGACCCGTCTCTAACGCTTTATATGCTTCAGTAGCGGAGCGATCATCAACAATACGGAATTCTAATGTCGCAGTTGTTCCTAAAATCTCTTTAGCGCGAGTGGTATCTTGAATCCCGGGGAGTTGAACAACAATACGATCAAGCCCTTGTTGCTGAATAATAGGCTCGGCAACTCCTAACTCATTGACACGATTTCGAAGCGTGGTGATATTTTGGACTACTGCACTTGCTTTTCGTTCATTGATCTCTTTATTGCTAATTTTAGCGATGACGCGATTGCCACTACTATCAAAGGAGAGCTCTAAGAAGGCTTGATTGGTTGAGAGTAGTTGGCGCGCACGATTGGCTTCATTAGCATTCCCAAAACTGATGGTGATTGTTTGAGGATCTGTAATATCGATCAGCGGCGTGAGCCCCTTATCTGCAAGATGGCTCCGGATGCTCTCGGCATAGGTATTGGTCAATTGGGTAATTAACCCCTCCATATCAATTTCGAGGAGGAAGTGAACACCACCGCGCAGGTCAAGACCTAGATACATCGGTTGTAACCCAAGTGAGGAGAGCCACTCCGGCATGTCGGGAGCGAGATTGAGCGCAGTTAAATATTGATCTTGAAGAACACCATCAAGGAGATCTTTCGCCTTTAATTGTTCTTCCGTATCTTTAAAACGAATAAGAATTTGATCTTGGGATTCTTCGATACGTTTAACATCGAAGTGGTTCTCTTTCAAAACAGTATCCACGCGAGCGACCAATTCAGAGTTGATCTGGGTATCTCGTGTGGGGGAGATTTGAATAGATGGATCTTCCCCAAAGAGGTTGGGGAGCGCTAAGATAGTACAGAGAACAATGACCCCAAAAATCAGAATATTTTTCCAAAGCGGATATCGATTTAGCATAATATTGGGTTACTTTTAGTGTGTGAATCAAAAAGCCTAAACGCCTCTACAGAGTAGAGGCGCCGGCGCCAGAAAGGCGATCTATTGTCATATTGATCGATCTGAATATCGATTCTAAAATTATTCAGCTTTTTCTGCTTTTTCTGTTTTTTCTACTTTTTCAGGAGTTGCATCAAGCTTCTCACGATAAGTTCCTTTTGGAAGAAGTGAGTTGATCGCTTGACGTTGTGCTTTGATAACAACATTAGGAGCGATCTCTGCACTCACATAGTTCTCATCAAGCGCACGAATTCTTGCAACAAAACCTGAGCTTAAAAGGATCTCATCACCCACTTTAAGTGAGTTGATCAATTCGCGATGTGCTTTTGCACGCTTTTGTTGTGGACGGATCATTAAGAAATACATCACAACAAACATTCCCCCAAACAGAATTAGGGTTGGAAAAATGCTTTGCTCTTGAGCTTGTGCAAATGCTGGAGAAACTAAGGCAGTTAAAGCAATCAGTAAACGCTTCATAAATGCTCCCATTAAATATGATTTATATGATTCGAAATTAAAAAAATTATGAATATAAAAATGTAATTGCAGAAATATAATTGCAAAAGTATAACTACAACAATGTAACTACAAAAATGCAACTATAAAAATACAACTATAAAAATGAATAGTTGATCATTCTAACACTATATTATTGCAAACGCTTAAAACTTCTACTCATTTGAGCGAAATTTTGATCGAAGTAGAGGCACTCATTGTTAGTGGTACTTCATTCGATTCAATTATGCCACTTTTACGCTATGACTCAAGATTCCATATCAGTTTGCAAGCAGGAGTGCTGTGAAATAAAGGGGGAGAAGTGATGTTAACAGGTATAAAGAAAGCCACAAGATGATTTCCGGTGGCTTTCTCTCGATTTTTCGTAAGTGGTAGTTTAATGAGATTTCTTAACTACTTTACTAACTCATCAATGATCTCACTAACTATCTCACTAATTTACCATTTTGATGACTCTTCTACGCTTTTGCTAAGAGCATCTGCGCTTTTTGGATCACATGATCTACTGTGAAGCCAAAGTGTGGGAAGAGATCTTTGGCTGGAGCCGATGCCCCGAAAGTATCGATTCCTATCACAGCATCTGCAAACTCATACCAGCCACGAGTGACACCTGCTTCAATGGCAAGGATCTTCTTATCGCCTAAAACAGCCTGTTTATAAGCTTCATCTTGCTCTCTAAAGAGCTCCACACACGGCATTGAAACAACACGAGCATTAAGCTCTTTCGCAGCTTCCATCGCCAACTCTACTTCAGAACCTGTTGCAAGAAGTGTGATCTCGGCATGATCATTCTCAAGAAGAGTATAACCACCACGCTCAATATTTTTTAAGCTCTCGGCATCGCGGGTTTGGTGGGGAAGGTTTTGGCGGGATAGGGCGAGTAATGTGGGGTGACCTTCAGCTTTGAGACCATCTGTCCAAGCAACTAATGTTTCAACCGCATCACAAGGACGCCATACATAGAGGTTAGGAATAAGGCGTAAAGATTCAACATGCTCGATAGGTTGATGGGTCGGACCATCTTCACCAAGACCGATGGAATCGTGGGTCATGATATAGATCACACGTTGCTCCATGAGTGCGCTCATGCGGATCGCATTACGAGCATAATCGGAGAAGACGAGGAAAGTTGCACCATAAGGGATAAAACCGCCATAGAGTGCTAAACCATTCATAATAGCCGCCATCCCAAATTCACGAACACCAAAGCGGATATAGTTGCCTTCACCTGTAGTGATATCGAGATCACGGCTTCCTTTGAAGAAGGTATTGTTCGATGGGGTAAGGTCAGCAGATCCGCCCACAATCTCTGCAAGATCAGTCGCTAAAAGATCGAGTGCATTTTTGCTCGCTACACGTGTTGCGATATCTGCTTCTTTCTCATTAACGCTTTTCAGTGCCGCTGCGAAAGTCTCTTCAAAGTTGTCGGGAAGTTCACCGGCAATGCGACGAAGAAGTTCATCTGCTTTTTCTGGATGATCCGCAACATAAGCATCGAAGCGGTTATTCCACTCCTCTTCTATTTTATCGCCAGTATCGCGAGCATCCCAAGCTTGATAGATCTCTTCTGGAACTTCAAAAGGACCATAGTTCCAACCAAGGCTTGCTTTAGTTGCCGCAATCTCTTCAGCACCTAAAGGAGCACCATGGGTCGCTTCTGATCCCTCTTTATTGGGAGAACCTTTACCGATTAGAGTTTTACAGATAATGAGTGTTGGTTTGTCTGATTTTTTCGCCTCTTTGATCGCCGCATCAACAGCTGCAATATCGTGACCATCAATTTGACCGATCACATTCCAGCCGTAGCTTAAGAAGCGCTCTTTAGTATTGTCGGTAAACCAACCACGAATATCTCCATCGATCGAGATGCCATTATCATCATAGAGTGCGATCAATTTGTTGAGTTTTAAGGTACCGGCAAGAGAGCAAGCTTCATGAGAGATCCCCTCCATCATGCAGCCATCACCTAAGAATGCATAGGTGTAGTGATCGATAATGGTATGTTGATCTGTATTATAAGTTCCCGCCATCATCTTTTCTGCAAGCGCCATACCGACAGCATTGGCAATACCTTGACCTAAAGGCCCTGTCGTTGTTTCGATCCCATCTGCAAAACCATATTCAGGATGGCCTGCTGTTTTAGCATTGAGTTGACGGAAATCTTTGAGATCATCGATCGAGAGCGCATAACCTGTTAAGTGTAAAAGAGAATAAAGCAGCATTGATGCATGCCCATTAGAGAGGATAAAGCGGTCGCGGTTGATCCAGTGGGGATTGTTGGGGTTATGTGAGAGATTAAGGCCCCAGAGAGCTGTCGCCATCTCTGCCATCCCCATCGGTGCGCCGGGATGACCGGAATTTGCTTTTTGTACAGCATCCATGCTGAGCGCACGAATAGCGTTTGCGCATTGTTTATTCATCTTTGACATAATATTTCATTAACCTTTAAAGCACTCGAAAATAGAAGCCCTAATTATACTCAACTTTCAATAAAAAATCTTACTTATCCCATAGGAAAGAGCGCCCATTTTGACTGAAAAGTGTCCGTCACTTCTCTTGAGGGATGATTGTGAATGAATCAATGCTTGTGCGTTATTTGTGCGTTAATTAGACGATCGTTGCACGATAATTATTTATCGAACTTTTTTCGAAAATGAGTTAAAATATGATCCCTGATAGACTTTTTATTCACATCAATTTCAGGGTGGGTTCATGACACATTTTATATTTGTCACAGGTGGCGTTGTTTCATCTTTAGGCAAGGGTATTGCGGCAGCTTCTTTAGGTGCCATTTTAGAAGCTAGGGGACTTAAGGTTACAATGATGAAGTTGGATCCTTATATCAATGTCGATCCCGGCACGATGAGCCCATTTCAACATGGCGAAGTCTTTGTGACCGATGATGGCGCGGAGACAGATCTCGATTTAGGTCATTATGAGCGTTTTATCCGTATGACGGCGAGCCGTCGCAATAGCGTCAGTGCGGGACGTGTTTATAAAACAGTTATCGAGCGTGAACGAGCAGGTGAGTATCATGGTAATACCGTTCAAGTGATTCCTCATATTACCGATGAAATTAAGCATCGTATCTACAATGTCGCACAAGGTGCTGATATTGCACTTATCGAGATTGGTGGCACGGTTGGCGATATTGAATCTCTCCCATTTTTAGAAGCAATTCGTCAAATTCGCACAGAGGTAGGACCTCGTAATGCGCTCTTCCTTCATTTAACTTTAGTACCATTTTTACGTGCATCGGGTGAGTTGAAGACAAAGCCGACACAACACTCGGTAAAAGAGTTGCGTTCGATCGGTATTCAGCCTGACATCTTGATCTGCCGTACAGAAGAGCCGATTCCAGCAGAAGAGCGTCGCAAAATTGCACTCTTTACCTCTGTTGCCCAAGAAGCAGTTATCTCCTGTGTTGATTCTGATTCAATCTATAAAATCCCCGGTATTCTTCATGATCAGGGTCTTGATCGTATCGTGCTTGAGCAATTTAATATTCAAGCGAAAGAGGCCGATCTCTCTGAGTGGGATCAGGTATTAGAAAATATCGCTACTGCTGATAGTGTGGCAAATATTTTGATCGTTGGTAAATATACAGAATTGACCGATACCTATAAATCGATCAATGAAGCACTATTTCATGCGGGAATTCAGACAAAGACAAAGATTAAGCTTCACTATGTAGAGGCGGCCTCTTTAGAAGATATGGATGAGACGGAGCTATCTGCGGCATTTGCCGGTATGGATGCTGTCTTAATTCCTGGTGGCTTTGGTGAGCGTGGAATGGAAGGGAAGATTCGCGCGATTCAATATGTCCGTGAGAATAATATCCCCTTCTTAGGGCTCTGTTTAGGCATGCAGTTAGCGGTTGTTGAGTATGCACGTAATGTGTTAGGGCTTGATGGCGCAAATACGAGCGAAGTTGATCCTACTTCTGAATATCCTGTTATTAAGATGTTAGATCCACAGCGCGATAGCGAAACAGATGAGTTCAAAGGCTATATGACGGTGGGTGCGCAACCTGCAACTTTGATTGAAGGGACAAAAGCATATGAAGCTTATGGGCGCGCTGATGTGAATGAACGTCATCGTCATCGCTATGGTGTTAATCTTGATTATCTCGATCAATTGCAAGATGGTAACTTTATTGTTTCAGGTCGTACTAATGATCGTGGATTGATCGATTTTATTGAGCTGAAAGATCATCCTTGGTTTGTTGGAACACAATCTCATCCTGAGTTTAAATCGACGCCTAGAGATGGGCATCCGCTCTTTATCGCTTTTGTTAATGCTGCAAAAGCAATGCAAGAAGAGAAGGGTAGTGACGAATAGTCAAAGTTAAGAGTATCAGTTAACAATAGCGGCTAACAATAGAAGATATAAGAATATAGAAAGAGCCTAGAGTGTGGTCGATAGCGAGATCCCTCTAGGTTCTTTTTTATCCGCCATAAAGGATAAAACCATAAAGGATGAAACCATAAAGGATGAAACCATACAGGATAACAACATAAAGGATAATATTAGAAGATGAATCAGAAGTTATCGATAATTCTCTATGAGCCAGAGATTCCGCCTAATACCGGAAATATTATTCGACTCTGTGCTAATAGTGGTGCTGAGCTACATCTCATTGAACCGCTTGGGTTTTCGTTAGAGGAGAAAGCGCTTCGTCGTGCTGGGCTCGATTATGCGGAGTGGGCAACGATGAGCGTTTGGCCCTCTTTAGAAGCGTGCCTTGAGGCAGTATCGCCTAATAGACTCTATGCTATGACAACAAAGGGAAGTAGAAATTTCTTTGAAGCAAAATTTGAGCCGGGAGATGCGCTGATTTTTGGACCTGAAACGCGCGGATTGCCCGAAGCATTGATCTTTTCACTCCCTGGTGAGCAACGTCTACGCCTTCCTATGGTGGAGAATGCCGGGAGAAGCCTTAATCTCTCCAACTCTGTTGCGATTGCGATCTATGAGGCATGGCGGCAATTTGAGTTTAAGGGAAGTGATTAAAGAGATAGAGGGAAGCGAAGGGAGCTTTTAAAAGAGAGCGCTTGGAAGAAGAGGGGTACCTTGAGGAAAATGCTTGAAGCTAAGTTTTAAATGTGAGGGATTTAAGAGAGGGGATTTAACTATCCCCTTTTCTTTTGAAGCGAGGATCTCGTGCGGCACGAATTTGTCGCGCTCGCTTGGGATCGATAATCAAGGGGCGATAAACTTCAATTCGATCGCCCTCCTTAAGGGGATGATCTTGATCGACTTTAATGCCAAAGATCCCAAATTGGGGAGAATCAATCACCTTACAGGCTTCATGATAGAGTGCAAAGAAGGGAAGAGCATCTTTTAAGGTGATTCCTTCTTGAAACTTCTGTTTTTCAGTAGGCTGACGATCGGGAAGCGCTAAGATAAATTCAACCGTTATAAATTGATCATTAGTACGGTTATAGCGCTTGATTGTCTCGCGATTATGGGGGGGATTAGCTGAGAAGTTTTCCATAACGCACCTTTGCTTGAGCACTAAAGGCGGCAACCATACTGCCGGCAATATTTTCAAAGATTGGAGTTAAAAGTAATCTTGCAGGACCAAAAGAGAAATCGAAATCGATCATGAGATGAATCTCTGATCCACCATCAGGAAGGTCGTTAAAACGCCACTCTCCCCGAAGATGCTTAAATGGGCCATCCACTAGATTGAGGGTGATTTTCTCACTCTCTACCAAAGTGTTGCGTGTAGTAAACCACTTGTTAAGCGGACCTTTCGCAGTCAAGATAGAGGCTTCCATCATAGTTGGTGTCGATTTAAGGATGCGAGATCCTTTACACCAAGGAAGAAAGGTAGGATATGATTCCACATCATTGACTAAATCGTACATCTGTTTTGCAGAAAATGGTTCTTTTTGTGATCGGCGTATGACAGGCACAGCATTCCTCAATTTATCAATATTTGTTGCTTCAATGAACTAATCTATTCTTCTCTACTCGCTACGGGCTCTTTAGCGATCTTCTATTGATCTTTTATCGACCTCTTATCGACGCTCTATCAACTTTTATCTACTGGCCGGTCTCTTCAGATCAGTTTTGTTAAAGAGATAAGATGAAGAGATAGCGCAAAGCGATAAAGTATACAGATAAAGCGAATAGATAAAGAGAGAGCTACCGGTTTTAGGTAGCTCGCTATTATATCAAACTCTAACGCAAATCTAGAATCAATCTCTTGAAGATGCGCCGGAATTGCGCTTTATTCTGATCTTTAAGCTTCGGGTGTTGATTGTAATGCCGTAATCGCAATGGTGTAGACAATATCGTCAACAAGTGCGCCTCGAGAAAGATCATTGACCGGTTTTGCTAAACCTTGCAACATCGGGCCGATGCAGACGACATTGGCACTGCGTTGAACCGCCTTATAGGTGATATTGCCGGTATTGAGGTCGGGGAAGATAAAGACCGTTGCACGTCCGGCAACAGGGCTATTGGGGGCTTTCTGTTGGCCAACACTTAAGACACTTGCCGCATCAAATTGTAGTGGGCCATCGATCAGAAGGTCGGGAGCTTTCTCTTTAGCAATCTTGGTCGCTTTTGCTACTTTTTCGACCTCTTCTCCGGCACCTGATGTGCCCGTTGAGTAGGAGAGCATCGCAACACGTGGCTCAATGCCAAAGATTTTCGCCGATTCAGCTGATTGAATAGCGATATCGGCTAATTGCTCTGAGGTGGGATTGGGATTTACTGCACAATCGCCATAAACATGTACCTGATCCTTCATTAACATAAAGAAGATGCTTGAGACTAGTTTTGAGTTTTTATCAGTGCCAATTAGTTGAAATGCTGGGCGAATGGTATCGGCAGTTGTATGCACAGCCCCCGAAACTAAGCCATCGACATCCCCTTCTGCAAGCATCATCGTTCCAACTACGACACTATCTTTCAGTGCTTCTCGAGCACTCTCTTCAGTTGCCCCTTTATGTTGACGGCGTTCAACAAAGCCGGGAACATATCTCTCTACCAATGTTTTGGGATCGATGATCTCAATTCCATGATCAGGCAGATGGATATTATGTGCTTTGGCAACCTCATCAATTGCCGCAACATCACCAAGAAGTACGCAGCGTGCAATGCCTCGTTCAGCACAGATTGCAGCGGCACGAAGTGTACGGGGTTCATCTCCCTCAGGCAGTACAATCCGGCGATCTGCTTTTTGCGCGCTCTGAATCAATTTGTAGCGGAAGGCAGATGGTGGCATACGATCTGTTCCTTGCGTTTTCAGCTCTTTCACTAAACGTTCAACATTAAGGTGTTGTGCAATAAAACGAATCGCAGCAAGATCATCCTTTAATGACTCATTTTCAGGCACAATGCCGAGAGTGTCGAGTGAACGGCAGAAATCGGTCTGGCAGAAAGTGACCGTCTTTTCGATCGCTTTAGGATCTTTGACATGGTTAATAATATAACCGGCAAGCCAGATATGGGATTCACTATAGATATAGGCATTAAGGTCAAAGTGGGCTGCAACCTCTTCGGGCGTATTGGCTAGGGAGTTTCCAGCAAAGACGACACCCGCACAGAGTGTGCGAGCGATATCAGCATTAAGATCGTGCGTATAGGGGCGTGTGTTGTGATAGGTTAAGCCCTCAACGACAACAATATCGTGCCCTTTAGCGGCTTCTGTTGCTCTGCCGACAACAGCTTCTAAAAGATCATCATAGCTGCCATTGCGAATTGCATTATTCACCTCTCCTTCCAAAATGGGGGAGGGTGATTCATCATTGAAGAGCTCTCGGTAGAGCTGTTCGGAGCGATTATTATCTTCACCAATAGGGCGAACAAATCCAACACTTAACCCCGCCTTGCGTAGCGCTTCAACTAATGCTAGTGAAATTGAGGTTAAGCTCTTAATATCACCGGTAGGTGCGACAAATAATGTTTTCATAGATACAATATTCCTCTTGATCGGTCTGAATCGTTCTTGGTCGATTTATGATGCCTGTTTCTCTTTTTTTGCAATGATTTCTAAGGTATCTTGAACAATCATTCCCTCTTCATCCGTACAGACAACTAAAGCTTTACCGAAGTTGGAACTTGTGGCGATAACTCCCTCTTTTCCGCCGGTACAGTAGCTGTTAGAAGGATTGCTAAAGCGATAACCTAAGAATGCTAATTGGCTCATAATTAGCTCGCGAACATAGGCTGAGTTTTCACCAATTCCGCCTGTGAAAACAATAGCATCGAGGCGCTGTAGTGCAGGGAGATATTCTGAGATTGTTTTGGCAACGCGATAACCGAACATATCAAGAGCTAAGCGGCAACGTTTATGCCCCTCTTTTGCCTTAGCTTCTAAAGTACGGCAATCATTGGAAACGCCGGAGATACCAAGAAGCCCACTATCGAAGTTGAGAAGATTATCCATCTCATAGATATCGTAATCTAAACATTCAACAAGGTAGGGGATAAGGCCAGGATCGAGCGACCCGGAACGAGTTCCCATCATTAACCCTTCAAGCGGTGTCAATCCCATACTGGTATCGACCGATTTCCCTCCACGAATCGCCGCAATAGAGGCACCATTGCCGAGGTGACAGCTGATAATATTGAGCTTTTCGAGGGGGATATCGAGAATGCGGGAGGTGCGTTCTGTAATATAACGGTGGCTACTTCCATGGAATCCATAGCGACGAATATTATATTTTTCGTAGATTTCAAGTGGAAGGCCGTAGAGATATGCCTCTTCAGGCATAGTTTGATGAAAGGCGGTATCAAATACAGCAATCTGTGGTAGTTCCGGGAGAACCTCTTTTGCGGCCAAAATCCCTGTTAAGTTCGCCGGGTTATGAATCGGTGCTAATGGCGCACATTTTTTGATGATCTCAATCACTTCAGGGGTAATTTCAACGGACTCTTGGAAATACTCTCCCCCATGGACAACACGATGGCCAACAGCTTTGATCTTGTCGGCATAACCCTCTTTTTGGAGAAATTGGAAGGTCTCTTTAAATGCACCTAGGTGAGTGGGATCTTCAAGTTTATTCTTAATCTTCTCCCCATGGTATTTAATCGTTAAGGTGGCATCGGGCGTATCGAGCTGCTCTGCGCCCCCGCTAATAACGGTATTGCGCTCTTTTGCATGAATCAACGCAAACTTAAGTGAGGAACTTCCGCAATTGATGACTAAAGCATACATAACTGTTTGACTCCTAAGCTTTCAATGTTCGGTGAACATATTGTTGTTATTGATTGGATCATCGCTCTTTCAGCTCTCATAAGAGTAGTGAGGGTCTAAGCCTACTCTTATTTCACAACACCTGATAAAGGTAGGTGAGGGGAGGGCTTTAAGTTGAAATGGTTAAGTACTCGGGAGAACTTAACCATTTCTGCCATAATCCAACGTTATTTATTTTAGTTTTAATTTTTTATCACGATTTTTTATCACTCATTCAATTATCGATTTTATCTTTGAAAAAAAATGATCGAATGACGCATATCGAGCATTTCATTTATCAATGAATCGATTGAATAGATCGAATAGATAATATTTTTCATACCTCTCTAATTAATACCCTATAAATTGCAAAAACCCAAAAAAAGAGCTGAAAACTTTTTATCTTTTTTGAGAATGTGATAGCAAAAGTTAAGGTAACAATTTGATAATGTCGCAGTAATAGCCTCTCAATTATTTTTCTCAATTAACTCTATCGAGTATCCCTATCGATCATCCCTATCTACCCTTGAGTATCTGATTTAGGTTAAATTCCTGTTATAGCATGGATTCCCTTTTATGGGAGAACAAGATGCACTCGGCTTGATCTATATGCTTTAGATTGCTGAAAAAGTAACCACGATGTCGAGAGACTTTATCGATTTGAGACAATAATAAAGTAGTTAACATTTTGGTCGATTGAGAGAGAAAGGGAGGCGGAATTATGCCGTAGAGTAAATTTTTTGGAAAGCTACCGAGCGCTCCCGATTTAGTGTAAAATGCCCTCTTTTATAGCGATATGATTTTAGAAGATAGATCAAAGAAGAGAGAGTTTTATGGCAATCTTAGATGTAATTACAGTACCTCATCCTACCTTGCGTGAAAAGGCTGCGCCGGTCACCACTTTTGGTGCCGAGTTGAAGCAATTTGTTGAGGATATGCTAGAGACGATGTATGACGAAAAAGGGGTCGGTTTGGCGGCCAATCAGGTTAATGTCTTAAAGCGAGTCTTCGTTGCGGATTGCTCTGAAGAGCGCAATGATCCTAAAGTCTTTATCAATCCTGAAATTTTAGAAGTATCGGAAGAGACCGATGCCGCAGAAGAGGGATGCCTCTCACTTCCAACACTCTATAGTGGCCCGGTGATTCGTCCTGTTGCGGTCAGAGTTCGCGCACAAGATGTTAATGGTGATTTCTTTGAGCTTGAAGCAGATGGTCTTTTAGGACGCTGCATTCAACATGAGTATGATCATCTAGAAGGGATTCTCTTTATCGATTATCTCTCACGTTTAAAACAGCAACGTATTTTGAAAAAGTTGGAAAAAGTTCTCAAAGAGCGTGAGCTAGAGAAGCATGAATGATAGGTACAACAGGTACAATAGGTATCTAAGTAGTAGAGATAGGTGATAGAGCGATTATGGTTTAGGAGAAAGGGAAAAGTAATGGGTTTAAGAGTTATCTTTGCAGGCTCGCCGGAGTTTTCAGTGCCTACGTTAGAGGCATTGATCGATTCAGAACATGAGGTTGTTGCGGTCTATACACAACCTGATCGTCCGCGAGGAAGAGGAAAAAAAGTGCAATTTACGCCCGTAAAAGAGGTTGCAGTTGCTCATGATATTCCTGTCTATCAGCCTCTCTCATTACGAGATCCTGAGGCGCAAGCGGAATTTGCCTCCCTCAATGCTGATCTGATGATTGTTGTTGCTTATGGACTGATTTTGCCAAAAGCGATCTTAGAGATGCCAAAGTATGGTTGCCTCAATATTCATGCTTCACTCTTACCGAGATGGCGTGGTGCCGCACCGATTCATCGTGCGATTGAGGCAGGAGATCAGGAGAGTGGTGTGGCGATTATGCAGATGGATGTTGGTTTAGATACCGGCGCTGTCTGGGGAGAGGAGCGAGTTACGATTACCCCATATATGACAACAGGTGAACTCCATGATCATCTTAAAGATATGGGGGCATCGCTCCTATTAGCGACGATTCCTGAAGTGATTGCCGGTGAGCGTAAACCAACGCCACAGCCGGAAACGGGTATTACCTATGCAGAGAAGATTAGTAAAGGGGAAGCGAGAATCGATTGGCATGAAAATTGTGCGACAATTGCGCGTAAGATTCATGCATTTAATCCATTTCCCGGCGCTTTTACGGAGTTGGAGGGCGCGCTCCTTAAGCTCTATCGTGTCTTAGAGACCGATCGAAAGAGTGATTCAAAACCGGGAACATTCCATGTTGAAGATGAGTCGCTCTATGTCACTGCTGGCGATGGTCATCTATTAGAAGTATTAGAGCTGCAGATTGCAGGTAAAAGAAGAATGGAGAGCGCGCTCTTCATTAAAGGTAATGAAATCGATCAGAAGGTAGCACAATAAATGGCCATCAATGAAGCGCTATATCCCAAATTAATGAAAGATCCCCGTTTTGTCGCAGTAGAGACACTCTGCTCCGTACTAGAGGGAGAGTCGCTGACCGATGCACTACCAAGATGCAGTGAGCGACTCAATGAGAATGATCGCCGCTTTACACAGCATCTCCTCTTTGGCGCCTTGAGACAATATGACGCACTTGAGGATCGGCTTTCACAAATGTTGTCGAAACCGATTAAAAATTCAGAGATCGAAGTTAAGGTAGCCCAGATCTTAGCGGCTTATGAGCTCACAGAGATGGCAACTGCTGAGCATGCGATCCTTAATAATTGGGTGAATTTGATTAAAGCGATGGATAAGCCTTGGGCTGCGGGATTAACCAATGCGATTTTGCGCAATATCCAGCGTGGTAAGCTCCCACCGGCAAAGAGTGTGGCAGGGCGTAGTAATCTCCCTCAATGGTTTGCTAAACGAATTGAGAATCAATGGGGAAAAGTGGCTTTAGAAGAGATTGGAACCTTCTATCAACTCCATCCTGAGATGATTTTACGCGTCAATTTAACAAAGGGAAGTCGCGAGCAATATTTAGAGAAACTTGCCAATAGTGGTATTGAGGCGGTTGCACATCAATTTGTTGAGAGTGCTATCGTCTTAGATCAACCGGTGAGCGTTGATCAGCTCCCAGGGTTTTGGGAGGGAGAGGTGAGTGTTCAAGACGCTTCGGCACAACTTGCAGCACAACTTTTAACACCTCAAAGTGGAGAGTATCTCCTTGATGCCTGTTCAGCTCCCGGGGGCAAAACAACAGCGCTTTTAGAGTCGATGCCTCAAATGAAGGGTTTAGTGGCGCTCGATAGTTCCGCAGAACGTTTACTTCGTGTGAAAGAGAATATTGAGCGCGTGATGGGAGCGATTCCAGAGTTTGTTGAGATTGAAGCAATCGCTTGTCAAGATTACAGCCCTGCGCAACGTTTTGATGCTATCTTGCTCGATGTTCCTTGCTCTGCAACCGGCATTATGCATCGCCATCCCGATATTAAGCGTCTTCGCAAAGCTTCAGATATTGAAAAGTTAAGAGTGCTACAAGGGGAGATTCTTGAACATGCATGGACTCTTTTAAAAACAGGAGGACGCCTTCTTTATGCAACTTGCTCTATCCTCAAAGATGAGAATGAGCAGCAGATTCGTCACTTCTTAAAAAATCATCCTGAGGCGAAAGAGAGAGCTCTATCACTCCCCTTTGGTGAGCAACGTGATGTGGGTGTTCAGATTTTGCCTCGCTTCTTTAAGTCAGAAGAGAGTTTAGATGGCTTCTACTATGCTCTCTTAGAGAAGCAGTAGTCAGTTATAGTGTAAGAGTATGGAGAGGGAAAGATCGCGGTGCAACGGATTATGAACTGTACAGACCGTATATTATTCGGAAATCGCTCTCAGCGTCTTTTAACGCTGGGGTGCTCACGCTTATTGCCCCTTCTTTTCTTGATAATGTTTCTAATCTCCACACCACTTTTTGCAACAACATTGCAGCGCGCCTCTTCATTAAGTATTGAAAGCATCAAAAATGAATATTACTACTCCGGCAGAAAGATGGATCGAATTCGGGATCAGGAACTTCTCAATAGTGGTCAATTAGAAGCGATCGATCTACTTTTGAAGGTGAAGAGTCAGATTATTATGAGCGATGAGCAAGAGCAGATGCTTCTCAATGGGATTCCTCTCACCTTTGTCTATGATATTCGGCTTGAGAAGAGAGGTTTTTTTACACAGCAACGTTATCAGAAAGAGGTGCGCTATCTCCTCTTCTATCATGGGCTTTCAAAGCAATTTGTGGTGCGAGATTTAGAGACAAAAAAACAGCATAGTTATCCTATCTTAAGTTTAGCGCTGCTATCGATCTCAACGCCGGCGGAGATTATTATCAGTATGAAGAGTAGTGAAGGGATTGATCTAGCAGCATATGTGGGAAGGGCAAAGTTATGGCTCGATATTGAAGCATTGCCAACACCTCTTCGTATTCCTGCCTATCTCTCTTCTAATTGGTGGTTAAGCTCCGATTGGTTTCAGTGGGAGTTAATCAAGTGATGAGTCTTATTCGAAAGCATGCTTTTACCCTCTTTCTACTACTATCACTTCTATTAGTGATTATTTTGGGGGTGATGGTGCGCTCTATTGAGTCGGCCGTTCTCTATTCTCGCTATTATACTTGGATTATTATTGCCGGTGTTATCTGCTTTCTCTCTTTGATGTCGCTTGTGGTCTACTTTCTGATCCAGCTATTGCAAGGGGTGCGGAAAAAGCGTTTAGGCGCAAGACTTAATGCGCGGATGATGATCTTCTTCTCCGGCTTATCGGTTGTGCCTATTGTGATTCTCTTTCTCTTTGCCGGCATTATGATTCAAAGAGGAATCGATAGCTGGTTTGATGAGTCGCTCGATCAAGGTTTTGATGATGCATTAACATTGGCGCAATCTGCTTTGGAGACGCGCCGATTAGATGCTTTGGAGATCACTCAATCGATCGGTCAGCGGGTGGGAGATCTCAACTCGCTCGATCTTGCTTATGAGTTAGAGAATCTTCGTTTTGATGCCAATGCGCTCGATCTTACCGTATTTGATCATCGTGGACGGATTTTAGCTACAAGTTCGAGTAATACTACCGTCAATCTTCCGGAGCTTCCCAACGATATCGTCTTGATGAGTGTCTTTAATGATATGGATTATGTCTGGCTCGAGCCGGTCGGGGATGATGAATTACAGGTGCGCGTTATTATTCGAGTCGATTCCGATACCCCTCGTGTCGTACAAGCAATCTATGAGATCCCGCAACGTTATACGCAATTAGGGTTATCGACCCAAGCATCGGTAGAGAGCTATAAGCAATATAAGACCTTGCAAGAATCCCTCAAGGGGCAGTTAATTGCCATCTTAACGCTTGTTTCACTATTAGCGATTCTCTTAGCGTTAGGGGGATCTTACTTTGCCACAAGACGATTAGTCAATCCGATTCGTAGGCTTTCGCTCGCATCAAAAGCGGTTTCAGAGGGGAATTTCGATCGGGAGATTGTTGTTAAATCGAATGATGAGATCGGATTTTTAACAGAATCATTCAATGAGATGATTATTAAGTTGCGTCAAGCCAATGAGGCGGAGAAAGCTTCACAGCGGCTCTTAGTTGCACAGCGATCCTATCTTGAGGCGGTATTAGCGAATCTCTCCTCGGGCGTTTTAGTCCTCGATAATGATGGGAATATTCGTACCTTTAATGAGGCAGCACTCTCGATTTTAAAGACCAATCGTATTTTATTGCAGAAGCTCTCACTCTCAGCGCCTGAAACAATTGATGAATCGCTTCACTTCTTCTTTATGCCGCTACAAAACTATCTTGAGAAGCGAGAGCGTGGGGAGAATGATCGATTAGAGGTGATGCGTGTTGAGAAGGGGATTGCGCAGATACTCTCTGTACGTGTCTCAGAACCCTTAGAGAACCGCAGTCTGCCTAGCGGTTATGCTATTGTTTTTGATGATATTACCCAATTGATCAATTCAGAGCGGGAAGCGGCTTGGGGTGAGGTGGCGAGGCGACTTGCGCATGAGATTAAGAATCCTTTAACGCCGATACAGCTCTCTGCTGAGCGATTAGCCTTTAAGTTACAAGGGAAATTGGAGGTTGATGATCGCTTCCTCCTTGAAAAATCGACCCAGACAATTATTACGCAAGTTAATGCGATGAAGAAGATGGTTAATGCTTTTAGCCAATATGCAAGAGCGCCGAAGCTTCATCTGAAAAAGATCGATCTAAATGCTTTAACAGAGGAGGTTACTTTCCTCTATAGTGATTATGTTCGAGGTGTTGAGGTTATTTTACAAAAACCGGCACAGATCCTCTATGTTAATGGGGATGAGATTCGTTTAAGGCAACTTCTCCATAACCTGATTAAGAATGCGATTGAAGCCTGTCAGGAGGAGAAGGATCAATTATTAGGAAAGGTCTATGTTGAGATCTCCAAGCTTGATGAAGCTCATCTACGCTTAACCGTTAGCGATAATGGGAGCGGTATTGATGAATCCTTAATTAATCGAATGTTTGAGCCGTATGTCTCAACAAAAGAGAAGGGAACCGGATTAGGTTTATCAGTTGTGAAGAAGATTGTAGAGGAGCATAGCGGAAAGATTGCCATCTATTCAGGTAAAGAGCAGATCGGTACACGCGTTGAAGTGGTGCTTCCTCTCTATGAAGAGTTAGAAGAAGGAAAAGATAATGTCGAATAAAGTGAATAAACAGTGGGGCGGACGTTTCTCTGAGAGTACCGATGCATTTGTTCAAGCCTTTACAGGATCAGTCGATTTTGATCAGAGAATGTATGCCGAAGATATTGCCGGATCACTCGCTCATGCAGAGATGCTCTATACGCAAGGCATCTTATCAGAGGAGGATTTCAATCTGATCAAAGAGGGGCTTGCTGCAGTTAAAGCAGAGATCGAAGCGGGAGATTTCCCCTGGTCGATTGAGCTTGAAGATGTCCATATGAATGTGGAGTCGAGCTTAACAGAAAAGATTGGGATTGCCGGCAAACGACTTCACACCGGAAGATCACGTAATGATCAGGTCGCAACCGATATTCGTCTCTGGTTACGTAAAGAACTCGATCATATCGATCTTGAGTTAAAACGTCTTCAAGAGGGAATTCTTGCTGTTGCCGAGCGTGAGTATGACACCATTATGCCAGGATTTACCCATCTTCAAGTCGCGCAACCGATCACCTTTGGTCACCACTTGATGGCTTGGTTTGAGATGATTAAGCGAGATCGTGAGCGTTTCCAAGATTGTCGTAAGCGTCTTAATATCTCACCCTTAGGGGCAGCGGCCTTAGCAGGAACGACCTATCCGATCGATCGTCATCTCTCGGCAAAATTGTTAGGCTTTAGTGCGCCTTCTGAAAACTCGCTCGATTCCGTTTCTGATCGTGATTTTGCTATTGAGTTTGCAGCAGTAGCTTCTATCTTAGCGATGCATCTCTCTCGCTTCTCAGAAGAGTTAGTCCTTTGGGCAACGCCGGCATTTGATTTTATCAACCTTCCAGATCGCTTCTGTACCGGTTCATCCATTATGCCGCAGAAGAAAAATCCAGATGTTCCTGAATTAGTGAGAGGAAAAACAGGGCGTGTTTATGGTCATCTCTTCTCGCTTTTAACACTTATGAAGAGCCAGCCTTTAGCTTACAACAAAGATAATCAGGAAGATAAAGAGCCTCTCTTTGATATCGTTGATACTGTTTTAGGTTCTGTTCGTGCTTTTGCCGATATGATCCCGGCGATCTCTAGTAAAAAAGAGAATATGTATGAGCGGACAAAATTAGGTTTCTCAACAGCGACCGATTTAGCTGATTATCTTGTTCGTAAAGGGATGCCTTTTAGAAATGCGCATGAGGTCGTTGGAAATGCCGTCCGTTTAGGTGTTGAGACAGAGCGAGATCTCTCAGAGATGACGCTTGCAGAATTACAGCAATTCTCCGATCTAATCGATGAAGATGTCTTTGAATATCTCACCTTAGAGGGTTCTGTTGCGGCACGTAATCATTACGGTGGTACCGCACCGAAACAGGTCTTAGCAGCAATTGAGCGTGCAAAAGCGATTATCTAACGTTAATTGTTGAGATCTAATAATCGAGGTTCAACTTTGTTTGAAGATTAGAAGCGATAGGTATCGTTAACCTATCGTTTCTTCTCTTTTGTAATGCTATCTCTCTACTCCCCTTTCTACGCTTTATAGGGCAATTTTAAGATGTTTCTATCCCCACTTTTTAGCCGTTTTAAACGACTCACCTTTCTCTTTGCATTGATACTCTTTATTGCCAGTTGTGCCGGTGGTCCTCGCATCAAAAATGGCTTTGATGAGCCAAAAGCACTGGAGCCGATGGTCAATTTTTGGGTGCATGTCTATGCGCGTTGGGATAATAATCTTGTCGCGTTTCATGATAATCGTTACCTTGATGTAGTCTATGAGTTAGCGCCGATCAGACAAGGGGATCGCATGATGTGGGATACCATCTCAGAGTTGATTCGTGATGATCTTTTAGCGATCGAAGCATCGCTCAACACGCCGGTGAAATTGAGTAAAAATCAGGAGCGGATTAAAAAGATGCTTCTAAAAGCGGGTGGAAAAGAGGCGCTTTACGGTGCTGCGGATCGATTACGGGGACAGCGAGGTTTAAAATCGGAGTTTCGCCGAGGCTTAGAGCGAAGTGAGCCCTATATTGTCTACTTTAAAAAGCTCTTTAGAGATGCCGGATTGCCGGAGGAGATTGCTTATCTTCCGCATGTAGAGTCCTCCTTTAATATGGGGGCAAGATCGAAAGTGGGCGCTGCGGGGATGTGGCAATTTATGCCGTCAACGGCGCGAAGCTTTATGCCGATGCGAGCGAATGTGATCGACTCTCGTTATGATCCTCGTCATGCGGCAAAAGGGGCTGTTAAATTGATGGCTTATAACTACAATTTAGTTCCTTATTGGCCATTAGCATTAACGGCTTACAATGCGGGAGTGGGGCATTCGATGCGAGCGCAGGAGCGTTATGGGAATGATATCGGTTTAGTGATATTTAATTATAGTGAGGGTGCTTTTAAATTTGCTTCTCGCAATTTCTATGCCGAATTTTTGGCAGCGAAGAAGATTGCTGAAGATCCGGGGCATTACTTCCCAGGATTCCGTTACCGTTATCCTAAGAGTAGTATTGAGGGGATTGAGCTTTTAACGCCAATGTTCTTGCGTGATTTAGCAAAAGAGACAGGCATTTCGGAGACGACCTTAATTGAGCTCAATCCTGCATGGTTACGTAATATAGAGACCAATCGAGCGGAGATTCCAAGTCATTACGATATTTGGCTTCCCAAAGGAACGATGAAGCGAATGCGCGGAAGATTCTATCAACCAAGTCGAATTCAACCGTAATACTGTTTCAATAAAACCCTGCCGGCACGTATTTTCTGGAAGAGCGCGCTAGTAAGATCTGGCAACGTTCTGCTTCTGTTGTTTGATTGTTTCAAGCAATAAGCGAAGCTGTTGAACGGCGGGAGGGAACGATTTCGTTTTTATATCAACTGCATGCCCGCAAGTCGGCATCCCTGATATCGATAATAAGTATCGATAGGGTAATGATCGTTGCCGGTGATAGAAGATCATCATCTGCCGGCACGTAGTTCTTGGCAGAGCGCGATAGTAAGATCCGGCAACGTTCAGCTTCTGTTGTTTGATTGTTTCAAGCAATAAGAAAATCTGTTGAACGGCGGGAGGGAACGATTTCGCTCTTATATCAACTGCATGCCCGCAAGTCGGTATCCCTGATGCCGATAATAAGTATCGAGAGGGTAATGGTAGTTGCCGGTGATAGAAGATCATCATCTGCCGGCGCGTAGTTCTTGGCAGAGCGCGCTAGTAAGATCCGGCAGCGCTCTGCTTCTGTTGTTTGATTTGTATAAATAGTAGGAATATTAGTAGGGAAGATAGCTGTTGTTAAATAGTCGTGATTAAATAAGAGCTTCAGAAGCTCATAAGCTGTTTCAAGAGAGTGTAAATGGCAATCAATTGAGTAGTAAGTAGTTGAGTAACGGATTACAATTTTAGTCGTGAGAAGTTAGTCGTTAAGTAGGTCAATAAGTAGATCAATAAGGGCATATTCAGTTATGGGAAATATTCGTAAAGCAGCGGCTGTAGGCCAAAGTGTATGGTTTGATAATATTGAGCGTAAGATGTTAGGTCACGATGGTGAGCTTGCAAGAATGATCAAAAAGGAGGGATTACTAGGGGTGACCTCTAATCCTGCTATTTTTGAAAAAGCAATTGCCGGCGGTGAAGCTTATCTTCCAACGATTCAAGATCCTGCCAATCATGAGCTTTCAGCACGTGAACTCTTCTTTAAATTAGCGATCGAGGATATCCAATCCGCTTGTGATCTTTTTCTCCCAACCTATGAAGAGACGCGCTATAGAGATGGTTATGTTAGCTTAGAAGTTTCTCCCGACCTTGCAAATGATGCTAATGGCACAATTATTGAAGCAAAAGCGCTCTGGGAAGAGATCGATCGTCCTAACTTAATGATTAAAGTGCCGGCAACAAAAGCGGGTCTTATTGCGATTGAGGCTCTTATTGCCGAAGGGATCAACGTCAATGTCACTTTGATCTTCTCTGTTAAGCGTTATAGTGAGGTATTAGACGCTTTCCTTAAAGGCTTAGAAGCGCGTGTGAAAGTAGGGCTTCCCATTTTACAAATCGCCTCTGTTGCGAGTTTCTTCATCTCCCGTATTGATGCCATTATCGATGGTGAAATTGCTACTAGAGCACCCCATTTAAAAGGACATATTGCCATCGATAATGCGAAGATGGCTTACCAACACTTCTTAACAGAGATGACGCATGAACGCGTTAAATCACTCTTAAAAGCGGGAATGCAGCCTCAAAGACTCCTTTGGGCTTCAACAGGTGTAAAAGATCCGAGCTATCAAGAGACAATGTATGTGCATCATTTGATGGGGAAAGAGACGGTCAATACGATGCCGCCTAAGACCTATAATGCATTTTTAGAAGAGAGTGTGACACCTTATCCGCAACTTGAGAGTGATCTTGAGATGGCAAAGATTCGCCTAGCTGAATTGAAAGATTTCGATATCGATCTTGAAGAGATCTGCCAATCGCTCGAAACAGCGGGTGTTGAACAGTTTGTGACAGCTTTTGACTCACTTCTCTCAACCATTGAGAAGCAGCGCCTATAAACGGCGCCGTAATCGGACGCTAATCGGATTCTAATCTTATTCTAATCTTATCCTGATCGGATTTTGATAAGATGAGTTTTGATAAGATAATAAGCGCTAAACGGGGTGGATTCTCAATCTACCGAGTAAAGTGAGGATGTAATATTGAAAGAAATCGAGTAGACTCATAGAGTTTGTTGATTTCTTGATGATTTTTTGGAAAGTAGGACAGTATGAAGATAGAACTCTCTCAGCCTTTTTTTAAAGAGCGAATTACCATCATGGGGATTGGTCTCATTGGTGGTTCACTTGCACGCGCGTTAAAGCGTAGTAACTCTGTCGGTAAGATTATTGCTTATGATCGTGATGAAGCAGCATTACAGCGTGCTTATGAGTTAGGGGTTGCAGATGAGATCTATACTGATCCTGTTGAAGCGACAAAAGATGCCGATATTATCATCCTCGCAACGCCGATTACAGCGATGGGGAAGATCATGAAAGAGATTACGCCTCATCTTAAAGAGAGTGCCGTCGTAAGCGATGTCGGTTCAACAAAAGGATCGGTATTAGCGAGTATTGAGGCGGAACTCGGTTATCTTCCAGAGCGATTTGTGCCGGCGCATCCTATTGCTGGTACAGAGAAGCATGGTGTTGAGAACTCTTTTGACTCTCTCTTCGATAATCGCCGGACATTGGTGATTCCCCATTTAGAGAATAGTCACGATGCTGTTAGAACAATTCATGATATGTGGAAAGCAGCGGGATCGATGACGGAAGAGATGGGCGTTAAGCATCATGATCAGGTTTTAGCCGCTACCTCTCATATTCCGCATCTATTAGCTTATGCAACGGTGGATACTTTAGCGAATCTTGATGATCGTGCCGAGATCTTCCGATTTGCTGCGGGGGGGTTTAGAGATTTTACTCGTATCTCAGCATCTGATCCCGATCTTTGGGCAGATATCTGTCTGCAAAATAGAGAATCGATCTTAGAAGTCTTAGTTGCTTATCAGAAGAAGATCGATGCTCTACGCCATGCATTAGAAGATGAAGATCGTGAACTATTGCACAAGGTTTTTGCTCGCGCTAAACATGCTCGGGATAATTTCTACAAAGAGCCGTAGATACGGCCTCGAAGGTGCCAACCTGCGGGCATGCAGTCGTAATAAGAGCGAGATGGTAGGTTCCCGCCTTTCAATAGATTTTCTTATTGCTTGAAGCAATCAAACAACAGAGGCTGAACGCTGCCGGATCTTACTATTACGCTCTTCCAGAAACTACGCGCCGGCAGAGGGCGATCTTCTATCGCTGAAAACATTATCTGATTTCATTGATGACAACAAAAGAGGTTGTTGAGTTGCCGGAGATCACCACTGCATGCTTGCAGAAATCGTATGCCGGCAGATGATGATCTTTTATTATCGGTAACAATTATTACCCAATTGATACTCATTTCTGGCATCAAGGATGCCAACCTGCGGGCATGCAGTCGTAATAAGAGCGAGATGGTAGGTTCCCGCCGTTCAACAGATTTTCTTATTGCTTGAAGGAATCAAACAACAGAGGCTGAACGCTGCCGGATCTTACTATTACGCTCTTCCAGAAACTACGCGCCGGCAGAGGGCGATCTTCTATCGCTGAAAACATTATCTGATTTCATTGATGACAACAAAAGAGATTGTTGAGTTGCCGGAGATCACCACAGCATGTTTGCAGAAATCGTATGCCGACAGAGGGCGATCGCTATTCATCTTTCTCTTTAGGTGTTACAGGTGCGCCATACTCTTGTAGGAAGGCAGCGTAACTATATTCACCGAAGGGGAGTAGAGCATTGCGTTCGATTTTCGACTTCTTCTTCTCAATTTCAGCCGCCTCAATCTCCTCTCTTAAAGCTTCCTTAATCTCTTCAGCCTCTTCGTTATGCATCGCCTCAATAACGGCATCTTCATCGATACGTGGGTCTAAAGTTGCTGCCGCAATAGGGGAGAGATGTCCATCGGGGAGAATAACGTGGGGAAGGGAATCTTCCACATCGGTTTTGAGACGACGACTCGCCTTGAGAAGATTCATCCAGATGATGGCAATCGCTATAGCAAGGGTAAAGAGATAGAGTCCTCTTGCATCATAACGCTCCATCAGATAGCCCGAGATCAAAGGACCGATAGCAGCGCCGACGCCAAAAAGCATCAACAAAATAGCACTCAGAGAGACCCGCTTATCCTCATCAATATTATCATTGGCAATTGCAACGGAGAGAGGATAGAGGGTAAATTGTAGAGCGATAGCAAAGAAGCTAATAAGACCGATATAGAGATTAGTGATCCAAGGGAGATTGATCAAAATCGAGAGCGTTAAAAGTAGAATCGCCACAATTGTGATCAGAAGAAGGCGATTCATCCGGTCAGAGAGAAGTCCTAATGGCCACTGAATAATGAGTGATGCGGCAATAGCGATTGCCATATAACTTCCTGCCTCTTGCGTATCAAGTCCTAAACGCGTTGCAAAAATGGGCCCTAATCCATAGAAAGAACCCACCATCATGCCGGCAAAGAGCGTGATAATCAGCACTTGTGGCAGTGTCTTTATAAAGTAACCCATATTGAGGGGTGCAGCTTTCAGCGGTGTCGGGTGAATAGCACGTGTGACCGCTAAAGGAACAAGGCAGAGCGAAAAGAACATCGAAACAATCATCAAAATACGAATATCGATCGGTTCAATCACTGTGAGCGCAACTTGCCCGAGAAGAACCCCTAAGGAGCTGACCGCCATATAGATCCCAAAGACGATTCCTCTCTGTGTCGGTTCTGCCTGATCATTGAGCCAACTCTCAATCACCATATATTGCACCATCATCATCAGCCCCATAATAAAGCGTGCGGCGAGCCAAAACTCAATGTAGTCAAGTAGACCAATAAGAATAACCGTTGCCGCCGTCACACCAGCACTAGCGACATAACTACGGATATGCCCTACACGCGCAATCAGTTTATGCCCCAATTTTGCACCAATGACTAAGCCAGCATAGTAGGCTGAGGTGAGGCTACTGATTAAGATATCGGTGATGCCACGTGCTTCAAGATCGAGTGCTAAATAGGTCGTCAATAGACCATTCGCAAAGAGCATGAAGAGTGTTGCGAGATAGAGAGAAGAGAATGTGGTAATTGTCCGCATAAATTTTAGCTCTACAGAAGGGAGACCCATGATAGGGGGTCATGATTGTTGGTTATTAATTGAGCACTTATAAGGGTGTTTCTACTTGAAAAAGGCTCATTCGATAGAAATAGGAGTAACTTCAAGCCCCTACATCATAACGCATCATCGATAAATGTAAAAAAAGAGCGCATATCTTGTCTGAATCTTAATCAGTTATTAGATGCAATTGAAAATAGTTATCATTGCCATTGACAATGCGAAATAGAATGATAATAATTCCTATTAGTGAAAAGGTTGCACTCGCTGATAGTAATCATAATGATAATGATTAACATCATATAGTGATTTAGAGGATCTAAGAGCTCAATCGTCTTTTCACACAAAATTTTATGAAATTTATGATTAGGTTTAGTGGTTTTATTCTGTTTTATCTTATGAATTAATAAGGAATTGATATTCATGCGTCGAAATATACTCTCCCAACGGTTGCGTCTTGCACTTGTTATGGCGGCAACCTCAACACTTCTATGGACAGCACAAGCTGATGAAATCCCTCTCGAACAGAGCAAGATCGATCAGTCGGAGTTAGCTAGTGCGGTCGATCTCGGGTCATTAGTTGTCACAGCTTCAGGTTTTGCGCAAGAAGTGAAAGATGCACCGGCATCGATCTCTGTGATTGGTCAAGATGTTATTAATGAAAAACCTTTTAATAATATCGGGGATGTGTTGAGAGATATTGAAGGGGTGAATATCACCCGTGGTGGTAAAACGGGTGGCGTTGATATTGGTATTCGAGGTTTAGAGAGTAAATATACCTTGATGATGATCGATGGGCAGCGTTTGAGTCAAAATACATCGGGTGCGCGCCCCAATGGTTTTGGCGATGTAGACTCAGCTTTTATTCCTCCGAGTTCTGCAATTGAACGCATTGAGGTAGTGAGAGGCCCGATGTCGACGCTCTATGGCTCCGATGCATTAGGTGGTGTTGTGAATGTAATCACAAAGAAAGTTCCCGATAAATGGGGCGGACAGGTCAGCGTTGCAATAGAAGAACCTACAGATAGTCAATATCCTGGTGGTAATACAACCTCTTTCTATCTTGGTGGACCGATTAAGACTGATCTTTTAGGCTTAGCTTTAATGGGGAGTTTCCAGACACAACGAAATGCCAAAGGGACTTATCAGTCTGCGGAAGATGAATATACGCCTCTCTATAAATTAGGGGGCTTTGGTGAGCGTCGAAATTTCAATTATGGTGCGCGTTTAAGTTTTACACCAGAGAATCAAGAATTTGTCCTCAGTTACGATCGTGGGGTACAGCGTTACGATAATAGTGAAGGGCAGTTAGGGACACTTCATAAAGATGTGAAGCCGGGAAAAGCGGGAGGTGGGTATTCCGATCATCTTCGTTTTACACGAGATCGCGTTGGCCTTACCCATAGAATTGATTTAGATTCTGTTGTCATGGAATCAGGGCTCCTTTGGGATCAAACAAAAACAATCGGGCGTTTAAATCCTATTTCGAAACCACCAAAACCTCATGATGGTTTGCCGCGCGATATTAAATACAGCAATATTATCTTCGATAATAAGTGGATGTTTGCTTTAGGAGATCATTTTATCAGTGCCGGAATGCAGTATCGCCATCAAGCATTGAAAGACAACCTAGTTGAATCACCTTTAGATGTTAAGCAGTATCAATGGGCGCTCTTTGCGGAAGATGAGTGGATGATTAATGATGATCTGATTGCCACTTTTGGTCTTCGTTACGACAAGAATGAGGATTTTGGTAGCCATTTTAGTCCTCGTGCTTATCTTGTCTGGAATATTGATGACAATTGGCAGGTGAAGGGAGGTGTTAGCCGTGCTTTTAGAGCACCTGATCTTCAGCAAATGCATGATGATGTTGTTATGGTTACAGGGCAAGGAACAGCCCCTATTTTAGGGAATCCAGAATTAAAACCTGAAACCTCAACCTCTGCAGAGCTCGGCTTTTCTTATACCAATTTAGATGACTTTAACTTCAATGCGACAGCCTTCTATACGCGATTTAAGGATAAGATCGATACAGTAGAGATCTGTAAAAATGATCATAGTGCTCGTTGCAAGAAGTTAAATAATGATTGGCCAGATGCGAGTAAGATTAGCCAATATCAAAATTTAGATGATGCAAAACTATATGGTGTTGAACTAGGTTCACGTTATCAAATATTAGAAAACTTAGCTTTAAGTGCAAACTATACCTATACTCAGAGCCGCTATCGTGATGATGCCGGACGTCGTATTCCTTTTAGCAAAACACCCCGTCATATGGTCAATTTAAAAGGAGATTGGAAGATTGCACCAGAATGGAGTCTTTGGGCAGAGGCCTCTTTCCGTGCCAAAGAGTATCGAGGCTTAGAGATGGGCCATGGCGTTAATGAAAAAGGTAAGGCAACTACATTTGCCCTCGATAAGAAGCTCTACTATCGCTCTTATGCACTTGTTAATGTAGGCGCAAGTTATAAGCCTGCGCGAGATCTCTCTATTAACTTTGGTGTCAATAATCTTTTCAATAAAAACTTTATCGATTATCACGAGCCGGAAGCTTATGGTTTACGAGGAAAAGGTTATCAAAATCGCTACGCTCGTGTAGAAGAGGGGCGTAAACTCTGGTTAAAACTCAACTATGAGTTTTAGTTAAGCTGAAAAGTTTTGATGACCTTCCGGCACCGATTTTGGTCGGTGCCGATGCGCTTAAGTTGAGTTTGATCTCATCCTTTAGGGCACTATTTTTCAACTATTTTAATCGTTACACTGAGTGAGATGCTGATGAGTTTGATCTCATCGATAGTGAAATGATTGATTCAACGACAACAGTTAACATGAATAATAATGGCAATAAGATAACATTAATTGTAGCGCTACTCTGCGTCAGCTTGGTTCACGCAGGTGTCTACATGGGTTTAACTGCGGCAGGTAGTTCCCAACAGATTGTGATGCAAGAGGGTGATGCTTCAATGTTGACGATGCACAATATCCAACTTGCCGGCATTATTGATGAAGCGGATGGAAATGCGGAAGATTCTGCGGTTGAGGCGGAAGCGGTTGAGTCTGAGGTGGTTGAAGAGGTGATCGAAGAGGTTAACAATGAAGCAACTCCTGAGCCTGAGGTGCCTGAACCGGAGGTGATTCCAGATCCAGCGCCCGAAGCGGTTCCAGCGCCGAAGGTTGAACCTGAGCCTGTTGTTACGCCAGAACCGATTAAGGAAGCGCCACCCGTAATTGCAACGAATGAGCGATCTGAAACAAAAGCGGCAAAAGTAGTAGAGAATCGTCCCAAGCCGGCTCCTAAAAAAGAGGCACCTAAAGCGGTGAAAAAGCCTCAAAAGGCAGCTGAGAGTGCGCGGAGCGTTCAGAGCGCAAAAGCGGTCTATAGTGAGAGTGAAGTCAATGTCTTGAGTAAGCCGACGCCCAACTATCCTCGTGCGGCGCGGCAGCGCAAGATGCAGGGTCAGGTTGATCTTATTGTTTCGATCAATAGTGATGGTGCTGCACAAAATGTTCGTGTTGCACGCTCATCGGGCCATGATCTTCTAGATAAAGCAGCTGTTAAAGCAGCGCAAGGAATTCGTTTAAAGCCTTATCGAATCAATGGAGTGGCAACTCCGATTCAGGTAAAAATCCAATATCTCTTTAAGATGTAACTCACTATGATTGAGTCTTAAACTTAAAAGGATGAAAGGTTGGGGAAAGCTCCCTATAATAAGTAACAAAATGAAGCAGTAGAGTTTAACAATAGATAGGTAGATAGCGTAGGATGCGAAGATCAGTGACATTGCCGTTCCTACGGATCGATTATTAGATCAGATTTTATCGATGACAGTTTTATCGATGACATTAAGACAGAAAGGAAAAAAATGGAACCTGTGGTAGAAAATTTAGGATTTATCAGCTTTATCGAGCAGGGAGATCTTGTGACAAAGACACTCTTTGTGATCCTTATTATTATGTCGATCCTTTCGTGGTTAGTGATCTTTTTGAAGTTTTTTCAAGGGGTTGTAGATCGCGTAAAAGGGAAGAAGTTTCTGTTCGACTTTTGGCATGCAAAGACACTCAATGAAGCTGCGAAATTGATCTCCTCTAAGCCCACAACACCGCAGGAGCTTCTTGCTAAAGAGGGGTTTCAGGCGCTACATCGCTATCAGTCAGGGCTCGATAATATTCAGAGTAATAGTAGTCGTAAAGAGTATCTCACCTCTATTTTGCGCGTAACGCTCGATAAGATTCAACTCACTATTGAAAATGGTGTCACGGTCTTAGCAACTATTGCGGCAACGGCACCTTTTGTTGGGCTTTTTGGAACTGTTTGGGGGATCTATCATGCTCTTATTGAGATCGGTTCAACAGGTGCAGGGACGATCGATAAGGTTGCAGGCCCTGTGGGGGAAGCACTGATTATGACAGGTCTTGGTCTAGCGGTAGCGATTCCCGCTGTGATGGCGCATAGCTGGTTAGTTCGTCGTAATCGTCTGCAGATGGGAAATCTCGACTCATTCGCATTTGAGCTATTATCGATCTTAGATCGTTCACCGCAGCAGAAATCTAAAACGGCTCAAGAGATGGCAACATCACCAAATAGTGAAGTATAGGGGGAGATATGTCATTTGGACGTTTACGCGATAAGGGATATGAATCGAGAGCTGAGATCAACATGGTTCCTCTTATCGATATTATGTTGGTACTTCTGGTGATCTTTATCTTAACAGCACCACTTGTGACGCAATCGGTTAAATTGAAACTACCGGAAGCGGTCGATCTTAAAGAGGAAGTGGTTGTTCAAGATCCAGAAAAACCGGTCTTAATCGCGATTAATGCCGACAATGAACTCTTTATCAATGATGAAGCGATCGATTTTGATGCTGCACTTTTACGCTTAACGGCGATTAAAGAGGGCAGTGAGAAGGCGCCAATGATTCAGTTGCATATCGATTCATCCGTTCCTTACCAAGAAGTTGCCAAAATTGTGACGATTTTAAGTAAGGTGGGATTAGCTAATATCGGTTTTGTTTCTCTCCCGGAAGAGGGGAGCGCGCAACCATAATTGCTTCGGTATCAAAGATGCCGACCTGCGGGTATGCAGTTGTAAAAAGAGCGAAATGGTTCTCTCCCGCGGTTCAATAGATTCTCTTATGGGATGAATCGATCTACAACAGAGGCTGAACGCTGCCGGATCTTACTATCGCGTTCTTCTATTAATCATGCGCCGGCAGAGGGTGATCTTTTATCGCCCAGAAACATTATCTTATTTCAATGATCACAAAAAAAGCTGATGAATTGCCGGAGATCACCTCTGCGTGTTTTCATGAATTGCATGCCGGCAAGTAGGTGATCTCAATCATCGGCAAATATCGCTCCATTCTGATCCATATCGATACTATTTCTCGGCATCATTGATGCCGACCTGCGGGCATGCAGTTGTGAAAAGAGCGAAATGGTTCTCTCCCGCGGTTCAACAGATTCTCTTATGGGATGAATCGATCTACAACAGAGGCTGAACACTGCCGGATCTTACTATCGCGTTCTTCCCTTAATCATGCGCCGGCAGAGGGCGATCTTTTATCGCCCAGAAACATTATCTTATTTCAATGATCACAAAAAAAGCTGATGAATTGCCGGAGATCACATCTGCGTGCTTTCACGAATCGCATGCCGGCAAGTAGGCGAACTCAATCACCGGCAAATATTATTCGATTATCAGAATATTTTCTCGGCATTAAAGATGCCGACCTGCGGGCATGCAGTTGTAAAAAGAGCGAAATGGTTCTCTCCCGCGGTTCAACAGATTCTCTTATGAGATGAATCGATCTACAACAGAGGCTGAACACTGCCGGAACTTGTTCATGAGTGATGGAGAATCTTACCAACCCCCTGTTGCACCGCCACCACCACTTCGACCTCCACCACCGCTTCGGCCGCCACTGCTTCTTCCACCGCTACCACCTCTTGAGCCTCCTCCTCGATAACCGCCACCCATTCCGCCGCCTCGGCCACCACGACCGCCTTGAATTTTAATCGGCGCACGAATAAAACCTAGCGCAAGGCCCGCAGTCTGAAAGAGTAGGAGAAGAAGTCCTATCAAGATCCCAATCGCAAGATGAAATGCGATAGAGGTAAAAAATCCGATGAAGATCGCACTAGGAAGTGAGCGGAAGAAAGCCTCCATCCAACTGATTTTTTTAACTTTCTTAGAAGAAGTATGTCTGCTTTCTCTTTTTGATGATGGGATAGAGGGCTCTCTGCTTGAGTATGGGCGCTTCTGATTTTGAGAGCGATAATGATCTGCCCACGTTTTAAGAGAATCTTGCTGCAGATCGCTAGAATGATTAATCGGTGAATTATGAGGTTCGTGACTTTCAAAGAGAACTCCTTTCTGCTCATTAGAAACCCTTCTCGATCGTTGCTGTAATCGCCGTATTATCGGGAGGAGAAAGGGCGCTATGATCATTACCACCATCACAATAATGGTGAACGCTAAATCCCAATCGACGAGCTCTTCATGATTACTAGAAGCCGATAAGGGAACCTCTTTGAGCGAGGGGAGTGGCTCTCCCTCAATTTGGGCAATAATGGCATCGACGGCGAGTTCAATCCCTTCGGCAAATTTTCCGGCACGAAATGCGGGTGTAAGATATTGATTTAAGATCTGACCGGCAATAAGATCGGGAATTGCCCCCTCAAGCCCATATCCCACCTCAATACGCATCGCTCTCTCTTGTAATGCGATGAGAAGTAGAACGCCATCATCAACCCCTTTTCGCCCAAGTTGCCATTCTTCCATAATGGTAACCCCATATTCTACAATCTCATGACCTTGAAGATCAGGGAGAATGAGAACAGCGAGTTGCGATCCTGAGTTCTTCTCAAGCGCCCATATTTTGCGATTGATCTTAGCTTTTTCAGTAGGAGAGAGGAGTCCGGCATAATCCATTACGCCATCATCTAATAGAGGGAGTATCTTCTCTTGCCGATATTGTTGCGTCTTAATATCGGCTGAAGGTGTCGCCGATACCGCTTGAAAGGGGAGGAGCAAGATGAAAGAGAGTAAAAGCATTAAGAGTAGAGCGGGAGCATGTTGAGTTTGCCGCTCTCCTATCCCTGCTATTTCACCTACTTTCCGTAGATTGTTAAATGTATCTCTTCTTATCCTCATCATTTCACCTAATGTCGTTTCAATAATCGATCAACCTCTTTCAAGCCCAGAGACTCTATCATCCCTCTACAATCTATCTATAGATTCTCTATAACTTACTCTTTAAATCTGATTATTTAAATCGGATTCTTTAAATGCTATTTAAGTTCTAAAACTCAAGAATAGGCGCTTGATCGATCGTCGGGTCTTCCACGCTAAATTGCGGAATAGGTTGATAGCCGAAGATTTTTGCCACAAAGAGATAGGGAACTTGGCGAATGGTGGTGTTGTAGTTGCGAATAGCATCAATATAACGATTCCGTGCTACTGCAATCCGATTCTCTGTTCCTTCAAGTTGAACCATTAAATTTTGATAGAGTTGACTCGCTTTAAGATCGGGATAATTCTCCACGAAGATGAGAAGTCGCGAGAGTTGTGTTCCTAACATCGCTTCTGCCTTTTCATAAGCGACTCTTTTTTCAGGATCTTCTAAATCGGCAGGTGAGACCGCCATCTTATTGAGAGAGGCTCGCGCTGTCGCAATATCGGTAAAGATTTGCGATTCATGTTTGGCATAATCTTTGACTGTTTTAGCAAGATTGGTGATCAGATCGGCACGACGCTTATACTGGTTGATCACTTCAGCTGCCGCGGCTTTCTGCTCTTCATCGAGATTTTGCACACTATTGTAGTAGCCGGCAGTCATAATGCCGAGAACAATCACAATCAGTGCGATAGGGATAAAAGCCCAGTTGAGAGGGCGTCGGCTTTTTAAAGTTGGCGTATGATCATTCATTTAAAGTAAAGTTCCCATTCATGTTGTATGAAAATGTTATATGAATATTAATAATCTCTAACAGATCTAAAAATTTAACAAATATTGATAATCAATCATCAATCATCAATCATCAATCGATCAATCGATCAACCATCGATCATCATTATCAGTGGATAATGACATCCGTTGTTGTTTGGCTCGCTTTAATAAAGGTTGTGCGATAGCGGATAAAGAGGAAGAGCGTCAAGAGGAGGGCAACAAGACTAATTGCAAAAGCGACCCAAGAGATGCTCGAAATTCCCATTTTACTAATTACTATTGTTCCTACTAGAGCACCGCCTCCGATCCCAATATTGAAGATTCCGGAGAAGATCGACATGGCGATATCGGTTGCATCTGGGGCGAGCTCTAATACTTTGAGTTGGAGTACTAAGCCGATACAGGTCATGGAGATTCCCCAAAAGAGGGAGAGGTAGAGGAGCCCATCGGCCAGATAGGTACTCGGCATGATTAAAAATAGAGAGATTGAGAGCCCTAAAATTGAGAGCGGAAGAAAGGAGAGCGGATGTTGATTATTCAGTTTACTAAAGATAATACTCGCTAAAATGCCGGCGCCACCAAATATTAAGAGCAAAATGGTGATCTTATTGGGGGATATTTTAGCAATACTTTCACTAAAGGGTTCAATATAGCTATAGGCGGTAAAGTGTGCCGTGACGACAATCGCCGTTAAGATAAATATACCTACAAGTGCAGGGCGTTTAAAGAGAATCGGAAGACTCTTAGCTGAGCCTGCATTTTGGCTAGGTAAGCGGGGTAAAACGATGTAGAGCACAATGAGCGTGATTAGAGCGGCAATACCAATAATTAAAAAGGTGTAGCGCCATCCTACCAACTGCCCAATAATACGCCCAAGAGGAATACCTAAAACGGTTGCGAGAGCCGTTCCTGTCGCTAAAATACCTAAAGCTTGTGATTTTTTACCTAAAGGGGCAACACGAATCGCAAGTGCTGCGGTAATAGACCAGAAGACCGCATGAGAGAGAGCAACACCGACCCGTCCAATAATTAAGATGGTAAAGCTAGAGGCCATAAAGGTCACCAGATGGCTGATGACAAAAACAATAAAGATAAAGGTGAGAAGCCGTTTTCGTTCAAAGTTGCTTACCAGAAGCATCAAGGGGAGTGAAGCGAGCGCCACAACCCAAGCGTAGATGGTGATCATAATCCCCACCTTTTCTGCCGGCAGATTGAAACTCGCACCAATATCGGTGAGAAGTGCGATCGGAATAAATTCTGTCGTATTGAAGACAAAGGCAGCAATGGCGAGGGCAATCACCCGAATCCAGGCGAGATTGAAGTGTTGATTCTCTCTCTGTTGCTGCTCTATCGTTACGGTCGATGGTGCTGTCATATCTGAGATCTTCCCTTTATGAGTGATTTTAAATCAGCGCTACAGATCATATCTGTTTCTGACAACGCCATTTTACCCCACTTCATAGTTGAGGGTTAAGAAAAGGGGGGATTGAATCAATTGATTGAATTGTTTATCTGATTCAGACCACTTATCGCTTAGAGATGATCCATCAATTCATTGATCTTCGTAACACCAATTACCTCCATATCGGGGATAGGATGCTTCGGTTTATTCGCTATTGGAACGATAGCGCGTTTAAAGCCATGCTTGGCTGCCTCTTTCAGTCGCTCTTCACCATGCGGAACTGGGCGAACTTCGCCGGCAAGACCGATCTCTCCAAAAACGACAAGATCGGATGGGAGAATGAGGTTACGAAAGCTCGAAAATGCGGCGGCAATGACCGCAAGGTCTGAGGCCGTTTCTGTCACTTTAACACCGCCTACCGCGTTGACATAGACATCTTGATCGAGCATCGCAATGCCGGCATGACGATGGAGAACGGCAAGGAGCATGGTGAGTCGATTCTGCTCTAAACCTAAAGTAACGCGTCGCGGTTGGCCGCCGAGGGAATCATCCACTAAAGATTGAATCTCTATCAGGAGGGGCCGCGTACCTTCTCGGGTCACCATAATGACACTTCCGGAACTTCGATCTGGTTGACGTGAGAGAAAGATTGCCGAAGGATTGCTAATAGGGCGAAGGCCTGTTTCGGTCATAGCAAAGACACCAATCTCATGGAGAGGACCAAAACGATTTTTGTAGGAGCGCATAATACGGAAGCGGGAATCGACCTCTCCTTCAAAATAGAGAACGCAATCGACCATATGCTCTAAGACTCTCGGGCCGGCAATTGCTCCCTCTTTTGTCACGTGACCTGCTAGGAAGATCGATGTTCCTGTTCGCTTTGCAAATCGTGTAAGTAGGGCAGTACTCTCTCGCACTTGGCCCACATTACCGGGGGCTGAGTTGAGGAGCTCTGTAAAAATGGTCTGAATAGAGTCGATTACAATAACGTCAAGATCCATCGGCTCAGCAACGCGGAGGATCTTCTCTACATTGGTTTCGGAGAGAAGTTGTAGTTTGGAACCATCGAGCTGTAAGCGTTCGGCGCGTAGTGCAACTTGACTTGGTGATTCTTCCCCCGTCACATAGAGAACCTTCTTCCCCTGATGACTGAGATGAATTAAGGTTTGAAGGAGAATGGTCGATTTACCAATTCCGGGATCGCCGCCGATTAGAACAACAGAGCCAAAGACTAAGCCACCTCCTAAGACACGATCGAGTTCATTAAGACCGGTAGAAAAGCGAGTTAACTTCTCTTTTTGTACATCTGTTAAGATCTGCACGCCTGTAGCGCCGGCAGTACCGGAGTAACCCGAGAGGCGCGTAGGAGTTGTTTCCACCACCATCTCTTCGATAGAGTTCCATGCTTTACAATCTAAGCATTGTCCCGCCCATTTTGGGGCAATGGCACCACAATCACGACAGACAAATTGGGTTTTAGCTCGGCTCATATACTTCTCCTTACAGATATTAGAAACTTATCCTGACCCTTATTTTAGAAAGTGATGCAGTATCACGATGGAGCAGGATCAGAAGGAGAGAGTTTAACATAAGCTTAAGACCGATTAATCTTCTCTTCTACTTTCTCTCGCATCTTTACTCATATCTTATCGGGCTATTTTCGCGATGGAACTCTCATATTGTGCTTTTTTAGGGAGCATCATGGAAGCGATCGCTGCCACAATGAGGAAGAATCCTGCTAGCCAGAAGGTGATATAGTGCGAGCCATAGGTCTCATAAGCCCAACCACCTAACCAAGAGCTTAATGTCCCGCCAATTTGATGACCAATAAAAGCGAGACCATAGAGAATCCCCACCAATTTAACGCCATAGATATCGGCAAGCATTCCTGAAGAGATGCCCATATTGCCGGCCCAGACAAGGCCACCCACAATGGCAACAGTATAGAGTTGCCAAGGCGCTAACACCATCACCAGTAAAAAGAAGGCAACACCGCGAACAGCATAGATCGCCACTAACATATATTTATGATCCACATGGGTACTGATTCTCCCAAGCATCACGGTACTAAAGATTGCTACAAGACCGATCAGGCTGACACCAAAAGCACTCACATCTCGGCTAAAACCATGATCGATTAACATCGGCACGGCGTGGGTTCCTAAAAGAGACATGCTAAAGCCACAAGCAAAGATGCCGATCACCAGTAACCAGAAAGGCTGAGTTGAGAAGACTTCACGCAAGCGATAGCTCTCTCCCTTCTTCACCTTGTTGCGGGCTGCGATCTTCGCTTGATGCGCTTTGATCTCACTCTCTGTTATTAAATCACCATATTGTGGTGGTGTACCGCGAATAATGGCAAAGGCAACAAAGAGGGCGGCGATGGTAAAGAGAATAGCATAACCGATTAAGGTGCTCTCCCAACTAAAGGATTGAATAGTTTGGCTAAAGAGAGGGGTTAATATCGCAATTCCCGCCATCGAACCGGTAGAGAGAAAGAGGAGCGCCATTGTTCTTTTGGCAATAAACCAACTACTGATCAATTGGGTAAAAGCAACAGGACTTGTAAAGGCGAGCCCAAAGGAGAGAAGTCCGCCATAGCTTAGGGCAAAGATCCAGATATTATGAGTATAGACTGTCAAGATGAGTGAGATAGAGACCATAATTGCCCCTAGGATTAAGGTTGTGCGCGTCCCATAACGATTGACGCAGAAGCCGGCAACGGGCATTCCAAAGCCATAGATCAGCATTCCAAAAGCAATCACTGCTGAAAGAGTGCTGCGACTCATACCTAATCCTTCACTCATTGGAATCACAAAAGGGCCGATACTCATGCGCATTCCAACGGTAAACATCGTTAAGAGTGCCGCGGCAATGACAATGGTCCAGCCGTAATACCATCTCTTCGGTTGAGGCGTAAAATTTTCTCGATTTTCGTCTCGATTCTCAGCATGATTTTCTATTTTTGACATCGTTTTAACAGTTCCTAGTAGTGATTCTATCGATCTTGTTTATCTTATTTTTCTGATGGAGTCTGAATATTGGAATTCATTTCGATCAGAGATCATCGATCATCGATCATCGATCGAGTGTTACGTCATTATTTCTTATTAAACATACTATAAAAAAGTATAATAATTAGCGAAAAAAGAGAGCAGCGGGTAAGACTGCTCTTTCTCTTTTTCGTTCCGGGGGCTATTGTAGCATCTTCCTTTTGAAATTGTTTGCTATTAGGTGCATAGTTTCACCTTTATAACACTGTTTGTCTCAATTGCCGGAGTTGCTATCGATCGTGATGGTGAATAATCACATTATAGCCCCATTTTCAGGCTCGCTTCGATAAAGTCATCAAGATCACCATCGAGGACAGGTTGTGGATTTCCCACCTCATAGCCGGTACGAAGATCTCTAATGCGCGCTTGATCGAGAACATAGGAGCGGATCTGACTTCCCCAGCCCACATCCGCTTTGGAATCTTGCAGTGCTTCTGCGGCATCTCGTTTCTTCTGCATCTCTAACTCATAGAGTTTAGAGCGTAATTGTTGCATTGCGACATCTTTATTGCGATGTTGTGAGCGTTCATTTTGACACTGAGCAACCACTCCGGTGGGGATATGGGTAATACGAACCGCTGATTCTGTCACGTTAACGTGCTGACCGCCGGCACCTGATGCGCGATAGACATCGACACGAAGATCGGAAGGATCAATATCGATCTCAATATTGTCATCGATCTCGGGGGAGACAAAGACAGAGCAGAATGAGGTATGGCGCTTATTATTGGAATCAAAAGGTGACTTTCGCACTAAGCGATGAACCCCTGTTTCGGTGCGTAACCAGCCAAAAGCATGATCGCCCTCAAAACGGATACTTGCTGATTTGATGCCGGCAACATCGCCGGGAGAGGCTTCTAATAGCTCAGTCTTAAAGCCATGATGCTCACCCCAACGAAGATACATGCGAAGCACCATCGAGGCCCAATCTTGCGCTTCGGTACCGCCGGCACCGGCTTGGATATCGATAAAGGCGTTATTACCATCCATCTCGCCACTAAACATGCGTTTAAATTCAAATTGCTCAATCTTTTTTTGATACTCAAGAAGATCGGCCTCAATCATCAAAAGCGTCTCTTCATCATTCTCCTCTTTTGCTAAGGCAACGAGATCTTTGGCATCATCAAGCCCATTTTGTAACGCTAACATTCCATTGACAAAGTCATCGAGCGTTGCGCGTTCTTGTCCCAACTTTTGTGCTTTTTCTGGATTTTCGGACCAGATGTTGGGATCTTCTAATTCCATTAAGACTTCAGTTAGGCGTTCTTGTTTGAGATCGAAGTCAAAGATACCTCCGAAGGTCAGCGGCTCTCTCGGAAAGATCTTTAATAGTGTGATTGAGTGTATTGATAAGTTCCATCTAGATAATTACTCCATCTATCTTATAAGTTGATTGATCCTTCAGCTTGTAGATCAGTAGTGAGGGGGAATAGATACAAGCATTGTTAAGATAAAGAATCATGAAGAGGAGGGTGCAAAAGGATTCTTTTAACTAAAAGGCTTGTAATAAAAAATGTTTAAAGGAGCTTATTATACGTGATTTAAGGACAACTGATAAATGAAAAGTATCTTTATAGAGGCTTTGATTAACAAAAGAGGCTGAACGCTGCCGGGTCTTACTATCGCGTACTACCACCAATCTTGCGCCGGCAGAGGGGCATCTTCTATTGTCGGCAGAGGATGATCTTTCTATTGTCGGTAGATATCCTTAATATCTCAATAGGATACCTCGGCATTGAAGATGCCGAACTGCGGGCATGCAGTTGTAATAAGAGCGAGATGGTTCTCTCCCGCGGCTCAACAGATTCTCTTATGGGTTGAATCCATTAAACAAAAGAGGCTGAACGCTGCCGGGTCTTACTATCGGGTACTACCACCAATCTTGCGCCGGCAGAGAGCGATTTTCTATTGCTCGGAAACATTATCTTATTTCAATTGTCACAAGAAAAAGCTGATGAGTTGCCGGAGATTACCTCTGCGTGTTTTCATGAATCGCATGCCGGCAAGTAGGTGAACTTATTCACCGGTCAATATCATTCGATTACTAGAATATTCTCGGCATTGAAAATGCCGATTTGCGGGCATGCAGTTGTAATAAGAGCGAAATGGTTCTCTCCCGCGGCTCAACAGATTCTTTTATGAGTTGAATCCATTAAACAAAAGAGGCTGAACGTTGCCGGGTCTTACTATCACGTACTACCACCAATCTTGCGTCGGCAGAGAGCAATCATTCGATTACTAGAAGATTCTCGGCATTGAGAATACCGATCTGAAAAAAACAACAAAAAAGCCGGCACTATGACCGGCTTTTAAATCTTTTGCTATCGTTTCTGGTGAAATATTGAACTTTCTTTACATTTCACATGAGATGAGTAGAGAATTCTCACTACCAAAATAACGCATCTATTAGAGATGGCTATCAATAAATTGTGCTAATTGTGCTTTGTTAAGTGCACCAACATGTTGACCCACGATCTCCCCATTTTTGAAGATCATTAATGCAGGAATACCACGAATTTGGAATTTAACAGCGGTGTCTTGGTTGTTTTGTACATCAAGTTTGACCACTTTTAATTTACCTGCATACTCTTCTGAAGCGGCTTCAACGATCGGTGTAATCATACGGCATGGCGCACACCAATCAGCCCAGAAATCAACGAGAACAGGAAGTTCTGCTTTTAAAACTTCCGCTTCAAAGGTTGCATCAGTTGCATTTACTAAATTACTCATTGTTACTCTCCCCTGAGAAATGGATCAAGATATCCAAAATTAGATTTGGAATTTTCTTTATAAAATATGATAATACCTTGGTATTACACCCGAAAAATGGGGAAATGACAAGGTTCGAACGTGATAAAAATTTCAACCACTGTCATTAATATAATTAATTGAAGAACAGATTAACTGAGGACTCAGGTCAATACCTATGGGAAAACCACTATTAACTTCTATGAAGTTTGCAGATTTAAATTTACATGATTCACTGAAAGAGAGCTTGGAGGATAACGGTTATGTCTACTGTACCGAAATTCAAGAGAAGGCACTCCCCGATCTATTAGCAGGGAAGGATGTCACCGGCCAAGCGCAAACAGGGACAGGGAAAACTGCAACTTTCCTATTAGCGACCTTAAACCACCTCATGACAGTGCCGGTAGAAGAGGGCAAGAAAGGCCCTTATGCCATTATTATGGCCCCAACGCGAGAATTGGCAGTGCAGATCCATAGCGATGCCGAGATGCTTGGACGCTATACCGGTCTGAAATATGCATTGCTCTATGGCGGTGCTTCTTATGGTACACAGAATGAGGCATTAGAGGCAGATCCTGATGTTGTAATCGGTACTGTTGGCCGAATTTTAGATTATTTTAAGCAGAAAAAACTGAACCTTCGTAATGTTGAGGTCTTTGTTCTCGACGAAGCAGATCGAATGTTCGATCTCGGTTTTATTAGCGATATTCGCTTCCTTCTCCGGCAGATGCCAAAAGTGGAAAAGCGTCAAAATATGCTCTTTTCTGCCACCTTCTCTCAGCGTATTTTAGAGCTCGCTTATGAGCATATGAATGATGCGAAACTGATTAAAGTTGAGTCAGAACAGTTGACAGGATCGCGCATTACCCAAAGGCTCTATCATGTTGCATCAGATGAGAAGATCAAGCTCCTCTTTGGTCTTTTAAAGCATGAGAAAGCAGAGCGCTCCATTGTTTTTGTAAATACCAAGCGTGCAGCGGATGAGGTCTTTGAATCGCTCAATGCCAATGGTTATAAGGCGGCGGTTCTCTCAGGAGATATTCCACAAAATCGCCGTGAAAAGTTACTCGAAGAGTTTAAAAATGGGGAGCTCTCTATCATGGTGGCAACAGATGTTGCTGCACGTGGACTCCATATTCCTGATGTGACGCATGTCTTCAACTATGACCTTCCCCAAGATGTGGAAGATTATGTTCATCGTATCGGAAGAACGGCGCGTGCCGGCGCAGAAGGTACCGCAATTACCTTTGCTTGTGAAGAGTATGTCTACTCATTGATGGATATTCAAGATTACATCAAAGAGGAGATTCCGGTTGAGAGCATCACAGAAGAGCTCTTAATTACACCGGAGGTGGAAGCGCCAAAACGTCGTGATCGTAGAGGAAGAACCCCGCGCAACAATCGCCGTACGGGAGATCGTAATGAGCGTGATAATCGTTCAGCGCGTCGAACGCCGCGTCGCCGTCGTCAAGATGATGAGAAAGGAGAGAAGGGTAATGAACGTAATGAGCGCAATGAAGAGCATAAAGGGCAATCACCAGTAGCGGATAAAGCGCCTGAGAATACCCCTGAAAAAGCACCTCAAAAAGAGAGCACACAACCTACTGCCGAGGCAGAGGGCTCCAATCGTCATGGTGAAGAGCAATCATCAGCACCGAAACGTCGCCCACGTCGTAATGTTCGTCGTCCACGCCGTAATAGTGGACCTCGCAATAATCGCGCACTTAAAGCAGATGCTCCGGCACCTCAAGGTGACTAAGTCAGCGAATCATTCAGAGAATCATTCAGCAAATCAGTTAGCAGATAAGTAAAATGGAACAGATAGATCTCTCTTATCGAACCTTAGGGTCTTTGATAAGAGAGATCTCTTCTTTTAGAGATTAGAGGAGTTATCGATGAAACGAGCAGAATCGGAACGGGTGAAGACGCCGGCAACGCTCTATCTAGATCGGCATCAATTGCCATATCAGCTATTTCAATGTACCGGGGAGATTGAGGGAACGGCCGAATTTATGGCTAACTTTCTCGGTGTTCCTGCTTATGAAGTGATTAAAAGTATCGTCTTTATGGATGAGAAGCATCATGGCTATATGGTTTTGCAACATGGCGATCACACCATCGATACTAAAAAGTTACGAAAAATTTTAGGGGTAAAGAGTATTCGCCCGGCACCTTATGAATATGCCCATAAATGGACGGGCTACCAATTTGGGGGAACATCTCCCTTTGGGATTAAGGCTGATCTTCCCATCTATGCAGAAGAGAGTATTTTTCAGTTAGAGAGCTTCTATATCAATGGTGGTCAGCGGGGTGTCAATATTAAGATTACCCCGGATCTATTAACCTATATTGGCGTTACTCCGATTTCGGTGACGAAATGATGGGGAAGATGAGATATCAGGATGAAAATCAGAGTAAAATCTAGAATAAAATCCAGAATGAAACTCAGAATAAATATCATAAATTAAGGATGAAGATGATGAAAAAAGTAGTACTCGTTTGTAGCTTTCTCTTACTCGTAACCGGTTGTGCTGCAGGACTCAATGATGGACAAGGAAGCTATCGTGGTAAGGGGCGAGTCGCTTCAATTATGGTGAATGAAGCGGGAGATTCTGAAATTAGTGTTGAGACAGAAGATCGAGGACATATTCCTGTAATTGTTCCTGGAAATGTCGATATCTTCCCAGGGCAGATGGTGAAGGTTGAGCGTAATAGTCGCGGGTTTGGTAAAGTTGATGCGCTTTAATCTTTAAACAGCAGATTTACATAACAAGCTTAAATAATATGTTTAAAGTAGTATGTTTAAAGCAGTAAGTTTGAAGTAGTAACTTTAAATAACCTTTAAATAACCTTTAAATCTGAATGAGAGTCGAAAGTCACCATTTGTAAAAGTTCATATAGGAGAAGATGAGTGCAACGTTTTAGTCATCAAAAGATTGAAGAAGAGTTACCGGTTCCGTCAGAAGAGGCGTTAGCGCTCTCAACTGAGTTGGCATTAGAGATAATTGCTGAAATTCGTGAAAAGGGACCGATGCCATTTTCGCGCTTTTTCAATTTAGCACTCTATCATCCTAAGCTTGGCTACTATACCGGTCCTCAAGCTGTTTTTGGTGAAGCGGGAGACTTTATTACCGCGCCACTTGTCTCTGATCTTTTTTCTCGCTCATTGGCAAATCAAGTAGAAGAGATTAAGCGCTTGATGCAATCTTCTACCAAGAACTCTCAAGTCGATACCTTTGATATTTTAGAGATTGGTGCCGGCAATGGCACAATGGCGCGCGATCTTCTTTTAGCCTTAAAAGCAGCGAAGCAATTGCCAACGCGTTATCTTATTTTAGAGGTCTCGCCTGATCTAAAAGCACGACAAAGAGCCCTCATTGCAGAGAGTTTACCGGAGTATATCGATCAGGTTGAATGGCTCGATGCCCCTCCACAAGAGGCGTGGAATGGGGTGATTATCGCTAATGAAGTATTGGATGCTTTAGCGGTTGAGCGCTTTAAAATTGAGGATGGTCAGCCCCACTATATCGATGTAGATATTGCAATTGATGAGGAGAGTCGTAGTGTCCGTTTTGTCTCTCAATTGAGAGCTGCTGATGCATCACTGCGACAATTTTATCAATCATTGCTTGATAAAGGATATACCCTCTTAGAGGGGACGGAGACAGAGTATTGTCCTACGCTTGAATCATGGTTGCCCTCGCTCTTTGAGCATCTTGAGAAGGGTGTTGCGCTCTTTATCGATTACGGCTATGACGAGCGAGAATATTATCGCCCAGAGCGCACGACTGGCACCTTGATTGCTCACTATAAACATCGTGCTCATGAAGATTTCTATCTCTACCCAGGGCTGCAAGATCTCACAGCGAATGTTAATTTCACCCAGGTTGCAACGCTTCTTGTGGAGATGGGGTTAACCTTCTTAGGCTATACTGCACAAGCTTACTTCTTGATGGGGAATGGCTTGCAAGAGATGGTGAAAGCAGAGCAGGAGGCTTTAGCGGAAAAGGGGGATAAGAATGATATCGGCTGGTATGAGCTCTCCCAAAAAGTGCAGCAACTCGTCCATCCTGAAGAGATGGGGGAGCGCTTTAAGGTCCTAGCTGTGGGTAAAAACTTTGATGAAGCATTACAAGGTTTTGCCCTCTACGATTATGCGCACCATCTCTAACTGACAGAGGGATATCTTAAAAGAAGCTGTTTGCTAAGTTTTAGTGAGTGCTAAACTAGATTCGTATGCTGAGAGATTAGCTTGCAGAGCTCTCACCTGCTTCCAACTCTTTGATCTTTTCGATAAAGAGCGAGCCATATTGGTCGAGTTTTTTCATGCCGATACCCCGAATGTTGAGAAATTCTCCCGGTGTTTTAGGGCGCTTTTCTGAGATCTCCCGTAAAGTAGCGTCGGTAAAGATCGCATATGCCGGAATATCGCGTTCGCGCGCAAGGGAGAGGCGGAGCTCTTTGAGCGGCTCATAGAAGGGGGATTTATAGTGGCTGCCGGGATCGGTAACAGTGCGATGAGCGATAAGATCTTGGCGGTAGAAGAGTTGCTTCTCCCCTTTTAAGATCGCTTTAGCCGCCGATTTGAGTCGTAAAATAGGGCGCGCATCAGGTGTTTGATAGAGATAGCCTCGAGCGATTAATGTCATAATCATCTCCCGAATGGTTCGCTCTGGATACTCTTTCATAATGCCATAGGTGGAGACTTGATCTAAACCGCGCTCGATAATTTGGCGATTTTTCGAACCTTTTAAGACTTGTGTGACCGTTGTAATACCATAATTTTGTTCTACTCGATAGACGCAAGAGAGGATCTTTTGTGCCTCAATAGTGATATTGATCTTCGGTGTCGTATTGGTGCAGTTGCCGCAATTATCACAACTTTCAAAAGTGGGGGTTTCAGAGAAGTAGCGTAAAATTTCAGCGCGCAGGCACTCTTCAGAGTGGCAATAGTCGATGAGCGATTGCAGATTTTGGTAGAGAATCCGTTTTCGTTCAGGATCGATTAGAAACTCATTATTCTCAATGAGATATTTCTGGTTAGAGATATCGCGTGGTGAGTAGAGTAGTAGGCAATGTGCCGGCTCCCCATCTCTTCCTGCTCTTCCTGCCTCTTGATAGTAGGCTTCCATATTTTGGGGCATATTGTAGTGGATCACAAAGCGGACATTTGATTTGTCGATCCCCATCCCGAAAGCATTAGTGGCAACAATAATCTCCACTTCATCATAGATAAAGGCATTTTGATGTTTTTCTCGCTCTTCACTACTCATGCCCCCGTGATAGCCTAAAGCATTGATGCCGGCATCTTGTAAAAATTGGGTGAGTAGCTCTACATTCTTCCGAGTCGCACAATAGATGACGCCTGAATCTTTGGGGTAAAATCGGCGAATAAAGTTAAGGATATAATCGCGTTTATTGGAGATCTTTAAGACCTCAAAGATCAGATTTTTACGATCGAAGCTGATAATCGATTCTACGGGATCTTGGAGTTGTAGAAGATTTTTGATCTCCTCGATCACATCGGTTGTTGCTGTTGCTGTGTAGGCGCCAACAGGAGGGCGATAGGGAAGTTGGTGGAGAAAATCGATAATCTCTCCATAGGCGGGGCGAAAATCGTGTCCCCATTTAGAGATGCAATGCGCTTCATCAACGGCGATAAAGCTCACTTTAACGGCGGAGAAGAGATTACGGATCAGCTGGCTATTGAGTCGTTCCGGGGCGATATAGATCAATTGATAGCGACCTTGCCGAATCGCAATAAGTCTTTGAACAAAGGTCTCCTCATCGAGCGTACTATTGATAAAGGTTGCCGGAATACCGATTTCGGTAAGAGAATCGACCTGATCTTTCATCAACGAGATAAGTGGGGAGACCACCAGTGTTACATGAGGAAGTAGGAGTGCCGGGATCTGATAACAGAGTGATTTACCACCGCCTGTCGGCATAATACCTAAGGCATCTTTGCCGGATAAAATGGCATCGATCAGACGCTGTTGGCCAGGACGAAACTCACTATAGCCAAAATATTTCGCTAGCGCTTCTTTCGCTTGTTGTGTCAATGACGTGGCAGTCAATGAAATACTCCCTCAATAAAACCGTATAAACAGTAGCAGAATTGCCCTCTCAAGTATATAGCAGTTCCTGATTCATTGTTTCAAATAGATAAAACAATTGATCATCAAGATGCCATTCTTCGGACATGCGGTGGTGAAAAGAATAAGATGGTTGTTCCCGCTCTAAAATCTTCTTAAGAATCATTGATTGAAATAAAAAGGCTGAACGCTGCCGGATCTCACTATTGCGTACTTCCATCAATTTCGCGCCGGCAGGTGGCGATCTTCTATCGCCGAAAACATTATCTGATTTCATTGATGACAACAAAAGAGATTACTGAGTTGCCGGAGATCACCACTGCATGCTTTCAGAAATCGTATGCCGGCAGATGATGATCTTCTATCATCGGTAACAATTATTACCCTATCGATACTCATTCGTGGCATCAAAGATGCCAACCTGCGGGCGTGCAGTCGTAATAAGAGCGAGATGGTTCTCTCCCGCCGCTCTACAGACTCTCTTATTGCTTGAAATAATCAAACAAAAAGGCTGAACGCTGCCGGATTTCACGATCGCATTCTTCCAGAGATCTCGCGCCGGCATGTGCAATCTCTATTGCCGGCAATAATCATTTTTTAATAGGTCATTTTTAATAGGTTTTTTCTCGGCATTGAAGGTGCCATTCTGCGGGCGTGCAGTCGTAATAAGAGCGAGATGGTTCTCTCCCGCCGCTCTACAGACTCTCTTATTGCTTGAAACAATCAATCAACAGAGGCTGAACGCTGCCGGATCTTACTATCGCGTTCTTCCAGAACCTACGTGCCGGCAGATGATGATCTACTATCATCGGTAACCATTATTACCCTATCGATACTCATTCGTGGCATCAGGGATGCCAACCTGCGGGCGTGCAGTCGTAATAAGAGCGAGATGGTTCTCTCCCGCCGCTTTACAGACTCTCTTATTGCTTGAAACAATCAAACAACAGAGGCTGAACGCTGCCGGATTTCACTATCGCGTACTTCCAGAAATTACGCGCCGGCAGGTGGCGATCTCTATTGCCGGAGATTATCTCTAGATCCTTCTACTCACTCGGTTTGAGGAGGTTATCGACCTCATTGAGGGTAGAGATAAATTCCGCAAGAGATTCGGTCTCTAACTTTTTCATCGCACTTGCGCGTTGCACTTCAACGGTTCGTACGGAGATCGATTCTCGTTGCGCAATCTCCTTATTCGTTAATCCCTCATAGACAAGGGCGGCAATCTGCTGTTCACGCTCTGTAAGACGCGCATATCGAGAGAGTAATTCATTATGTTTTGCTCGAGCGAGTGTCACCTTCTCGGCATTTTTAAGCGCATTCATTAAGGTGTCGAGATCGATCGGTTTCTCCAAGAAATCGACAGCACCCTCTTTTAACGTCTTTACGGCTGTTGAGACTTCACCATGGCCGGTGAGAATAATGGCGCCTATTGGGCTTTGATGATTTTTTAGCATCGTAATAACCGTATCTCCCGACATCTTGGGCATGCGTAGATCGACAATCGCAATCGCTGGTAAGGTGAGATCGACCCCTTCAATAAAGGCACGACCATCCTCCCACAGCGCAGTTGGATAGTTGAGGGCAGATACCAGAAATTGGCACGATTCGCGCACATCAGGCTCATCATCAACAATATGGACAGTTAAAGTACTCATTGTGGCTCCTTTTGATCGGTCGGGGTCAGTTCTCGCGATAAGATCAATCTCACGGCGGCGCCCCTTGCGCCATCACGACGATTATCGATTCGTAATTTACCATCTAAGCTCTCAATGAGACGCTGGCAGATCACTAAGCCTAAACCCAAACCATCTTTTTTAGAGGTGCGGAAGGGAACAAAGGGGGCATCGATCTCTGCTTGCGTAAAGCCGGGACCATTATCGAAGAGAAAGAGTTTAATATATTGCGGATAGATCTTAAGGCGAATATCGATCACTGTAGCACCTGCTTGTGCGGAATTCATCAAGCAGTTGGCTAAAACCTGCTCCAAAATAGAAGGAGTGATCACAATATTGAAATACTCGGGGATATCGACCTGAATATCGATATGACCATGCATCCGCAGTCGGGTAATTTCGATAATCTGCTCTAAAAAGGCGCGGAGATTGACCTCTTCTCGAATACTATTCTCCTCCGGCTTGGCCCATGAGCGCAGATTCTTAATAATATTGTGACATTGTGAGACCTGCTCATTAATCTTATGTAGCGGAGTTAAGAGGGGATGCTGTTGGTCACTCTTTTTAAGAATCATAATACTCCCCTCAGCATAATTGCGAATGGTAGAGAGGGGTTGATTGAGTTCATGGCCAATACCGCTTGCCATCTCGCCTAAAATATTCATACGATCTGCTTTTGAGAGCATCATCTCATAATCATGCATCGTTTTATAAGCATTATCGAGCGCTTTACGGCGTTTAGTTGCGGCATAACTCAGCCATAGGTGGTTAATGAGAAGGATCAGAAGAAAGAGAGCAAAGAAGAGAAGCCAGATCTTATGGGTGATCGCTAAGCGAAAGAGGGTCTCAAAGAGAGTTTCTCGCTCCTCATAATGTTTAATATCAGCCGCTAGTTGATTGATCTCCGCTAGCGTATAGGGGAGTTGCCAGGAGGGGAGATCAGGATCATTAAATTGAAAAAGAGCACTCTGAATTCGCTTTGCTGTCTCTTGATCGATCCCATTGAGGGCTGCTAGCGACCAACTCGGCATAAGATTGGTACTGGTTTGACAAGTAAAATCATCGATCTCTTTAGGATTGATGAGACGAAAGCTCCCTTCAGGCAGAATATCTTGACGTTCAAGGCGTTCATAGAGGCAGGCGGGAACAATAATGGCATCATTTTCATCTGTTGCCAAATAGTCAAAGAGCGCTTCTATTGGGTAACCGCGATATTGAAAGGCGATCTCTTTGGCTAATGTTGGTGAGTTTTGAATCATTTCATGGTAAGCGAGGAGAAATCCTCCCAATGCATTTTGACTGACCGCATCGACTCTCTTACCGCGAAGATCATTGAGTGTCTGAATCGGGCTCTCTTCCTTTACCCAGATGGCACTTCCAATCTTAGCGTGGCTCTCTTCTAAGTGGATATTCTCTTCAAGGCTCGCCATCCAGCGCATGGAGGCTTTTGAACGAAGGTTCATAAAAACACCTTGATGGGAGAGTAGTAGATCGATCGCGCCACTTGTCACTTCAGACTCAATATTATTGAGCTGTAGTGGTTTAAGGACAAAATGAAGATCGGGCATCTCGTGATTGAGCGCCGTAATCCAGGGGCACCACTCTTTTTCAGCCGCAACATCACCGTAGGGCGCTAAGACACCAATCGTTACGCGGGATCGGTGGTCGCGATCTGTTCGGTCGCCCATAGGTGAACAATGATAAGGTACTTCTGGCAGTCGGTTCGATATTGTATCTGCGGTTGATTTAGAAGTCGCAAGAGCCGTAGGGTTTATGATGCCGAGCATTAATATCACCAATATTAATCCTTTAAGCAGCATCAACATTATTGATGGAAGTAGTCGAAATCGAAGTGATTGAGGTAAAGGCAACAATTGCGCTCCTTTAGGGGTAGTCAATAGAAATTTCGGCATCTTCATAGACGGATGATTGGGTTAAGCGGTATTTCGGAGCAATAACATCAAAGAAATTTGCTCATTTGCATATTATAACGAGGTTATAGCGATTCGCCTATTTGTTGAAATTCTCAGCAATCAAATAATCATACAAAAAGGGCTGATGAGATGCCGGAGATTACCACTGCATGCTTCCATGAATTGCATGCCGGCAAGTTGACGACCTCAATCACTGGCAAATATCGCTCCGTTCTGATCCATATCGATACTGAGTTTGAAAATTTTTTATTCGTTGTAACAAAAGAGGCTGAACGCAGCCGGATCTTACTATCACGTATTTCTAAAAATTACGTGCCGGCAGATGGCGGTCTTTATTACTACTGGTAAGTATCGATCGTGTCGATCTGATTTCTCGGCATTGAAGGTGCCATTCTGCGGGCATGCAGTTGATATAAGAGCGAGATGGTTCCCTCCCGCCACTCAACAAATTCTCTTATGGGCTGAAGCAATCAAATAATCATACAAAAAGGGCTGATGAGGTGCCGGATATAGCCATCGCTCTTTTCCAAAAATCACGCGCCGGCATGTGGCAACTTGTTCTTTTAGTTGTTGAATATAGTGGGAAATCTGACTCTTTTGATCAAAAAAATCTCAGAAAAGCGAGTTTGAGAGACTTGCTCTAGATCAATTTATTAGCAGGTATGTGGTTTACCACAATAGAGGGGCTTTACAAAAGTCGCGATCATAAGAGCATGAAAAAATTTGTGGGATGGCCCACGTTATTCGGTTATTCGAAGTAGTAGCAGATTCAATCAATTGGGAATGCATATCAAATCGACTACTGGATATAGAGAGGAAGGTCATCCTCTCAATTCTAGAGTAGAGATGAAAGGAGAGTTTAGATGGATATTACACGCCGTGATCTACTTAAGCAGCTAGGCGCTTTAACTGCCGGAGCTGCTGTAGTATCGTTAAAAGAGGCACGAGCCGCAGAGAAGCGCGTACCCCCTCGCCGTGAGGGTGACCCGAATAAGCGCTACGGGATGATTGTCGATCTTCGTCGTTGTATTGGCTGCCAAGCTTGTACTGTGAGTTGTACGGTAGAAAATCAGATGCCGGCGGGACAATTTAGAACAACGGTACGCCAATATCAGGTGATCAGCTATGAGCAGGATCAAGCAACTAACGTTGTTTTACCTAGACTCTGTAATCATTGTGATAATCCTCCTTGTGTTCCTGTTTGCCCAACTCAAGCCACTTTTCAACGCGAAGATGGCATCGTTGTGGTAGATAATAAGATCTGTGTCGGTTGTGCTTACTGCGTTCAAGCTTGCCCTTATGAGGCGCGCTTTATCAATGAAGAGACAGGAACAGCTGATAAATGCACCTTCTGTGCGCATCGATTAGAAGCAGGGTTATTGCCGGCATGTGTGGAATCTTGTGTCGGTGGCGCGCGAATTATTGGGGATATGAAAGATCCTAATAGCTTAATTAGCAAAATGCTTGTGGAGTTTGCCGATGAGATCAAGGTCTTAAAGCCGGAGCAGGGAACGATTCCTCAAGTCTTCTATATTGGACTAGATGAAGCATTCCAATCGCAAGTTCAAGGTCAAGCAATGTTATGGCAGGAGATTGTATTATGATTCGTGAATTACTGACATTACCTCAAGAGATTGCCTGGCTTCCATGGGCAGTGCAATATTTCTTCTTTATCGGATTAGCCGCTTCAGCAGCCCTTATTGCCGTGATCTTAAGATGGTGGAAACATGGTGAGCTTAAAGGGCTTGAACTATTGGTGATGGGCTTTGGGATCACTGCCGGCATTGTCGGACCTATTGCACTTTTAGCAGACCTTCATCAGCCGGGGCGTTTTATTAACTTCTATATCCAGATGGCTCCTTGGTCATGGATGTGGATCGGAGCTGTCTTTGTCCCCCTCTTTATCGTGTTTCTCATTATCCAATTTCTCCTTCTTTTAAGAGAGAATAGTACGAAAGAGGGAACTTATAAGTGGTTTAGAGCGCTTCACTGGGGCAGTATCAATCCTTCATTCTGTTTGCAATGGACCTCGATGGGATTATTAGTGACCGCATTTATGATTCTTCTCTATACCGGTAAAGAGATCAATGTGCTTCGTTCACAACCGATCTGGTTTACACCATGGTTACCTTGGGTGCTCTTCTTTACGGCATTTCAAGCTGTACCGATGTGTGTTAAAGCGTGGAATTCACTCTCCTCAAGATGGTCGCAACGACAAGATCATACGGCGATTTTAAGTCGCTTTCAATTGGTCGGATTGATCGGTGTTGCCTTCACTTTAATTGGCTGGGCGATGAGTGATACGCCGGCAGGCGCTGCTTTTAGATCCCTCCCCGAGAAAGGATCTGTCTGGTTTACGATCGGTTTAAGTCTACTGATCTATTGGTTAGTTTTGATGATCTACACCTTAGTGAATTTTAACAAGCGCCGTATCAATTGTCGCTGGATCGATCTTCTTCTAGCGCTCGGCTCGCTCTCATTAGCATGGACGATCCGCTGGGCGATCTTAATGCAATCACAGACATTACCGAAATATAATGTGGTGATTAATCCTTACCATCTCGATTGGGGATTTAGCGGATTCTTAGGCATTCTTTCAACCTTTGGACTCTGGCTCACGCTTGTTATTGTTGTGTGGAGCCTCCTTCAAGATCGCTGGTTAACCTTTAAAGCTGTTAAATAATCAATTGTGGGGGAGCATCGAGTAGCTGCTACCCATAGGAGTAATAAGATGAGTGATGATAAATTGAAAAAAGGTATCGAAGAGATGGATCTGGCAACAGAGGCGGTGGAATCTCATCAAGATATCGATGTTGAGGATGATGCACGCCGTAAGCGCCGTAACATTGTTAAGGGAGTTGCGGCAGCTGGTGGTTTAGCGGCATTTGCGGTCGGTTATAGTAATACAGCAAAGAATATGGTGAAGGGTCTTGTCACCGGTACTTCTGCAGAGCCGACCAAAAATGCGATCTTTGGTGATGCACTCAATGTGGAAGGGCATATCGAAGATGGCAAATTTATCCAGAACAAGCAACAAGCGATGTCCAATACCCAATGTTTTGGATGCTGGACCGTTTGTGGCGTGCGGGTGCGGGTCGATAAGGAGAAGAATGAGGTGATTCGTATCGCCGGAAATCCTTACCATCCATTATCGAGTGAAGAGCAGTTCAATTACGATATGCCGATCGATGAGGCATGGGTGAAGTTAGGGGGCGATCAGGGCATTAATGATCGTTCAACGGCTTGTGCGCGTGGTGCGCAGATGGGAGAATCTGTTTCAAGTCCTTATCGTGTTCTCTGGCCTTTAAAACGTGTTGGAAAGCGAGGGGAAGGTAAATGGGAGCGCATCAGCTTTGAGCAATTGATCGATGAAGTGGTCAATGGTGGCGATCTCTTTGGTGAAGGGCATGTAGATGGGCTTAAAGATATTCGTGATCTTGAGACCTTGATCGATCCCCAAAATCCAGAATTTGGAGTTAAGGCGAATCAACTTTTAGTCTCAAATGCCGGAAATGAAGGGCGTGAATTCTTTGTTAAGCGCTTTACGAATGAATCGTTCGGTACGCGTAACTTCACTGCACATGGAGCCTATTGTGGTCTAGCGTATCGTTTAGGATCAGGTGCGTTGATGAATGATATGGCAAAAAATGCCCATGCTAAGCCAGATCTTGAGAATGTTGAATTTGCAATCTTTATGGGAACATCGCCGGCACAATCGGGGAATCCTTTTAAACGTCAAGGTCGCCTCTTAGCAGGTGCGAGAACGAAAGAGGCTTCTGAGTTTAGTTATGCCGTTGTTGCGCCAAACTTGCCGATGACAAATACGCTCGCAACGCAGAATAATACCTGGATCTCTATTCTTCCAGGGACCGATTCGGCGATGGCGATGGCGATGATTCGTTACATTATCGATCAGAAGCGTTATAACGAAGATTATCTCACCGTGCCAGGAGCTGCAGGAATGGAAGCGGCGAAAGCTGTGAGTCATTCGAATGCAACCCATCTTGTGATTGTTGATGAGAAGAGTCCTCTTTATGGTCAGATGTTACGTCTTGCGGATATTGAGGGGGGCGATCGAGCATCGAGCCCGATCTTAGCGGTTGATGCGGTAACGGGTGAGTTGAAGGATGTCGATGAAGCGCTTCGCGGTAAACTCTATTATGCGGGCAAAGTAGCACTTGCAAATGGGGAAGAGGTTGAGGTTGCAACAAGCTTTACGATGTTAAAACGCTCTGCAGATAAGATGACATTAGCGGAGTATAGTGAGGTTTGTGGTGTGCCGGTCTCAACGATTGAGGGATTGGCGCGTAAATTTACCAGTCATGGACATAAAGCCGCGATTATTACTCATGGTGGCATGATGAGTGGTAATGGTTTCTATAATGCTTGGTCACTCTTAACGCTCAATGTTTTAATCGGCAATATGAACTATAAGGGCGGAATGCATGTTAATGGTGGGAAATATGCCGATTATGCTCCGGGTCCGCGTTACGATTTTACAAAATTTGATGGTATGGTGCAGCCGAAAGGCATTATGATTGGTCGCGCGAAGCGCCCTTATGAGTCATCAACTGAGTATAAAGAGAAGGTAGCGCGTGGTGAGAATCCTTACCCGGCGAGTCGTCCTTGGTATCCTTTTGCCGGAGGGCAGGCGACAGAGATGTTGATCTCCGCGCTCAATGCTGATCCTTATCCACTCAAAGCGTGGATCAGTAATATGACTAATCCGGTCTATGGTATTACAGGTTTTAGACAATTACTGCTCGATAAGTTAAAAGATCCCAAAGTCTTACCACTCTTTGTGGCGATTGATGCCTTTATCAATGAAACTACAGCGATGGCAGATTATATCGTTCCCGATACTCATAACTTTGAGAGCTGGGGCTTCGGTAGTGCATGGGCAGGCGTTCCCTTTAAGACCTCTACTGCAAGATGGCCTATCGTGGAGCCACGTGTCGAGAAAGATGCAAAGGGTCGTCCAATTTCGATGGAACTCTTCTTTATTGAAGTGGCGAAAAAGATGGGATTACCAGGCTTTGGTGAGAATGCGATTAAAGATTATGAGGGAAATAGTCACCCCGTCCATAATGCGGAAGATTTCTATCTGCGTGCGGCGGCAAATATGGCATTTGATGGATCTGCCGTACCGGAGTCAAATCGTGAAGAGATGGAGTTAACCGGTGTTAAACGCATCAAAGGTGAGATTGAGCGTGTCTTGAAGCCAGAAGAGCAGATGCGCGTTGCCTATGTTTATGCGCGTGGTGGACGCTTTGCCGACTTCGATACCGGTTGGAAAGGGGATGAGATGACGAAAAAATGGACGCCGACGCTACAGCTCTGGAATGAGACGGTAGGGGTTCATCGTCACTTTGCGAATGGGGAGCGTTATAGTGGAACGCCGACCTACTATCCACCCCGTTTCTCAGATGGTAGCTCGGTTTATGAGCGCTTCTCAAAAGAGGAGTGGCCATTAGCATTAACCTCATTTAAATCGAATATTGTGAGTAGTACCTCCGGTTCAACACTGCGTTTACGGATGATTAAGCCGACTAACTTTGTCGCGATTAGTGAGGAAGATGCACTTCGCTTCAATGTCCAAAATGGGGATCGAGTGCGAATAGAATCTCCTAATGGGGCTCAAGAATCGCAAATTATGGTTCTCGATGGCGTAAAACCGGGTGTTTTAGCGATAGAGCATGGTTATGGTCGTCGTGATGTTGGGGCAAGAGCACATATGATCGATGGTGTTCCGATGCAATTTAGTCAACATGTGGGAAGTGGACTCAACTTGAATGATCTAGCAATTGCTGACCCTTCAAGACCGATTCCTGCGCCATGGCTCGATTGGACAACAGGCGCTGCGGTTCGACAAGGTATTCCTGCTAGAATCGTAAAGCTGTAAATAAGACTGAAACATAAAACGGAAATAGATCTGCTGTAGCTCACACCCTACAGCGGACTATTATGAACCAACTCACAACCTTTGGTTCATTATAAAAACCACTCTTTTTGAGTGGTTTTATTTTTTAGTTCTAAAAGGGCTGATGAGTTGCCGGAGATCACACTGCATACTTCCATGAATCACACGTCGGCAAATTGGCAATCTCTATTATCGGTGGACTTTCTCGGTATCATTGATGCCAATCTGCGGGCATGCAGTTGATATAAGAGCGAAATCGTTCTCTCCCGCCGATCAATAGATTTTCTTATTGCTTGAAACAATCAAACAAAATAGGCTGAACGCTGCCGGATCTTACTATTACGTTCTTCCAGAAACTACATGCCGGCAGAGGGCGATCTCTATTGCAAAAGCATTATCAGGTTTCATTAATGACAACAAAAGGGGTTGATGAGTTGCCGGAGATCACCATTGCATACTTCCATGAATCGCACGCCGGCAAGTTGGCAATCTCTATTATCGGTAGACTTTCTCGGCATCATCGATGCCGGCCTGCGGGCATGCAGTTGATATAAGAGCGAAATGGTTCTCTCCCGCCGATCAATAGATTTTCTTATTGCTTGAAACAATCAAACAAAATAGGCTGAACGCTGCCGGATCTTACTATTACGTTCTTCCAGAAACTACATGCCGGCAGAGGGCGATCTCTATTGCCAAAAGCATTATCAGGTTTCATTAATGACAACAAAAGGGGCTGATGAGTTGCCGGAGATCACCACTGCATGCTTCCATGAATCATATGCCGGCAAATTGGCAATCTCTATTGTCAGTGGATTTTCTCGGCATCATTGATGCCAATCTGCGGGCATGCAGTTGATATAAGAGCGAAATGGTTCTCTCCCGCCGATCAATAGATTTTCTTATTGCTTGAAACAATCAAACAAAATAGGCTGAACGCTGCCGGATCTTACTATTACGTTCTTCCAGAAACTACATGCCGGCAGAGGGCGATCTCTATTGCCAAAAGCATTATCAGGTTTCATTAATGACAACAAAAGGGGTTGTTGAGTTGCCGGAGATCACCACTGCATACTTCCATGAATCATATGCCGGCAAGTTGGCAATCTCTATTGTCAGTGGACTTTTTCGGCATCATCGATGCCGGCCTGCGGGCATGCGGTTGATATAAGAGCGAAATCGTTCTCTCCCGCCGCTCAACAGACTTTCTTATTTGCTTAATTACTCAACTACTCAATTACTCAATTGCTTAATGTAATGACTTAATGACTTATTTCTCAATTGGAAAAAAGACACCTAAAGCATTGCGATCTTCAGCGGCTAAAATAGCAAATGTCCGGCAGAGGGATTCTGTGGCCATTGTCTCAATACCAATTCCGCGTTGATAGAAAAAGGCCCGCCATTGAGGATCGAGAAATTGCATCTGATTGCCAGAGCCGATCAAAATAACAGTGGGTTTCAATTCAAGCCACTTTTCAAAATGAGCTTCTGTTAATTGCTCAAATGTTGCCGGCAAATAGTGTTCTCCGTGTAATACCTCTTTGTTTAGAAGCATAATCGGCTCATGCCATTCACTCTCATCATTGAGTCGAAAGAAGCGTGGGGCATAACCTTTGATATGGAGATTATCTGTCGTTTCACGCTGAATAGTGGCGCCGGCAGGATTATTATTGGGCATCGATAGACTCCTTAATAAGTGCGAAAAATTGATCTTGATCTTTAACGTGATAGAGCGCTTCGGCATCGATCGTAACACCATAACGCTCTGCAATCATCTCATAGAGCTCAAGCCGATGTTCAATGAGTTGGGGGAAGATCCAACGGGTAAAATGTGCCGGCGTAATCTCTGCTTCCGATTGCAGTTGATGAGTTTTGAGATACTCCTCAATTTTAGGTAAGAGGAATGAAGCTTGATAGTAGAGCGGCTTAGGATGAGATTGAGCGCGCTCGATCACATAGTTTTTCGCCTTCTCTGATGCCTTTATATAGATCAATAGTGCATTTTGACCGATCAACTCCCAGCTCTTCTCATCTTGAATTTCACAAAAGCTACCGCTGGTATCGATAATGAAGTTAGGGCGTTGATAGCGCTTTTCTGCACGCTCCATAAAGTAGGGAACATCGGCAATTGCACCAATCTCAGCAAGACGATGGCGCTCTAAACGATCGAGAAATTGGGCCAGAGGTTGCCCCCCTTCAGCAGGATTACCGACCATTCCTAAATAAGCAGAAAGCGGCGCGAGATTACTAATAGAGAGTCTAGATTCAACTGAAATCGCTTGATTTTGAATTAAGCTCTTTAAGAGTGGATTTTTCATCGCTTCAAGCGTTAAAAAATCATTTACTTCATCTTTAAGGTGATGTGTGCCAATTCGATAATCAATCGAATAGTGAAACCATTCCGATGGGGGAAGCTTTTTGGAGAGATGGGTCTTTCCTACACCACTCATCCCCATCAGAGCAATCCGCTTATGGGGGGAATCTAAAAATTTTTCAACAAGCGCTTTTTTCATATCACTATCTATCTGTTTCTATCTGCTATTTAATTAGGTTACTTATCTATCAGTTCATACTGACTTATCTATAATCTTATAAACTTTATGGTCTGTAGGTTGATGATCTATCAGCCTATGACTTATAAGCGTATGATTTAAATAATGAATCATTAACTGTACGGTTCATTAACTATTCATGACCAACTACTTATTACTATTTGCGACCTCTATTTTGACTGCTCCATTGCTGATTATTTTACCGGTTATTTTACGAGTTATTTCATCAGTTATATCGCTAGAGTTTTCATTAATATTGCATCAATTGAGCAGTTTTTAGTTGCAAAGATTTTATATTAGCAGAGATTTGCCGGGAGATTTCTTTTTCCCCTGTTTTATAATGAAAATGATGATGAAAAGATTCTGCATGAAAGAAAAAAATACCGTAAAATAGACAGGTTTGAAAAGAAGATTTTATAATTCTAATGAGTGAGCGCACCCGGATTGATGCGCTCTTTTGCGAATTTTTTGCTAAAAGCGATATAAGGGCTTCTGCAAAGTTCCTGCGGGCTGAAAAGAGATAATAGAAGAATGATTGAACTGAAACACTTAAACTATTTTTATGGCGATACGCAAGTACTTTTCGATGTATCTATTAAAGCGAAAGAGGGAGAGATCGTTGTTTTATTAGGGCCGAGTGGCGCAGGGAAGAGCTCCTTATTACGTATCCTTAATCTACTCGAACGCCCAAAAGAGGGAGAGCTTGAGATTGCAGGATTTGATTTCGATTTCTCTCAGTCGATCTCCGAAAAAAGTATTCGGGAGTTGCGTCAAAAAGTGGGGATGATCTTCCAACAATACCATCTTTGGCCCCATCGTACAGTGTTGCAAAACTTAACCTATGCGCCGGTTAAACTCGGTAAAATGAGCCAAGAAGCGGCGAAGCAGAAGGGGTTAGAGGCGCTTCGATCTCTTAAGTTGGAGGGATTAGATGAGCGATATCCACTAAAGCTCTCCGGCGGACAACAGCAGCGAGTTGCTATTGCACGGGCGCTTATGATGGAGCCCGAAGTGCTTCTCTTTGATGAGCCAACCGCAGCACTCGACCCGGAGATCACCTCGCAAGTTGCTGCGATTATTGAAGAGCTATCGACAACAGGAATTACACAAATCGTCGTAACTCATGATGTTGATTTTGCAAAACGTATCGCGACCTATGTGATCTATATGGAAAATGGGCGCGTTATCGAAGAGGGAGATGCCTCAATGTTTGTAACGCCAAAGACAGAGCAATTTAAGCAATATCTCTCCCATTAAATTCCTCATTTTACGATAGATGCGATATGATGAGGAGGGCGAAGGTGCCGGCATCATCAGCTGCAGACGCGCTGTCATATCAAGTTGTATTTCAAGCGCCCGATGATGAGTGAAGAGATCAGCAAAGATCGCAAAAAGATGTCAAAGATAGATCAACAAACAGATCAAAAAAGAGATCAAAAGCTGTGAGAACAGATCGAAAATAACAATAGAGATAGATGGAGAATATTATGAAAAAGAGATTAGAATTACTACTTGTTGCCGCAGGATTATTGAGTTCAACAACCCTCTATGCACAAGATAAATTAGTGGTTGGAACCAATCCGGCATATCCACCTTTTGAATATAAAGGTGAGAATAATGAGTTATTAGGATTTGATATCGACCTGATGAATGAAGTATGTAACGTTTTAGAGAAAGAGTGTGTCTACTCAGAACAGGAGTTTGATGCATTAATTCCTAATCTTCGTCTACGTCGTTATGATGCTGTTATTTCAGGAATGGATATTACGGAAGAGCGTGCAAAACAGCTTGCTTTCTCTGACCCTTATTATCAAAACTACTCTATCTATATCACAACAAAGGATAAAGCAGACCAGATCAAAGATGTGGCAGATGCAAAAATTGGAGTACTTTCTGGCTCAACGCATCAACAATATATTCGCGATACCTACAAAGGGGCGGATGTCTCTGTCTATCCACAATATCCGGCGGCTATGAGCGATTTAGCTATCGGTCGTGTTGATGTTGTTTTTGGTGATGGTGAAGTTGTGAATGATTATATGAAAGAGAATGATAACTTCACAATAGTGGGTGAGAAGGTGACAGATCCTAAATACTTCGGCCAAGGATTAGGTATTGGCGTTGGTAAACGTAATACTGAATTATTAGATCAGATCAATGAAGCGCTCAAAGAGGTTAAAGAGAGCGGTAAATATGATGAGATCTATAGTAAATGGTTTGAGCAACAGTAGTGGCAGTGAGATGCGTAACTGCGAAAAAAGCGATGGAAGGTTCATCGCTTTTTGTTTGTTTAATTTGAGGGAAGAGTGTGAGTGAACTAACAACTATTTTTGATCTGTTTAACAGTCAATATTTTGCAGCGATGTTAGTGGCGGCAAAAGCGACAATTTTACTGGCGATTATCGCATTGGTGATGGGATTTCTCTGGGCGAATATCTTAGCGATTTTAGAGTTGAGCCGATGGCGAATTGTTAGGTGGAGCGTCACCCTTTTTGTATCGATTATTCGTTCATTGCCGGAATTGATCGTCATCTTCCTGATCGGATTGGGGCTTCCTTATCTCTTTTTGGAATATGAGGAGATCTGGCCACCCCAAGTGATCGATCTCTACTTCTCAATTCTTGATAGTTATGGGGAGTATCTCTTCTTTGGTTTAGGCGCATTTGCACTCTCTTTAATTTATGCTTCTTATGCCTCACAGACGATTAGAGGCGCACTACTTGCCGTGCCTAAAGAGCAGTGGCATAGCGGAGCCGTTTTAGGGCTCTCTAAGCCGGCAACCTTCTTCTATATCATTATGCCGCAGATGTGGCGTCACGCTTTTCCGGGCTTAAGTAATCAGTGGTTGGTTCTATTAAAAGATACCGCGCTTGTCTCCTTAATTGGTGTTCATGAGTTGATGAAAGAGACCGATTATATCTATAGTGCAACATCCGATGGATTTACCTGGTATACGATGGCGGCGTTGATCTATCTTGTGATCTCTTTGGTGAGTCAGAAGCTACAAGATCTTCTCTACAATCGAATTACCAAGTATGATCACGAGCCGGCGAAATAGGGGGGGGAGCATGTTAGATCATTTTATCTTTATTTTAGAAGGGGTTCCGCTCAGTTTAGGCTTAACGGTAGCGGCCCTCTTTTTAGGATTTATTTTAGCGCTTCTCTTAACGGGAATCTTAACGCTATGGGAGAATCGTTGGCAGGCAAAGATTGCACGCGGTTTTATTATCTTCTTTACCGGCACGCCACTTTTAGTGCAGATCTTTCTCTTCTATACAGGGCCCGGGCAATTTACCTTTATCAGAGAGTCATTCCTCTGGTCACTCTTCTCGGAAGCTTGGTTTTGTGCAATCTTAGCACTCTCTTTGAATTCAGCCGCTTATACCGCTCAGCTCTTCTATGGCGCAGTAAAGAATATCTCTAAGAGCCAATGGGAGGCTTGTTTAGCATTAGGTATGAGCCGTTTTGAGGCGATGAAGATTCTTATTCCACTTGCACTAAGACGCGCTCTACCGAGTTATTCCAATGAGATTGTCCTGATCTTCAAAAGTACATCTCTTGTACAGGGAATTACCCTTCTCGATATTATGGGAAGAGCAAGAGAGCTAACAGGGCAAACATATGATTCCATCACATATTATGCGATGGCAGGCGTGATCTATCTTGCGGTGAATGTTGTTCTTATTATGATTGCAAAACTGATGGAGCGAAGAGCATTAGCATTTGAAAATTGATAAAAAATTCAAGATCGAGGCGAAAAGAGTGAGAAGAGCAATTGATCAATTTTAACGCTTTACATCTTGGAGAGAATTACTATAATAGTACGTCTATTCACTACAGAGTTAGCGAATAAACAGAAAGGAAAAGTGGCCGAGTGGCTGAAGGCGCACCCCTGCTAAGGGTGTATACGTTAATAGCGTATCGAGGGTTCGAATCCCTCCTTTTCCGCCAAACCTTTAAAACCTTAGCAATCGCTAGGGTTTTTTTATTGCCTTTAATAAGCCATAAATATAGCAATAATCGAG